>NSIL01000014.1 GCA_002737365.1 Acidobacterium sp. | reverse complement strand
AACAGCTTGACGTCCACGATCTCGCCCTTCTCAGCGATCTCGGTCTGTGCCGGGATCTCGATGTAGCCGTCGGCCTGCGACATCGAGGTGATGTCGCCGGAGGCCTTGAACGCGGGCATCGCCTGGCCATCGACGATCCTCACGGTATAGAACTGGTGCCGGCCGGTGGTGGAGACGATCCGCTGGCCGAGCGGCAGGCTCACCGTGTGCGTGTGACGCGGTTGCAGGCGTGCCATCGCCCGCAGCGCCGGTACCAGCAGCAGGTAGGCATTCGAGAGGCACGAGGTCGGGTAGCCCGGCAGGCCGAACATCGGCTTGCCCTCGATGATGCCAAACGCCGTCGGCTTACCGGGCTTGACCGCAATGCCGTGAAACAGGATCTCGCCCTTGCGGCCGATCACATCGAGAATCAGGTCACGCTCGCCAACCGAACTGCCGCCGGAGAACACCAGCATCTCGCAGCCGCCTTGGCCAGGGCTTCGGCGCCCAAGCGCCGTATCGACTGCTTCCTCGAGCGCCTCGATCGTGTCCTGCGCGGTCGTGAACAGCCTGGGCACGCCGCCGTGTTCCTGGATAATCGTGCTCAGCGTGAACTTGTTGATGTCGTAGATCTGTCCCGGCTGCAGCTCCTGGCCGGGGTCGACGATTTCGTTGCCGGTGGAGAGAATCGCCACGGTGGGTTTCGCGTAGACCTCGACCTCGCCGAGGCCGAGTGCCGCCAGCGCGCCGATGCGGCTCGGGTTCAGGATCTCGCCGTCGCGAATCACGGTCTGGCCAATCACGATGTCGGCGCCCTGGCGGCCGACATTCTGGCGGGGATAGACCGGCGTCTGGATCCGCACCTCGTCGCCGGCTCTCTCGGTTTCCTCCACCATGACGACGGCATCCGCGCCGGCGGGCATCGGCGCGCCGGTGGCGATTTCGACGGCCGTGCCTGGCGTGAGCGGCAGCGTCGGCATCTGGCCGGTATAGACCTTCTCGATCACCCGCAGCGTCTTCGGGTCGTAGCGGCTGGCGCCGACCGTGTCGCCGGCGATCACCGCGTAGCCGTCCATGCCGGCGCGAGAAAACGGCGGCACGTCGCGCGTCGACAGCACGTCCACGGCGGCGGCCCGTCCGTTGGCGTCGAGCAGGGGAATACATTCGCGGCGCATGATCGCGCCGCACGCCGCGGCGATCAGCTGCCGGGCTTCCTCCAGTGGAATGGTGTCCTTGATGGGACGCATCTCGGTCTTGGCCATCTATTTGCCCGCCTGTTGAATCATGTGACCGAGTTCCGGAATCACCAGCTTGGTCATGGCGAGACGAACGGCTTTCTCCGAACCAGGCAGCGAGATGACGATCACGCGGCCGATGGTGCCGGCGCCGGCGCGGCTCATCATCGCGGCCGTGCCGATGTCGTGGTAACTCAGCATGCGAAACAGCTCGCCGAATCCCGGCAGGCGCTTGTCGAGCAGCCCATCAATCGCTTCAAACGTGCTGTCACGGCTCGTGAGCCCGGTGCCGCCGGTGGTGATGATGGCGTCGACGTCGGCGATGGCGGCCTGCTGGCGCACCAGTTCGGCCACGCGCGATGGCTCATCCGGCTCGATCGCCTTGCCCGCCACGGCGTGGCCGGCGTCGCGCAGCAGGTCGATGATGGCGCGGCCGGCGGTGTCGGTCTCGTCGGTGCGGGTGTCGCTGACGGTCAGGACAAAGACCCGCGCCCGGTCGGGCGCCAGCGCCTGGTGTTCGGTGTGGCTCACCCGTCGATTATAGTGGTGGCGATGAAACGGCTGCTGCCGCTGACGGTGATCCTGCTGCTGGCCACCATGGCGCCGACCGCGCAGCCGGCGCTCGACAAGGCTGCCCAGCAGTGGGTGGCGGCGACACTCAAGAAGCTGACCCTCGAGCAGTTGGTGGGGCAGATGATCTTCGCGCCGCTCAACTCCACCTATCTCAGTAGCGACAGCGACTCGTATGAAGCGCTGGTCAAGCTGATCCACGAGTCACACATCGGCGGGCTAATCGCGTTTGGCGGCACCGAGCCGATGCCGAACGTGATGCTGAACAACACCTATGGCCCGGTGATCCTGGGGCAGCCGCTCGAGTTGGCGTCGCTGTTCAACCGGCTGCAGGCGGTCTCGGCGTTGCCGCTACTGACCACCTCCGACTTCGAGTGGGGCGTGGCCATGCGCGTCGCCGGCACCACCAGGTTTCCGCGCGCCATGGCGTTTGGCGCCACCGGCGATCCGCGGCTCGCGTATGAAGCCGGCAAAGTAGTGGGCCTCGAGAGCCGCGCTATTGGCGTCCATGTCAACTTCGGGCCGGTGGCGGATGTGAACAACAACCCGCGCAACCCGGTGATCAACATCCGATCGTTCGGTGAAGATCCTGCTCGCGTCGGCGCGATGGTCAACGGCTGGGTCACCGGTCTGCAGGAAGCCGGCATGCTGGCCACGCTCAAGCACTTCCCGGGTCATGGCGACACGGATGTGGATTCGCACCTCGGGTTGCCGATCATCGCGCATCCGCGCAGCCGGCTTGACACCGTCGAGTTGCCGCCGTTCCAGGGCGGCATGGCCGCCGGTGCCGCCGGGGTGATGGTGGCGCACATGGAGATGCCGGCGATCGATCCCGAGAAGCGGCCGGCCACGTTCAGCCCGATCATCATTGGCGACGTGTTGCGCGGCCAGATGAAGTTCGATGGCTTGATCTTCACCGATTCCATGAAGATGGCGGCCATCACCAAGATGGCATCGCCCGGTGAAGCCGCGGTGCTGGCGGTGACAGCCGGCGTGGATGCCATTCTCGATTCGCCCGACTCCGCGGCGGCCGCCACCGCACTGGTTGCCGCCGTGAAGGACGGCACCATTCCTCGCGCGCAGGTCGAGCGCTCCGTTCGTCGCTTGCTTGAGTCGAAGGCGCGACTGGGTCTGCACAAGACGCGCACGGTCAACCTCGAAACAGCAACCTTGCTGACTGGTGGCCGCAAGCACGAAGCGGTGGCCCAAGCGGTCAGCGACCGCGCCATTACCCTGATCAAGGACGAGCGCGCCATGGTGCCGCTGACGATGCCGCGGACTGGCAGCGTGATGTATCTCTCGGTGCTCGACTACCCGTCTGGCTGGCGCATTGCCGCGCCGAGCCGGACGATGATTCCCGGGCTCAAGGCGCGGTGGGCGGCCACCGAGGCATTTGAAATCTCCGACCGAACTACCCCGACGGAGCTGGAGATGGTGCGCGCGTTGGCGGCGAAGTACGATGCGGTAGTCGCTGGCATCTACGTCCGCGCTTCGTCTGGCAGTGGCCGGCTTGACCTGGCGCCGCAGCTTGAGCAATTCCTGAAAGACATCGCGCGCGCCACCGATCGGCGCAAGCAGCCGTTCGTGTCGGTGCTGTTCGGCAATCCCTACACGGCCATCGGCATGCCCGAGGCGCCGGCGGTGATGCTGACCTACGATTTCTCCGATGCCTCGGAGCGCGCCGCCATCAAGGCGCTGGCCGGTGAGATGGCGATTGGCGGCAAGTTGCCGATTGCCTTGCCAGGCATGTTCGAGCTGGGCCACGGGCTGTCACGCCCAGGCAGCCGCCAGTAGTCGTCGCCGCCGACAACGGTGCTATAGTCCGCCGCATCAGGCCGCCTCGCGCGGCGATCCAACCTGGAGGGTGCAGATGCGTCGTTTCATGTTCGGTGTCGCGGTCGCTGGTCTGTGGATGGGGCTGGCTCCGTCAGCGGCGTACGGCCAGGCGGCCATTGCCGGCATTGTGCGCGATGGTTCGGCGGCGGCCCTTCCGGGCGCGACGGTCGAGGCGTCGAGCCCGGCGTTGATCGAGCGGGTCCGCAGCGCTATTTCCGACGGCTCCGGTCAGTTTCGCATCGTCGACCTGCCGCCGGGTACCTACTCGGTGACCTTTACCCTGACGGGCTTCAAGACCGTGCGACGTGACGGGGTCGTCTTGCAGGGCAGTTTTACGGCGCCGGTGTCGGCCGACCTGGAGGTTGGCGCGCTGGCCGAGACCGTGGTGGTCACCGGCAGCTCGCCGGTGGTTGATGTCAGCGGCAACCGATTGGCGGTGGTTGTCAACCGCGACATGCTCGACGCCATTCCGACCTCGACCCGCAGCCTGCAGGCTCGGGCCAACCTGATTCCTGGTACGACCGTCACCGCGGTCGGGTCTGGCCAGACCAGCATGACGATCTACGGGTCGCAGGCCGCCGATCAGGTGGTGATGGTCGACGGCATGCGGCTCAACCTGCTCGAAGGCAGCGGCCAGTTCAGTGGCATCTACCTGAACGACGGCATGGCTCAGGAGATCTCCTACGAGACGGGCGCCCAAAGCGCCGAGATCGCCCAGAGCGGGCTGCGCGTCAACATGATCCCGCGCGATGGCGGCAACAAGTTCTCGGGCATCGTGTTCCTGCAGGGCGCCAATGGCCCGCTCGCCAGCGATAACCGGTCGGATGCGGTGAAGGCCTTCATCCCCGAGCCTCTGGGGATTGCCTATGCCTATGAGCTGAACCCCTCAGTCGGTGGGCCGATCAAGCGCGACGCGCTGTGGTTTTACTTCACCTACAAACTGACCGACACCAAGAACTACGTCACGCTGCCCGATCGCACGCAGGGCTTTCAGAAACAGTGGCCCAACTACAGCTACGTGACCCGCCTCACCTGGCAGGCCGGCCGCAAGGACAAGGTCCGCGTCTATCTCGACAAGCAGATGAACGCCCAGCGGTTTGAGGGGCTGGGCGCGACCACGACGCTGTCGGCGTCGCACGTGCTGAACACCCCGAGAGGATTTACGCCGCAGATCAAGTGGACCCGCACGGCCACCAATCGCCTGATGCTCGACGCCGGCTTCACGATGTACGACCTGAGCTTTCTGCGCGAGCGCCAGCCGGGCTTCAGCGCGAACGACCTGCCGCAATTCGAGATCGCGAACGGCGTGTCATCCGGCACCTTCGCCGCCCCGTCGCTGAGTGCCACGAAGAACTACCAGGTGGGGGCGTCGGCCGCCTATGTCACCGGCAGCCACTCGCTCAAGGGCGGGTTCAACCACTTATGGGGTAACCGCACCCGCAGCTGGCCGACGCCCAACAACGCCGACATCGCGCAGCTCCGGTTCAACAACAACCTGCCGGCGCAGGTGGCCGTGCGCAACACCCCCATCGACGAGTCGATCGAGCGGCTGAATGCCGATTTCGGCGTGTTCGTGCAGGATGCCTGGACGCTCAGCCGCGTGACCATCAACCTCGGCGCGCGCTACGACTACTTCAACGCCGAGGTGCCGGCCGTCTCGGCGCCCGCCAGCACGTGGGTGACGGCCCGCCAGCGGCCGGCGGTGGAGGATGTGCCGAACTGGAAGAACTGGTCGACCCGGCTCGCGGCCTCGTGGGACGTCTTTGGCAACGGCAAGACGGCCGTGAAAGCCAGCGCCGGCAAGTACCTCGCCTCGGCGGCGCTCGGCTACGCCGAGCTCTTCAACACGCTGACCGTGCAGAGCGAAGTGCGCACCTGGGTCGATCTGGACGGCAACCGGTCGGTGCTCGATTCCTCCGGCACCCTGCAGCGCAGCGAGGTCATTGGCGGCACGGCCAACTTCGGCCAGGCGTCGGGCACCATCCGCCCCGACCCGGACCTGGCGCGCGAATCGAACTGGGAGTACGGCGTCTCGGTGCAGCACGAGCTCGTCGAACGCATGGCGGTGACGATGGGCTATCACCGCCGCACCTTCAGCAACCTGGCGCTGACCGACAACCTGAATCTGGGCGTAGCTGACTGGACGCCCTTCACGATCACGGCGCCGCTCGACGCGCGCCTGCCGGGCGGCGGCGGCTATCCGATCGAGATGTTTACGCTCAATCCGGCCAAGGTCGGCGCACCAAGCGACAACGTGCGCACCTACTCGGCACTGAACGCGCGCACCTACAACGGCTTCGACGCGCTGGTCACGGCCCGGCTCGATGGCGGCGGCATGCTGCTCGGCGGCGTGACCTTCGATGACCTGGCCACCGCGAACTGCGACCAGCGGGATGATCCCAACCAGCTGCGCTTCTGCCAGCCGGTGAGCCCGATTCGAACCATCTTCAAGCTCTCTGGCACCTATCCGCTGCCCTACGACATCCAGTTGAGCGGCAGCTTCACGTCACGGCCGGGCGCCGACATCCAGGCGGTCTACCCCGTGACGGCGGCTATTGCCGGCCGGCCGATCATCGGCAGCACCGCCGGCGCCACGCAGATCAACGTCAATCTGATCGAGCGCAACACCTCGTATCGCGACACCATCAACAACCTCGACATGCGCGTCTCGAAGTCATTCCGCTTCGGCGGACGCTACAAGATGCAGGGCATGCTCGACGCCTACAACCTGCTCAACGCCGGCACCGTGACGGTGCTCAGCGAAACCTTCGGTGCCAATCCGGCGACTCGGGTGTGGATGAACCCGCAGGCGATTCAGACCGGCCGCTACCTGCGCTTTGGTATGCAGTTCACGTTCTGACAATGGAGGGCGTTCTACCCTTCAGAACGGCGTGACGACAGACCGAACCGTCGCCGGCGCTCCGCTCGTCACGTCTCCGGCCTTCACGCCTCGAAACGCATTCTCAGCGGCGGCGCCGTCAGCCGCCACGTTCGTCACGGCGGCTACCAGCTTCTGGTACGCGGCGGCATTGGCGGCGGTCAGCTTCATCTCGATGAGGCCGTCGGACGCGATCGAATTGACCGAGTTCCCGCCGGTCAGGTTCGTGATCTGGTAACTGCCCGAGGGCAGTGCCTGTTGCATCAGGATGACCGCACGAGCGGCGGCGTGCAGGGCGCTGACGCGCCCATAGGCGCCGGAACTATGGCCCCCAGGTCCCTGGAACTCGACACGTAAATTTCCCGCCTGTTGGGCGAAGGCGGGGGTGCCGGTCGCGGCGATGGCGACGACGAATGCGAGCGAATAAATCAGACGCTTCATAATCAGATGCTCCAGTGTTAGCGCGCGACTTCGCGCGTCCGCTTGCCTATTGGGCCAATGGCTGGTGGCACGACGGTGCCGTCCGCCGCGTGGAATCCCGACACGATCAACGCGGCCGTGAGCACCCGGTGCATGCGGGCGACCTCCGTCGCAGGCGCGCCTCGAGTACCCCACTCCCAGAACGCGTGCCCGCCGGCGCCGGCGGCCGACGAAGCCAGGGTGAATTGATAGGTCGGGATGCCGGTGTTGGCCGGCACGTTGTCGTTCAAGCTGCCGGATCCCGTGCCGACCATCGGCGACATGAGAACCCCCAGCTGGATGCCCGATTGAAGACCTGCGTGCACGGCCACGTTATCGACGCTGTCGGCCACGAACGCCGGCCGCAAGCCATACCACATCAGCTCCAGGGTGATCCCTTCCGGGGAGCCATCTTTGCGCCCATACCGGGCGTTCTCCGTTGACGCGCCCGCCTGGAACATGGGCTCGATCATCTGGCGTATCTCGTCGAGCGGTTCCTTGCGCGTCGAACGCATGTCAACTTCGAGTGCGCAACTCGGCACGACCGTGCGGCCGGCCGGCGGGGGCTCGCAGCTCGCGCGGCCGACGGTGTAAGTGGTGCGCGGTGCGCCTTCCCGGATCTCCGACGGTGTCTTGACGTCGGCAATCTTCGCGATCGCGGCGGCCATGGCCTCAGGCGCACTTGGACCGTTCCCGCCCCCGCGAGGCACCGGCGCCTTGAACTTCATTTCGAAACGATAGCTGCCGATGAAGTTGACGGTACCGCCGCCCTCGAGGCCGAAGTTGGCGACGATGTTGAGGGGATTGGAGCCGGTGCCGGCCTTCTGGTCGAAGCCGTAGAGCTGCTTGACGCCTGCCAGGTTGCCCTTGCCTTCTTCACCGGCAGTGCCGCAGATCCAGATGTCGTAGACCGGCTGGATCTTGTGTTTCTTCATCGCGGCCGCGAGGACAAAGGCATTTGATGTGCTGGGCATCATGTCGCCGTACCCCGGCACATAGATGCGCACCCCTCCGCCGGCTTCGGCTTCTTTCGCATTGGCGAAGACCTTACTGGCCGTGGCGTAGTTGTCGTTCTCGACGACCCGCCCCGCGGCGTCGAACGACAGTTCATCGGGAATCGCGGCCAGCTCCGCCGGCGTCGCGACCACTGGCTGTGCGTACGGCTGGAGCTTGATGCGGATGGATGGGTCACCCGCCTTCGGCAGTTCTTCGGGGTTGACGACGTCGATGTGCCCCTCGACGAGCACCTTGGGAAACTGGCCTTTGTAGTGCTGAGCGTCAGCGCGACCCGAGTACGACCCCTTGATCACCACGCACGCGTTGTAGACCGGAAGGCCGTCGACGATGTTCGTATCGCTGGCTTCGATGATCCCATCGGCGCGCGTCATCACTTCAGGCCGCGAGAACCCCCATTCCGCAACCAGCCGGCGATGAATCTCGGCCGCCTTCAGATTTTCCTGGCGCGACGGCGAGGGGATGCGAACGAGCTCGAGGAACTGGTTCCATCGTGCCTTGGCGGCCGCATCCGTGCTCTGGTCTTTGAGCAGTGCCAGGACTTGCGGATCGTTGGCGATCTTGTCCGCCGCCGCGACCACCGACGGGGGAATCGTCGCGGGGGTTCCGGCCGGCGGCGGGGCGGCCTGTGGTGGAGATGTTTGTCCACCGAGAGCGACGGCAGTGGCGAGAACGATTGTTGCCGCTGTGAGAAGTGTCTTTGCGTACGGAGGCGTCATGCTCCAGATTATGCCTGATCAGCAAATCCGAGCGAGCCACGAGGCCCGCGTGGACAACCGTCGCGTGGTGTTATGGTTGGTTGGCTTGCCAACCGTAGCCAACCGAGATGGCACGGGTTGGCGAAAGTTGGTGCGCCCAGCATGATTCGAACATGCGACCTCCTGGTTCGTAGCCAGACGCTCTATCCAGCTGAGCTATGGGCGCGACAGACCGTCAAGCTTAGCACAGGGATCCGGCGGCAAACCATCCTCAAGGGCTAGAAGCCGCTGGCGCGCTATTTCTTCTTGACGATGCGCTTGGCGATGTCGCTGACGATGCGCTCCCACACCTAACGCGAATGCCAGGCTGCCACAGTCCGTCTCCTCTCGCTCCGGCCGCAATATGCGAGCCTAAAAACGCGACGAACGAATCCACGTGTCCGAGCGCGCCCAGCTCTTGGCCAGGTCCGCGTCCACGGCGGCGTCGGTCTTGCCCTGCGCCTTCAGCGCCTGCTGTAGGCCGAGCAGCGACCAGCCGTTGTGCGGGTGAGCCTTGAGGTCCTCGCGGTAGACCCGCTCGGCGTCGACCGACCGCTTGGCTTCAAGCAGCGCCGCACCGAGCCAGTGCCGCGCCGCAAATGGCAGCGGCTCGGGTTCGTCGTACTCCAGTTCATCGTCGAGCTTCGCCGCCGCCTCGAAGTTGGCGATGGCGACGTCGAGGTGACCCTCGGTGCGGGCGATCTCGCCTTCGAGAATGCCGGCCATGATGCCGCCGAGCCGCGCCGCCGAGTGCTGACGGAATTCCTGCTTGGAAGTGGCCGCGACTTTTTTAATCTTGGCGAGATAGGCCTTGGCGAAATCCACGTCGCCCAACTTGAGTTTGGCGTAGCCTTGCGAGAAGTCGAAGGCCGCGGCCGGGATCTCACGTTCCGGGCGCGTGGTGATCTCGACCACCTCGTCGAAGCGGCCGAAGCGGACGAGCGTCAGCACCTGGTACATCGTGTCCTTCGTGCGCTTGGTGTAGTCTTTGCCGGCCTGCGTCGCGATCGCGCCCTGGCCGTCCATCGAGGCGGCAAACAGCAACATGTGCAGGTTGTGATCCGGATAAATCGCGAAGCCTTCGCCGGCATCAGCCTTCAGGTCTGAATGCCACGCATCGAGGTTGGCGCGCACCGAATCGGCCCAGCGGCCCACCACGTTCCAGGTATGTGACGGCATGTGGTTGATGTGGCTGGCACCCGGAATGGTCTTGCCCAAATACTCGGCGCACGCCGCGGCCTTGTCGGGGACGACGGTCGACTCGGTGGCGTGCACGTAGAGGTGGCAGGCGCCGGGATGCTTCGGATCCTTGTTGAGCACGGTCTCAAGCACCGTGTGAAGGCGCTTGACGCTTGGCTGGTTGATGTCGCGGGTGCCGCGGCGCGGCTCGAGCAGGAACAGCGCATCGCCGTAGAGCGTGACCGCGTCAAGGTCGTTCGGATACTTCTCGGCCAGCTTGCCCATGGCATCGGCGTAGGCCTGGTCCTGTTCCTTGCGGGTCTTGACATCGAAATTCTTCACGTAGCGAACGCTGAGCGCTTCGATGAACGCGCGCTCAACCGGCGTCGCCTTGTCCTTCAGGCTCACGGCCTTTTGCATGGCTGCGTATGCGAAGGGCGACTGCTCGGCCGACATTGGGCCGTTCAAGTACGAGCCCCACGCCCAGCCCTCGCCCCAGTAGCAGATGGCGCAGTCCGGGTCGCGCTTCCACGCCTCGCGGAACGAGCGAATGGCATCAATGCGCGCGAACGCGTACATCATCTGGAAGCCCTGGGTAAAATAGGCTTGGGCTTCGGCGTTCTTGGTGGAGATGGGGCGCTTAAAGGGACCGAGCGCAGTGGTGTAGAGGGGGATGGGGTCTTTGACGTATTTGGGGACGTCGCCCGCGGCATCGAGGTGACTCTCTTGAGCCCAGCTCGCAGAGGAGCCGGCGATGAGACAACACAGACACAGGGCAGCGAGACGACAGACGCGAACGATCATCGAATCCTCCAGACACATGAATCGGACCCCCATCATATCAACGTCGCGAGTGGGATTGCGTGGATTCTCAGCGCGTTGGTCCGCGTTTGAATCGAAAATGCGCCTGTTTCCTGCCTGCTGCTGACGGCAGGCGTTGCATCGTGACATGGCGTGCTGCAAGGACCACATGGTCACCGTGGCCATGCCGGACGAGGCCCTCAACGACCCCTTGGCTTCAAGACGCTGACCGAGTTCCAGTTCACCGGCGAGACCGCCGCGCACGGCTACCCGACGATCCGTTAGCTTCTTCCCGGTACAATCACCGCATGGATCACGACGACTACATGCGGCTGGCGCTGGCGCAAGCCGCGCAGGCGCGCAATGCCGGCGAAGTGCCGGTTGGGGCCGTGGTGGTGCTTGATGGTGTGGTGGTCGGCGCGGGTTTCAACCAGCCGATTGCCGCGACCGATCCGACCGCTCACGCGGAGATCGTGGCGATGCGCGCGGCGGCCGCATCGCTCAAGAATTACCGGCTCACCGGCGCAACCATGTATGTCACGGTCGAGCCGTGTCTGATGTGCGTGGGCGCCATGGTTCACGCCCGCATTCGCACTCTCGTCTTCGGCGCCATCGAACCCCGCTCAGGCGCCATCGTCTCCATGACCAGCGCACACGAGTTCCCCGCACTGAATCACCGCCTTGAGGCCATCGGCGGCGTGCTCGAGGACGAGTGCCGCGCGATCATTCAGGACTTCTTCAGGGAGCGGCGGATGGCTTCTCGAACCGGCGATCCGGAACCAGCCAGCTCAGGGCCGCCGCCGCGTACAGTGCCAGGGCGATCCACTGATTGACGAACGCGAGTGGCGCCGGCCATGAAGAGCACCACGCCGTAAAGCGCGACCGTCAGGGGCGCAAAGTGGTTTTCGCCCACAGCGCGGCGAGGTCGCCCTGGTGCGGCACCTTCAGTTCGAGCACCATGATGGTGATGATGATGGCGAACACGCCGTCGCTGGCCGTTCGGTGGGGCATGGTACTGCTGCTGGCTGGGCTGGTGGGGACGGCACCCGTCGCGGCGCAGTCGGCGCCGGCCCTGGCGATCATGGCGCCCGGGGAACTCGCTGCCGCCCGCACGCGCCTGGAGTCGTTCAACGCGCTCTCCCTGGCCGGTATCGTCCGGACCGTCGGTCTTGACGATCCTGGCCCGGCGATCCAGGTCGTGCTGGCCGGCGAAGACAGCGAGGCGGCCCGTCGCGCCGGCGACTGGATTTCAGGTTATGCGCTTGGTAACGCGGGACTGGTCGTGCTGTTTCCCGCCCGCTCACCGGTGTATCCCCACGACACGCTCGAGGATGTGCTGCGGCACGAGGTGGCGCACGTGCTGATTGCGCGCGCGGCCGGGGGCCGCGACGTGCCGCGCTGGTTTCACGAGGGACTGGCGGTGGCGGTTGAGCGGCCCTGGGACTTCGAGGACCGTTCGCGCCTGGCGTGGGAGCTGATGGCCGGTCCGCGACTGCGCCTGCGTGCGGTCGACGCCATGTTCGAGGCTGGGCCGGCGGCACAATCGCGCGCCTACTCGCTGTCGGCCGCCTTCGTGCGCGACCTCATCCGCGAGCATGGCGGCACGGCGCCGGCGGCCATTTTGCGATTGGTTCGAGACGAGGTGCCGTTTGATCGCGCGGTGGCGACCGTGGCGGGGCAGCCGCTGGGCATCGCCGAGGATGGGTTCTGGGAACGCCAGCGGGTGTGGACGGTCTGGATGCCGATGGTGACGTCGGGCGAAGCGTTCTGGCTCGGCGTGATCCTGCTGGCGGCGCTGGCCGTGTGGCGTCGCCGCCGGCATAGTGCCGGGATCCGGCGGCGGTGGGATGAAGAAGAGCACGCGGCTGTTGAGCGGGAGCGCGCTGCCAAGGAGACCGACGTCGTGCACTAGTGATGCCCGCGATGCGACGACTACGAGCGCATCAGCGGGACCTGGGACGGGCGGTAAACTGGCGTGAGAAGGGGAAGACATGTGCCAGCGGGTTCAGTGTTCAAGATGCGGCAAGCCGACCTGGGTGGGATGCGGCCAGCACATCGAGCAGGTGCTGGGCGACGTGCCGAAGGGGCAGCGCTGCCAGTGCCCAAGGCCGAAGTCGTTCTTGCAGAAACTGTTCGGCCGCTAGGGCGGAATCAGTCCGGTGGCCCCGGCTCGATGAGGGACTTGGCGTCCACCCGGTCCTTGTCGCGGCCGGTGGCGAGCTTGTTCCGAATAAATGCCTCGCGGCCAATGACATCCACTTCGAGCGTTCCAAAAGGCGCGCGAGTACGCGCGAGCCACGCCTCGTCGAACACGAGTCCAGACAACTGGGTCAGGATGTCGATGCGACCCGGCGGCACACCGATTTGGTAGACCACACCTGGGGCACTCAGGTCCGCCGCTGATAAGCCGGCAAGGGGGGCGCCAAAATCCCTGAGTGCGGCCAGCACACGGTCCGCGTTGCCTGGAGTGGCATCGACCCACACGTCCAAGTCACCGGTCGCGCGCGGTCGTCCATGGACGGCCAAGGCATAGGCCCCGACGACCAGGAAGCGGACGCTATGGGCGCCGAACGACCGTAACAGATCGAGAAAGTCCTGGTTCATGAGGCGGCGCACCCTGCAGTTGCCACTGCTCGACGCTGAGCTTCCATGTCTGCATCACCCGGATGTCGATGGGGATGGCGGCCCAGTATGCGGCATCGTGGCGATCTTGTTCGGCCATCGACGAAAAGACTCGGACGGTCACATCTGGGCGCTCGGGCATATGCCGTTATTATCCCATGCCGGAAGGGAGCCGTGGCGCCAGGCCACGAGCCGGTTCTCCGATGAGCCGTCGTGCTGTATAATCGGCAATTCCGGCGACAGTCGCGGTCCTACCCGAGCGGAGAGGTACCGAAGTGGTCGTAACGGGCGCGCCTCGAAAGCGTGTTGTCCGAAAGGGCACGTGGGTTCGAATCCCACCCTCTCCGCCACAATTATCAGTTAAGTAGCTTCATTCAAAAGACTTACGTTGATTTAGCCAGTCTTGATCCCTCTTTTTATCCCTCAAAAATTCCGGCAACGGCTGGCGCTTTGTTGAGGCCCAGCGTTTTGTAGCAACCTGCTGCAAATCTGAAGAGTACCGCTTGTGATGACGATGTGCTTGATCCGATCTCGTGGACATCTTCCGATAGGGGTCGCGTACCGACTCACGGCCTAGGAGTAACGCCGGGGTGTCAAGAAGATGGCTGACCGAGCGGCACCGCCGGGCCCGGAATGTGCCCCGAGTGGTGCGCCTGGCGAAGCAGCCTGGTCAGCGCCGCATCTGAGAACGGGCCTGATGTTGACCCGGGAGGCCGCTCATATCGCCTATTGTCCCGAAAGATTCGCCGGTGTCCGAGTTGAGATCGATTCGCATGGCTGATCGCGAGCGATTCTACTTCAGCTTATTGCTTTGGCCGGCAGCCTTCGAACGCTAGAATCACCCTCTTATGTCCATTTCCGCTGGCACGCGCCTCGGCCCGTACGAAATCCTTGACGCCATCGGCGCCGGGGGAATGGGCGAGGTCTATAAGGCCAAAGACACCCGCCTCGATCGCATCGTCGCCGTCAAGACGCTGCTGCCGCACATCGCCGCCGCTCCTGACCTGCGTGAGCGCTTCGAGCGCGAGGCACGCGCCATCTCCCAGTTGAGTCACGTCAACATCTGCACGCTCTTCGACGTCGGCGAGCAGGATCAGACGGCGTTTCTCGTCATGGAGTACCTCGAGGGCGAGACGCTGGCGGCGCGCATCGCCAAGGGGCCGATTCCGGTCGAGCAGGCGCTGCCGTGGGCCATTCAAATCGCGAGCGCGCTGAACGCCGCGCACCGCCAGGGCATCCTCCACCGCGACCTGAAACCCGGCAACGTGATGCTCACGCCGGCCGGAGTCAAGCTGCTCGACTTTGGCCTCGCGAAGATCGTGGCCGGCACCGCGACCGTCAGCACGCCCGCCGCCTCGATGATGACGTCGCCCGCGACGATGACGACGCCGCTGACGATGCAGGGGACGATCCTCGGGACGTTTACGTACATGGCGCCGGAGATGGTGGAGGGCGAAGAAGCGGACGCGCGCGCGGACATCTGGGCGTTCGGCTGCATCCTCTACGAGATGCTCACCGGCCGGCGTGCATTCATCGGCAAGAGCCAGGCGAGCCTCTTCGGAGCGATTCTCAAAGAAGATGCGCCGTCAGTCTCGGTCGTGCAGCCGCTCGTGCACCCCGCGCTCGATCGCATCGTCCGCACGTGCCTCGCGAAGGATCCCAACCAGCGCGTGCAGAGCGCGCACGATCTGCTGCTGAATCTGCAGTGGATCGTTGAAGGCGGCTCCGCGGCTGGAGCGCCGGCGCCGGTGCTCGCGCGTCGGCGATCGCGCGAGCGAGCCATGTGGATGGGCGTCGCGCTTGCCGTGGGCACGATCGGCGCCGTGGCGGCGTGGTTCGCCAAGCCCGCACCCGCGCAGACCGCCATCGTCACACGCTTCGTCCACACGCTCGCTGCGAATCAGCGGTTCACGAGGACGTCACGGCACAACGTCGCCATGTCTCCGGACGGCACGTTCTTCGTGTTCGTCGCGAACAGCCAGTTGTTCATCCGCCGCATGAACGAGGTCGAAGCGCAGCCGATCAAGGGAACGGAAGAGGATCCGATCGATCCGGTCATTTCGCCGGACTCGCAGTGGGTGGCGTACTTCGTTCTTGGCACGGGGACGAATTCAGCGACTGGGTCGGGACAGGGTGGACAAAGTGGAGCCGCGGCTTCGCCTCAGGCGCCCGGTGCCACACCGGCCGCGACGCCGACGTTGACGTCCGCCACGCTCAAGAAGATTCCGGTGACGGGCGGTGCCTCGATGGTTCTCGCGTCGCTGGGCACTCCGTTCGGTGTCAACTGGCAGAGCGATGTGATCGCCATCGGGCAAGGTCCGGGCGGCGTTGTCACAGTTCCCGCCGGCGGTGGGTCGCCGAAACAGATCGTCACCCTGCAAGCCGACGACGCCGCGGCGTCGTCCCCGCAGATCCTGGACGGCGGCAAGACCGTGCTCTACACCGTCGTCAAGAGATCAGCCGGCTCATGGAATCAGGCGGAGATCGTTGTGCAGCCTGTGGACGGCGGTTCCCGGCGTGCGGTGCTTCAAGGCGGCCACGACGGCCGTGTGCTGTCGACAGGACAGATCGTCTATGTGCGCGATGGAACGCTCTTCGCGGCCCGATTCGACGCGCGCCGGGCGGAGCGCACGGGCGACCCCGTCCCGCTGATCGTCGGCGTGACGGATAATGCCAACATCACGGCGGGTGGTCCGGGGCAGTTCAGCCTGTCGTCGGAGGGCCGGCTCGTGTACGTGCCGGGCGCTGCGCAGACCGGCGTGCGCCGCACGCTCGTGTGGGTCGATCGGCAGGGGCGCGAGCAGGCGATTCCCGCCGAGCCCCGTGAGTACATCTACCCGCGCATCTCGCCGAGCGGCAAGAAGATCGCGCTCGACGTCAACGATGGCAACCGGGACATCTGGGTCTGGGATCTGGAACACGATCTCCTGAGTCGTCTGACGCTCGAGGGGGACAAGACCGACAAGCGCTCGCCAATCTGGTCACCCGACGGACGATCGCTTTTCTATAGTTCGACGGAAGCGGGCCGCGGCCGTCTGATGCGGCGACCTGCCGATGGAACCGGGACCTCCGAACTGCTCCGCGAAGAAGCTAGTTCCTCGGTCATCCCGACATCGGTGTCTCCTGACGGACAGACGTTGCTCTACTTATCCGAAGAGCCGGACTCCAACGTGAAGGCGTTGCCGCTGGCAGGCACTCGAACGGTAAAGATCCTCACGCCGACGCCAAAGAGCGACGAGAACGGAGAGATCGCACCCAACGGCCGATGGCTCGCGTACGAATCGGACGAGTCCGGCCGGCGCGAGATTTATGTGCGGCCGTTTCCCGCGGTGGATACGGGCCGCTGGCAGATCTCGGCGGCCGGCGGCAGACGTGCGATGTGGGCCCGCAACGGGCGCGAGTTGTTCTACGGCTCCCTCGACGATCGGATGATGACCGTTCCGGTCTCAACGGATTCGGGCAAGGACTTCACCTACGGACGACCGGCGCCGTTGTTCAGCATGAGACCGTACTACGCCGTGTTGCGGGGCCGGACGTACGACGTCGCCGCCGATGGCCGATTCGTCCTGATCAAAGAGCCCGGCAGTGCGGGCGCTGATTCGCCGACGATGGTCGTCGTCGAGCACTGGCTCGACGAGGTGAAGAAGCGGCTGGGTCAGTAGGACAATAAGCGATATTCGCGGCCTCCCGAGTCAACAGAAGACCCGTTCTCAGACCCAGCGATGACCCTCGCTGGATTGAGGGTTCAGGTCGCACCCGCACGGTGTATCGTTGCGGCGTATGACGCCTGTATCCCGTCGCGAGTTCACGATGTCTCTGGTCGGCGGAGTGGCGGCGGGCACCGCGCTAGGCGGTGGAGCTCGTCAACGCCTGCCTCGGGCGCATCGACGTCTACAACCCGAAGGTGAACGCGTTCATCACCGTGATGCGCGAGGCTGCCCTGGCCCAGGCGCGCACGCTCGACGAGGAGCAGCGCGCCGGCAAACTGCGCGGCCCCCTGCACGGGATTCCGATTGCGCTCAAGGACAACATCGACACCGCCGGCGCGATCGTCGTCGGCAAGGCGAATCTCCACGAGTTCGCGTTCGGTGGCATTCCCAGAACGGCTAGGCTTCGCCTCACAGCCAGTGCCTTTTCCTGGAAACGAGGAACGAAAAACAATGTCAGCGTTGTCGCCAACTTGCCACCAGATCGGATCAAGCCCAGTTGACGAATGGAAGCAATGAGCGCTTAATGTCGTCTATCTAATCGTTCGTCCGTTCGGCAGCGCGGGTTCCACCATGGTGTCGGGGAGGTTTCAATGCGTCTCGTCGCCGTATCCGCTTCGGCTCAACTGAGGTTTTTGAACATCACGGAGGATGGTCTATGTTCATGATTCGCATCGGCGTGTGGGCGGTGGCAATGGTGTTGCTGGGCGGCTGGCCGGCGCTTGCTCAGCAGGGTACCGCGGAGTTCTCGGGCCGGGCATTGGACGAACAAGGCGCTGCGCTCCCGGGTGTGGCCATCGTCGTGACCAACGAAGACAGCGGTCAGTTCCGCGAGGCAACGACCAGCGGTGAGGGCGTCTACCACCTCGCGCAGATGGCCCCCGGGCGCTACCGCATCGCTGCCAAGCTCGAGGGGTTTCGGACGTACGAACGGCGCGCACTCGTGCTGGCCGTGGGCACGACCATCACGGTCAACCTCACGATGGCCATCGGCGCCCTTGAAGAGTCGGTGACGGTCACCGGTAACTCGCCGATCATCGACCTCACGGCTACCGACGTCGGCGGCAACGTCAGCGCCGGAGAACTAGCCGAACTGCCGGCCATGAACCGCAACTACTTCGCCACGGTGGCGCTGTTGCCGGGCGTCCAGTTCTCGCCCTCCACGCAGATGGGCAACGACACGATCGTCTCGAACGGCCAGTCGAGCCAGAACAACAACGTGTCGGTCGACGGCGGCTACAACGGCGACAACGCGCTCGGCACGAGTTCCGGAGCGCAGGTGCGCACGCCGCTCGAGGCTATTCAGGAATTCGAGGTCATCACCTCGATGTACGACGCCGAATACGGACGTGCCGGTGGCGCCATCGTGAACGCCGTCACCAAGACCGGCAGCAACAAGTTCTCGGGCGTGTTGTTCGGCTATGCCGTGAGCAACTCGCTCACCTCGAAGGACGTCATCGCGCGTCAGCGCAACCTGCCGAAGGCGCAGGTCGAGAAACGCGAGTATGGCTTCGTGCTCGGCGGGCCGATCATCAAGAACAAGGCGCACTTCTTCGTCAGCCTCGAACGTCAGGTCGACAAGCCCAGCCGCACGCGGGCGTTTTTGTCGCGACCAGAACGCGACTTCTCGCAGGTCGAGGACCGGAACGACTGGAACACGCTGATCCGGTTCGATCACCAGGTCACGGCCAACCACACCTGGGCCGTGCGGTGGCTCCGCGAGACCGCGCCGCAGTTTCCGGTTGTCCCCGATCGAGCGTCGGAACGCGATGTGTGGCAGGACGAGACCGATCTGGACCAGACGGCCGTGGGCACGTTCACGAGCGTGCTCGGGGGCACCATGGTCAACACGTTCCGCATCGCCAAGACGTGGGAGCACTGGTGGCACGGCAACCTGTGTACGCGCGGCCAGGGGCCTGAGGGCGGCAACGAAGGCTTCAAGTTCGGCGGCGAAGCAGCCAGCAACATGGCGCTGTGCGCTCCGCAGCTCAACTACCTCGAGCAGCGCGAGGGTGGCAGCACGGAGTCGCAAGGCCCGTGGGATACCAACTACCAGGTCGAGGACAGCTTTTCGTGGTTCGTGCCCGGCAAGAAGGGCGACCACAACATCAAGGTGGGCGGGCGCTACACCTACACCAAGCTGCGCCGCGTATCGCAGATCAACCAGAACGGCACGTTCAACTTCAACACCGACTTGCGGTTCAATCCAGCCGACCCTCGCACCTACCCAGAACGGCTCCAGATCCGCATCCCGAATGCCTACGACGCGACCATGACCAATCACGTTTACGAGGGCTTTGTTCAGGACAAGTGGCAGATGGGCCCGCACACGACGCTGAGCCTCGGCCTCCGCTACGACCTTGAGATCTTCCCGACGCTTGAGACGGCCGACAATCCACTCTTCCAATCAGGTCAGACGACCAACGTCGACAAGAACAACTTCTCGCCCCGCATCGGCCTCACGCGGCAGCTGGGCGCGAGCGGCAAGTCGCTCGTGCGCGCCGGCTACGGGATTTTCTACAACCGCACGATTCTCGGCGCCCTCGACGACACGATCGAGTTCCCGAAGTTCACCTCGTCGATCGTCGCCAACTTCCCGAATGACAGCGTGGATCCAGGCCCGAGCCGCGGCCAGCTCCCGACCGATCCGCTCCTCGTCAACGGTCCCGTCGTGAATCGCACTCTCTTGAACCAGCTGTTCCCGCCGGGGACGAGCCCACGGAACACGGGCGTTGTCATCTACGATTCGCCAGACCGCCGGCAGCCGTACGCCCACCAGGTGACCGCTGGCTTCGTCCGCGAGCTGGCGCCGACGCTGGCGTTCCACGCCGACTACGTGCGCATCATGAACCGCGATATGTTCCTGGGGCGGAACCTGCTGCCGATGCTGCGCGCCAACACGACGCGAACCGGCGCCATCCAGCGCCTCGACGCCTTCGGCATTTTTGGCACTGACGCGGTCAACTACCGCCAGCAGGTATGGGTGTTCGAGAACGGCGGCAGCTCGAACTACGACGCGCTCAACCTGCAGCTCGAGAAGCGCTACGCCAACAAGTGGTCGGGGCGTGTGTCGTATGCGCTGTCCAAGTCGCGAGGCACGGCCACGGACCAAGCCGACAAGAATACCGACCAGGTGCTCACCGAGATGAATCTCGACCAGCGCTTCGGACCGACCCCCATCGACCGGCGCCACGTCCTGTCGGTGGCCGGCCGCGTCGAGGTGCCGAAGACCGGGGGCATGACCTTGGCCACGACGGCGCGCTACATGAGCGGATCGCCGTTCACGATCTACAACAGCAACATCGACGTCAACCGCAACGGCCAGCTCGACGATCCGTCACCGGCCGGCACCTACAGCGGCACAAGTCTGAACGCGCTGAAAGACGTCGAGAACAAGGGTGGGCGCTTCGGTGCTTACGGTCCCGACTACTTCCAGGTCGACGTCCGGGCCGGCTGGCGGCGGAAGATTCAGGACCGCACCGTCGAACTCTTCGTCGACGTGTTCAATCTGACCAACCGCACGAACTGGGACAACCCCCTCGCGGCCAACTCGGACGAGCGCCTGCCCAACACATTCCTGACGCTGACGAACCTTCGCGGCGGCAGCGGCTTCCCGCGGTCGGTGCAGTTCGGCTCGCGGATCGCGTTCTAGAAAGCTGCGTCGTCTGGCCTCGCCCGGAGTCGGTGCTCTGGCGCCAGCTCCGGGCCTCGCCCGCTTGCGGGGCAGCCGGCTTTGACCGGCCTGCCAAACCGCGTATCCGACGTCGCGCTGGGCAGCAGCGGGACGTCGTGGCTCTCGGCGCGGACCCGTGGCCGGGAGACGGCCACCTTCTGTCCGCCGAGCACCACTTCGCTCGGGACCGTCCCCGCGCGCGAGGCGCGGCGGGCTGATGCGCATACTGCGGCCCACAGAGCGCAGCGCGGTCTTCCTCAAGCAACGCACCCAGTACGTGGAGGTCCGACCGCACCATCAGCTCGAAGAGCTCGGCTTTCGTGTCCACCAAGAATTCCACGAGAGGGAGGGATCGGCTCGGCCTGCCGGCATCGAATCCCACGGGCTCGATGGCCGCGCGGCGTCAGGTGAGACTGAACGCGAGCTCGCCGAGCCTCTCCACGCTGCAGGCCACGCGGTCGCCCGGCTTCAGCCACACCTGTTCGGCCTTGGGCTTGCCAAAGATCACGCCGTGCGGCGTGCCGGTGAACAGGATGTCGCCCGGCTTGATGGTCATCATCCGCGACGCAAAGCTGATGATCTGCCGGCAGTTGAAAATCATGTCGTTGGTGTTCCAGTCCTGCCGCTGCTCGCCGTTGATCCGGCATTCGAGCCTCAGGTTGTTGGGATCGCCCACGAGGTCACTGGTGACCAGGTGCGGGCCAAGCGGTGCAAACCCGTCGAACGTCTTGCCGATCATGAACTGCGACGTGAGGTACTGCATGTCCCGCGCGGAAAAGTCGTTGCCGGTGCAGTAGCCGGCAACGTAGTTGAGTGCGTCGGCTTCCGACACGTTGCGGCACTCGCGTCCGAAGACGACCACCAGCTCGATCTCGTGGTCGAACTGCTTCGCCGTCGCGGTGGGCAGCGCAATCGTGCCGCCGTGGTGGTTGAGGGTGTTGTTGAACTTGTTGAAGAGGACCGGATTGGCGGGGATGGGCGTGTTGGTTTCGGCGGCATGCCGCCGATAGTTGAACCCCATCATGATGATCTTCTCGGGACGCGTGACGAGCGGCGCATGCTGCACGGCACTCTCCTGGAGAAAGAGCGCGGCCGGACCCGCGGCCGCCGCAGCCACGAGAGTGGCCAGCATGCCGCCCTTGCCGTTCTGCAGCAGGTCGTCGGTGTCGACCGGCGCCGGCAGCTTGAACCTGGCGGCGGCCGCCGCCACATCGAGGATGCCCTTGGGCAGCTTCACGCCGAGCCGGGGCCCGGCCGCGGTGCGCATGTTCAGCAGCGTCATGTCGCGCGGCATCTCGAAGGCGCCGGTTCGCGCCTCCAAGGGCGCCGACGCCGCGAGCGTCGCGGCAGTGGCCGAGACCACACCAGCGGCCGTGGACTTCAGGAACGTGCGGCGATCTGAATACATCTCGTCTCCCTGCTAGCTCGCTGGTTTGTCGGCCTTCCGTCCTGGACGCAAGCTGATCGCCGAATGCGAGCGGAGGGGCGGGCCTCGAAGGTCCGAAACCCCAGCGCTCAACACGCCACCCCGACTGTTCGGACTCCCCGGCTGACACGGGGCGGCCCTATTCGCGCTAACCAGGCGGCCGGCGATCGAGTCCCTTCAGTGACACCACGAAACTGACCGGGATGCGCGCCGGGTGGTAGCAGACCTTGTCGTCGCAAGCCTGATACTCCAGCGTCCCGCTGATCGTCGCCGTCGTCATCGCCCCGAGCAGCTTCTGCCCCTCTGGCGTCGCCAGCAACGTGACATCCCGGCGCAGGCGGAAAGGCTTCATGAACACTTCGACGCGCTCGTCGAGCGGCTTGAAGTGGTAGATCTCCGACGCGGGATAGACCGTCGCCTGCGGCCGCAGCCACGGCTGCGGGTCGAGCGTGAGCTGGACGGCCTGGTAGGTGTGCTTGCCAGGCGCGTAGAGATGCATCCCCGGCTGGGGCGTCACGTCGACCACAATCGCGAGCCGTTCACCCGGAGCCGCGTCGGTGTCGCTGATCGACGCCGTCATGGACAAGTGCGTCGTCGTGGCCGACATGCGGCCGGCGCCACCAGCGCCGAGCGAGCTGAGAATCGTCGCGGCCGTGTAGCGCTCCTGGTAGGCATCCTCGAAGAAGCGGGACTGCACCACGCCCTTGCGATCGACGATCAACGTGCCGGGGTGGGGAATGCCGTAGGTTCTCGATTTGGGATCAGCCGTGTCGTTCAGCAGCCCATACCGCTTGATGATGGCCGACCCCGGATCGGAGATCAGCGGAAACATGATCCCGCGCGAGCCCGCAAACTTCTTCAACGTCTCGGGCGCGTCGTAGCTGACGGCAATCAGGCCCAAGCCCTGCCTGGTGATGTCGGCGTAGCGGCTTTGCAGCTCCACGAGCTGCGTTTTGCAGTACGGTCACCAATCGGCGGAGCGGAAGAAGACCAGCATCGCGCCCTTCGGCCCATAGGCCGAGGCCAGGGTGTGGGGCTTGCCGAACTGATCGGTCCCCTCGAACGCCGGCACGGTCGCGCCGACCTGTGGGCCGATCTTCGAGGTGTCAGGCGTTGCCGGTGCTTGACCGGCCATGTAAACCACCGACAAGGCAAGCGCCGCAAGAATGCCGAGGCTCCGTCTTCGCATGGCGGCTATGATGCCGCCGCCGACGGCAGGTTACAAGGCGCGATTGGAGACCTCGAAATGGGGTTGACCGCCGTCCTCGTTCAGACCAAGCTGACCGGATGTCCGTACGTTTCAGCTTGCGATTCATTCTTGGCCTCGTCGTGCTGGCGCTGGTCAGCGGCTGCCAGGGTTCGAGTTCGGCGCTGCCAGCAGCGGTGGCCGCCACCAACCTCGATGACCCGGGTGTCCGCACCGCGCTTGATGCGATCAAGCCTGACCTCATTCGCCAGCACATGAGCAAGCTGGCCGACGACAAGCTCGAAGGCCGCGGGCTGGGGAGCGCCGGTTACGACCAGGCGCTGGACTACGTCGAGACGACGCTTAAGTCTTACGGTGTAGAGCCTGCAGGTGAGAACGGCGGCTTCCGCCAGCGCGTGCCGCTTCGTAACGCGGCGGTCGTCGAGAACGCCAGTTCCCTGAAGGTGACGTCGAAGGCCGGTACGAAGACCCTCGCTTACGGCGTGGACTACCTGCTTGCCCCCGATCACCTGCGCGAGAAGGTCGCGATAGACGAGGCGCCGGTCGCGTTTGTCGGCTACGGCGTCAGCGCGCCAGGGCTCGGCTACGACGACTACGCGGCCGCCCCGAACCTCGCGGGCAAAGTGGTAGTGTATTTGAGCGGCGCGCCGGCCAGCTTGCCGAGCAACGAACGCGCCTACTATTCGTCGGGGCCGGCCAAAGAAGCCGAGGCCGTGAAGCGCGGCGCCATAGGCACCATCAGCTTCACATCGGCAGACGATCCGCGCTTCCGTTGGGACGTCAGCGTCGCCACCAGCAAGCAAGGCAGCTTCGCCTGGGTCGATGCGCAGGGACAGCCCAGCCGCGGCGACGTGGCGCTGCGCGGATCGGCGTCGCTGAACCACACCGGTGCGGCGGCCCTCTTTGCCGGGACGCCGACGCCTCTTAAAGAGATCTTCGCCGCCGCCGCCGCGAGCAAGCCACAGGCGTTCGACCTGCCGACGCGCATCTCGGTCACCACCAGCAGCACTCGCAAAGACATCGACAGCGCGAACCTCGTGGGACGCGTCAAGGGTAGCGATCCGCAACTGCAGGCCGAGCACGTTGTCTACATCGCTCATGTCGATCACTTCGGGCGTGGCGTAGCCATGAACGGCGACGAGATCTACAACGGCGCGCACGACAACGCCTCCGGTGTGGCGATCGTGCTGGAGATCGCGCATGCCGCCACGGCGCTGCCGACCAAGAGCCGGCGCTCGGCGCTGTTCCTGTTCGTGACGGCCGAGGAGCGCGGCCTGCTGGGTTCCGATTACTTCGTGCGCCATCCGACCGTGCCGAAGGAATCGCTCGTCGCCGACATGACGCTCGACATGCCCTTCCTCTTCCACCCGCTGCTCGACATCGTCCCCTACGGCGCGCAGCACTCGTCGCTGATGGCGCCCGTCACCAAGGCGGCACAGCACCTGGGCATCGCGATCGGAGAGGATCCCATTCCCGAGCAGGTGCTGTTCATCCGCAGCGACCACTTCAGTTTCGTGCGCCAGGGCATTCCGTCGCTCTTCATCAAGAGCGGCTTCAAGACCGGCGACCCAGCGCGGGATGGCGGGCAGATTAACGCGGCGTATCGCCGCGACGTTTACCACAAGCCGAATGACGACATGTCGCAGCCGTTTGATTTCGAGGCGGGCGCGCAGCACGCGCGCCTCAATTTTCTGACCGGTTGGCTGGTGGCGCAGGAGACGACGCGACCGGCGTGGAACCCGGGCGACTTCTTCGGCCAATTGTTCGGTAGCCCGGCGCCGCGCTAAAACGGCGCGACCGGGATGACCAGCACGAACGACAGCGACCACGGACTGGCACGGTCCAGAAAACGCGTGCCATCGGCGAACACATCGCCACGCTTGGGCAGGCCCGTCACGAGATAGTCGAGCGAGGTCTCGAATTCGACGCCCCTCAACCATCGCCCTTCGGGCAGCCGGTTGAACGGATGGAACGCGGTGTCGAGTTCGAGATCCAGTTTGTGGATGTACGCGCGGGTCGGGCCAGGGCGCTCGGCACCGCTGAACTTGTCGACGATGTCGAAGTGAGAGCTGACCCACCCGGCGGTCCGCGATTCCGGGAGCCAGTGGAGGTTCATCTCCAGCTCCAACCCCACCTCGTGGTCGTCGGCGAACGGCGCCGTGATGGCCTCGGCGGTGAACTCCAACCATGACAGTCGCGTCGACAGATCCACCGCGAAGACCATTTCGAACACGTGCTCGCGTTCGACCCGTTCGGTGACGCCATCGGGCGTGACCACTCGATGCCGTCGCGCCAGGTTGTCGATGGTGAACGTCGGTTCCACCTTCAACTCGATCTCGCAGATCACGCGGCAGGCACTAGCCGCCTGGGCCGATGCCGACGCCGCCACCCCGATTATGGCAGCCGCGATCAGGCCCAGGCGCACTCGCCTCACGCTATCGGTCACCACGCCAAGGCGAGACGTTGCTCCATCCCCGCATCGCTTCGCGGGCCCACGTGGTGGACTTGTCCGTGTGACACGAGGTGCAGGGGTTCGGGATCTTGAAATCGTCGGTCATCCTGGGCGTGATGAACGCGAAGGTGTGGCTGCGCACGTTGACGTTGGCGATGGTCTGGGCGATCTTCGGCATGTGGCACGCCACGCAATCGCTTCCCGCGCTGCCCCGCGCATGGTGGGTATGGTCTTCGAGCGTGGCGCCACGTGGGCCACTCGGCGAAGACGGATTGTGGCACGTCAGGCAGATATCCCGTGACGGCTTAATCAGCAGCGCCTCGTTAGGTGTGCCATGCGAGTCGTGACAACTCGAACAGGTCACCCCGTGCCGGTACATGGCGCTCTGGACGAAGTCATTGCCCTGCATCCGATTCTTGTGAGCATTGCCATCGGCGAAGTGCGTGAACGTCGTCTCCCCGAGCTTGTGCTCCTCGAGTTCCCAGAAGTCCTTGAGTTGTTCGCCTTGATCAAATCCCACCGGCCAGTCGTAGAAACGGCCCTCAATCGGATTGCGCCGCGGCTTGCCTTGCGAGTGGCACTGGATGCACGTGTCGTTGGCGCGAACGAAATCCAGCTTGGCCGGATTGACGATGTTGGTGGCAGTCGGCCGCGTGACATGGTCGCCGCCAGGGCCGTGACACTTCTCGCAGCCGACGTTCCATTCGGTGACGGTCTTGGTGCGGACGTTGTAGTTGACGGAATGGCAGCCGTCGCACAGCGGACCGGTCGGCCGCTGCGAGTTGTCGCCAGGATAGTGAGGCACCCACCAGTCGGTGTTCGGCTGAACCAGGTAGGGACGCCACACCTTGTTGGCGACATCCCACTGGGCGGGCAGCGGGAAGTAGTCATCGCCGCGCTTCGCGAAGTAGCGCTGCTTCCACTTCGACCCATAGACAAACGCCACTTCGTCGAGCTTGAATGTCAGCAGGGGATCGGCCTTCGAGAAATCAGGCAACACCACCTCGGGCCGGACGCGTGGATCGACCACGACGTTGGCCATCCGGGTCCTGGCCCAGCGCTCGTAGGTCGCGGTGTGGCAGCGCCGGCAGGTTTGCGACCCGACATACGCCCGATCGCCGGTCTGCGGTATGGCACTGGCTTGAGCGACGGGTGCCTGCGTCGAGACCTGCACTGACAGCGAAATGGCCAGCAGTCCGGCCGAACACAAGATCAGCGCATGTGGCTTGATGGTCATTTCAGTCGGCCGCCACCAAGGGGATTGCTCGTGGTCATGGTGATGGCCGCCGAATCACTTCACGGAGTACTTGGTAAACGCGCCGCCCGCCTGGCGGATCGAGTTCGGCCCTTCCGCCGCGTAGACGTTGCCGTCGGCGTCGACCGCCACGCCTTCTCCGGCCGTGCCCTGGTAGCCGCGATCCTCGCGCTCGAACGGGCCGATGAATGCGGTGACGCGGTCTTCGTCGATGTGACCAATGCGCACGCCGTTGCGCCAGCCCGTGTGGTTCAGCGGACTCGACTCCGAGTCGATCGCATACATCGTGTCGCCCTTGATGAACATGCCGCTGATGCGGCCGTAGATGTAGCGTGACTCGAGGTAGTTGCCCTGCTGGTCGAAAATCTCCAGCCGATGGTTGCCGCGATCCGCTACCCACAGACGCCCCTTCGCGTCGAACACCATCGCATGTGGCGTACGGAACTCACCGTGTCGGGTACCGAGCTTGCCCCACGACTTGATGAACTTGCCGTCGGCCGTGAACTTGCTGATGCGAGCCGTCGCGCCGCGCTTCAGGCCCTCGGCGAGGGCCGCGGCTGTGATCATGCCCTGGCCGTCGTGTCCATCCGAGACGTAGATGCTGCCGTCGGGTCCGGTCACCACGTCGTTCGGCTGGTTGAACTGGCCGTCGGCGTTGCCCGGCTTGCCGGCGATGCCCAGGCTCAAGAGCTTGTCGCCCTTGGGGCTGAACTTGTGGACCTGCTGGCCCTTGGTGCCTTCTTTGTTATTGGCGAAGTCGGCGATCCACACGTTGCCGTCCTTATCCAGGTGGATGCCGTGTGGCGTCACCATCACGCCCTTGCCGATGTTGGCGAGCACCTTGCCCGTGCGGCGATCAAATTTGAACACCGGATCGACCGGGTTGTTGTCGCAATCCACCGGCCCGCCACCGGCCGTGCCGGCGCCGCAACGCTCGTAGGCCCACACATGGCCGTCTTTCGGATCGATGTCGATGCCCGCCGAGGTACCCCACGTCCGGCCGGCCGGCAGCTCGCCCCAGTTCTGGGTGACCTTCGGCGCCGGGTTGGGCAGTCCTTCGCCCGAGATGACATTGCCGACTGCGGCCCGCGCGGCCGGCTTGGCCTGGGCACGCGCGGTGGAATTGGTGTCCCATGTCGTCCAGGTGATGGCGGCGCCGACGGCGAGGGCAGATCCGAGAATTCGTGACAGTGTCGCTTTTCTGACTGACATGGCAGCTCCTTTAGTTCCGAACCGTAAGTAGAGCCGAGAACCCCCATGCGCCGCAAGGGGTGTTCAAGTGACGCTCAGCGCGCCGCCAGCCACTTGCCGAACGCCGGCGACTGCCGCGTCTTGACCGTGGCGCAGGTCGCGATGCGCTCGAGCGACTGCTGCAGCGCCCGCGCGGCTTGCGGCACTGGATGCGCCTCGAAGAACGCCTTGATGTCTGCCGCGTGCTCGGCCGAACAGAACGCGCCGAGGGCGCCGACGATGTTCGGGAGGCCCTGGAAGGTGCCGAACTTGGCGGTGAGTGCCGGCCACTCGGCCTTGACGAGAGCCCACGTGCCGTCCTGCGTGGCCGGCGAACCCAGGAACTGCGCGAACAACTGGGGCGCGTCCTGCGACCGCGCCTGCGGCGACAGCGCGAACTGCTGCGTGCGCTTCACCAACGCCGGGTCGCGGAACGACGCCAGGGTGTTGAAGTAGCGGTAGAACTCTTCCGGCGCCGCGGAGGAGGCGGTCATGCGCGCGACATACCGATCATAAAGTGCGGCATCGCCACCGGCGGCGGCCACTTGCAGCACCGGCGACACCAGCGTCGGCGACAGTGACGAGGGCCTGGCCATGTAGGCCTCGGCCAGTTCGCGGGCGCGCTGCTGCACGGCGGGATCGCCGCTCAGTAACTGCAGCAACCTGCCGCGCCGGCTGTTGACCTCGTCTGAATCCTTCAGGCCGTCGGTCAGGCCGATGGCATCGAGGGCCGGGCGCAGTCGGGCCTGGACCCACGCCTGAAAGGCGGGGCGCTCGGTGGTGTCGGCGATGTCGCCGGCGACCGAGCCCAGGCGGCCGGCGAACGCCGCCAGCACTTCCGGTGTGTGGTCCGTCGCGAACGCTGCCGCGAGATCGAGAAACACCCCGATGTCGTGGCGTCCGGCCCGCACCATGCGCCATTCATCGCCGAGCAGGCTGATGCGCTCGACCGCGGTCAGCGGCGGCGTCCGCGTGGCGAGCGCGGCGACGGCGGCGGGTTCGTACTCGGTGAAGTAGTAGCCGCGGGCATCGGCGTTGACCATCGCGGCGCCGCATCCAGGCGCGCGAATGGTTTGCTCGGCTTGCGTCACGATGGTGCAGGTCGCCGGTCCCGTCGCGGTCTTGACGCACACCGGCAGCGTCCAGGTTTGCGGCGCCGCCGCCGGGGCGCCGGGCGCGCCGACGAAGCGCTGCTGCTTGAGCGACACCTCGGTGTCACCGGCCACGCACGTGGTCTGCACCGACAGCATGGGCGCACCCGGCTGCTCGACAAAACTCTTCATGATGCGATTGACCGGCTTCTCGGTGACGCGCGTGACTTCGGTCCAGAAGTCCTCGCCGGCGGCGTTGCCGAGCGAGTACTTCGACAGGTACGACGCGACGCCCTTGCGAAACGGCTCGGGGCCGACATACGCCTCGATCATGCCCAACACGCCGCCGGTCTTCTCATAGGCGATCGGATCGAACACTTCGTTGATCTGCGCCGGCGTCTCCACCTGGGTGTGGATGGCGCGGGTCGAGCGCAGCGCGTCGAGGCCGAGCGCGGCCTGCGTTTCCGACGCGGCGTTGGCGTCCATCTTCCATTCCGGCTTCCACACGGCGAGCGGCTTGTTGGCGGCCCAGGTCGCGAACCCTTCGTTCAGCCAGATGTCGTCCCACCACTTCATGGTCACCAGGTTGCCAAACCACTGGTGCGCGAGCTCGTGCGAAATCACCGAGGCGACGCTCTTGCGCACTGCCACCGAGGCGGTGGCTTCATCGACCAGCAGCATCCGTTCGCGAAAGGTGACGGCGCCGGCGTTTTCCATGGCGCCGGCGGCGAAGTCGGGCACGCCGATGATGTCGAGTTTCTCGTAGGGGTAGGGAATGCCGAAGTAGTTGTTGAAGAAGGCGACCTGTTGTTCCGCTGCTGACAGCGCGAAGGCGGTCAAACCCTGCTTGTCGGGCGTCGAGCAGACACGAATGGGCGTCGCACCCGAACGGCCTGACCGGCAGACGAAGTCACCGACCAGCAACGCCACCAGGTAACTCGACATCTTCGGCGTCGGCGCAAACACGATGGTGCGCTTGCCAGACTCCGGTCCCGGCGTGTCTGACACCTGCCGGCCATTGGAGATTGCCGTGTCGGCGGCGTCGATCATCAGCGTGATGTCGAAGGTCGCCTTGAAGGCGGGCTCGTCGAACGACGGGAACGCGCGCCGCGCATCGGTGGCTTCCATCTGGCTGACCGCGTACTTGCGGCCGTTGGCCTTGCTCAGGTAGAAGCCGCGCAGCTTGTCGTTGAGGATGCCGGTGTAGGTGATGCGGATCAAGGCGCGCCCGCGGGCAATCGCGCGGGGCACGGTCAGCGTGGCCGTCTCGGTCGCCTCGTTGAGCGTGACCGTCGCCGGCTGCGAGCCGCCGGCATCCTCGATGGTCACCTCGCCAAACGTGATCTCAGCGGCATGCAGGGTGATCGTGGTGGCTGGCGCCGACAGCGACACGGCAATCGACTCGCGGCCGCGGAACGTTTCTTGATCGAGGTCCGGCGCAAACCATAGCGTGTAGCGCTCGGGGACGACGGTGCCCGGCAGGCGCTGAGCCGTGGCGGGCAGGGCCGTCAGGCACAGGACAAGGGCAAGAATCGGGGTGCGCATCCCTTAACGGTAGCACTACCGCGCACGCGGCCTCGGGCCGGCGGCGGGTCAGGGCAGGAACACTCGCACAGGAACTTGGTGTGCTCATGGTTGTTACGCCTTCTTCAGCGACGTCTTCCTGATTGGCAACTCGCGCACGCGCACGCCGGTCGCGGCGAAGATGGCGTTGCACAGGGCCGGCGCCAGCGGCGGCACCGGCGGTTCGCCAAGGCCGCCGAGCGGCGCATCGGAACGGATGAACGCCGTGGTGATCTTCGGGGCATCGGCGATGTGGATCATCGGGTAGTCGCGGAAATTCGTCTGGACCACCTGTCCCTTGTCGATGGTGATCTCGCTCAGCAGGGCGGCCGACAGCGCGAAGATGATCCCGCCCTCGGCCTGCGCCGTGGCGCCGTCCAGGTTGATGACGTCGCCGCAGTCGATGGCGGCGTAAACGTTCAGCACCTTCAGTTGCCCTTCGGGTGAGACCGCGACGTGCACGACTTCCGCGCAGATAGTGCCGAAGCTGTCGCACACGGCAATACCTCGCCCCTCACCGGGCGGCAGCGGCGTGCCCCAACCCGACATGCTGGCGGCCTTCTCGAGCGCGGCCTTGAAGCGCGGCTGTTCGGTCACCAGTCCGCGGCGGAACTCGAACGGATCCTTGCCGGCGGCGTGCGCCATTTCGTCGATGAACGATTCCTTGAAGAAGCCGTGCTGCGAGTTGAGCACCGAGCGCCACTGGCCCTCCCTGATCGCGTGGGGAGCCTTCTTTCCCTCAGCCGCCATCTCGGCGATCTTGTAGGGCATGAACACCGCCTCGTCGTTACCGCCGCCGGTGTAGTTGGAGTGCGCGGCGAGAGGCGTGCCGTTGGCATCAAGCGCGCCGGCGTGACGCGACAGCGCCGCCCCGCGGTAGTAGTCGTGCTGAAGGTCGTTCTCGCGGGTCCAGATCGTCTTGACCGGTATCGGCGACATCGCCTTGGCGACGCGCACGCCCAGGTCAACGTAGTCGAAAGTGAACGGCAGGCGCCGGCCGAAGCCGCCGCCGAGCATGAAGTTGGTGAGCCGCACGTTATGCACGTCGGTGCCGAGCGCCTTGGCGGCGACGCTGCGCGCGTTCAGGGGATCCTGCACCCCGGCCCACACCTCGGCCAGCGTCTCGGCGCCGGCGCCTTCAACCCTCGCCGTGCAGACCATCGGCTCCATCGTCGCGTGCGCCAGGAACGGCGCGCGGTAGTCGGCGGTGATGGTCCTGGCCGCGTTCTTCGGCACCGCTGGCGCCGGGCCGAGGGCCTGGTCGAACGCCGCGAAGATCGAATCGGTCGAGACCGCGCCGTGGCCGGCATCGCTGAACTCGGGCTTGAGCGCGGCCAGCGCGCGACGCGCGCGCCAGAAGCTGTCAGCCACCACCGCGACCGCTTCATCCAGCTTCACGACTTTCTTGACCCCCGGCATCGCGTCCGCCGGTGCGGTGTCCACCGCGACCAGCTTGCCGCCTTGCACCGGTGCGATCGCCAGCGCGGCGTACAGCATGCCCGGCATAGTGAAGTCGATGGCGTAGACCGCGCTGCCATCCACCTTGGATGGAAGGTCGAGGCGCTGCGCTGAAGTACGACGAATCGTGAAGGTGTCTGGGTTCTTGAGTGTCGGACTGGTGGGAACTGATTCGGTCGCGGCGGCAGGTGCGAGTTCACCGTAGGTAGCGCTCTTGCCCGATGCCGCATGAGTGATGCGCGAACTCTTGGCCACGCACTCGGACGCCGGCACGTTCCACTGTTTCGCTGCCGCGGCCACGAGCATTTCCTTCGCTGCGGCGCCGGCCACGCGCATGCCCCACTCGCCGGTGCCCCGAACCGAGGTGGAGCCACCCGTCACCATGAGGCCAATCCATTCCATGGCCTTGTAGGCGCCGTAGTCGACACCGCGCCCGAGCATGGCCGGCACGTAGCCGCCACCCATGGCGCGGATGATGTAGCCGTTGGCGTACGCATCCTCGGCCGGCGCCTCCTGCACGCGCACCAGCGACCAATCCGCTTCCAGTTCCTCGGCCGCCATCATGGCGAGCGCCGTCGACGCGCCCTGTCCCATTTCGCAATGCGGGATCAGGATGTCGATCATGTTGTCAGGGGTGATCGTGATCCAGGTGGTGAGCTGGCCTTTGGCGGCGGCATCGGCCGAGACCAGCGAGTGGCGGCTGGGCGCAAAAGTGAAGCCGGCGACGCCCAGCAAGAAGCCGCCGCCGGCGACCGTGCCGGCGCCGATGAACGCGCGGCGTGACCACTTGTTCATGACGCGCTCCCGTCGGTGCTGTTCGCGACGTCGTGGATGGCCGCTCGCACGCGCGCAAACGTTCCGCATCGGCAGATGTTGGTGAGCCCGGCATCGATGTCGGCGTCGGTCGGCTTGGGCGTCGCCGCCAGCAATGCGGCGACTGCCATGATCATGCCCGACTGGCAATAGCCGCATTGCGGCACTTGATGCGCGATCCAGGCCTGCTGCACCTTGCTGAGCACGCCGTCAGGCGCCAGCCCTTCAATGGTGGTCACGGTCTTGCCATCGGCGGCCGAAATCGGCAGCACACACGAGCGCACCGGCCGGCCATCCAGATGGACCGTGCACACCCCGCAGGCGGCAATGCCGCAACCGAACTTGGTGCCGGTCAGGCCAATGGTTTCGCGCAGGGCCCACAGCAGGGGCATCTCCGGCTCGACGTCGAGCGTGTGGGCCTTGCCGTTGACGGTGAGCGTGATGGGCATGATGTGTTCTGAGGATACGCCAAACATGCGCATAATGAGGCCATGCAGACCCAACGCTTTCTCGTCACCGGCGGCAGCCAGGGTATTGGCGCCGCCATCGTCGTTGAGGCTCGCGCCGCAGGACACCAGGTCGTGTTTACCGGCCGCAAGAATGCGGAAATTGGCACGGTGGCCAAGGCGACCGGCGCTCATGGCATCACGGCCGATGTCGCCATCGACGCCGACAACGCGCGCACGGTCGAGGCGTGCGTCAGCGTGATGGGCGGCATCGACGTGCTGATCAACAACGCCGGTACCGGCTACAACGCGGAGATCGGCGCGCTCGACATCAATGCCATGCGCCAGTTGTTCGGCATCAACGTGTTCGGCATGGTCGACCTCACCAATCGGGTCGCGCCGCTGATGAAGGCGCAAGGCAGCGGCGACATCGTCAACCTGGCCTCGACCTCGGGCACGAAGGGCGCCAAGGGTGGCACGGCGTACTCGGGCAGCAAGTGGGCGGTGCGCGGCATCAGCCAGTGCTGGCAGGCCGAGCTACGGCCGCATGGCATCAGGGTGGTCTGCATTTGTCCGTCCGAGGTGCAGACCAACTGGATGGGCAAGACCGGCCGCAACAATCCCAACAAGCTCTATGCCAGCGACATCGCGGCGACGATCATGGCAGGCCTGAACATGCCGCGCCGCGTGCTGTGGACGGAACTGGCCGTGTTCGCGAACAATCCGTGGAAGGAAGACTAGGGCCGGCAGTCCGTCGGCCGCGCCGCAGACGTTCCAGAACGTGGTCCACTTTGGCCGAGAACGGTCCGGAACTCTTCGAGTTCCGCGTCCAGTACCCGCTTGAACGCGCGCCCCGACCGTCCCTAGAGCTTCTCGATCTTGCTGTAGAAGCCGCTGGTCTTCAGCTTGATGGTCACTGGCTCCCACGTGAGGTTCTGCCAGAACCAGCCGTGTCGGCCGTCGAATGGCGCGTGGAAGGTGCCGTGGAGGCTCGCGGCGTCTTCACCCTTCGCGTAGCTGGCCTCGCCGCCGGTGCCGTCGGTGTGCTCGCCGTGCATGTCGAACTCGACCGTCCCGCCTTCGACGGTCCAACTGAACACGTAGCTGCCGCCCTTGGTCATCGTCGCCTTGATCTCGGCGCCCTCGCCCGGCTTCAGCGTCAAGGTCATCTCGTCGCTGCGATAGGCCGCGTCATGTGTCGTGACCGTGGCCGCGGCTTCAGCCGTGACTGGAATGGACATGTCCACCGCCGAGGCCGGCGGCCTCAGCAGGCCGATGGCCCGGCCGATCCCCGAGGGGTCGATCCCGTACTCGGCGGGCAACACGGCCGTGACCAGAATGATGCCGGCGATCACGACGGCGACGCCGATCGCGCGGATCAGTTGCTCGATTGACGGCAGGGGTGGCACTTCGGACGTGGTCATGCGTTTCCAGTCTGCGTCAGCGGTGACATTGGTGGCCCTACTGGGTGACGTAGCCGACGAGTTGATAACCGACGAGAATGAAGCCGCAGGTCATCACGATGACGTTGGCGGCGAAGGCGTGCCGGTGAAAGCCTTGCGAGCGGCGCCAGAAGCCCATGGCGATCAGGATGGCGCTGAGGCCGAGCACCTGGCCCAACTCGACGCCGACATTGAAGGCCAGGATGTTCGGCACGAGTCCCTCGGTCGAGAGCGAGAAGTCCTGCAGCTTGGTGCCGAGGCCCAAGCCGTGGAACAGGCCGAAGATCCACACTGCCAACCTGGTGTCGGGCTGAACGCCCAACAGGCACTGGAACCCGCCCATGTTGTCGAGTGCCTTGTAGGCCACCGACCATCCGATGATGGCGTCGATGATGAACGGGTTGACGTGCGTGCCGCTCAGCACCGCGTAGAGCAGCGTGATGCTGTGGCCGACCGCGAACAGCGTGACGTAGAGGGCGACTTCCTTCAGGCGGTAGAGGAAGAAGATCACGCCGAACAGGAACAGCAGGTGGTCGTATCCGGTGACCATGTGCTTCGCGCCAAGGTAGACGAAGACCGCCAGCTGGCGGCCTTGCGTGATCAGGTCCTTGTCGCTGGCGGCCACGCCGTGCGCGAGCAGGTCGCTGGCCAACGGCGCCGCAAGGACAAACAGGAGGCAGATATAGAGGCGGGTTGCCAGCTCCACCCGAGTCTTCCGGATCATCAATACCGGATTCTAACCTCCAGTTGGCTTGGCGCGCACCTTCAACATCGTCCATGCCGCGGCCGCGCAGACCAGGACGTTCGCCACGATGACCGGCGTGGCGCCGATCGCGGCGCCGTACATCATCCAGATCAGTGCCCCCACCACCTGCACGCCCCGCATCGTTTCCGGACGCGACATGAAATACGAACTGACGAAGACCGCCGTGGCCGCCCACCCGAGGTACTCAGCCATGTTGCTTGCGATCACGCTGCAGGGCGCGACGGCGCCTGGCGTGCGGCCGTCACTCGGACGCGATCGGTCCGGTCTTTCTGCCAGTCGTCGAGCGCAAGGTCGTGAGACTCGAACAATGCCCGAATATCCCCGGTGCTCCAATCGAAGATCTGATCGAGCATGGGGACGACGATGCTGAACGCGCTGTCGCTGAGAACCGTGCTCTTGGCCACCCGCGCCAACTGCCAGTTCTTCGACACGGCAATCGTAAAGCCGTCGCGGTTGTTGACGTGGAGCATCACGTGCAAGTCGGAACTGCCGTCGCCGACGTAGATCGTGCGGTCGGGCGCAATCTGCAGGCGGCTCTCGAGCTGCTCGATCACCGCGACCTTCCCATAGCCGGCGACGACGCGACGGATGGCGCGGACCTCACCCGAGAGCCCGTCGTAATCGAACTCGGTGCCAAAGATGTGGTCCGGCGGCACGATTCCCGCCAGCGCCGACTCGACCACCTCGCGCGGCGCCGCCGAGACCACGCAGAACGTGAATCGCGCGCCGTCGATGCCCCGACGCAGGAAGTCCACCAGCGCGGGGATCGACCCCTTCATCCGGACGCGCCGTCCGGCCTCGACCAGATGCTCGCGGCGCACGCCGCGAAACTCCGGATCGTGACGGATCAGGTACGCCAGCTCGCCACCTTGCTGCACCAGGTGGGTCGCGGCCAGGCCATCGACCTTCTTCTGGAACTCACCGACGCCGAGCAGCTCGCTCAGCACCAGGCCCGAGTCGTTAAAGCTCAGGGTCTGGTCGAAGTCGGAGGCGATCAGGAAATGTTTCACAGGCGCAGCCACGACACCCTCCATACAATTGACAGATTGACTAGGGTAGTGACTGCATATGACGCTGCGGCAACATTGGGCCGCTGAGCGGTTTCCGCATGAATTTAGTATAGTCGTAACAATCGTGTCGCTGCGCTCCACCTCGCACCTGCTCGTGATCATGATGCTCCTGGCGTCGGGCCGGCTGCTCGCGTGTGGACTGGAGTGTCTCGATGAGCTGGCCACGCCTGAGGTGGCCTCGTGCCACACGGAATCGGCGCCGGCCACGGCGATCAGCGGTGAGGCGTCGCATGCGTGCCTGCCTGAAGTCGCCGAACCGCGGCTGACGGTCGCCAAGACGGTCAAGGCGCAGGAACTGGGCGCGGCACCGTTGGTCACAGCGTTAATCACGCCAGCCCGCGACCTCACCTCCTCCGGTGCTCCCCTCCATCCACACCATCTCTGCCACGAATCGCCGCATCTGGCGGCACTCTCCGTCCTTCGCATCTGATCGCCCTCGCGATGGAACCGGCGGGTCTGACCCGTCCACCGAAGCGCTCCGCGCGAAGGTGGCAGACCCGCCTCTACTAGCGAGGAGACAGGTACATGATCGATCGACGGACGTTTGTAAAAGGACTGGCCGCCGGCAGCGCCGCCGCCGGCTTTGGCCTGTGGCCAATGCGTGGGTTGGCACAAGACTCGCGCGCCAGCCAGGCCACATTGCGTGGCACCGAGTTCGACCTGCGCATCGCTGAAACGCCGGTCAACTTCACCGGCGCGACGCGCACCGGCATCACCGTGAACGGCAGCATCCCGGCGCCGCTGCTGCGCTGGCGCGAGGGCGACACGGTGACCCTGCGCGTGGCCAACGCGCTGTCGGAAGACACCTCGATCCACTGGCACGGCATGATCCTGCCGGCCAACATGGACGGCGTGCCGGGGTTGAGCTTTCACGGCATCCACCCGAGCCAAACCTTCACCTACAAGTTCCCCGTGCGCCAGGGCGGCACCTACTGGTACCACAGCCACTCGGGCTTTCAGGAGCAGCGTGGCCTGTATGGCCCGCTCGTGATCGATCCGCAGGAGCCCGAACCGTTCCGCTATGACCGCGAACATGTGGTGCTGCTCAGCGACTGGACCGACGAAAATCCGAAGCGTGTGTTCGACAAGCTCAAGAAGCAGGCCGACTACTACAATCGCGATCGCCGTAACTTCGGTGACTTCCTGAAAGACGTCCGGAAGAACGGCTTCAAGGCCACGGTCGCCGACCGTCTCGCGTGGGGCGAGATGCGCATGTCGGCCACCGACCTGGCCGACGTGTCGGGGCACACCTACACGCACCTCATGAACGGCGTCACGCCGGCAGGCAACTGGACCGGGCTGTTCAAGTCGGGCGAGCGCGTCCGCCTGCGCGTCATCAACGGCTCGGCGATGACCTACTTCGATGTCCGCATCCCGGGATTGAAGATGACCGTGGTGGCCGCCGACGGTCAATACGTGCATCCGGTGTCGGTTGATGAGTTCCGCATCGGCTGTGCCGAGACCTTCGACGTGATCGTCGAGCCGACGGGCCAGGATGCGTTCACGATTTTTGCGCAGGCGATGGATCGCACCGCCTACGCGGCCGGCACCCTGGCCGTGCGCGAGGGCCTGCAGGCGCCGGTGCCGTCGCTCGATCCGCGGCCGCTGCTGAGCATGGCCGACATGGGCCACGGCGGGCCAGGCCACGACATGGCGGCGATGGCGGCGCCGGCCGCGGTTGATCCCCACGCCGGTCACACTATGCCGGCCGCACCGGCCGCGCTCGATCCCCACGCCGGGCACAACATGCCGGCCGCACCGGCCGCGGTTGATCCCCATGCCGGCCACAACATGTCAGCCGGTGGTGGCGCCCAGGCGCATCCGGACACCGAGAACAGTCCGCTGGTGGACATGCAGACCATGGCCCCGACCGCCCGGCTGAATGATCCCGGCATCGGCCTTCGCGACAACGGCCGCCGCGTGCTGACCTACGCCGACCTGAAGAGCACGTTCGCCGATCCCGATGGCCGCGAGCCCAGCCGCACGATCGAACTGCATCTCACCGGCCACATGGAACGCTTCGCCTGGTCGTTCAACGGCGTGAAGTTCGCCGACGCCGAGCCGCTGCGGCTCACTTACGGCGAGCGCCTGCGCGTGGTGCTGGTCAACGACACGATGATGACGCACCCCATTCACCTGCACGGGATGTGGAGCGATCTCGAAGACGAAGCCGGCAACTTTCAGGTCCGCAAGCACACCATCGATATGCCGCCGGGAACGAAGCGCGCATATCGCGTGCGCGCCGATGCCCTGGGCAGGTGGGCATACCACTGCCACCTGCTATATCACATGGAAACGGGCATGTTCCGCGAAGTGCGGGTGGAGGAATAATGGGTGCCACCAGGCTTCTTCGCGTGGCGCTGCTGGTGCTCGGGTGCACCGTGCCGTCAACGGTCGTGGCGCAAACGACGCCCGTGCCGCCGCCCACGGAAGAAGAGCGCAAGGCGGCGTTTCCCCCCGATCTGCAGGGCCACGCGGTTCACGACGATGGCCTGCACTTCTTGGTGTTGGCCGATCAACTCGAATGGCAGGTGTCCGACAGTGGCGGCGGCGCCATTTGGGATGCCAAAGGCTGGGTCGGTGGCGACCTTAACCGCATCTGGGTCCGCACCGAAGCCAACTACCAAGAGGGCGCGTTCGACGATGCCGAAGGGCATTTGCTGCTGGGGCGTAACTTCTCGCGCTGGTGGACGGTGGTCGGCGGCGTGAGGCACGACTTCACGCCCGGCCCCGCGCGCACCTGGGCCGCCATCGGCCTCCAGGGTCTGGCGCCGCAGTGGTTTGACGTCGAAGTCACCGGATACTTTGGCGAATCAGCGCGGACTGCGTTGAGGGCTGAAGTGGAGTACGACCTGTTATTGAACGATCGCGTCGCCGTCCAACCGATCTTCGAGCTGAACGCCTTCGGGAAGTCCGACCCCGAGCGGCAGGTCGGCGCCGGCCTCAGCTCGATCGAGTTCGGCGCGCGGTTCCGCTACGAAATCCGCCGCGAGCTGGCGCCCTATGCCGGCCTGCTATGGCACCGGAAGGTGTTCGGCACCGGCGACCTGGCCCGCGAGCAGGGCGAGGATGTCGGCGGGTGGCGACTGGTTACCGGTTTGCGGTTATGGTTCTGACATGACGAGACGGGCATGCGCGACGGTGTTGCTGGTGGCCCTGGCACTGACGGGCATTTCGGGCCACGAGAAGTTCAAGATCGTGGGGTCGATCGTCACGGTCCACGCCACCCAGCTCGACGTGAAGGCGGTGGACGGCGCGACTTACGAGATCGACATGAACGAGACCATGCAGGTGATGCAGGGGCTGAAGAAGCTGCCGCAGTCGGTGTTGCGGCCCGGGCTGCAGGTGACCGTCGATGCCCTGGGGCATGACATGTTTGACCTGGAAGCTGTGCTGGTGACGCTGCAGCAGAAATGACAGGAGACCAGAAGATCAAGAGAAACTCTTGACCTTCTGGTCTCCTGGTGATGCCTACTTGCCCGGTAGCAGCGTGAACTTCTGCACGCGGCGCCCTGTCGACGCCTCGCCGACATACAGGTTGCCCCGGCTGTCGATGCTCATGCCGTGGGGGCGCAGGAGCTGGCCGACCTGGCGGCCGCCACGGCCGAACTCGCCGATTACCTCGAGATCACCGCGGCGCAATATCCACACTTTGTGATTCGTGCCGTCGGCCATGTAGAGGTACTGCTGTGCGGCGTCGTGCGACGGTACCAGCACGAAGGCCGAGCCTGACGACAGCGTCGCCGGCGCGATGATCTTCTCCGAGAGGAACTTGCCGGCCTGGTCGAACACCTGGATGCGGTTGCCGCGGCGATCGGCGACGTAGATCTTGCCATCCTTGGTCCCGGTGATGCCGTGCGGAGTCGAGAACTGTTTGGGCAGTGCGCCGCTCATCATCGTCTTGGGATCGAACTTCTCGGTGTCGTCGGGCACGTTGCCATAGGCGCCCCAGTGCCGCAGGTACTTTCCGGTGGCGCCCTCGACCACGACCACCCGTCGGTTGCGGTAGCCGTCGGAGATAAAGGCCTCGTTGGTCTTGGGATCGACCCAGATGCCCGAGGGGCCGCCGAGCAGCTTGGTGTCGGCGCTGCCGCCAACCTTGTCGAACTCGCCGATGGTGAACACCAGCTTGCCGGCGCGCGTGAACTTCATCACGCGGTGATGGGCGTGGCTGCCTACCCACACGAAGTCGTTGTGGTCGACGAAGATGCCGTGCGGGTTCTTCGGGAACTGCGACACGTCCTGGGTTGCCGCATCGCCCCAGCCCTGAACGAGCTTGCCCTTCTCGTCGAACTCGAGGACGACGGGCGCCGGCGCGCAGCAGGTGCCCATGGGCGGCTTCTGCATCTGATAGAGCTCTTCTTCGGTCAGGGTCTCGGGCAGGTGGGTGACCCAGACGTGCTGCTTGGCGTCGACGAACACGCCAGTCACGGAGCCGAGAATCCAGTTATTCGGCAGTTCGAGCGGCCAATCCGGATCGACCTGGAAGCGCGGCGCAGCCGGCTTGGCCTGGGCGCTGGCAACGTCGCGACCTGATGCGATGCCGCCAACGAGGACCGCCAGAAGGATGAGGAGTGAGAGGTGCCATTTCGTTCGCATGCCGAGACGATAGCACGGCCTTTGCACCTTGGCCCCGGTAGGTTCATACTCTTGGCATGGAGAATCCGACCCGCCGCACCCCGTTCTGGATCGTCGTTCTCCTGGCCCCGGTTGTGGCTGCCGTTGTGGCGCCTCTGGCCGGGCGCGCCGAACCCCAGGCATCGGTGCCGGTGGTCGAGGTGACCTTTACCCGAGACATTGCGCCGATTCTCCAGCGCAGTTGCGAGAACTGCCACCGGCCCGAGGGCGTGGCGCCGATGTCGCTGCGGACCTACGAGGACGCGCGGCCGTGGGCGCGCGCTATCAAGCAGCGCACCGGCATCGGCCCCAAGGCCGGCGTGATGCCGCCGTGGTATGTCGAGAAGAACATCGGCATCCAGAAGTTCAAGAACGACCCCTCGCTCAGCGCGGAAGAAATCGCCAAGATCGCGAAGTGGGCCGATGCCGGCGCTCCGCGCGGCAACCCCACCGACCTGCCGCCGTCGCGGACGTGGACCGACGACTCGAAGTGGGCGATCGGCACTCCGGATCTCGTGGTCAAGACCACGGACATGCTCGTTAAGGGCACCGCGCCCGACTGGTGGGGTGAGATCCCGCGCGTGCCGACCGGCCTGACCGAAGACCGCTACGTCTCGGCGATGGAGGTCAGGGAGGTCAACGACGTCGAGTCTGGCGGGACCGGCCGCGAAACCGTCGGCGGCCGCTTCGTGTTCCATCACATGATCTGGAGCACGCGCGTGCTCGGCGAAGACTCGGCCCCCGCGGATTCACTTGCGGCCAGTGACGACAGCACCTCGTGGCCGGTGCACGAAGTCGGCCGCGAGGCCGACTTCTTCGACGCCAAGTCCGCGCGCCTGTTGAGGGCTGGCTCGAGCATCGTGTCCGACTCGGTTCACCTGCATTCGAACGGCCGCGACACCAAGGCGCACCTCGAGATCGCGTTCAAGTTCATGCCCAAGGGCTACCAGCCGGAGTATCGTCGCGCGACGTATTCGCTTGGCAACGGCGTCGACATCGACATCAAGGCCATGGAGGGCGGTCAGCAACTGCACGCCTACGCGCTGCTGAAAGAGAACACCAAGATCCTGTCGTTCGAGCCGCACCTGCACGCGCCCGGCGCGCGGATGTGCCTCGAAGCGATCTGGGGTTACAACATCCAGACCATCAACTGCGTGGGCTACGACCACAACTGGGTGCGCGGCTACGACTACGACGACGACACGGCGCCGCTGCTGCCCAAGGACACCATCCTGCACATCGTCGGCTACATGGATAATTCGCCGTCGAACAAGAACGTGCCGGATCCGCGCAACTGGCAGGGCTCTGGCAACCGCTCGGTCGCCAACATGTTCATTGACCTGGGCAATCGCGTGTTCTTGACGGACGAACAATTCCAGGCCGAGATGGCGGCGCGGCGCGAGAAGTTGAAGCTGACGCGTAACAGCATGGTGATTGGCTGTCCGCTCTGCAACATTGCGCCACAACCGGCCGCCGTGGTGCGGCCGCAGCAGTGACGGGGACCTGGGGCCTGGGGCCTGGGGCTTGGGCCAAGGCAGTTACCGCGATAGTGCTACTGTCGGCATCGCTCGCGAGTGCGCAGTCGCTGTCGTATTCGCGCGGCCAGAACGTGTCGCCGGCGTACGAAGGCTGGGAAGTGGGCGCGGACGGCGTGACCTACTTCGTGTTCGGCTACATGAACCGGAATTGGGAAGAAGAGGTCGACGTGGCGGCCGGTCCCGCCAACGGCCTCAGCATCGGTGGCGCCGACCAGGGCCAGCCCACCCGCTTTCTGCCCCGGCGTAACCGCTTCGTGTTTCGCGTGCCGGTACCGAAAGGCTTCACCGAGAAGGACGAGTTGGTCTGGACGCTGACGACGCAGGGCAAGACCGAGAAGGCCTATGCCAGCCTGCGGCTCGACTACCAGATTGACGACGTGGTGCGCGCGTCGGAAACCGGCGCGCTGGGCGCGGGGACGAGCAGTCCGGAGATTCGCGCGAACAAGCCACCCACGGTGGAGGTGCAGGGCCGCAAGGCCCTCGACGCCAAGGTTGGGCAACCGGTGACGCTGATTGTCGAAGTCGGTGACGACGGCATCCCGAAGCGGCGCTCCTCGGGCCTGTCGGGCGCGGCCGTCGCCAACACCGGTTCGCGCCGCGACGTCGGCGCCGACACCTCGCCCGACTCGCAGGCGCCGATTCGCGTCAACCGCGCGACGCTGCCGCCGGCGCGCGTGACGGTGGGCAAGAACGTCGGCCTGCATGTGTCGTGGTTCGTCTATCGCGGTCCGGGCTCGGTGACCTTCGCACCCGAACAGGTGATGTCGTGGGAAGACACGCGGGCAGGCGCCAACTCGCCGTGGGCACCGGTCTGGGCGCCACCGGCCATGCCGGCTAACGGCCAGGTGTCGGTGCAGGTCACCTTCGGGGCGCCCGGTGTCTACGTGCTGCGCGCCCGCGCCGACGATGGCGCTTTGATGGCGGACGGCCACGTCACCGTGACGGTCACCCCCTGATGGCTGCTGGGGCCAACGTCACCATCACGCGTGAAGCGAACAAGGATGCGCAGGAGTTTGTCTTGCACATCAATGGCGCGCGGATGGGATCTCTCGACTATGCGGTTCCGGAAGCCGGCGTGATGCGCATCGACTACGTCGAGGTCGCGCCTGAACTGCGCGGCTCGGGTCTCGGCCGCGAGCTGGTGCAGGCCGCGGTTGACTGGGCGCGAGCGGGCGACCTGAGGATCGTGCCGATCTGCGGCTACGCCCGCGCCGTGATGACCCGGGACCCCTTGATGAGGGCGTTACTGAGGTAGCGTATCGGGATGCCGTTCATCACCGTCAGCACCCTGCCCGTGCGCGAGATCTTCCCCGGCCTCCGCGCGCGGCTCATCCATACTGATCGCCAGACGCATTCGTGGGTCGAAGTCGATGCCGGCGCGTCGTTTCCCGAGCACCAGCATCCGCATGAGCAGATTGTCAGCGTGATCGAAGGGGAGCTGGAACTGACCGTGCAGGGGACGACCCACCGTCTGACCCCGGGTGCGGTCTATGTCATCCCGCCGGAGGCCCGGCATTCCGGCCGCGGCATCACCGATTGCCGCGTGCTCGATGTCTTCGCGCCGACCCGCGACGATTACCGCTAGCGTCAGCCGCGGGTGATCGAGGAGATTGCGCGCTTCCTGAATTAAGATTGCAGGGCAGACATGCCCAGCATCCTTCAGAGCCTTCCCGTCGGCGAAAACGTCGGCATCGCGTTTTCAGGTGGTCTTGATACCAGCGCCGCATTGCACTGGATGCGCGCGAAAGGCGCCGTGCCGTTTGCGTATACGGCGAACCTCGGTCAGCCAGACGAGGCCGACTACGACGAGATTCCGCGCAAGGCCATGAGCTACGGCGCCGAGAAGGCGCGCCTGATCGAGTGCCGCGAACAACTGGTGGCCGAGGGCATGGCCGCACTGCAGTGTGGCGCTTTCCACATCACCACGGCGGGACAGACCTACTTCAACACCACGCCCCTGGGTCGCGCCGTGACCGGCACCATGCTGGTCGCCGCCATGCGCGAGGACAACGTCAACATCTGGGGCGACGGCAGTACCTACAAGGGCAACGACATCGAACGGTTCTACCGCTACGGGCTGCTCGCCAACCCGAGCCTGCGCATCTACAAGCCGTGGCTCGACCAGCAGTTCATCGACGAGCTCGGCGGCCGCAAGGAGATGTCGGAGTACATGATCCGGCACGGCTTCCAGTACAAGATGAGCGTCGAGAAGGCCTACTCGACCGACTCGAACATTCTCGGCGCCACGCACGAAGCCAAGGATCTGGAGTTCCTCAACCAGGGCATCACCATCGTTCAGCCGATCATGGGCGTGGCGTTCTGGCGTGATGACGTCGCGGTGAAGGCGGAGACGGTGACCATCCGGTTTGAGGAAGGCCATCCGGTGGCCTTGAACGGCCAGACCTTCGCGACCGCACTCGACATGTTCATGGCGGCCAACGCCATTGGCGGCCGGCACGGCCTGGGCATGAGCGATCAGATCGAGAACCGCATCATCGAAGCCAAGAGCCGCGGCATTTACGAGGCCCCGGGCCTGGCGTTGTTGTTCATTGCTTACGAACGCCTGATCACCGGCATCCACAACGAAGACACCATCGAGCAGTACCGCAACCACGGCCGCCGCCTGGGCCGTTTACTTTACCAGGGTCGCTGGTTCGATCCGCAGACGCTGATGCTGCGCGAGAGCGCGCAGCGCTGGGTGGCACGTCCCGTCACCGGCGAGGTCACGGTGGAACTGCGCCGCGGCAATGACTATACGATTCTCGACACCTCGAGCCCGCACCTGACCTACAAGCCGGAGCGCTTGACGATGGAGAAGGGTGAAGAGGTGTTCTTCACGCCGCAGGATCGCATTGGCCAGTTGACGATGCGCAACCTCGACATCGCCGACACGCGCGAGAAGCTGATGATTTATACGCAGCAAGGGCTGCTGGCGCCGCCGGCCTCAAGCGGCCTGCCACAGCTTCCCGCGGCTGATGAGACCAAGAAGAAGTAGCTACTTCAGGTATGAGGACGCCGAGGTCGTCGTCGTAATACTCGCGTAGCAGCAGGTAGTTCGACAGCTGCACGTAGATGTGACTGACCAGCGCGTGGGCCAGCCTAGCTCTTCTCGACCGTCACCGACTTGACGACAATTTCCTTGGCCGGACGATCCTGCGAGCCGGTCTTGACCTTGCCGATGGCGCGGACGATGTCGATGCCTTCGGTGACCTCGCCGAAAATGGCGTGCTTGTTGTCGAGCCACGGCGTGGGCGCCAGGGTGATGAAGAACTGGCTGCCGTTGGTGTTGGGCCCGGAGTTGGCCATCGAGAGCAGGCCATCGTTGGTGTGTTTCAGCCCGGGACCGAACTCGTCCGCGAACTTGTAGCCGGGACCGCCCATGCCGTTGCCCATCGGGCAGCCGCCCTGGATCATGAAGCCGTCGATCACGCGGTGGAAGATCAGGCCGTCATAGAACGGCCGGCTGACCTTCTGGTTGGTCTTGGGGTCGGTCCATTCCTGCGTGCCGGTGGCCAAGCCGACGAAGTTGGCGACGGTCTTTGGCGCCTTGTCGTCGTAGAGCTTGACCTTGAAAGTGCCTTCGGAAGTGTCGAATGTCGCGGTAGTCATGCCTTAATCATAACAAGCAAAGTGCCTGGGGTGCCTAAGGGGTTGGTGCCCAGGTGCCCAGGTGCTCAGGTGCGACGATAATGCGGCCATGCGAATTCTGTTCACGGCCACTCTGTTGCTCGCACCGGCGGCGGTTCATAGGGTCCTCGGACAAACCTGAAGGCTTGTCCCCACAGTTTGTACGGCCCGCAGAGTAGCATACGGATATGGCCCCGCCGCTGGCGCGCGCAACAATCGACGCCATCGCGCGCGGCATGCACGCTGATCCGTTCGCGGTGCTCGGTCCGCATGACGTCGATGGCGGCGTCGCCATCCGTGTCTTCCGACCTCATGTCCGCAGCGTCGAGATCATTCCGTTCGGCCAGCCCGACGGCCTGGTCCTTACCCGCATTCATCCCGAAGGCCTGTTCGAAGGCGTCGTGTCCAACGAACGGCGCGACGAGTTCGACTACCGCCTCCGCTTGACCTGGTCTGATGGTTCGTCCAGCGAGACGGATGATGCCTATCGCTACGGACCCGTGCTGACGGAGTTCGATCTGCACTTGCTGGGCGAGGGCACGCACTACCGGGTCTACGATCGCCTTGGCGCGCGCGCCATCACCCATGGCATTCGCCGCGGCGTGCACTTCGCCGTGTGGGCACCTAACGCGCAACGCGTCAGCGTGGTCGGCGACTTCAACGGGTGGGACGGTCGCGTGCATCCGATGCGCGCCATTCGCCCGGCCGGTTACTGGGAGATCTTCATGCCCGACCTTGGCCAGGGCGATCGCTACAAGTTCGAGGTGATTGGTCCGAACGGCCAGGCCGTGCTCAAGTCCGATCCGTGCGGCCGGCGATTCGAACTCCCGCCCCAAACCGCCGCCATCGTCTGGCACGACGACCCGTACCAGTGGACCGACGGCGACTGGATGGCCGAGCGCAGCCGCAGTGGCCAGTGGTTGCGCAAGCCGATGTCGGTGTACGAGGTGCACCTCGGCAGCTGGCAACGCGCCGCCAACGGACAGCTCTTGACCTATTACGAGATCGGTGAGCTCCTGGTCCCATACGTCCAGCAGATGGGCTATACGCACGTCGAGCTGTTGCCGATCATGGAGCACCCCTTCACGGGCTCGTGGGGCTACCAGGTGATTGGCTTCTTCGCGCCGACCAGCCGGTTTGGCACGCCCGACGATTTCAAGGCGCTCGTCAACGCCTTTCATGCTGCCGGCATCGGTGTGCTGCTCGATTGGGTGCCCGGACATTTCCCCAAGGACCAGCATGGCCTGGCGCGCTTCGATGGCACGGCACTATACGAGCACGCCGACCCGCGCCAGGGCGAGCACCAGGATTGGGGCACGCTGGTCTTCAACTACGGCCGCCACGAAGTGCGCGCGTTTCTGTTGAGCAACGCGCTGTTCTGGCTGCGCGAGTTTCACATTGATGGCCTGCGCGTCGACGCCGTGTCGGCGATGCTGTATCTCGACTACTCGCGTGACGAGGGCCAGTGGATTGCCAACCAGTTCGGCGGCCGCGAGAATCTCGAAGCCATTGAGTTCGTCAAGCACCTGAATCAGCTGGTCGCCCATGAATGCCCGGGCGCGGTCGTCTGCGCCGAAGAATCGACGTCGTTTTCTGGCGTATCGCACGCCATCACCGATGGCGGACTGGGCTTCACCTACAAGTGGAACATGGGCTGGATGCACGACATGCTCGACTACACCAAGCAACAGCCGGTCCACCGCAAGTGGCATCACAACAAGATCACCTTCTCGATGGTCTACGCCTACAGCGAGCGCTTCATGCTGCCGTTCTCGCACGACGAAGTGGTGCACGGCAAGAAGTCGATGCTCGACAAGATGCCGGGCGACGTGTGGCAGAAGCACGCCGGTCTACGATCGCTGTACGGTTACATGTACGCGCATCCGGGCAAGAAGCTGATGTTCATGGGCGGCGAGATCGGCCAGTGGCGCGAGTGGAACCACGACGGGCAGCTGGATTGGGAAGTGCTGGGCGACCCGCGTCACGCCGGTTTGCAGCGCTGGGTGCGCGATCTCAATCGCGTCTATCGCGAAGAGCCCGCACTATGGCAAGCCGACCACGAGCCCGAGGGGTTCTCGTGGATCGATTGCGATGATGCGGAGCGCAGCGTCATCGCGTTCAGCCGGCACGCCGCAAGCCAATCAGGTGCAAGTCTCATCGCCATCGTCAATTTCACGCCCGTGCCCAGGCGCGACTACCGGCTTGGCGTGCCGGCCGCCGGCCGCTATCGCGAGTTGCTCAATAGCGACGCCGAGGCGTATGGCGGCAGCAACATGGGCAATGAGGGGGGTGTTGGGGCCGAGGACATCGCCACGCACAACCATCGTTATTCAATTAGTCTCACCGTCCCACCTTTGGGATTTCTGCTTTTGAAGGCGCCCGGCCACGCGAACCCGGCAGGCTGACGAGCATTCACCTCCGCTGGTGACGTCACGTGGAGACCACAGTGAGACGCCCGTATGACGGCGGTGTCAAGCACGGCGCTACGGGTGGCGCGGCTGCGCTGCGCGTAGGGCTCGACGTTTCGCGTCTCGTCAGGCTCGCGCCCTCGGGCAGCGGCGTACAAAAAAAGGCCGGTGGGATTCGCTCCCACCGGCCTTTCGAGTGTTACGCCGCTGCTACCAACGGACGTTGATGCCGAAGCGGGCGACCCGCGACGCAATGATGCCGCTGATCTGGTTGGCGTTGGCCGCCGCCTGGTTGCGGTTCACCGCCTGCACCGTGTTGGTGTTGGTCAGGTTGAACACATCGAACGCCGGCACCAGGGTGACGGAGCCGAAGCGGAACGTTCTGTCGATGCGCGCGTCCACCGTGTGGAGGTTGCCCAGGCGGAGCTCGCCAAGCGGATCGAGCTGCGCCTGCACCTGGCCCGCACCGTTGGCCCGCGCCGGCGACAGGATGGTCTGCAGGTAGGGATAGCCCTGACGCGCCTGGTAGTTGGCCGCGATGTTGATGCCCCAGGGCGCGGTGTAGCGACCGTTGACCTTGACCAGCCACTTCGCGTTGGTGAAGATGCCACCGATGCCGCTGCCGCCTGATTCCGGCGCGTACTGGAAGCCGTTCAGCTTGTCGATGTTGGTCGGATCCTCGTAGGCATTCGCCGAATCCCAGTAATCGATGGCATTGTTGTAGGCGGCGCTGGCGCTGGCCGACCAGTTGTTCGACGGGCGCTTCTGGAAAGTCAGCTCGAAGCCGTTGAAGTCACGATACCGATCGGGCTGGTTCGTGACCATCCCGGGCGACGGAATCAGCACGTTCGGCTGGTAGTAGGTCACGGCCTCGCAGCGCGCGCCTGCCGGGCAGCCGGTCGGCTGGAACGGTACCGCGACGTAGTTGGCGCTCGTGAAGTTGTCGCGATCGGTCCAAGAGAACTGATCGTACTTGCGCCAGACGTAGCTGCCGCCTACGGCCATCTGCGGCCCGAGCTGGCGGTCGAAGCCGACGATGAACTCGCGCGTGCGGTCGTTCTTGATGTTCGGGTCAACCCGAATCGGCGACGCGGTGGCCGTCGGGTTGGCCGGATCGTAGGCGGCGCTCTTGGCCAGGAACGGCACGGTCGTGTTGACCTCCGAGGCCTGCACGAACGTGTCGCCGTTGGTGTCGGCCCACGGGTAGCGGACAACCACCGCACCGGTGGCGGCGAGCTGGTTCGACAACTGTCCTGGCCCCATCTGGCCGTAGTAGGTGGCATAGGACGTCGAGATGACGTTGCGGCCGTTGCCCGTGAGGTCATAGGTGACGCCGATGCGCGGCGAGAAGTCTGTCCACACGACGCCGGCATCCGCGCCCTTGAAGTCAACGGCAGGCATCAACGTCGGGAACAGCGAGTTGGCCGGCACCGGGGCGGCGACCGCCGTGTCGTCCTGGCGGTCGACGCGGAAGCCGAGGTTGATCGTCAGCTTGTTCTTCGTGAAGGTGTCGGCGGCGTAGAAGGCCATGGTACTGAGGTGCGACTCCGAGTTGCCGTCGCGCCAGATGTCAGCCGAGTTGGCGACGCCGTTCGTGAAGCGTGCGTCAACGAACCCGCCGTGGTGGTTGAGGCTGGTGGAGTGCGCCGAGCGCCAGCGGTAGCCGACCTTGAATGCGTGGTCGCCGCCCATGCTGTTGGGCAGGAAGTAGCTGCTGGTGACGTCGAGGCTGTTGGTCGGGCGCAGGAACGTCGACGCCTGGAACGAGCGACCCCAAATACCCGTGCTGGTCTCGAAACGCGCCTGGACGTCGCGCAGTTCGTCTTGATTGAAGTCGAGCACGAAGTTGTTGCCGACGTGCGACCACATGACGTCGAGCAGCCAGCGATCACTGATGACGTGCTGGTCGCCGGCCTTCCAGAAGGGCGTGGGGCCGGTCAGCCAGCCGAACTGGCCGAAGTCGCTCGACACAGCTTTCTGGCGGTAGGTGGTCTCGATCGGCCGCGTATCTGACGCGTCGCGCGCGTTGCGAACCTTTTCCGCCCAGGTGTTCTGGAAGTTCAGACGGTTGTTCTTGAACGGCACGTAGCTCAACTTCCAGTTGTAGTTGTTCAGGGTGGTGAGGTCAGTCGACAGGCAGCTGCGCAGCAGCGCCGTGTCGGCCGTGCGTGGGTTGATCGCGACGCCGCCGGGACGGCACTCGGGTGTCTGATTATAGAAGCCCACCACGCCGACCTTGATGTCCTGCGTGCCGTAACTGCCCCAATACCACAGCTTGCCCTTGACGATCGGGCCGCCGACGTCGAAGCCGTAGTCCTTGATGTTCTGGATGGGCGCGCCCGCACCGGCGCCCTGCGCCTTTAACTCCGGCGTGATGTTGTCGTCGACGAACTTGTCGTCGGTGAGCAGGTAACGGCCCGAACCCTTGAAGCGATCCGTCCCGCTCTTGGTCACCAGGTTGATGCCGACGCCGCCGGTCTGCTGGGTGACGTCGGCGCCGCCCGTGGTGACCTGCATTTCTTCCAGCATGTCGAAGTCGTAGTACATGGGCGAGGCGCCAGTGGCGGCCATGTCGGTGATGTCGACGCCGTCGACCGACCACTTGTTGTTGCCAGTGCTCGAGCCGCGCGAGATGTAGCCGGACTGCTGGCCCGACTGGTTGCCGCCGACGTTGGCGCGGTCCATGGTGATGCCGGGCGTGCGTTCGAGCATGACCCAGGGGTCGCGTGCCGACGGGATGTCGCGCATCGTCTCCAGGTTGAACGTCGTCGAGGTGCCCGTCTCGCGGGTGTCGACAATCGGGCTCTCGCCGGTCACGGTGACCGTCTCCTGCACCGACGACAGGTCGAGCGTGCCATTGATCTGGGCGCGGAAGCCGATGGTGACGCGAATGTCCTGCATGACCATGGTGCGGAAGCCGGGCAACTTGAAGGTGACCGAGTAAGTGCCGATCGGCAGCTCGGGTGCGCGGTAGCTGCCCGTTTCCGACGTCACGGACACACGCGGCGCGATCAGCGCGGGCCCTTCGATGGTGACCGTTACTCCGGGCAATACGGCGCCCGACTTGTCGGCCGCCCTTCCGTAGATTTCGCCGGTCTGCTGCTGTGCAGCAGCGGTGGTGGCCACCAGGAGTGTCATCACCGACGCGACTAGCACTTTTCGAAACGTCATAGTTTCTCTATACCTCCAGAACACCGGGGAAACCCGGCGATATTTCTTTTTACCCAAGAGCCGTTCCGTCTTATCGGTAGTTCGGCCCAACTTCGCAGGCAGTCCTCCGAGGAGCAGTATTTGTGCCACTAGTCACAGGGGCAAAGGCTGCTGTTTACCCCAACAAAACTGCTCCCAGAGGCCATGAATCTGGGACGAACCGAAGCTGTATTCAAAATTATGGAGTGGATGACTCCAAGGGACTGGTGCTGCCCGTCGATCTGGCGCCGCACCGGGGAGCCGCGGAACGCAGCTCTATGCCGTGGTTGTGCGATCGATGTGCCAGTGAGGTTGCGATGGACTATTGGAGATTGATCGAGCTCGACGGCTGTACAGTGCGCCCGGTCACACGTCACCGTCGTTGGTCATTGGTGATTTGAAAGTGTGCTGTCTGCGGTCGAGCTGAGCGTTCAATTGGCCGAAGTTGGATCCAACCGACCGAAGGCCGGCCTATTGGAAGTACGGCAGCGCGGTGATCACCGACCACACGATCGCGACGAAGGTTACAAGCAGGCACACCACCGCGATGGCGAGGTGATCGACACGTTCCGGCTTCAGCGGATCAAGAATCAGCGAGGTGAGATAGCCGCCGATGAAGCCGCCCAGGTGCGCGCTGTTGTCGATGCCCGGAATGATGAAGCCCATCACGCCCATGATCAGCGCGTACTGCAGGCCCGCCTGCCCGACATGGCTGCTGCCGGTGCGTTTGCCGTAGTGCACGAGCGCGCCGAGCAGCCCGAAGATCGCCGCCGAGGCGCCGACCGTGACGTTGGCGCCGCCGAGGAACGGGATCGGAATCGGCGAGAAGAACATGGCGGTGCTCAGCCCGAAGCCGGTGATGCCAGACACGGTGTAGATGATGATCATCCGGCCGGGCCCGTACAGGTTCGCGATCTCGGGCGCCAACTGCCGAATCCAGAGCACGTTGAAGAAAATGTGGAGAATGCCACCGTGCAGCCAGCCTGCCGTGAGCAGCGTCCACCAGCGTCCGAGCGCCACCACCGGGAACGCGCCGCTCGCGCCCAGCAGAATCAGCATCTGCGTGTTCGGGCCGAGGCCCATCTGCATGCCATCGCGCGAGAGGATCAGCGACAGTACGAAGAGAATAACCGTGCCGCCGGTGACGATCGGGACGAAGCCGAGATCGTTGCCGAGGCTGCGCAGCGCCGGGCCAAAGCCCCACAGGCCGGGATTGCGCCGCCCGCAGTTATAGCAGTCGCCGTCGTTGACGCCCACCAGCACGCCGCACGACGAGCAAATGACGGACCCCTCGGTCTTCCGCTTGAACATCCCTGGTGAGTATATAAGCCACAGAGGACATCCTCGGTGTCCTCGACGGCCACCGTCTGGCCAAAGGATTTCCGCACGTTGGCGAGGGTCAGCATGGCGACCTGCCGATACGGGCGGTTCAGCCTGGGGTTTGCCCGTCCCGCTCGGACGGCGGGAATCAGGGGTCGAAAGGCTACAATTGGCCATCGGCACCGAATTCTTCGTCATCTTTCTCCTCATCCTCGCTAATGGTGTCTTCGCCATGTCGGAGATCGCCGTGGTGGCCGCCAAAAAGGTGCGGCTGCAGCAGCGCGCCGAGGATGGCGACGAGCGCGCCAAGACCGCGTTGGCGCTGACCCATGAGCCCAATCAGTTCCTGGCGACCGTGCAGGTGGGCATCACGATGGTCGGCGTGCTGGCCGGTGCCTACGGCGGCGCGACCCTCGCCGAGAAGCTGGCCGTGCCGATCTCGCAGGTCACCCTGCTGGCCCCCTACGCTGAAGGCATCGCGCTCGGCCTGGTGGTGGCGGTGATCACCTACTTGTCGCTGATCATCGGCGAGCTGGTGCCGAAGCGCATCGGCCTGAACAATCCCGAGGCGATTGCCTCGTGGGTCGCGGGTCCCATGATTGCACTGTCGCGCATTGGCGCGCCGGCGGTGGCGTTGCTCACGGCGTCAACCAACCTGGTGCTGCGCGTCTTCGGCATCAAGGGCAACGCCGAGCCGAACCTGACCGAAGACGAGATTAAGGCGCTGATCAGCCAGGGCGCGGAAACCGGTGCCGTCGGCGCCACCGAGGAGAACATCGTCCAGCGGGTGTTCCAGTTGGGCGACCAGCGCGTCTCGGGCATCATGACGCCGCGTCCCGATATTGAATGGATCGATGTCGACGCCAGCGAAGGGGAACTGCGCGAGTTCCTGGCTTCGCACTCGCACACCCAGTTTGTGGTCTGCCACGGGGGCCTTGACGAAGTGCTCGGCATTGTCCGCTCCGCCGACCTGCTGCCGATGGCGTTTCGCGGCGTCAACATCGACCTGCGCACGCTGACGCGCGAGGCACTGTTCGTGCCCGACTCGATGCCGGCGGTGCAGTTGCTCGAGTCGTTCCGCGGATCGCACAAGCACGTGGCGCTGGTCATGGATGAGTACGGCGCGGTCGAAGGCCTGGTCACGGTCACCGACTTGCTGACGGCGATTGTCGGCGAACTGCCCGGCGATGCGGCTGAAGCGATTGGCGAGTTCGTGGCGCGTGCTGATGGTTCGTGGCTGGTGGACGGGTCGGCGTCGATGGAAACGGTCTCGACGCACTTCGGGCTGGAATCGCTGCCCGAAGACGAGGCCGGCGCGTACCACACCATTGGCGGCTTCGTGATGGCGCGCCTCGGTCGCGTGCCGAAGACTGCCGACCACTTCGAGTGGGGCGGCATGAAGTTCGAAGTGATGGACATGGACGGCCGCCGCATCGACAAGGTGCTGGTGATGAAGCTGCCGCGATAGAATTCGGGCGTGACGAGCTGGGGGACGATCAATTTATGGGACGGGACCGATCCGCCGACGTGCGGGTGAGTGACGATCGGGTCTGCATGCTGAGCCCCGTCCTCGAGCGTTTTCTTCGCTACGTCGCCTACGACACACAATCACGCGAGGATGCGACGGCATATCCCAGTACGCCCGGGCAACTCGCCCTCCTTGGTGATCTGGTCGCCGAGTTGCGCGTGATCGGAGTTACAGACGCCGTGCTCGACGAGCACGGCTACGTCATGGCTACGATTCCCGCGACCACCAAGAAGGCCGACGTGCCGGTCATCGGCTTCATCGCCCATGTCGATACCTCGCCCGAGATGAGCGGGGCTGGTGTGAAGCCGATTGTTCACCGCGCCTACGACGGGCGTGATCTCGTGCTGCCAGACGATCCCGCGGCGATCCTGCGGGTGGCTGAGATGCCATACCTTGGCGACTGCCTCGGCCACGACATCGTCACCGCCTCAGGCACGACGCTGCTGGGCGCCGACAACAAGAGCGGCGTCGCCGAGATCATGACCGCGGCCGAGTGGTTCGTGACCCATCCGGAAGTGCCGCACGGCACCATCCGTATTGCTTTCACGCCGGACGAGGAAGTCGGGCAGGGGACGAAGCATTTTGACGTCGCCCGCTTCGGCGCGCGCTATGCCTACACCATGGACGGCGGCCCCCGCGGCGAATTGGAGTTCGAAAGCTTCTCGGCCGACGCCATCACCATCACCTTCCGTGGCTTCAACACGCATCCCGGTTACGCGAAGGGTCACATGGTGAACGCCATCAAGCTGGCGGCGCGGTTCATCGAGCGCCTGCCGGGTGATCGGCTGTCGCCGGAAACCACGGCAGGGCGAGACGGCTTCGTTCACCCGTACGTCGTCGACGCCGGCGTCGATCGCACGTCGGTGAAATTGCTGGTTCGCGACTTCAAGACCAGCGGCCTGGCCGAGAAAGAAGCGTGGCTGCAAGGGCTCGCGGCCGAGGTCGTGAGCGGCGTGCCTGGCGCGGCGTTCGAGGCGGTGGTCGAGGAGTCGTACCGCAACATGCGCGAGGTGATCGATCAGCATCCGCTGGTGGTCGAGTACGCGCGTGAGGGCATTGCCCGCGCCGGCCTCCAGGTCCGCGAGCGTCCCATCCGTGGTGGCACCGACGGGTCGCGGTTGTCGTTCATGGGCCTGCCGACACCCAACATCTTCGCCGGCGAGCAGAACTTCCACTCCCGCCTCGAATGGGTGTCGGTGCAGGACATGGAAAAGGCCGTCGAGGTGATCGTGGCGGTGGCCAAGGTGTGGGAAGAGAAGGCGGGATGACGCTCGAACAGCTGCGGCAGGGCCAGGCGCCGATCCTGGCCCTGGCGCCGATGCAGGAGGTTACCGACGGCGCGTTCTGGACGCTGATCCACCAGTATGGCGGCGCCGATGTCTATTGGACCGAGTACCTCCGCGTCCACGCCACGTCGACGCCGGAGAAGTGGATTGTCAATGACATCACCAGCAACACCACCGGGCGGCCGGTGATCGCGCAGATGATCGGCAACGACATTCCCGCGCTGATCCGCACGGCCAAGTTCCTGCAGCAACTCCCCGTGACCGCGATCGACCTCAACCTCGGGTGCCCTGCGCCGATTGTCTATCGCAAGTGCGCCGGCGGCGGGCTGCTGCGGGAGCCGCAGCGGATTGACGCCATTCTCGGCGCGCTGCGCGATGCGGTGCAGATCAAGTTCACGGTGAAGACGCGGCTTGGCTTCGCCACCGTGGACGAGTTTGATCAGCTGCTCGAGATCTTCGCGCGCCACTCGCTCGATGCCCTGACGGTGCATGCGCGCACCGTCGCGCAGATGTACCGGTTGCCCGTGCACTACGACCGCATTCGCCAGGCGGTCGAGCGCATGCCGTGCCCGGTAATCGCCAACGGACACGTCTATTCGGCGGAACAAGCGCAGAAACTTCTAGCCCGGACTGGCGCCGGCGGCCTGATGATCGGCCGCGGCGTCATTCGCAGTCCCTGGTTGTTCAACCAGATTCGCCAGCAGTTGCGCGGCGAGGTTGTGACCCTGCCCGTGGGGCGCGAAGTGTGGGAATACATTCGCGCGCTCTGGGCTTCGCAGGCGGGTGCCGACAAGCCCGAGAAGGTCCAGTGCGAGCGAATGAAGAAATTCCTCAACTATCTCGGCGAAGGCGTGCCGGGGACGTTCTTGCACCAGATCCGCCGCTCGCAGACCGCCGACGAGTTCCACGGCATTTGCCGCGACTTCCTCGACCACGACCAGTCGATGGCGCTCTGGCCGGCGGAGTTGATCGACGGCGTCCCAGCCGTGTCCTAGCGTTGGTATATACCATTGATATATACTCTTCAAGTGGAGGGTCAACCCGTGAACAAAGTTGCCAAGCTCTTTCTGAACGGCCGCAGCCAGGCCGTGCGCCTGCCGCTGGAATTCCGCTTTCCCGGCACCGAGGTTCGGATCACCCGCCAGGGCCGCGGCGTGCTGCTTGAGCCGGTGGAGTGGAACATCGACGATTGGTTCACGGCTCTCGATCGCTTTGCCGCCGAGCCCTTTATGCCCGACGGCCGCCACCAGCCGGCGGCGCCGCCGCGCGCCGACTTCTCGTGATCGAATACACCCTCGACACCAACGCCTGCATCGCGTTGATCAACGGTTCTTCCATTCCGGTCCGGCGCCGGTTTAGGGAGGCACTGGCAGAGGGCTCAGTGGTGTGCGTCTCCACCGTCGCCCTTCACGAATTGTGGTACGGCGTGTCGAAGAGTGCGCGTCGCGACTACAACACGGAGCGCGTCCAGGCGTTTCTGTCAGGCCCCATCCGTCTGGTGGCGTTTGACGACGCCGATGCGAGAGCCGCCGGCGAGGTGCGCGCGCTGCTTGAGCACGAGCGCCGCCCCATCGGCGCCTATGACTCGCTCCTGGCCGGGCAGGCCGCGCGCCGGGGGTTCACCCTGGTCACGGCCAATATCCGCGAGTTCGAACGGGTGGATGGCTTGATGTGGGAAGACTGGTCGACCTCGTTGGCCCTGTAGAAGGGAGGCGCAAGCCCGACGCACCGTGGCGATAAGATGTCGTCACCATGACCGCTTTTTAACGCCGGACTCCTGTTGCCTTGGCCGCTTGCGCCGCCCTGTTGGCCACCGCCTCTCTCGTTGCGCGCGGCCTCGAGGGCGACACTCACACGCTGGCACTTGGCCGCGGCCGCTACCAAGGCGCGTGACTTGCTGACGTCAAGGAACTGTATGCCGGCGACCCGGTCCGCACCGGCGGCGTCGAGCGCGTGGTCTTCAACGAGCAGCTCTGGGAGGTTCGCCGCGAAACCCTGCTGCAGGACTACCACCAACGCGTCCGCGACGTCCGCCAGGGGCCCGACGGGCTGATCTATGTGCTCATCGAGGAAGACGACGGCGCCGTGCTCCGGATTGAGCGGACGGAGTACAGTAGGAAGCACTGCACCCGCCTGCCGCATGATGCCGCCCCTCCTCGAACTCGCCGACGCGGTGGTCATGCTCGGTGGTCTCCGCATTCTCGACGGCCTCACGCTGACCATTCGCCGCGGCGAGCACACCGCCATTCTCGGCCCGAACGGCGCCGGCAAGTCGACCCTGATCAAGCTGCTGACACTCGAGGTCTACCCGCTCGGCCATCTGGGCGGTCCCTCACCGATGCGGGTCTTCGGGCAGGACCGCTGGGACGTGTTTGCGCTCCGCTCGAAGCTGGGCATCGTGTCAGCCGATCTCCACGACCGGTTTGTGCGCGGCAACGCCAACGGCGTGCTGACCGGCCTTGAGGTGGTGGTCTCAGGGTTCTTTGCCACGCATGGCACCTTCGCGCACCAGCGCGTCACCGACAAGATGCGGCGCGCGGCGATGGCCGCGCTCGACCGCATCGATGCCGGCCGGCTCGCTGACGCCACGCTCGATACCATGTCGACGGGGGAAGCGCGGCGGGTGCTAATCGCCCGGGCGCTGGTGCACCAGCCGGTGGCGCTGGTGCTGGACGAGCCGACGCGCGGGCTCGACCTGGTCTCGCGCCACGCGTTCATGGAGCAGGTCCGCGTGCTGGCGCAGGACGGGACCACGATCCTGCTGGTGACGCATCATGTTGACGAGATCATCCCCGAGATTGCCCGGGTGATTCTGCTGAGGCGCGGCCGGGTTGCCTCCGATGGGGCCAAGGGAGACATTCTCACCGCGCCCCACCTCGGCCACGCTTTTGATGCGTCGTTGCAAGTCAGCCAGTCGGGCGGCTACTACCACGTGCACATGGCGTGAGCGCCACGCGACATTGCCAGCCGCAACACCAAATTCTGGTGCCGCAGGTTAGGTGACGGCGTCCCGTAGTGCTCCCCGCCCACGACGGCATTCCACACCCGGCCACCGGGATGGATCCTGCTAGCCGCGTGCCACGCTAGATCAGGCGTGAACCGACGTACACCTTGGCAGAACTCCTCACAAATTGCTGCGGTGCCAGCGATATCGCATGGCGGAAACTGAGTATTCAGGAACCGCCGCTGCAGGGGCTACGTGTGAATGCCCGGTGCCTCGTGGCCGGTGCGTTCCACGTACTCCACGTACGAGCCGAGGTAGGCATGCGGATGCGCATCCGTCCCGGATTCGCCGCCGAGCTCCAGCACCCGGTTGCTGATGCCGCGCAGGAAGGCGCGGTCGTGCGACACGAAGATCATCGTGCCTTCGAACGCCTTCAGCGAATCGACCAGCATTTCCTTGGTGGCCAGGTCGAGGTGGTTGGTCGGTTCGTCGAGCACCAGGAAGTTCGGCGGATCGAACAGCATCCGGGCCATTGCGAGCCGTGACTTCTCGCCGCCCGACAGCGCCCGAATCTTCTTGTCGACGTCGTCTCCGGAGAACTGGAACGCGCCCGCGAGCGAGCGCAGCGCGCCCACGCCTTCGCGAGAGAAATCCTTCTGAAGCTGCTCGAAGACCGTGAGGTCGGCGTCCATCGTGTCAAGCGACTGCTGGGCGAAGTAGCCCATCTTCAAGCTCGCGCCCAGCCGCACGTCACCCCCATCAGGCGCCAGCGCCCCGGCCAGCATCTTGAGCAGCGTCGTTTTGCCGGCGCCGTTTCTGCCCATCACCGCCCAGCGTTCGCCGCGGCGGATCGTCAGATTAAAGTCCTCGTAGATCACGCGCTTGCCGTAGGCTTTCGACAGCCCCTCGATCACCGCGACTTGATCGCCAGACCGTGGTGGATCCTTGAAGGTGAACTTGACCACGACGCGCTGCTTCGGCAGCTCGAGTTTCTCGATCTTGTCGAGCGACTTGATCCGGCTCTGCACCTGGGCTGCCTTGGAGGCGTGCGTCTTGAAGCGGTCGATGAAGCGCTGTTCCTTGGCCAGCATCGACTGCTGGCGGGCGTAGGCGGCTTCCTTGTTGGCCTCGCGCGTGGCGCGCTCGCGCTCGTAGAAGTCGTAATCGCCCGAATAGACCGTGATCTCGCCGCTGTCGATCTCGGCAATCTTGGAGACGATGCGGTTCATGAATTCGCGGTCGTGCGAGGTCATCAGCAGCGCGCCCTCGTGCGACTTCAGGAAACTTTCGAGCCAGATGATCGATTCGAGGTCGAGGTGATTGGTCGGCTCGTCCATCAGCAGCACGTCGGGCTTGCCGAGCAGCACGCGCGCCATCGCGACGCGCATCTTCCAGCCGCCAGACAGCGCACCGACGTCGCCGTCGATCCGCTCATCATCAAAGCCCAGCCCGTGCAGCACTTCGCGAGCCTGGCTTTCGAGAGCGTAGCCGCCAAGGTGGTCGTACTCTTCCTGCACCTCGCCGAAGCGGGCGAGGATCGTGTCCATGTCGCCGGCGCGGGCCGGGTCGCCCATGGCGTGCTGCAGCTCTTCAAGCTCGTGGTGCAGGTCGCCGGCGCGACCGCTGCCGGCAATCGCCTCGTCCAGCACGGACCGGCCCGACATCTCTTCCACATCCTGGCGGAAGTAGCCGATGGTGAGCTTCTTCGGGACGCTGACGTCGCCCTCGTCCGGGGCCTCTTCGCCAACGATCATGCGGAAGATGGTGGTCTTGCCGGCGCCGTTCGGCCCGACCAGCCCGACCTTTTCTCCCGGGTTCAACTGGAATGAGGCTTCGACGAACAGCAGTTGCTTGCCGTACTGCTTGTTGATGTTGGCAAATGCGATCAAGGGCTTTCCAGTATAGCGTGTGCACCGCCCCGGGGTATGATCGCGCAGCACACCTTCATGGACGAGATACTCACGCCCGCATTCCTGACCGGGTTCTTCGCCATCATCGGCATCGACATCATTCTGTCTGGCGATAACGCCGTGGTCATTGCCCTGGCCGCACGATCGCTGCCCGAGCAGCAGCGCAAGCGCGCCGTGTTCTGGGGCGCCGGGGCGGCGGTGGGCCTGCGCGTGCTGCTGGCGGCGGTGGCGGTGCAGTTGCTGCGTTTTCCGTATTTGAAACTGGCCGGCGGGGCGCTGCTGCTGTGGATCGCGGTGAAACTGCTGCTGCCCGAATCGGACGAGGCTGAGGTCGAGCCCGCCGATCACCTGTGGGCGGCGATCAAGACGATTGTCGTCGCCGACTTCGTGATGAGCCTTGACAACGTGATGGCGGTCGCGGCGGCGGCGAAGGGCAGCGAGCTGCTGCTGGCGCTTGGCCTCGTCATCAGCATTCCGCTGGTCGTCTTCGGCGCGAGCATGTTGATGAAGCTGATGGATCGCTGGCCCCTGATCATTACCTTCGGCGCCGCGCTGCTCGGCTGGGTCTCACTGGAGATGGCCATCTCCGACACCGTGGTGGCGCCGTTGCTCCATGATTTCCCCGCCTATTTCCACTATGTGTTGCCGGCGCTGGGCGCCATCTTCGTGGTCGTCACGGGCAAGTGGTTCGCCCTGCGCACCGGCAGGGGATAGGCCCGCCATGAGCGTCAGGTCGTTCATGCCGAAGCCGGGCGCGGTGCTCGTGGTTGGCATGTTGCTCGTCGGCCGGACCGCCGCCACGAGCATGGGCAGCGGCCCGCACTATTACGAAGAGTGGGATGGAGCCCACGGCGTTCGTCATAAAGCGTGATATAGCTAAGAGCGCTTCGGGTGCCCACGTTGGGCTCAATAGGGAAGTCCGGTGCAACACCGGCGCGGTCCCGCCACTGTAAGGAAGGACATCCCGCATCGAATACCACTCGGCTCGTGCCGGGGAAGGTGATGCGGGTCGCAGAGTCTGCTCTGCATCCTCCAAGCCAGGAGACCTGCCCCAAGCGTTATCCATCGACTTGCCCGGGGAGGCAACGGTCATGCGACTGCCATTTCGTTCTCTACTCGTTTCTCTTTTCCTGATTCCCGTCGCGATCGGTCCGGCTGAAGCCGGACGCTACATTGGGCCGTCGGCGCCGACGAGCGTCGCCGTGCAAGGGGTTGTGTCCGATACCACTGGCGGCGTCGTCGCTGGCGCGACGGTGAACGCGGTGGTCGCGGGACGCTCGGTCTCACGGGCCACCACCGGAGCCGATGGCGCGTTCCGTGTCGAAGTCCCGGCCGGCGTGCCGGTGGAGCTGCGCGTGCGCCGCACGGGCTTTGCCGATCAGGTGGTCGCCATCACCGGCGATGCCGCGCCACGCCCGCAGAACATCACGCTGCAGGTGGGTGGTGTGTCTGACACACTGGTGGTGACCGCCTCGCGCGCCGCCGAAAGCCGCACGCGGGTCACCGAGTCGGTCACCGCGTTCACGCGTGCCGACCTCGACGCCCTCGGCGCTTCGTCGTTGGCCGACATCGTCCGGTTCGTGCCGGGCGTGAATGTCGAAGCCTCGGGGCGCGAGGGAGCGGTGACCTCCATGTTCTCGCGCGGTGGTGAGTCTGACTACAACCTGGTGCTGATCGACGGCGTGCGCGTCAACCAGAGCGGCGGGGTCTTCGATTTCAGCCGCATCAATGCCGCCGAGATCGAACGCCTGGAGGTCGTGCGCGGCGCGCAGTCGTCGCTGTGGGGCTCGGACGCGATGGGCTCGGTGGTGCAGATCTTCACCCGTCGCGCCGGTGCCGCCAATCGGCCGCAAGTGTCGGGTTCCACCGAAGGCGGATCGTTCGGCACCTTCCGTGGTGACGCGCGCCTGATGGGTGGCGCCTCGGGCCGCGTGGACTACTCGGCTGGTGTGTCGCGCCGGCAATCTGACGGCGCGTTTGCCGACTTGCTGCCCGAAGACGACACGTTCAAGCAGACGGCGTTTGATGCCGGCGGCGGCGCCACGCTCGGCAACCGCGTCGCGGTGCGCGGCGGCGTGCGCTCCACGACGGCCGACGGCACGTCGGTCGGCGCCATCGCCTACGGCGCGCGCAATACCGGCAGCGCCTACGATACCAGTGACCGCTCAGGCCACGTCGACCTGTCGCACTCGTTCGGATCGCGACTGTCAGGGACGGCGAGCTTTAACTACTTCCGCTACAAGAGCGTGTCTGCCGACACCATTGCCGATGCGCCGTACTTCACCTACGCCGTTCTCGAGGGCACGCCCAACGCGATCTTCCCGAACGGCACCCGCCTGGTACGGTTGGTCGACGCGGTGGAGTTCGACGCGCTGGTCGCGGCCGGCGCCACCCCTGGCGCCGGACAGTTCCTGGCCTCGCGCCGATCGTCGAATTTTCCGTTCACCAGCAAGTCGGAGTTCGAACGGCCGGCGTTCCGCTACCAGGCCGACTACGACTGGTCGGGCCAGCGCTTCAGCGCCGGTTATGAATGGGAGCGCGAGTTCAACCCGTTGTCGGACAACGTCAGGCTCGACAACCAGTCGTTGTTCGTTCAGCAACTCTTCAGCGCGCGCGATCGCTGGTTCGCCACCGTCGGTGGTCGCCTCGACCGCAAGGAAAGCGCTGACACGTTCTTCAGTCCGAAACTGTCGGCCGGCGGCTACCTCGTGCCCTTCACGAGTGGCGCGGTGTCATCGCTCAAGGTCTTCGGCAACCTCGGCCAGGGCATCAAATCGCCCTCGCTCAGCGAGCGCTTCGGTGGTTCCTTCACCGACCCGGCGCCGGACCTGAAAGTGGAGCAGGCGCGCACGGGCGACATTGGCGTGGAGGCGACGTTTGCGAATCAGCGATACCGGGCCCTCGTCACCTATTTCAACAACGACTATACCGATCAGATTGCGTATCGCGGCGGTGTGGCCGGCGACGGCATCCCCGAGTACATCAACATCGATGGCTCCAAGGCTGATGGTTGGGAAATGGAGTGGGCCCTGCAGCGTCCGTGGGCGGGCCTGACGGCATCGGCCAGCTACACCTACGTGGACCACCGCGTGGTCACCAATGTCAGCACCAGCCAGCAGTTCCAGCCCGGTCAGCCACTGCTGCGGCGGCCGAAGAACTCGGGTAACATCCGCGCGTCGTGGGTGAGCGGCCGCGTCTCGGTCAATGCCAGCGCGCGCCTGGTCGGCGATCGCCACGACAACAGCTTCTTGTCCTTGCGCACGGTGCCGAACGCTGCGAGGCCCATGCCGATCACCACCGACATAACGGTGAACCCCGGCTACACGGTCATGAGCCTGGGCCTCGACGTGCGCGCCCACGCGCTGATCACGCTGTATGTGCGCGGCGAGAACGTCGCCAACGAGTCGTATGAAAGCGTGCTCGGCTACCCCGCGATGCCGAGGTCGTTCGTGGCCGGCGTGCGCGTTAACACGGGCGGGCGCCGCTGAGACGTGGCGACAAACCTTTCTTGTCCGCCGTAGCGCCTGGCGCGGAGGCGGAAGGTTGGTCGTGGCCAACATGAGACGCGCGATCTTTCAGCTCCATCTCTGGACGGGGCTCCTGCTCGGGCTCTACGTGTGCGCGGTGTCGGTGACCGGCGCGGCGCTGGTGTTTCGTGTCGACCTGCAGCGGGCGCTCTCTCCGCACCTGTTCGTAGCCGGCGCCGCCGGCCCGCTGGCCGACCCCGTGGCCGTCATGGAGAGCGTGAGCCGCGCCTATCCGCAACACAGCTTGTCGGGTGTCGAGGCGCCGACCACGCGGCGGCCGGTCTACCTCGCCTACGTCACGCATGGCTCGGAGTTCGTGACCGTGCTGATCGACCCAATCAGCACGCGTGTGCTTGGCGAACTGCCGGCGCACGCCGCCGTGGTCGCGCTTCAGGACCTGCACTTCAACCTGATGGCCGGCCGCACCGGCCGGCTGGTCAACGGCGTCGGCGCGTTCGCCATCCTGATCCTGTGCGCCACGGGACTGGTGATCTGGTGGCCGGGCCGCCAGGGCTGGCGCCGCGCGCTGGCTGTGGATGTCAGCCGCGGCCGCCTGGCCTGGCGACTGCATCGCGCCATCGGCATCTGGAGCGTGGCCGTCATCGCGCTCTCGGCGATCACCGGACTGGCGTTCGTCTTCCCGGCGGGGTTCCGCTTCGTCATCTCCCGCGGGTCGGCGGTGACCGTGACACGGCCGCCGCAGTCGGCCCCTCCCACCAACGCCAACCCCGATCGGCCTTCGTGGACGCAGATGATCGATCGGGCACGCGCACAGGCGCCGGGAATGCCCGTTGCCCGCGTCGTCTTGCCGTTCGGCGACCGCGGCGCGTTCCTCGTGCAGTTCGCGGACCGCAGCCCGACGCCGGCGGGTTCGGAGCTGACGGCGATCTATCTCGACCAGTACAACGGCGATTGCCTGGCCGCCACCGCGGCCTCGCGCACGTGGGGAGACGCCGTAATGGCGTCGATCACGCCCCTCCATGTAGGCGGCATCGGCGGGCGAGCCGGCCGGTGGGTCTGGTTTCTCTTCGGCCTGACGCCGGCCGTGTTGTTCATGACGGGGTCGATCGCCTGGTGGCAACGCGTCGTGCGCCCGCGCCGGCCTTAGGCCTCGCTGGTCAGCCGGGCAAAGCCCGGCGACGTGGGTCCTCCCGCATCTGGTTCGCGCGGGCTTGCGGATCAGAATCGGTGTAAATCTGCGGCTGTGTTTGAGACAGGTTGCCCAGCCGTCTGCGGTCAGTAACGTTCGTCGTCACGCTGTGGCAGCATCGGCCACATCTGCGACGGCGCGCCGTTGATGGTGGTGCCGCCCTGTCCGAACATCGTGGCCATCGGCCCGAAGCCGGCGGGGAAGCTGAGGGTCGGCTCCGACACCTTGTTCAACGCGGCGATCTGTGCGTCGGTGAGCGCGAGGTCGAGCGCGGCCAGGTTCTGATCGAGTTGATCGAGCCGGCGCGCGCCGATGATGGTCGAGGCCACGCTCGGCCGCGACTGCACCCAGGCCAGCGCCACGGCGGCCGCCGTTGAGTTGAGCTCGCCGGCAAGTCGAATCAGTTCGTCGATAATCGTGTAGGTGCGCTCGGTCAGGAACTTGGTGACCCGCTCGCCCCGGTCGGACTTCAGCTGGTCCTTGTTCTGGCGCGTGTACTTCCCCGACAGCACGCCGCCACGAAGCGGTGACCACGGCGTCACACCGAGCCCCAGCTCCAGCGCCATTGGTGTCAGCTCACCCTCAACTGTGCGCTCGATCAGCGAGTACTCGATCTGCAACGCGATAATCGGCGCCCAGCCGCGGAAGTGGGCCTGCGTCTGCGCCTGGGCCACTTTCCACGCCGGCGTGTCCGAGATGCCGATGTAGCGCACCTTGCCGGCCCGCACCAGGTCGTCGAGCGCGCGCATGGTTTCGTCGATTGGCGTGAAACGATCCCAGAAATGCATCCAGTAGAGATCGATGTAGTCGGTGCGCAGGCGCCGCAGCGACTGCTCGCAGGCCGCGACAATCGACTTGCGACCCGCGCCGCCGCCGTTCGGGTCGCCCTTGTACAGGTTGGTGAGGAACTTGGTGGCAATCACCGCCCGGTCGCGGCGTCCCGGTGTCCTGGCGAAGTAGTCACCAATGATCACTTCGGAGTGGCCCCTGGTATAACCGTTGGCGGTATCAATGAAGTTGCCGCCACGCTCCAGAAAGCGCTCGAGGATGGCCTCCGATTCTGCGACGGTGGAGCCCCAGCCCCAGTCTTCGCCGAACGTCATGGTGCCAAGGCAGAGCGGGCTGACTCGGAGCCCGGAGTTGCCGAGCGTGATGTAGTGGTTGAGCGACATGGCGTCTCGATCTCAGAGGGAAGGAATCAGTGACGCTTCGGCCACGGTGCGCAGCGTGGCAGGCGCCGGTGCCTGCAATTGTAGCGTGTGGCCCGTGATCGGGTGCGCGAACGACAACCACTCGGCGTGCAAGAGATAGCCGCCGTCGCCGGGCAGTCCGGGATTGACCCTGATCGTCCCGCCCACGTCATAGAGCGGATCGCCCACCAATGGATGCCCCGCGCAGGCCAGGTGAATCCGGATCTGGTGCGGCCGGCCCGAGGTGATATCGACGCTGAACAGGGTCTGGTCCTCGCCTCGCTCCACCACCGTCGCCACGCTGCGCGACGCTTTGCCGGTTGTGGCCGCCGCGTAGACGCGGCCCAGTTGCGGATGCGGCACCGGGCCGATCGCCGCGGCAATCTCGATCCGGTCAAGCATCGACACGCCGCTGGCCAGCGCGCGATACGACTTCTTCACCTCGTGGTCGCGCCACGCCTTCGACAGCACCGCGGCGGCTGCGTGGGTCCGCGCAAACAGCACGAGGCCCGAGGTGCATCGGCCCAGCCGGTGTAAGGGGCTCGCCTCTGGAAAGCGCTGCCGCAGCAGGTGCATCAGGGTGTGTTCGAGGAATCCCCCGGCGGGCATCGTCGGCAAGCCACTGGGCTTGTTCACGGCGACGATGCTGTCGTCTTCATGGACGATCGCGAATTGCGTCGGCACGTCAGGCTCGTCCCATGGCGGACGATGCCAGACGATGAGGTGGCCGGGTTGCAGCACGGCGGCCGCGGTGGCAGGGGAGCCTTCGATTTCGAGTTCGCCTCGTGCGAACCGGTCAGCCCACTCGGCGGCGGTCGAATGCGGCCTGGTCGCGGCCAGGTAATCGAGCGCCGTCAGGCCGGCCGCCGCCGCGCCGACCTGTTCCCGATACGACCAGCCGTGGTTGAGCGTCACTCAAGCCCCAAGGCCCAAGCCCCACGCCTCATCGTGCCTTCGCGAGTTCCATCACGAGGTCGTAGTTGAAGCGCACGAAGCGGTGCAACTCGCTTTCAAGAATGCGCTCCTGATCGCTGTGCGCGCCGAAGCCCTTGGGACCGTCTTCGGTGTCGATGGCCGGGCCGATGCCGTAGCACGGGATGCCCTTGGCGCGGATGTTCGACATGTCGGTGGCACCAGTACCCATCGTCGGCAGCACCTCGGTGTTGTAGTGCTTCTTCAACTGCGCCTCGAGCGTCGTAAACGCCTCGGTGTCGAGCCGCGACCCGCCGGCCGGGCGATAGCGATCGCGGAACCACCGCACTTCCACACGCGGGTCGTTGATCACCTTGCGCACTTCATCCAGGAAGGTCTCCTGGTTCTCATCTGGATGCAGCCGCACGTCGAAGGTCGCCTTCACCTCGGACGGAATCACGTTGTAGCGGAAGCCGGCATCGACGATGGTCGGGACGAGCGAGGTGTGGAGCATGGACCAGTGTGCCGGCTGGTTCTCGAGCAGCCATTCCGCGGCCGGGCCATTGACCTTGGAGTCAGGGCTCAGCACGTCGCGGTAAACCTTGGCCACCGCCGGCGTCACCATCGTCTGCAGTTTGCGAAAGTAGGCGCCGGTGGTTTCGTTGAGGCGCAGCGGCGGCACCCAGTTGGCCACCTTGCCGACGGCGGCTGACAGCGAGGTCACGGCGTTATTGCGCGACGGCACTGAACCATGGCCCGCCGGTCCGCGGGCGATGATCTCGATCGGCCGCGGTTCCTTCTCGGTGGTGCCGACGTTGGCCTGACGCACCTTGCCGCCCTCGCGGACGACCCCGCCACCTTCGGCGAAGCAGAACTCGGCGTTGATGGCGTCGAGGTGGTGGTCGGCCATGAACTGCGCGCCCACATCGGGGGCGCCTTCTTCACCGGCCTCGGCCAGCAGGATCACGTCGCGGTCGAGCGGTGTGTTGTCGCGCTTGAGCCTGAGGATGGTCATCAGCGCCGCGGTCAGGTTGTCCTTGTCATCGATGGCGCCGCGGCCATAGACGTAGCCGCCGTCACGCACCGCGCCGAATGGCGGGAACGTCCACTTCTTCTCGTCGACGGTCACCACGTCGGTGTGGCCCATCAGCAGCAGGGGCCGCTTCTTGCCGTTGCCCTTGATGCGCACGACGAGGTTGGCGCGCTGCGGATCCTTGGCGAACACCTGGTAGGGGATGCCTTCCTTGTCGAATACCGATTTCAGGTATTCGACGGCCTTCGATTCATTCCCGGGCGGGCTCTGCGTGTCGATGCGCAAGAGCGCCTGGAAGTGTTGCAGCGTTTCCGCTTCGATGGCGGCCTGGGTTGATGGGGCCTGTGCCCCGGTGGTGGTGATGGTGCCGGCCACAGCCAGCGCAGACAGGGCCAGTCGGATGCGCGTCGTCATGCCACGCAGAATATCACTCAGGGTATCGTCGGCGCTGCCATCCGGCCATGACGAGATACATTTGTTTCTTGTAATGATATGATTTGTGCATGTCACGTCGAACGATCATTGCGCTGGACGAGAGCCTCCATCGGCGGGCGAAGGCCTTCGCCGCCCGGCAGGGGACGACGCTCGCCGCGCTGGTCGAGGAAGCCCTTCGCCTGAGGCTGTCCCGGCCCGAGCCGGCCCGCCGCGGGCCGGTGACACTGCCCACCTTCAAGGGTGATGGCCTGCAGGCGGGCGTGACCCTCGACGACCTGGGCACGGTCTACGACCGGATGGATGGCCTACGATGATGGCGCTCGACGTCAACGTGCTGCTCTACGCTTTTCGGGAGGAAAGCGACCGGCACGCGGACTATCGGCGATGGCTGGAAGCCGCGCTGAGCGGTCCGGAGCCGGTGGGGCTGTTCGAGCCGGTGCTGGCCGCCGTCGTCCGCATCGCCACGCACCCGTCGATCTACAAGACGCCCGCGCCCCGCAAGACCGCCGAACAGTTCGTCGATGCCTGCCTCGCCGGATCGGCCGCCCGGCCCCTGCGGGCAGACGCGCAGCACTGGTCGTTGTTCCGGGAGTTGTGCGAGCGCGCGGACTGCCGCGGCAACCGGGTGCAGGATGCCTATCTCGCGGCGCTGGCTTTGGAGCACAACTGCACCTACATCACCACCGACCGCGACTTCTCCCGGTTCCCCCGCCTGCGATGGCAGCATCCGCTCGATCAGGATCGGCCGACGCAGAATCCGAAGTAACGGCCGCCACACCAAGGGCGTTCGCGGGCCTGCCGCGTGGCTCGCCTCGTACATCCGGCGTTCGGTCTCCTCGCGCGTCGCGCCAGTCGCGACGCAGCCCGGCAAGTCCGGCGAATACGCGGAGAAGTTGCTGCCAGCCGTCTCGATGACAATCAGGAAT
>NSIL01000013.1 GCA_002737365.1 Acidobacterium sp. | reverse complement strand
TATTTCGACATCTTGCGCGCGTACTGCAGTTCAGGACGTTCGGTGCCGGCATCCTTGGACATCGCGACAATCTGCCGGTAGTACCCCTTCGCCTTGGTCTGCTGTTTGGTCGCTTCCGCCGCCTTGCCGGCGCCGTAGAGCGCGAGGAAGCGGTTCGGTTCTTTCTTCGCCACGGCTTCGAACGCGACCAGTGCTTCCTTGGCGCGGCCGGCCTCGAGCAGCATAAAGCCAAACATTTCGCGGGCCGGGGCCAGCGGGCCGGGCGTGACCGCCGACTTGTCGGTCTTGTCCTCGGCGTCGGCCACCGCCGACATCGCGACGATCGCGTCAGCTTTCTTCCCCTCGGCAAACATCACCCACGCCTCAGCGCCGCGACGCTGGAGGTCGACCTGTTCGGTCCAGTAGGCGTCCTTCATCGCGATCTCGCGATCGCGCAACGCGGTGAGGCGCGCGATGTCCGCCGCCGCTTCCGCGGGCTTGCCTGAGCGCGCAAAGCCGACCGCGCGGGCGAAGTGCGTGATGGCTTCGGTGTACGGCGTGTTGGCGGCGGGCCAGGGCTTCAGCAGCATGGCGTCGGCCCACTGGCCGCGCTCCAGCGCATAGCGCGCGGGAATGGCGGCCAGGGCGAAGGTATTGGCGCCGCCGGCGTCAGCCGCGCCTGGCGCCGCGGCCGCTTTCGCGCCTACGGACTGGGCGTGCTCGACCACCGCCTTGGCTTGCGTGTCCATGCCCATCTGCAGGTAGGCATAGGTCATGTAGTCGCGCGCGTGCAGGCCTTCGCCAAGGCCGCCGCCGCTCTTGTCGGCCTCGGCCGACGAGCGGATGTTGGTGGCAACCGACTCGTCCCATGCACCAACGCGCGTGAAGGTGTGCGACGGCATGTGTAGCGCGTGCGGCACCGACGGCGCGATGTCGGCGTAGGCGCGCGCGGCCGGCAGCGCCTTGGCAGCCAGCGCCGGCACGTCATAGGCGTGAATGATGTAGTGCGCCAGGCCGGGGTGATTCGGCATCTTCTTGTAGAGCGGCTCGAGAATCTCGGCGGCCTTCAGGTTCTGCGCGAAGGTCTTGTCGGTCGGCAGCGCGGTCTGCGCAATCGCCAGCGCCCAGAAGATGCGGGCTTCCACGTCGTCCCTGTTCTGGGCTGACACCAACTCCATGGCGCCTTCGTAGGCAACCACCCGCGCGCGCTGGGTGGTGACGTCGGCACTGGAGAAGAGGCCGGCCACCGCGTCGATGGAACCCTTCTCCCGCGGCGTCGGCGTGCCGGTGGCTTGCGCCTTTTCAATCGCCGCCTTGCCGTTGGCGATGGTCGCCGCCGCGCGCTGGCCGGCGAACGGGTTGCCCCAGTAGGTCAGCGCGATCCCCCAGTGCGCCATCGCGCACGTGGGGTCTTTCTTGCCGATCGCCTGGAACAGCGCGCGCGCTTCGGGGAACCAGAAGGAGTGGAGTTCGGCCACGGCGAGGTTGAAGTCGTCTTTGACATCAGGACTGCAGGAGGTCTGGAAGTTGACCGTCCCCGCCTTGACCGCGCCGGGCTTGGCGGCGTGATCGTGTTGTTCGGTTTGCGCCCACGCCGGCGAGGCCAACGCGAGCCCGACACACAGACAACCAGCCGCTACGTTCAGTCGCATCATCACGCTCTCCATTCAGGGACCAGGAATCGGTAACGCGTATGATAGTCCGCTTCAATGCCGACCAATCATGTCGGTAATTGACCATCTGCGGCAGCAGGCGCCCGTTCAGCACCGGTTTCAGCCCACTGCGTGGTCCCCGTGCAAAAGTGCCAAGGATCCCCGTAAAATATCGCGAAGTCAATCACTTACGGGCCGTGATCTTGGCAGGCACCACCTCTCCAGAGCCCGAACGTTTAGCGAGGAACGCACATGCACGCGCCAATTAAGTACGCGGAAAAGGGATTGTCGATCGCCGCCAACGGGGTGTGGCAGGTCTTTTCGCAGCTCAACAAGATCAGCCAGAACCCGTCGATGACGCCGCGCTGGTCGGACAAGCCGCTGCTGAAGTCGCACCAGAAGACGAAGCCGCCCCTCGGCTGGCCGCGACAGACCGACTCCCTGTGTCCGACGTGCGTGCGCGAAGCGCGCCAGGCCATTCTTGATGGCACGCGTCCGCTAGACACCCTGCTCAACGAAAAGGTCGGCGAGATCAAGGCGACCATCGACGAGAAGGACGGCAAGATCGTGATGATGAAGGACTGCCCCATCCACGGGCACTTCGAAGACACGATGGCCATCGACACCGCCTTCTTCAAGCACCTGGAAGAAGTGTTCCCGGGCCGCGACATTCGCGCCCACAACGACGAGAAGCTGCACAACCACGGCAGCTCGACCATCAAGCACGGCCGCGGCTCGGTGCTCACGGTCGACCTGACCAACCGCTGCAACATGATGTGCGACCCATGCTTCATGGACGCCAACCAGGTCGGCTTCGTCCACGAACTGAGCTGGGAAGACATCAAGACGGTGCTCGACAACGCCATCACCATCAAGCCCAAGCGGCAGATGTCGGTGCAGTTCTCGGGCGGCGAGCCGACGCTCTCCCCTTATTTCCTCGACGCGGTGCGCTACGCCCGCAAGGTCGGTTACGCGTCGGTCCAGGCCGCGACCAACGGCATTGAGTTCGCCAAGAGCCCCGACTTCTCGAAGGCGGCGGCGGAAGCAGGCCTGCGCTACGCCTACCTGCAGTTTGACGGCATCGGCAACGCCGCCAATGCGCACCGCCGGGTCGGCAACCTGTTCGACGTCAAGCTGCGCGCGATCGAGAACCTCCACAGCGCCGGCGTCGATATCGTGCCGGTCGTGACGATCGTCAACGGCGTCAACAACGAGCAGGTCGGCCGCATCATCGAGTTCGCACTCGACAACCCCAAGCGGATCAACTTCCTGTCGTTCCAGCCGGTGAGCTTCACTGGCCGCGATGAAGAGATCACGCCCGAGCGCCGTGCCGCGCAGCGCTACACGCTGTCGCACCTGGCGCACGACGTGAAGAACCAGACCGGGATCGGCGAGCCGATCCGCGACTGGTTCCCGATCTCGTTCATGGGCACGTTCACCGACTGGGCGGACGTGGTCAAAGGGCCCGACAGCGATTGGGGCAACCTGGCCTGCGGCTGCCACCCCAACTGCGGTATCGGCATGGCGCTGATGATCGACAAGGAAACCAAGGAGGCGGTGCCGGTCACCGCATTCCTCCGCGCGGAACAGCTGGCGGCCGACGTCGCGGCGGTCAACGACGCCGCGCGCGGCAAGTTCCTGACCATCGCCGGCATGGCGCTGGCCCTGGCCCGCAACTACGATCCGTTCAAGGCGCCCACGCACTTCAAGCTGAGCGACCTGTTGAAGAAGTTTGACAAAACGTTCGGCGCCACCAAGCACGACTACGGCAGTGTCGACGGCAACCGCACCAAGGCCGACATCGACAAGCGGCGCGCCGACCGTTGGAACTTCCTGTTCATCGCCGGCATGTGGTTTCAGGACCTGTTCAACTACGACTTCCGCCGCACCGAGATGTGCATCATCCCGTATGCCACGCAGATGGGTGAAATCTCCTTCTGCGCCTACAACACCGGCATCGGCTGGCGCAACATCATCGAGAAGATGCACATGACGGCGACGCTCACCAAGTGGTACGACGAGCACGGCCGCCACGAAATCTTCGCCGGCAACAAGTCGGTGCCGCTCACGAGCAGTGAGCACACGCTGAAGCTCAATGCCGAAGCGGTGGCCGCTGGCATCCAGACCGACCTCGACGATCTCGGCATCGCCAAGAACTCGCGCGACGAGAAGATCGCGGCGCAAAAGAAGAAGAACATGACCCCCGACGAGCTGCGCCATCACGCCGAGATGGAACAGCTCTACCGCAAGGAAGTGCTCAAGGAACAGCCGGGCGTGCCGGTGCTGCAGATTCAGGGCCTCAAGAAGGCCCAGCAGCCGACGACGCACTAGTGACGTTTGCCACAGCGGACACCGAGAAGAGTTTCTCGGCATCTGCTGTGGCCAATCCCTGCTAGAAACTAAACTTCACCGCCAGCTGCATGACCCGCGGCTGATACGCATTCAACAAGCTCTGCCGCGGCTGGCCGAAGGTGGTTGAATTCAGCTGGCCGTTATACGCACCGTAGTTGGCATGGTTGGTCAGGTTGAACACCTCGACGATGCCGGTCAGCTTGGTGCTGCCTGGCAGCTTGATGTCCTTCGAGAATCGCACGTCGACGCGGTGCAGCGGTAGTCCTTGCAGGGCGTTGCGCGGCGCCACTTGGCCAGTGGCAATCGTACTGGGACCGTCATAACGCTCGAGTACGCCGATCACCTCGCTGTTGCTGGGCGAGGTCACGACCGTGGCCGGCACCGTAATCGTCGCGGCGCCCGAATTCAGGCGCGTAGTCCCGGTGTGGCCGTAGGGATTGAGCGCCACGGTGGTGGCGTAGTAATTCCCCGAGCCGAAGAGATACGCCCCAGACACGGACATGTCGTACGGCAGCCGCCAGATGCCGTTGAAGCGGAGGGTGTGCCGCTGGAACTCCGTCGAGCGCGCCCATTCCGCATCGGGGTCGAAGGGGTTGTTGCCCTGGTACTGGAAGTTGGTGGTGTCGTCGTGGGCAAACAGCATGTAGGTATACGACATCCCCGCCTGCCAGTTGTTGGCATAGCGGCGCGTGATGCCGCTCGAGATCGCCGCGTAGTCAGCTCGGCCATTTGATTCAAGCCACTGAATCTGCCCATAGGCCGGGTCGGGCCGGCCCTGCGCCGGGTTGCGGTTGTAGCCGGTGGCCGGGTTGAAGAACAGGTTGGGATCCCGCTGGCGCGCGAAGTTGTAACCCTTCCAATGCGTGAGATCCGCTTCAATGCCCAACTGCGGTCCCAACTGGCCCTGGAAGCCAATGATGCTCTGCCACGTCGACGGCATCTGGTAGTCGTGCGCGATCACGCGCGGTCCTTGCGCCGGCAGCGGCACCTTGCCTGACACGATATCGGCCTGCGTGACACCGCGGGTCGGATCCTGCAGGAACCCCGGACGGCCGTCGTTCGGGAACGAGTTCACGAGAATGCGCTCGCCATTGAACGACTGGATGCTGAACGTCGTGTTCGAATCGGGAATGCTGTAATACAGGCCGCTGCCGCCGCGAATGACCCAGCTGCCGTTGGCGCCGATGTTCCAGGCAAAGCCGGCACGGGGCGCGACGCTGCCGATGTCGCGCAAGTTGTTCGGATAGAGCAGGTCCCCGCCCTGCAGGTCGATGTCGGGGTACTGAGACGCGCCGCCGGCAGGATTGAACTTGGCCTGCGTCGTGATCAGCGGCGGGTCGAGCGCGCCCCAATCGGCGTCCCACCGCAGTCCGTAGTTGATGGTCAGCGAATCTTTCACGCGCCAGGTGTCGCCAAACCACACCGCCCAGGTCGGCCGCGGGATGTCGATGGTCCAGTCGCCGAAGTTCTGGTCGAAGCGCTGGATGGTCGAGTCGAGGCCGGTGAGGTCCCACCGCGACGGATCATCCCAGGCATCGAACGGAATGCGGCGATTGATGTCCGCCGGAATGGTGTTGAAGATGAACTCGCCACGCGACAGCAGTTCCCAACTGCCGGTGTCGTGCCAGCGCAGGAACTCGCCACCGAGCTTCGAATCGTGACGGCCCCAGGTCTTGGACAGGTCGTAGCGCACGCTGATGGTGTTCTGGAAGAACTCCTGCGGATAGTTGCGCCGCTGGCCAACGGTCAGGCCCGGAAAGACGTAGTTCGGAGTGTCGACGAGCTTGTTCGAGACCAGCTGGTTCTGCCAGTCAAAGTGGGTGTAGCCCACCTTGATCTCCTGAAGGGTGGTGTTGCTCAACACCTTGGCCCAGGTGCCGACCACGTTGATCGCGGTGCGATAGCGAGCCGCGGCCTGCGACGGATGTTCGGTGCCCGCGACCTGCGTGAAGTCGTTGCCCCAGTCCCAATACGATCCACGCACCGTAAAGTGGTCGGTGGTCTTCGCCTGCCAGTCGCCGCGGCCAAGAAAGCTGTTCTGAATCAGCTTGGTCGGAAAAGTGAACGACTGCCCGGGCAGCGCCGCCGGCGCCGCCAGAATGGTGTTGGGCTCGTTCTCGCGTTCGTACGACAGGAAGAAGTGTGCCTTGTCCTTGATCAGCGGCCCGCCGAACGCCGCGCCAATCTGTTGATTGGCATACGGCAGGACGCGATTGGCGATGAAGTCTTTGGCGATCCATTTATCGTCGCGGAAGTAGCCGTAGACGCTGCCGTCGTAGTTGTTGGTGCCCGAGCGCGAGATGGCCTGCACCTGGATGCCGAGCGACCGGCCCTGGGTGATGTCGAACAGGTTGGTGACGACCTGGAACTCGGCGATCGCCTCGCGGCTGAATTTCGGCTGGCCAAACCCGGAGCCGGCCACCTGTTGGGTGATCTCCTGGCCGTCCAGGTTCAACTGGAATTGCCGATCGCGCACGCCGGGCGTAGTATCGACGGCGTTGGCAGTGATGCCCTTGACCTGCATCGCCAGTTCCATCCAGTTGCGTCCCTGTAGCGGCAGTTCTTCCATCTGCCGGCGATCGACGTTACCGGCTACCTGCGTGGAACTGACGTCCACGAGCGGCGATGCCCCGGTGACCGTCAGCGTCTCGGTCAGCGACGCCACCTGCAGGGTAAACGGCAGGTTGCGGTTCTGCCCGACCAGTAGCTCGACGTCGGCAATGACGAGGGTCGTGAAACCCGACAACTCGGCCTGGACCTTGTAGCGTCCCGGTGCCAGTCCTCGCAACCGGTACTCACCGCGAACGTCGGCCACGGTGGTCGACGCGCGCCCGGTATCGACCATCGTGGCCGTAACGGTGGCGCCCGGTAGCGATGCCTTGGTGCCGTCAACAACGGTGCCGGCGATGGCGGCCTCTTGGGCCAGGGCGGGTGTGGTGGAAACCAACAGAACGACGGTGGTAACAAACACGACGACACAGGCACGCATAGCTAACTCCCCGAATCTGCCACAAGCACAGTGCGAGTTGCAGTCAACCGAGACGAATTAAAACAAATAAAGCCGCCGCGTACTGGTATGAAGTGGGCGGACTATAACACGCTATGATGGCCACCTCATGAGTGATTCCGCTGCCCGGCTCGTCACGCTGTCGGCCGCCCGCTGGCGGCTGTCGATCATCCTCACCGCCGCCATGGCGCTGATTTACGTGGCGTTCATCCTGCTGATTGCCTTCAACAAGCAATTACTGGGCACGGTGCTGGTCCCCGGCCTCAGCCTGGGTATCCTGCTCGGCGTGCTGGTGATCGTGTCGGCCTGGGCGCTGATCATGATCTACGTGCGCTGGACCAACGCCAACTACGACGTTGCCCTGGCCGACATCCGCCGCGCGCACCGGGAGGGACGCTAAGGTGGGCGAGCCCAACCTGGTCGCGATGTCGGGTTTCGTCATCTTCATCGCCCTGTCGCTGGTCATCACCTGGTTTGCGGCGCGCCGCACGCACAGCACCAAGGATTTCTACGCTGCCGGTGGCTCGGTCACGGCGCTGCAGAATGGCCTCGCCCTCGCCGGCGACTACATGAGCGCCGCCAGCTTCCTGGGCATTGCCGGGCTGGTCGCCCTCTCGGGCTTCGACGGCTTGATCTACTCGATCGGCTTCCTCGTGGGCTGGCCGGTGGTGGTCTGCCTGATCGCCGAACCGCTGCGCCACCTGGGCCGCTTCACGTTCAGTGACGTCGTGGCGTTCCGGCTGCGGCAGGCGCCGGTGCGCGTGGCCTCGGCGGCCGGCAGCCTGGCGGTGATCGCGTTCTACCTGATCGCGCAGATGGTCGGCGCCGGCAACCTGATCCGCCTGCTGTTCGGCCTTGACTACGAAGTCGCCGTGGCCATTGTCGGCGTCGTGATGCTGGCGTACGTGTTGTTTGGCGGAATGATCGCCACGACGTGGGTGCAGATCGTGAAAGCGGTGCTGCTGCTCTCGGGCGCCTTCATGCTCGCCGCGATGGTGCTGGCGCGATTCTCGTTCAATCCGCTCGCGCTGTTTGCCGCTGCCGCTGAACAGTATGGGCCGGCCGTGCTGGCGCCTGGACGGCTGGTCTCCGATCCGGTGGATGCCATCTCACTGGGCCTGGCGCTGATGTTCGGCACCGCTGGCCTGCCGCACATCCTGATGCGCTTCTACACCGTCCCCGACGGCCGCACCGCGCGGGTGTCGGTGGCCTACGCCACCGCGATTATCGGCATCTTCTATCTTCTGACCTTCATCCTGGGCTTCGGCGCGATGGTGCTGGTCGGACAAGACGCGATTCGCGGCGTCGATGCCGGCGGCAACATGGCCGCTCCCCTGCTCGCGGAAGTCGTCGGCGGCCAGGCGTTCCTCGGCTTCATTGCGGCGGTGGCCTTCGCCACTATTCTGGCCGTGGTCGCCGGCCTCACACTGGCCGGAGCGGCGGCGCTGTCGCACGACATCTACGTCAACGTCTTCCGTCACGGTCACGCCACCGAGAAGGAACAGCTGCTGGTCGCCCGCTACGCCACCATCGTGCTGGCGCTCATCTCGATTGGCCTCGGCATTGTCTTCAAGGGGCAGAACGTCGCCTACATGGTGGGGCTGGCCTTCGCCATCGCCGCCAGTGCCAACTTCCCGGCGTTGATCCTGTCGATGTTCTGGAAGCCGTTTACGACCCGGGGCGCGCAAGCCTCGATCCTGTTCGGCACCGTGGCGACACTCGCGTTGATTTACTTGTCGCCCACCATCCAGGTCGACCTGCTGAAGCACACCACCGCGTACTTTCCCTATCGCAATCCGGGACTCTTCACTATTCCGCTGTCGTTCATCATCGGCATTATCGTGTCCCTAGCAGCGCCGGAGCCGGCGGCGGCAGCAGGGTTCGCGAAACTCGAGCAACAGATCCATTTCGGCGCGCCAGACGAAGACGCGTCGTAATGGAGCTGCACAACCCACGCATTCGTTATTCGCTGTTCGCGCTCTGGCTGCTGATCGTCGGCGGCGCGCTGTACCTGTATTTCTTCCAGCGCGAGGCCGTGCAGACCGAGCTGCGCAACGCGCTCTCTGCCTCGTTCTGGATCGCGGTGGCGGCCTACCTGCTGATCGGCGCGCTGCGCGCGTTCACGCTGGTACCGGCGACTTTCCCGTTGCTGATCGCCATGCCGTTCTTCGACCCGTGGGTGCTGCTGGCGCTCACGCTGCCGTGCATCGCGATCTCATCGTCCATCTGTTACTTTTTTGCCGAAGCCATCCACATGGATGAACTCTTCGAGCACAAGTATCCGAAGCAGATTCGCCGGCTCAAGGAGCTGTTGCAGAGCTACCAGCTGCCGATCATCATCGGCTGGAGCTTCATGCTGTTCCTGCCGACCGACCTGATCTGCTACGTCTGCGGCACGCTGAAGATCAACTACAAGAAGTTCCTGTTCGGTGTGGTCATCGGCGAAGGCACCGTCTACGGGACCTACATCTTCCTCGGCGACTGGGCGTTGCGAAGGTAATCGCTGATCGGGTACTCTCGGGCGCCCAGCCACTGTCAGGGGCCTCGTCATGGAGCTCAACAGGCAAATGATGACCACACGCCTTCTTTCACGCCTTGCCGTCGCCGCACTGCTGACGGCGGTTCTCGTGCCGTCGACGGTCTACACGCAGCGACGAGTCGCGGTCGCCACGACGCCGGCCCTTCCGCTCGCGTCGCCCGAGTCGGTGGGCTTCGTCGCCGGCGGTCTCGACAAAATGGACGCGGGAATGCAGGACCTGGTCGACAAGAAGCATCTCGCCGGCATCGTCACGCTGGTTGCGCGGCACGGCAAAGTGGTGCAGCACAAGGCCTACGGCATGCAGGACGCCGAGAGGCAAACGCCGATGCGCACCGACACCATCGCCCGCATCTATTCGATGACCAAGCCGGTGACCGGTGTGGCGATGATGATGTTGCACGAGGAAGGCAAGTGGCAGCCCTCCGATCCAATCGCCAAGCACATCCCCGAGTTCGCCAACTTGAAGGTGTTTGCTGGCGAGAAAGACGGCGTCGCGATTCTCGAAGCGCCGGTGCATCCGCCAACGATGGGCGAGCTGATGTCGCATTCGGCGGGCTTTACCTACGGCTTGTTCGGCAATACGCCAGTCGACCGGCAGTACCGGGCCAACGACCCACTCGCCGCGTCGTCGCTGCAGGGCATGATCGATCGGCTGGCGACGATGCCCCTGCTCTACCAGCCGGGCACGCGGTGGGTTTACAGCGTCGCGGTCGACATCCAGGGGTATCTCGTCCAGAAACTATCGGGCCAGACCTTCCCGGAGTTCCTGCGCACGCGGTTGTTCGCTCCGCTGGAGATGATTGATACCGGCTTTCTGGTGCCGGCCGAAAAGCTGCCACGAGTAGCCACGATCTACGCGTGGGATCAAAAAGTGGGCGCGCTAGTGCCACAGCCGCACGACCCGGGAATCTCACAGATGCCTGCCTTGCCGTCAGGTGGTGGCGGTCTCTACGGCACGGCGGCCGACTACTTCCGCTTCGCCCAGATGCTGCTCAACGGCGGCGAGATGAACGGCAAGCGGATTCTCAAGAAGAGCGCGGTCGACATGATGCGGACCAACGTGCTGAGCGAACAGGCCCTCAACTCGAAGTCTGGAGTCGGGCAGGCACTCTTCTCGCCGGCACAAGGCTTCGGTTTTGACTTTGCCGTGGTCCTCGACCCGGACGGGGCGAAGCGGCAGGTCGGGAAGAACAGCTACTGGTGGTGGGGCATCGCCGGCACGTGGTTCTGGATCGATCCCAGCAACGATCTCATCGGCATTGGCATCATTCAGCGGCGCGGCGGCGTGCCGGGCGCCGCCAATCACGAAGACGTGTCGCGACGGGTGATCGACGAGGCGCTGCCCCGCCCATAGGGAAACTCGGGTGGCTACGGGCGGGGGGCGCGTGCCGTCACGGCGCCCGGTCTTGAAGTCGGCGTAGGTACCCTGATCCACGTACGCGATGCTGGAGCCATGCGGGTAGGGGTTGGGCGCGTACAGCTTGACCATCGGCAGCGGCCGAAGTGACCGGGCGCTGGCGGCGAGCAGGAGGTGGCGAAGTTAGTGAGTGATGCTCATGGCCCCCATAGTGGCTACAAACAAGGTCAAAGGGCAAGCCGTGCCGCCTTATCGCCTCGCTCGAATATTCTCGGTTGCGTAGGCCTCGCCCGCGAAATATCGAGGGCGGTCAGCCGGGTCGAACATCCGCGCCTGGCCGCCGATGTTGAAGCGCGCCGGCCAATCAAGCGCCCCGATCTCCGCGTGTCCGCGGAACCGATCGCGGAACTCGGCTTCTTCGCGCCGTTCCACCAGGATGTACGGCGCGCGACCCTGTTCGGATAGCCAAGCAATCGCGCGATCGAGCCACACCGGATCCAGCGAATCCCACAGCACCGCTTCGCGGCCCGCGTGAAAGCGCACGCTGCCGCTTTGCCAGACGGTGATCAATACCGCACTGGCCGGCAGCCGCGCAGCGACCAGGTCCGCGGTCTCACGGTAACGTCCTTCCAGCCCCTGCAGCGCCAGCACCTGTCGCGCGCCAGCCGTCTGCATCCCCATCAACGACAACGCAACGGTGCCAATCGCCACCACGCCCCGCATGCGTCCGCGATCTGCCAGGCGCGCCGCCACGGCGCAAGCGAGGACAATCGCCAACACGATCGCCGGAATCAGGAAGCGGAGATACCACCACTCGGGGAACGGCGTGTACAGAAAATAGCTCGCCGTCACGACACCCACGAACACGAGCAGCCACAGCGCCAGCCGCCGCGCTTCGCCTGCCAGCGCAAACGGCGCCGCCAGGGCGAGCAGCGGGAAGATGGTCTGCGTCTCGTAGAACGCCTTGCCGTAATTTGCTGCATTGGCGTCAATGTTCGCGACACTGAACAGCCGACCTGCATCGCCATAGCCACTGCCGATGACACTGCCATACAGCACGTGATTCAGCCACAGCCACGCGACCATGCCTGGCACAGCCCCGGCGACCAGCCACGCAGTTGACCGCCACGGCCACGCCTGTCCGGGACGCCACGCCATGGCCGCGACGATCGCTGCCAGCGGCGCGAGATTCGGGCGGACCAGAATGACGGCACCAACCAGCGCGCCGCAGGCCAGCGGGCGCGCGACCATCGCCAGCGCGGCGAGCCACAGTGCCGCCGTGGCAATGTCGTTCATTGGCTGCACCGCCTGGTACAGCACGATCGGACTCGACGCGGTGAGTACGGCCGCCGACACGCCGGCCAGACCTCCAGCCATCCGGTTAGCCAGCACGAACGCGCACCACACCAGCACGAACGCGGCGATCGGCGTGACTGCGAATATCGCATCGCGGCCACCGACGGCATAGAACGGCGCCATCAGCACAGAGAACCCGGGGGCGCAGATCGGCGAAGAGGCGCCAGGCCGGACCGGCGAGGGAATGAAACCGCCAGGCGCCAGCGTGCGCGAGGCCTCGGGCCAGGGCGCCTCGACCGCAAGCGCGCTCGTAGGTTGCCAGTGACCGGTGCCGAAGGCCTCGGCCATCAGACCGTAGCAGGAGGAATCAGATCCGCCGACCGCGCGAGTCCCGCGCGTGATGCCGAAGCCGGCCAACCCGAGCGCGATGGCCAGTGCCAGGATGGCGGGCAGTCTGGCTTGCAGGCTCATCGCGAAACGCGATATTTGATCAGTACTTCAATGGCACGCACGCCGTCGCGCCAGCCAATCTTCTTGCCCTGGGCGCGGCTGCGCGGCTCGAAGCGCACCGGCAGCTCGAGAATCGAGTGGCCGTCGCGCAGCAGCTTCGCGGAGATCTCCGGCTCGATGTCGAAGCGGTTGCACTCGAGGCGCAAGCCCTGCGCGACCTCGATGGTCATCAGCTTATAGCAGGTTTCCATGTCGGTGAGCTGCCCACCGAACAGCAGATTGGTCACACCGGTCAGCACCTGGTTGGCCAGGATCGACAACCACGGCGCGTCGGGACGCCCGGCCAGGAAGCGCGACCCGTACACCACCTGCGTGCGCCCGTCGAGAATAGGCTGCACCAGCACCGCCAGTTGCGCGGGATCAAGTTCGAGGTCGGCGTCTTGAATGGCGACGATCGTGCCGGTCGCAAGTGCAAAGCCGGTGCGAATGGCACTGCCCTTGCCGCCGTTCTTCGCCGCGTGGATGATGCGAAGCTCAGGCCGCACCGGCAGCTGGTCCAGCACCTCGCGCGTGCCGTCGGTCGACCCGTCGTTGACAACAAGAATCTCGCGCGGCGCTGGCAGCTCGATGACCAGCAGCCGGTCGATGACCTCGGCCACGGTCCGCGCTTCGTTGTAAACGGGAACGACGATCGAAATGAGGGCTGGCAAGTTAGAAGTCAGAAGAAGCCTATCGCCGCGTCGTCTTCCTCAACGGCTTTGGCGTTTGGTTTGCATTCTACATTACGTGCGGGGATGCCTGCGTCGATAGCAGATCCTTCGCGCTTCGAGCCTTTCAGCACCACACTCAACGCGCCGTCGCCGAACTCCAGCATGTTACGATCGGAGATCGACCAGCTGTTGATGTGCACGCCGCGGCCAATCTTCGCCCCGTTCCACCGCAGGTACAACGTCCACAGTGTGGAAGCGCGAAAGAACGTCGCCACGAAGACGCAAACGATGGGAATCGAGACCATGTAGCGGACCCAGTCGAGCAGCGGCCACTCGAGAGCGCGTAGCTTCCACGGCCGGTCTGCGCAGGAGTCACGGCGCAGACGCTACCATATAGGGGGCCGAACCTAAAAGTTCGTCCCGACATCATGAAGGTATCGCCCCAGAAGGAGTCCCTTGTCCTCGTCCCCGGCATCGCCGGCACCGGCCGGCTGGTCATCCGCAACTCGTTCGCCCATTTCGGCTCGCCGGCGCGCCTGTGGCTCGGCGATCACCTGCTCTGTGCCACGCCCTGGGGCATGATGCGCGTGCTCGAAGGGCACGGCCACAGTTGCCTGATTGCTCCCGACCTGGACCTGTCGACCATCCTCGACGAATGGGCACCGGCATGAAAATCGTCACCATGGCGCAGAATGTGCCCGGCCCGGTGGCGGTCGCCCGCCTGGTCACCGGCGGCGCCACGGCTATCAAAATCGAAGCGCCGTGGGGCGATCCGCTCGAGGGCTTCTGCAAGTCCTGGTACGACGAACTGCATGCCAGCGTGACCATCGCCCGGCTCGACCTGAAGTCAGCCGACGGCATGCGGTCGCTGGTCGACCTGCTGGGAGCGGTCGACGTATTCATCACCAGCCATCGGCCCGCCGCGCTCGAACGCCTTGGGCTCGACGCCGCAGCGCTCGCGCAGCGCTTCCCTCTTCTCCGTCACCTGAACATCGTCGGCGACACCGCCCACCCCAATGAGGCCGGCCACGACCTCACGTACCAGGCACAAGCCGGCTTGCTGCAGGATGGGATGCCCAAGACGCTGCTCGCGGATCTGCTGGGCGCGGAGCGCGCGCATGCCGCCGTGATCGAGATGATGCACTTGGGACCCGGCGGCCGGCGCGTTGTCGGTTTGTTTGACGCATTGAGCACGTTGACGGCGCCGCTGCGACACGGCCTCACCGCCCCGGGCGGCGTTCTTGGCGGCGCCAACCCGGCGTATGGCATCTACGCAGCCCGCGACGGACGCGTGGCCGTTGGCGCACTCGAACCACATTTTCGTGAGAGGCTGTACACCGCGCTGGGCCTCGCCGACGGGTCACCGCTGGCTGCGACCATGTTGACGAAGACCGCGGCCGAATGGGAACAGTGGGGCCACGAACGCGACATCCCCATCAGGGTGATCACAGCCACCGATTGGAGCGCCGACCGATGACTCCAGACAATCCACTCAAGGCCGCCTACGATCACGCCACTCGATACATCAGCGAGGTTGCGCAGCGACAGGTGGGCTCACGCATGCCACGCGCGGACCTGCTGGCCGCGCTTGGCGGACCATTGCCCATCGCCGGCACCGATCCAGTCGACGTGATCAACCACCTGGCGACGAGCGCCGACCCTGGCATCATTGCGACCATCGGGCCGCGCTACTTTGGGTTCGTCACCGGCGGCGCCGTGCCGGTCACGGTGGCGGCCGACTGGCTGGTCAGCTCGTGGGACCAGAACGCCTGTCTCTACGTCACCTCCCCCGCCGCCTCGGTGATGGAAGACATCGTCTCGGGCTGGATCGTCGAGCTGCTCGGCCTGCCGGCCACGGCCGGCGTGGGTTTCGTGACCGGTTGCCACATGGCGAATTTCACTTGCCTGGCGGCCGCCCGGCATGAGGTGCTGCGTCGCGCCGGCTGGAATGTCGAGACCCAGGGGCTGCAACGCGCGCCGAAGGTGCGGGTGCTGGTGGGCGGCGAAGTACACGTCTCGGCCGTCGGCGCGTTGCGCTACCTGGGATTTGGCAGCGACGAACTCGAGTTTGTCCCCGTCGATGGCCAGGGCCGCATGCGTGCCGAGGACTTGCGCGCGCAGCTCGGCGACAGCGCAAGTCCGATCATCGTGTGTGCGCAGGCCGGCAACGTCAGCACCGGCGCCAGCGATCCCATCGCCGAGATCGTCCTGATGGCGCATGCCCGCGGCGCGTGGGTTCACGTCGATGGCGCGTTCGGCCTGTGGGCCGCGGCGGTCCCCGAGTTGCGGCCGCAGGTGCGCGGCATCGAGGGCGCCGACTCGTGGGCGACCGACGCCCACAAGTGGCTGAATGTGCCCTACGATTCCGGACTCGCGATTGTCGCCGACACCGCGCCACTGCGCGCGGCCATGAGCATGAAGGCGTCGTACCTCCAGCGCGGCGATGATGAGGAACGCATCGGCATGGACTGGGCGCCCGAGTCATCGCGACGCGCTCGCGTCGTCCCGCTCTACGCGCTGTTCCGCGCGTTGGGACGCGAGGGCCTGGCAGCCCTCGTGCGCCGGAACTGCGCGCTGGCCCGGCGAATCGCGCAACGGCTGGCGGCGGCACCCGGCGTCACCATCCTGAACGACGTCGTCCTGAACCAGGTGCTGGTGCAGTTCAAGGACGATGCGACGACGAAGGACGTGATTGCCCGCGTGCAGGCCGACGGCACGTGCTGGGCCGGCGGCGCGTTGTGGCAGGGCCAGCAGGCCATGCGGATTGCGGTGTCGAACTGGTCGACGACCGAGGACGACATCGACCGCTCCGCCGACGCGATGCTGGCGTGCTACACGCAAGCGACCGAGTTGAAGCTCGCCACCCTTGACGGGGAGGAACCAGACCCTCCCGCGGCCCGGCGGTCTTATCGTTCGCTGACGCGGTAGAGGGTGGTCCGGCTGCGCAGGTAGATGTCGCCGGCCGCTACGGCGGGCGTGGCGATGAACGACTGGTCGGTCAGCGTGTTGGTCGCGACCACGGCAAAGGTCGGGCCGAGCTTGACGACCACGACATCGCCTTCCTCGGTCGAGAGGTACAACTTGCCGCCGGCCGCCACCGGCGAGGCCTTGAAATTGTACGGCTTGGGCAGCCGCACCTGCTGATAGTGCGGCTTCCCGGTAAGGGCGTCGAAGTTGCTGAGCATGCCGGAGTCGGTCAGCACATAGAGCATGCCGTCATGCAGCACGGGTGACGGCGTGTACGAGGTGCCGCGCGTCGTGCTCCAGACGACGGCGCTCGTGCCGGTGAGGTCGCCGGTGTGGCCGAGGCGGACGGCCATGAGGTTGGGGTTGCGGAAGCCACTCATCACGAAGACCAGGTCGGCCATCTGGATCGGCGCCGGAATCGTGTTCAGGCCAAGGCCTTCGACCTCCCAGATCAGGCGGCCCGAGTCGTAGTCGTAGGCGCGCGTCTTGCGGGTGGCGCTGACCACCACCTGCCGCCGGCCGTCATGTTCGACCACGACCGGCATTGACCAGTTCGAAATCTCGGCGCGATCGGCCCGCCACACTTGCTTGCCGGTGTGCTTGTCGAGCGCCACCATGAACGAGTCGCCCTGGTGGTCGTAGGTGTGGAACAGCCGGTCGCCGTGCAGCAGGAACGGGGCGCCCTCGCCGAATTGCATGTGCATCTGCAACTGAACGCCGGCGTCCCGCTTCCACATGAGCGTGCCGTTCAGGTCGTAACAGTAGAGGCCGCGCGAACCAAACGAAGCCCACACGCGACTGCCGTCGGTGACCGGAGTGTTCGAGGCGAAGCTGCCGTACTGCCGGTGGTAGCCCTCGTGCGGCGTGGCGACGGTCGCCGTCCGTTGCCAGACGATGCGGCCGGTGAGGCGATCGAGCGCCAGGACGTCAAAGCGATGTTCGAGGTTGGCGTCAGCGCCGCCTCCGGCGAAGCTGGCGCGGCCGGTCGCGCCAGCGGCTGCACCTGTCACGCCGGTCGGCACGGCCGTGGTGACGTAAACGCGGTCGCCCCAGACGATGGGCGACGAAAATCCACGCCCGGGAATCGGGGTCGCCCACTTGATGTTGGTCTGGTCGTCCCAGCGTGTCGGCGCGTCGCCTGGCGCGACACCCGTGGTGGCGGGCCCGCGCCATTGCGCCCAGTTGGCGGCAGTCGAGGCGGGGGTCTGGGCCGCGACGGCACCTGCCGCGATCGCCGCCGTGACCAGTAGGGCCACCAGTGTTGTGTCCATCGGCGACGGCCGGTGCTGGTTCACCACAGATGGCCTACGGTGTCTTGGCCGGTGCTTTTTTGGGCGCCGGCGCGGGCCCGGGCGTGAATTCCAGCATCACGTTGCTGATCGTCGCAATCGGCCGGCCGGTAGCCGTGAAGTTGTCGGTACCGTCAGGTCTGACCACCGACAGCTTTTCGCCCATAACCGAGACCTGATCGAGCACGGTGGCCGGCAACTCGATGATGATGAACTCGTCGCCCGTGGGTGCCACCGCCTTCACGCCGCCCGGCCCGGCCCCCCCGCTGATGCGGTCGAACAGGTCCTTCTCGGTCCGAAACTCGCTCTGCACGACGGCGCGGTCGACCAGCGTGTTGTCCATCGACAGCACGCCCACGGTGGCGGTGTACTTCCGGTAGGCCTGCTTCTGCTTGACCAGCTCGGCTGAATAGGTGTGCCGGTTGTGCAGCTCGAACATCAGCTTCACGGGGCCGCGATGCGGCGGGACGGTGATGAGAATGCCCTCTTGGGGGTCGCGAGCCGTCAGCACGTCACAAAACCGGCGGCCGGTCGCCACGCCCAGCCCCAGCTCCGACGGGCACTTCCACTCCGCCTGGATGCGGGAGACGACCGGGGCCGGCACCTTCTTCGAGGCCTTCGTGGGTGCTTTTTTCGGCGTGGCCTTGCGGGTCTGCGCCTGAACGCCCACAGACACGATGAGGCTTGCACAGAGAAAAGCGAGCATCACACGCATAAGACAAGTATATCGTTCGTCGGCAGTCCATTTGCTTACACTGGCATCAGCCTGCCGCCTCGTCAGGTCAAGATGTCACTGGGGTGCAGCCTTGTCGTTCTGTGTCAGGCTGGACTTCGGGCGCGTGCCGATTGCAAGCTTGTTCTAATTCAATTTCCCGTAAGGCGCGAACGGATTTCCGGAGGACAGATTAATGAATCGAGTAAGAAGTTGGTTCGCAGCCGTCGGCCTGGTGGCGCTGGCGGCGCTGCCCGCCGCCGCGCAGGTGCAGACGGGTTCCATTCTGTTGAGGGTCGCGGACGCGCAGGGTTCCGCGGTACCCGGGGTGACGGTGACCCTGACCAGTCCCGTCCTGGTGGCCGGCACGATGTCGGGAGTCACGGATACTAGCGGCGTCAACCGCTTTCCGTCCCTACAGCCGGGCATCTACTCCGTCAAGGTGGAGTTGCAGGGCTTCCGGACCGTCATCCGTGAAAACGTGTCGGTGCAGGTCGGCGCAACGGTGCCCCTGAACCTGGACCTCGTGGTCGCGGCGGTCGCCGAGACGGTGACGGTGACCGGCGCCTCGCCGGTCGTCGATACCACCAGCGCCAACACCAGCGTCAACCTGGGCGAGCAGTTGCTGCAGGGCACGCCGGGGGGCCGCGACATCTGGTCGCTGGTCGAATACAAGGTCCCGAGCCTGCTCATCACCCGTCCTGACGTCGGCGGCACTTCGGGAGGCCTGCAGGGGGTATTCAATGCGCGTGGCACCACCAGCGCACAGAACTCCAGCTACCTGAACGGCATCAACGTCGGCGACCCGGCGGCCATTGGCGCAGCCGGCTTCTACTACGACTTCGATGCCTTCGACGACATCCAGGTCTCGACCGGCGCGCACGACATCACCGTGCCGACGAGCGGCGTGTTCCTGAACATGGTGACCAAGACCGGCGGCGAGCAGTGGCGCGGCCGCCTCACCGGCGCGTGGTTGGGGGATGCCACGCAGACCCAGAACATCGACGACAACCTGTTGCGCTATGGCTTCCGTCCCGAAGCCAACAGCGTCGACTTCGTCTCGGACGTCAACATCAGCGGCGGCGGCCCCTTGATCGCCGGCAAGCTGCGCATGTTCGCGTCGTTCCGCGACTGGCGCGTACACGTCAACACGCCGGCGGCCTTCTCGTCGCTGGTGCTCGACAAGACCGACATTACGTCGGGCCTGATCAACATGAACTACCAGATCAACGACAAGAACCGCCTGACGGGCCTGTACTCGCGGCAGTACTACAAGAAGCCCAATCGCTTCCTGGCCACGGCCAACACGCTCGTGCAGGAGTCGACCAGCAACGAAGACGACGTCTTCGACATCTACCAGGTGCTGTGGAACTCGGTGGTGTCGCAGAAGTTCTTCCTCGATGCGCGGGTCGGTCTCAACAAGATCTTCTTCCCGACCTACTTGAACGGCAACGACCAGACGTTGCTGGACTCGGCCACCGGCATCCGCACGCGCAACTACGTCGCCGGCACCGAGCGGTGGCGTGACCGCTACCAGGCCAATGCCACCGGCCAGTACTATCTGGACGAGTTCATCGGCGGCCGACACGAGCTCAAGTTCGGATTCGACTACGCGCACTCCCCAGTCGAGAATCGGACGAGCCGGTTTGGCGACGTCGACATGACTTACAACAGCGCCACCGGCCTGGCGCAGAACGTCACGCTGTTTGCCACGCCGTTCTACACCAAGACCGGGGTCGACGTAACGGCGCTCTACGCCCAGGACAGCATGGCCTACAAGCGGCTGACCGTGACGGCGGGTGTTCGCTGGGAACACCTGAACGGCTACCTGCCAGCGCAGAGCAGCCCGGCCAGCGCCTTCTTCCCGACCCTGGTCCGCACCTTCGACAAAAAGCCTGACGTCGTTGACTGGATGACGGCGGGCCCGCGCATCAGCGCCGCGTTCGACCTGACGGGCAGCGGCCGCACCGCCCTGAAGCTCGCGGCCGGACGCTACTACTACGTGATCGCGTCAGGTGGCGGCATTCTCGACGGCGTCAATCCGAACGCGAACTACCAGGAGCAGTACACCTGGAACGACGCCAACGGCGATCGCCACTTCCAGCCGGGCGAACAGACCGGCACGCCGGTGATCACGCGCGTGCTGCCTGAGACCATCTCGGTGGACAGCAACTACCTGCGCCCCTACACCGACGAGATCACCGGCGGCTTCGACCACGAGCTGTTCCCGGCCCTGCGCCTGAGCGTGGCGGTGACCCACCGCACCGAGCGCAATCCGCAGGCGACGTCGAACCCGGCCAACCCGTACGACACGTTCCTGACGACGCGGCCGGACAACGGTCGCGACGGCGTCGCGGGCACGGCCGACGACACGACGTTCCAGTTCTACAACCGGACGTCCACGGCGGTGAACCAGACGTTCTTCACGACCGACCGGAACTTCCGCCAGACCTACAACGGCATCGAGATCAGCGGCACCAAGCGCATGTCGGACCGCTGGCAGATGCTGATGGGGTACACCTACTCGCAGACCCGCGTCGAAGGTGTCGGCGTCAACGTCAACCCCAATGCCTTGATCAACGCCGCCGGGCCCGTCACGGGCCAGATCGGCGACCGTCCGCACCAGTTCAAGGTCACGGGCACCTACGTGCTGCCGTTCTACGAGATCGGCGTCGCCGGCAACCTCAACATGCAGAGCGGCGCGGCGATTACGCGACAGCTGACCACAGCCCAGACGGTGGGCGGCAACAGCACGATCAATGTGGAACCGCTCGGGTCGTACCGGCTGGAACAGCGCGCAGCGTCAGACCTGCGCGTGTTCAAGACCACGACGTTCGGCACGCGCTCGTTGGAGGTGTCGGTGGACTTCAACAACATCACCAACACCAACACCGCGTGGGACGCGCGGACGCTGAGCGGCACCATCAACCTGCGGCAGAACGGTAACCCGGCCGGCGCGATCAATACCGTGCCGCAGTTCGGCTCGCCGGCGCAGGTCTTCGGCCCGCGCAACATCCGCTTCAACGCGGCTTTCCGCTTCTGAGTTAAAGCGCTAACAGGAGACCAAGAGATCAGGAGAAATTACTTCTTCTGGTCTCTTTTCCTCCTGACCTTCTGTTGGTTATTCGTCGTGATCGTGGGTATGGCCGGGGACTGGCAAGCCGGTCACCGAGAGATTCCCGCCCCTCAGCTTCAGCAATTCCAGGAACTCCATGCGCGTCCGCGATTGATCGCGGAACGCCCCGAGCATGGCGCTGGTGATGGTGTAGGAGTTCTGCTTTTCCACGCCGCGCATGGCCATGCACAGGTGGGTGCCTTCGCAGACCACCGCGACACCAAGCGGCTTGATTTTCTCGTTGATGATCTCGGCGATCTGGTTGGTCATCCGTTCCTGCAACTGCAGCCGGCGTGCGAAAATGTCGACCACACGCGGGATCTTGCTGAGGCCGATCACCTTCCCATTCGGGATATAGGCGACGTGGCACTTGCCGAAGAACGGCAGCAGGTGGTGCTCACACATGCTGTAGAAGTCGATGTCACGAACGATCACCATCTCGCTATAATCGACGCTGAACAGCGCACCGTTCAGCATGGCATCGATATCAGCCTGGTAACCGCTTGTGAGAAACCTCAGCGCCTTGTCCACCCGCCGCGGCGTCTTGACCAGTCCCTCGCGGGTCGGATCTTCGCCCAGCTCGATCAGTAAGCGCTGGATCAGATCCTGCATCGGCTCATTGTATATCTCGGTCACTGGCATCTCGGCGGTCGCGGTTGGTGCAGCCATAATCCCTTTAGATGCGTTTTTGGCCCGTCAGGTTCCCGCCGACGATCCTGACGCCCTTTACCAGGACCGCGAGAACCTGGCGAGTGCCCAGAAGGCGACCGCGATCTGGGCAACCAGGCTCAAGGCCAACCCGAAGGACTTCACCTCGGCCTATCGGCTGGCGCAGGCCCGCTACTGGCTAGGGACCAACGGCTTACCTGAGCCGCAACGCAAGGGCGCGCTCGAGTCAGGAATCGAGGCAGCCCGAACGGCGATTGCCCTCGACGCCAGCAAACCCGAGGGCCACTTCTGGCTCGCCGCCAACATGGGCGCGCTGGCTGAATCGTTCGGGCTGCGCCAGGGGATGAAGTATCGAGGTGCGATCCGCGACGCGCTCGAGATGACGCTGAAGCTCTCCCCCGCCTTCCTGCAGGGCTCCGCTGACCGCGCCCTGGGTCGCTGGTATTTCAAGGTGCCGGGGCTCTTCGGCGGCAGCAACAAGAAATCAGAGGAACACATCCGCACGTCGCTGACCTACGGACCCAACAGCGTCATCTCGCACCTGTTCCTGGCCGATACGCTGGCCGGCACGGGACAAAAAGACGAGGCGCGCAAGGAGTACCAGGCGGCGATCGATGCGCCGCCAGACCCCGACTGGATCCCCGAGGACCGGCGGTTCAAGGAGCAGGCGAAGCGGCTCATCCAGCAGTGGCGCTGATCGCCACGAATGCTTTACGACCGGGTCGGCCGATTCGACCTGACGCTGCTATTCCTGCAGCTCGACGTCGTGATGTGGCTGTTCACGAAGCACTACGTCGGCGCCGCCGACCAGCTCTTCGCGTTCTTCCTGCTGGTGCGCGTGGGCGACCAGGTCGCGTTCGGCTTCTGTCGCGCGTTCTATTTCAACCGCGTGGTGATCGCGAAGTGGGGCCGCTGACTACTGTGAGTAGTCGTAGAAGCCCTTGCCGGACTTCTTGCCCAGATGCCCTGCCAGCACCATCCGCTTCAGCAGCGGCGGCGGCGCGAACCGCGTCTCGCGGAACTCGTCGAACATGATGTTGGCGATGTAGTACGTCGTGTCGAGGCCGACGTAGTCGAGCAGCGTCAAGGGACCCATCGGGTGGCCGCAGCCGAGCTTCATGCCGTTGTCGATATCCTCGACCGTGGCGAGACCTTCTTCGAGGCAACGAATCGCATCCAGCAAGTAGGGCACCAGCAGGCGGTTGACGATGAAGCCACCGCGGTCGGGCGCCGACACCGGCTCCTTGCCGATCGCGCGCGCAAAGGCCATCAGCGCGTCGTGGGTCTCCTGGCTGGTCGCCAACGCACGGATCACCTCGACCAGCTTCATCAGCGGCACCGGGTTGAAGAAGTGGAGACCGGCCACCTGGTCGGGCCGCGTCGTGCCGGCGCCAAGTTCGGTGATGCAGAGGGACGAGGTGTTCGACGCAATCACACAGTGCTTGCCGACCACCGCCTCGATCTGCGCGTAGGTCTTCTTCTTGATCTCGACGTTCTCGATGATCGCCTCGATCACGAGGTCGCAATCCTTGAGGTCGGCGAACTTCGTCGTGCCGGTAAGATTCGCGAATACGGTCGCTTTCTGTTCCGGCGTGACCTTGCCCTTTTCAATACCGCCGGTCAGGAACTTGTCGATGCGGCCAATGCCCTTCTTCAGGACGTCGTCATTCACCTCGAGCACGAAGGTCTTGAACCCGGCCGCGGCCGAGACCTGCGCGATGCCCGCGCCCATCAAGCCGCACCCAATCACGCCGACCGTCTTGATCTCCATTACAGGGCCTCCACGATCATCGCAATGCCTTGACCGCCGCCAATGCAGGCCGCGGCCACACCGTACTTCTTGCCGCGCCGGCGCAGTTCGAGCAGCAGCGTCAGCAGGATGCGCGCGCCGCTGGCGCCGAGCGGGTGCCCCAGCGCAATCGCGCCACCGTTCACGTTGACCTTGTCCCGGCTGAGACCAAGCTCCTTTTCGCAGGCGAGGTACTGCGCCGCGAAGGCCTCGTTGATTTCGATCAGGTCGAGCTGCCCAAACGACATCCGGGCGTGTTCGAGCGCCTTGCGGATGGCTGGCGCCGGCCCCATCCCCATCATCGTCGGGTCCACGCCGACGGTCGCCCACGCGACGATGCGGCCCATCGGTTTCACGCCGCGGGCCTTGACGGCGTCTTCGCCGGCAATCACGAGTGCCGCCGCACCATCGACAATGCCGCTCGCATTGCCGGCCGTGACCACGCCGTCTTTCTTGAAGGCCGCCGGCAGCTTGGCCAGGATCTCCATGGTCGTCTCGGGACGCAGGTGGTCGTCCTGCTCGATCACGGTCACGCCCTTGCGGCCCTTGATCTCCACCGGCACCACTTCGTCCGTCATGATCCCGGACGTCCACGCCTTGTGCGCCAGTTGCTGGCTGCGCAACGCGTAGGCATCGGCTTCCTCGCGCGTGATGCCGTACTTCACGGCGCAGTTCTCGGCGGTGATGGCCATTGAGCAACCGGCGTAGGGATCGGTCAGGCCTTCCCACAGCCAGTCTTCAAGCTTGCCCTGCCCCAGCTTGAAGCCCGAGCGCGCGCCGCGGACGACGTGCGGCACCTGGCTCATGCTTTCCATGCCGCCGGCCAGGACGAAGCCTGCCTCATCAAGCTGAATGCACTGCGCGCCGCTCAGCACCGCCTGGATGCCGGAGCCGCACAACCGATTCACCGTCAGCGCCGGCACGTCGATCGGCACCCCGGCTTTGAGGCCGACGTGGCGCGCGCCGTAGTGGGCATCCACACTGCTCTGCTGGACGTTCCCAAACACGACGTGATCAATCCACTCGGGCTTGGTGCCGGTGCGTTCGAACGCGCCCTTCGACGCGATGGCGCCGAGTTCGATCGCCGACAAGTCCTTGAGGGCGCCGACGTGCTGCGTCATGGGTGTCCGCGCGCCGCCGATGATGAAGACGGGTTTGTTCATAATTTAAGTTGGCAGCACTAAAGTGCTGCCCTCCTGGCAATACACTTCACTTCTGAATTCGTTTCGAGATCCAATCCCCAACCTCATGCGTGCCGAGGGGACCGCCGATGTCTGAGGTGGTTTGGTTCTGTGCGATGGCGGCCTCGACCGCCCGTTCAATCGCCTTCGCTTCGTCAACCGCACCGAGCGTCTCGAGCATCAGCGCCGACGACAAGATTGCGCCCATCGGGTTAGCCACGTTCTTCCCCGCGAGCGGCGGCGCCGAGCCGTGCACCGGCTCGAACAACGAGGTCTTGCCCGGGTGGAGGTTGCCCGAGGCGGCCATGCCGAGCCCGCCCTGCAGCGCACCGCCGATGTCGGTGACGATGTCGCCGAACAGGTTGTTGGTGACAATCACCTGGTATTGGCCGGGATCCTTCACGAGGAACATCGCCAGGGCGTCAATGTACTGGTGGGTGGCGGTGATGCCGGAATACTCGGCGGCCACTTCCTTGTAGACGCGCTGCCACAACGCGTGGCCCTGCTGCATGGCGTTGCTCTTGTCGGCCATGCACACCCTGGTCAGGCCGTTCGCCGTCGCGTATTCGAACGCGTGGCGAATGATGCGATTCACGCCCTTGAAAGTGTTGATTTCTTCCTGGATGGCGACTTCATCGACCGTCCCCGCCTTGAAGCGTCCGCCGACGCTGACATAGACGCCTTCGGTGTTCTCGCGAAACACCACGAAGTTGATGTCGTTGCGGCCGCGATCCTTCAGCGGGCACAGGCGATCGTCGAGCAGCCGGACCGGGCGATAGTTCACATACAGGTCAAGCTCGAAGCGCGTCCCCAGCAGGATGTCGCGCGCGTGCTGGTTGCCCGGCACCCGCGGGTCGCCCAGCGCGCCGACGAAGATGGCCTGGAACTCGTCGCGCAGCATCTGGTAGCCGTTGGCCGGCAGCGTCTCACCCGTCTTCAGGTAGTGGTCGGCACTCCACGGCAGGTGGACGAGATCGAACCGTCGCCCGAACGCCTCGCCAGTGGCCTGTAGCACCTTCACTGCTTCCGCAGTGACGTCCTTGCCAATCCCGTCGCCGGGAATAACCGCAATTCTCATAAACATCGGCAGCACTGAAGTGCTGCCCTCCTGGCACTAACAGGTTTCAATCGCCATCGCCATCCCCATGCCACCACTGGCGCATAGGGTCGCGAGGCCGCGTTTCTGGCCGCGACGGATCAACTCGTACAGCAGCGTGACGATGATGCGGGCGCCACTACAGCCGATGGGATGGCCGAGGGCGATCGCGCCGCCATTGACGTTCAGCTGCTCTGCCGGAATCGGCACGTCCTTCAATACCGCGAGCACTTGCGCGGCAAACGCCTCGTTAATCTCGACCAGATCGAAGTCGTTGATGCCGAGACCGGTGCGCTGCTGCAGCCTGGCCATGGCCGGCACCGGGCCAATGCCCATGATGCGCGGATCGACGCCGGCACTCGCCCACCCGACGATGCGAGCGAGCGGCTTGAGGCCGCGGGCTTCGGCGAACGAAGCGGACGCGAGCACAAGAGCGGCGGCGCCATCGGTGATACCGGAGGCAGAACCGGCGGAGATGATGCCGTCGTGCCCCTCAACCGTGGGAAACGTCAGCGGCAGCTTGGCCAAAGCCTCCATCGTCGAACCGTGGCGAGGATGTTCGTCGGTCCGAATCTCGACGCTCTTTCCTCGCTCAGTCACTGTGACGGGTGCGATCTCGCGATCGAAGTAGCCGGCCTTCTGCGCCGCTTCCGCCTTGCGCTGGCTCTCGAGCGCAAACGCATCCGACTGTTCGCGCGTGATCCCGTACTGGCGTGCCAGCACTTCGGCGGTCTCGCCCATGATCAAACCCGAGAGCGGATCCTGGAAGCCGTCGCGGTACATCGCGTCGACGAACTGGAAGTGACCCATCTTGTGCCCCCAGCGCGCATCGGCGGCGTCCACCAGATAGGGAACGCGGCTCATGTTCTCGATGCCGCCGGCGAGCACGACCTCCGATTCACCCAGCAGGATGCTTTGCGCACCCGAAGCCACGGCCTGCATGCCACCGGCGCAGGCCTTGTTGATGGTGTAGGCCGGTGCCGTATTGGGGACACCGGCGCGATGTCCCACTTGCCGCGCAGGATTCGGTCCGACGCCGGCCGGGCGACCGTGTCCCATCAAGACTTCCTGGATGTCGTTGGCGGCGATGCCGGCACGCGCCAGGGCGGCCCGTGCCGCGACCGCCCCGAGCTCCGCGGCGTGCACGTCCTTGAACGATCCGCCGAACTTGCCAATGGGGGTGCGGGCGGCCCCCAGAATCACAATCTGGCCAGACGGCTGAATTACACGGGGCATCTGAAAAAAGATAATATCAAACGAATGTTCAAAAACCCCTGTTTTTATAACGATTTTCGCACTTTTGCGCGGCCGTTGTCCCCCGTAAACATTTCACTGACAAAGATTTACCTCGCATTCGCCCCACATTTTCGACGATTGTAAAGACTACCGTTTTCTTGTTACATCCTTGTTACCTAATGTCTGTCGTGGTTTGCTTTCCAAAGGAGGCAAGGTGATGTTCGCAAGACCTTTTGCAGTTCTGTTACTGATCGGTGCGCTGGTGGCTCCCGCATGGGCGCAGGACCAGCGCGTCTCAATCGAAGGCGTCGTCAAAGACGCGTCGGGCGCCGTGCTACCCGGTGTCACGGTCGAGGCCGATGCGAACGGTCGCGTCAATTCGACGTTGACCGATTCGGTCGGCGTCTACCGCTTCCCGTCGCTCATGCCCGGTAACTACCGGGTGAGCGCCAACCTCCAGGGATTCGTAGCCAAGGAAGTGCTCGAAGTGCGCGTGGGTCTTGGCCAGATCAAGAAGGTCGACTTCGCGCTGCCGCTGGCCGGCGTCGCCGAGTCGGTGACCGTGACCGCGGAGACTCCGCTGGTGGACGTGCGCCAGAGCTCGCGCCAGACCAACATCCGCGCCGAGCAGGTTGAGTTGCTGCCGCACGGCCGCGACTTCACCACCCTCGTGACGCAGGCGCCCGGCGCCAACAACGAGTCGAAGCTCGGTGGCTTGTCGATCGACGGCGCCAGCGCCGGCGAGAACCGCTACATCATCGACGGCATCGAGACCACCAACATTCAGACCGGCACCTCGGGCCAGAGCCTGATCGCCGACTTCGTCGAAGAAGTCCAGGTGAAGTCGAGCGGCTACACCGCCGAATTCGGCGGCGCCACCGGCGGCGTCGTCAACGCCATGACCAAGAGCGGCAGCAACGAGTTCCGCGGCACCGCCACCCTGAACTACGAGGGCAGCAGCCTCGAAGGCGAACGCCGCCAGACGCTGCGCCAGAATCTGCGCAACTCGGACGTCGCCGAGTACATCAACTACCCGAAGGACGACCGCACGCGCGTCGAGCCGGCGTTCTCCATGGGAGGGCCCGTCAAGAAGAACCGCGTGTGGTTCTTCGCTGGCTACCAGCCCGCGCTGACCACCATCAACCGCGACGTGTCGCCGACGACCGCCGTCAATCCCGCAGCCGGCACGTTCTCACAAGAGCAGAAGCAGTCGGTCAACTACCTGACCGCCAACGTCACGACGCAGCTGCGCGACAGCGTTCGCATGCGCGTGTCCTACAACAACAGCACCTCGAAGATCGAAGGCCTGTTGCCGACGCTGACTGGCACGGACCCGAAGGGCACCAACTACAGCAAGACCTCGGAGTTCCCGAACTACTCGGTCGGCGCCAACATGGATTGGGTGGTGTCGCCGAAGTTCCTCGTCGGCCTGCGCGGCGGCTACCGCTCGGCTGACCAGAACGACTCGAACGTCACGGAACAGCCGCTGTTCCGCTGGACCAACACCAACAACGTCGGCTTCCTCGATGTCCCGGCCAGCCTCCAGGCCGGCACCGGCTTCACGAGCATCCCCTCGAACACGAAGGTGACGCGCGACCAGCAGACGCGCCTGTACTTCCAGGCCGACAGCACCCTCTACTTCACGGCGGGCGGCGACCACAACGTCAAATTCGGCGCGCAGATGGACCAGGTCGGCACCAACGTGCTGAGCGGCGAGTCGCGCAATCGCGTCTCGATCTTCTGGAACACCGCGCTGTCGGGCCAGCGCGGCCCCTACGGTTACTACTCAGTGCGCAGCAACGGTGTGGCGCCCAAGCAGGGCTTCATCACCGAGGGCAACGAGAGCACCAACAACCTCGGCTTCTTCATCCAGGACGCCTGGACCATCAACAACAAGCTGACCATCAACGCCGGTGTCCGCACCGAGCGCGAAAAGGTGCCGACCTACGCCACGGGCGCCGATATTCCTGAGTACGGCATCGAGTTCAGCTTTGCCGACAAGCTGGCGCCGCGCGCGGGCTTTGCCTACGACGTCAAGGGTGACGGCAAGTGGAAGGTGGCCGGTTCGTGGGGCATCTTCTACGACATCTTCAAGACCGAACTGCCGCGCGGCTCGTTCGGTGGCGACAAGTGGCTCGAGTACTACTACACGCTCGACACCTTCAACTACCCGACGCTCGTGGACGGCGCTAACTGCCCGCCCGCCTGCAACGGCACCCTGGTCCGCGGCCCGATCGACTTCCGTCACCCCTCGTTCGGGTCCGACGCGATCGACCCGGACCTGAAGCCCATGAAGCAGCAGGAGGCCACCCTGGGCCTTGACCACCAGTTGAACGACGTGATGGCCGTCAGCGTGCGCTACGTGCACAAGCAGATCGACCGCGCCGTTGAAGACACCGGCTCGCTCGACGCGCAGGGCAACGAGATCTACGTCATCGCCAACCCCGGCGAAGGTCTGACCTCGCTCGCCTACGTCGGCCCGACCGCCGCCTCGAACGTCGCCATGCCGACGGCCGTCCGCGACTACGACGCGGTGGAATTCTCGTTCGACAAGCGGTTCTCGAACCGCTGGTATCTGCGCGCTGCTTACACGTGGAGCCACCTCTACGGTAACTACTCGGGTCTGTCGCAGTCGGACGAAAACGGCCGCACCAGCCCGAACGTCGGCCGCGCCTTCGACTATCCCGTGATGGCGTTTGAAGATGGCGGCAAGGCGGCCTACGGTCCCTTGGCCACGGATCGCCCGAACCAGTTCAAGGCGCAGTTCATCTATCAGCTGCCGATTGGCACCAGCCTGGGCGTGAACCAGTACGTCGCCAGCGGCCTGCCGGTGACGCGTGAAATTGGCATCTACCCGACCAGCAACCTGCCGGTGCAGTATCTCGGTCGTGGCAGCGACGGCCGCACGGACATGTTCTCGCAGACCGACATCTACGTGCAGCACTCGTTCAAGATGGCCGGCACCCGCAGCCTGCAGCTCAGCCTGAACGTGCTGAACCTGTTCAGCCAGGCGGCGGCGGTGGGCAAGTTCTCCACCTACCACAAGGTCAACGGCGTGGTTCCGGACGAGGCGAAGTTCTTCGCCGGCACCCAGACCCTGGCGTCGCTGATCACGAGCCAGAACGTGGTCAAGGACCCCCGTTTCCTCATGGACAACGTCTACCAGGCGCCGCTCGTGGCGCGCATTGGCGTCAAGTTCCTGTTCTAACCGAACGAGCAGCCGGCTCCGTGTGAGCCGGCTGGTGTTCAGCTACCATCACCCCGCGCGCCCACCTGGGCGCGCGGGGTTTTCTCTTGGCGGATGCTGGAGTCGACCATGCGCCCGGTGCTTGCGGTTGCCTTGTCCCTGCTGACCTTCGTGCCGCTGGCGTCGGTCCAGACCCTGTCGCCGGCAGACCGGGACAGGGCCCGCGCGCAGAATGGGCTGGGCCGGGGTCACATGGCGCTGAAGCAGTACGTCTCGGCCATTTCGGCACTGAACCGATGCCGCGATCTCTACGTCGCACAGGTCGGCCGGACGCATCGCCGACGCCGAGGCAGCCTTGCAGGACGCGAAGAAGTCCGGCTTCAAAGTCAACCTGCAGCTCGATCCGGCGACCCGCCGGCTGCCCATCCTCACCTACGTCAACGGCGAGGCCTACGCTATAATTTCGAGCCAATGGCCGCGGACAACAAGCGCGACTCCGAGCGCGTCGAACTGCTGGGGGCCTTACACGGCGAGGTAATGGTCTTTCAGCCGACCGCCGTGCGCCAGATGAGCCACGGCGGCATGCAGGTCGAGACCGCGTTCAAGCTGCAGTTGGATTCCCTCCACGAATTTCGCCTCACGCTCGGCAACCGCTCCGTGGTCGTGAAGGGCCGCGTCGCGCATTCGCGCATCAGCGACGTCGACCAGGACATCATCACCTACCGCACCGGCGTCGAGTTCATCGAGTTGTCAGACCGCGTGGCCGCGGCGATTGCGCTCTTCGTCGACGAACTCGCGAAGTAAGGGGTCAATCCCCTCGACGCTCCTTGCTCGGGGACAGACCCCTGGGTCCGTTCAGGTGTTCCAGGTAGTCGCCTGAGGCGATGCGTTGTGCGCGGCCGAGCGGCGCGTTGTAGAAGTACGCCCAGGCCTGTTCGGCGCGACCGTCTTCAAGCGTGACGTCGGTGAGGATGCGGGTGTAGAGACTGCGATCCGGTTCGCTTGGGCGGTAGCCTTCGATCTCGTCGAGGGCCGCCAGCACCGCAGCGGCGTCGAGCGTCTCGTAGACCTCGCCCCACACCAGGCTTTGATCGTCAGCCGGCACGGCGGCCGGGTAGATTCCTAAATCAAAGAGCGCGGCCCTGATCGAGCCGCGCCCAGTGAAACTGAGTTTCGGAGTAATGCGGAGCCGCCCTGGCCGGTTGAACGGCGACATGAGCGTTCCGTAGAAAAAGACGTGGTCAGGCACGTCCGCGCATCTTACAGCCCCTTGCGACCCTTGGCGAGGCCCTCGAGCACTTCGAGCACTTCCGACGGCACCGAGAACGACAGCGCCACGTTCTTGCCCTCGCCCGACAGAATCAGCGAGTCAGCCAACTGCTGCATGCCGGGCTTGCTGCCCGCCTGCATCTTGGCCAGGGCCAGCAGGCCCTTCAGCACGTCGCGCAGATTCTGCGCCGAGGTCGCGTCCTTGGTTTCGGCCTTGAGCACACCGCTCACACCGCCGTTGACGTGACCGGCCGCCGAAAACCAGGTGATGGCCGGCATCTGCGAGGCGATTTCGGTCGGCAGCCCGGCCTGGCCGGCAATCGCGTCGAACTGTCCCACCGCCCACGCGTTGGCGTTGTCGAGCTCGCTCACGAGGCGCATCATCTCGATGTTGCCGACCACGTTGCGGTTTTCGCGGCGGGCGTCGATCGCCGCCTGCACCGAGGTGACGCTCCCGAACGCGATCAGGTCAGCTTCCACGAAGCCCACGGCCATGTCGTCGTGCTTGGTGTCGTGGCGGTCGGCGTCGTGATGAGTGATGAGGCGCTTGCCCTGATAGTCGGCCACCGTCGCGCCATGTTCGAGGGCGAGGGCTTCGAGGCGTGCTGCCTGGAAGCGGCCCTTCGCCAGGATGAGGAAGGCGCCTTCAGGATCGGTCGCCAGGTTGCCCTTGGGCATCATGGCCGCGACCACCGTGTCGATGTCTTTCTCGAAGTTGAGGCCGGTCTTCTCCTCAAACTGGTTCTGGTGTTCCTGCGTCGGTTCCATCTCGCGGAAGCGCTGGCGCAGCTGCGAATTCATCACGTCGCGCACGTTGGCGTAGGCCACGACTGCGGCGTCGGCCGGCACATACTCAAGCTCTTCAGGACCGGCAGCGCTGGTAAAGACTGCAACCGGCAGGCCCATGTAAGAGGCCACCAGGCCCATCCCCAGGCCGATTACCAGAATCGCTCCCGTCACCGCCACGAAGTATCGCGTTTTGTTGGACATCCGGGTCTCCTGCCTGAGTATACGAACCCCAGGGGGCCAAGTTCCGCCGGCCGGTGTTTTTCTTGGAGCCGGCGTCCTGAGCGAACCCGGCGGTCCCGTCAGGACCGCAGGGCGAGTCGAAGGGCCTACTGCTCCAGCACGTATTCCTTCCGCTCCACCACTCGGGTCGCCAGATACAAAAACACGACCAAATACGCGGACAGCCACGCCAAACTGACCGCAATCGGCGGTTTTTCCCGGAACATCCCCTGCAGGATGCTCGCAACCCCGTCCGACGGCATGGCGTGGGGCACCAGGGCCTGTAAGTAGAAGGCGATGGTGAACTGCTTGAGGTAGCCCGGCAGCGCCAGGACGACCTGCTCCCAGCCAAAGGCGAAGATCAGGCCAATGACCAGTGGGCGCTTGCAGAATGCGCCCACGAAGGCGAACACTGCCCCGTAGACTGCCAGCCCCAGCCCAAGCAGGCCCATGTCGACGAGCAGCGAGCCAAAAGTCGTCGGCAGCGCCGAGAACGGCACCAGCAGAAAATAGACGATCATCACCGACGGCAGCACCACCAGCAGGGTGCAGGCAAGGTAGGCCAGGTACTTGCCCACCAGCACCGCACCGCGCGGAATCGGCCGCGTGAACAGGTAGGTGATGGTCTTGTCTTCCACTTCGTCGGCCATCAGCGCCGTGCCGTAGAACACGCCCAGCACGGGGACGATGAAGCGCAGGAACAGCAGCCAGATCATGACGCCGAAAATGCCGAAGCCGGCGACGCGCTGGCCGTTGACGCGTAGCGCCGAGATGCCGAACAGCTCGACCACTTTGACGATGAGCGCCAGCAGCACCGGGCCGCCGACGACGAGCGCCATGAAGATGGTGCGGCGCGACCACAGCATTTCGCCCAGCGACAGGTCGAACACCCGCCGCGATGCGGTCCAGAAGCTCATCTGCTTCATGACTTCACTAGGTATTTGAAGACCGCCTGCAGGTTGTCGTCGGGCGACTGCACTTCGTCAATGCGGCCGGCTTCACCCGAGGCGGCAAGTGCGGTGAGCCGCGCATAGAAGTGATCGGGCTTCGAGGTCTCGACAATCACGGCACCAAGCTCGAACTTCATGCTGAGCACATCGTCCTCGGCCATGAAGCGGCGGGCCAGCGCGCGGGGATCTTCGCCGCGCACGAACACGGTGTGCGGGTGCGTGTCGATCAGATCGCGAATCTGGTGGACGTTGCCCTCGGCGAGAATGCGGCCGTTGTTGATCAAGAGGATGTTCGAGGTCATCGACTCGATCTCGTGCAGGATGTGGCTGGAGACGATGATGTGCTTGCCGGCACGGGCCCAGTCCTTGATCAAGCGGATGGTCTTGCGCCGCATGATCGGATCCATGCCGGTCAGCGGCTCGTCGAGGATCAGCAGCTCAGGATCGTGGACCAGCGCCTGCGCGAGCTTGACGCGCTGCCGCATGCCCTTGCTGTAGGCGCCAATCTTCTTGCCGCCGGCATCAAGCAAGTCAACCTTGCCGAGCGCAGCCCTGGCGGCGGCATCCGCTTCGGCATTGCTGTAACCGTTGAGGCGGACCAGCGCCGTCACCCACTCGAGCCCGGTCATGCGGTCGTAGCAGGAATCCTGCTCGGGGCAGAAGCCGATGCGCGCATAGACATCGGGATTGCCCCAAATGGGCTCGCCCAGTACGCGAATGGTGCCCTGGCTCGGCTTGAGCTGGCCGGTCATCAACTTCATGAACGTCGACTTGCCGGCGCCGTTCGGCCCCAGCAGTCCGGTGATGCCCGGCGGAATAGACACGGTCACGTCGTTGAGGCCGCTGACCTGTCCATACCACTTGGACACGTGGTCGGCCTGAACGAGCGTGGTGACGGCCGCCATTACGTGACAATCTCCACACCGCGCACGCGACGGCTCAGGATGTAGAGCGACGCGGCAATGAGCAGCAGCACGGTCAGGCCGGCAATGCTCGGCGGCACCTGGTAGCGCGGTGGCAGCCGGAAGATCACGTCACCCAGTTGTTCGAGGGCTGCGGTCGGCGACAGCCACGCGAAGCTGGAGCGGCCAGTGATGCCGCGCAACGCGTTGAAGAGTGCCGTGGTGAAGAAGAACAACCCGGCATACATCACCGCGACAAAGCGGCTGCTCTTCGACAGCGACGACAACGCCAGCATGGTGGTCGATGCCAGCAGCACCTGCGCCAGCGAGAACAAAGTGATGGCCGGCAACAGATACAGGTTGTTGCTGACAAAGGTCAGGCTGCCCGCGAACATCGCCTGCGTCAGCAGCAGCATCATGGCCGGCAGGAGCGTGACCGAGACCAGGAAGAAGAACAGGATGGCGAGCTTGCCGGCAATGTACTCCGTGCTCGTCATCGGCTTTGACAGGTAGAGCTGCAGGGCGTTGGCCCGGCGGTCGTTGGCAATCAACCCGGCGCCGACGTAGATGGTGACGAAGAACACGAACGCGCCCTGCTGGTCCAGGAACTCGCGGAACGTCTCGCCCTTGGGCGCCAGAAATGAGGCCTGCTGAAAGGTGGCAGAGACGTAGATTTGCACCGCCCGCACCACGAAGGGCGCCCAGGCCAAGAGCATCAGGGTCAGGAACTGGCGCTTGGAAATGATGCTCATCACACCGGCGCGCGTCATCACCTGCCAAGAGCGGCCAATGCCGGCGCGGGTGCCGCCATAGCGTCGATAGCCCTGAGCATGAATGGGCATCGACTACTTCTCCCCCACCGCGCGGGCGAACACGTCTTCGAGCGTCGGCACGCTCGGGCGCACGTGGCGCACCTGCACGCGCTCGCGCGCCGCCAGCTCGAACAGCACTTTCGGGTTGTCGCCAGCAGCGCCAGGCACGAAGACGCGCATCACGTCTTCATCTGAGTCTTTCACGTCGAAACCTTCACCACGCAGCACGCTGATGAACAGCTGCTCGTCGCCCTTGATCCGCATCTCGTAGACCCGGCCGGTCGTTCCCTTCAACGCCTTGATCGGCCCGTAGGTGGCGACCGTGCCCTTGTCCATCACCACCACGTGGTCGCAGGTGAACTCGACGTCAGGCAGCAGGTGCGAGGAGAGGATCAGGTTGACGTTCTTGTTGTGGGCCAGGTCGTGAATCAGCTCGAGCATCTCGTCGCGGCCCTTGGGATCCATGCCGTTGGTCGGCTCGTCCAGGAACAGCAGGTCGGGGTCGTGGACGATCGCCTGGGCCAGCTTGATGCGCTGCTTCATGCCGGTCGAGTAGGTCTCGATGTTGCGGTAGCGCGCCTCGCCGAGGCCGACGTAATAGAGCACCTCGTGCGCGCGCTGCATGGCGTCGGTCGCCGGCAACCCTGAGAGTTGCGCGCAATAGGCGACAAACGAGACCGCGTTCATGCCGGGGATGTGGGCATCGCTCTCAGGCATGTAGCCGATGCGCTTGCGAATCTCGAGCGGCGAGGTGGCGACATCCATGTCGATCACCTTCATGGTGCCCTTCTCGGGCACGATGAAGCCGAGCAGTGCCTTGAGGAGGGTGCTCTTGCCGGCGCCGTTAGGGCCGAGCAGGCCGACCGCGCCTGCGGGAAACACGGCCGTGACGTCGTTCAGCGCCCAGTTCTTGCCGAAGCGAACGCTCAGGTTCTGGCATTGGACCACCGGTCCGGCAAACCGCGGAGCGTCGAGGGGATGGGTCTGCGCGTCACCCAATGGCGTCATCTAACGTTGAGTATACGGGTGTTGGAGTTAGAGCGTTCCCCGCAGGCTAAGAGCATCGGCCTGCAGCCGCAGGAATCCAATCACGTTGGTGACGTGCTGGTCGAGCGGCAGCCCCATGAGCTCGGCGCCGCGAATCAAGTGGTCGCGTGGGACCTGCCGCGCGAACGCCTTGTCTTTCATCCGCTTGATCACCGACACCGCCTCGAGGTCGAGCACGCTCTTGGACGGCCGCACCAGCGATGCGGCAGTCACGAAGCCGGCCAGCTCGTCGCAGGCCACCAGCGTCTTTTCGACCGGCGACTCCGGCTGCACGCCAGTGATCTCCGAAGCGTGCGACAGGATGGCGCGCATCACCCATTCCGGATAGCCGAGCGAGCGCAGGTGCTCGCAGCCCTTGTTCGGGTGATCACCGAGTGTCGGATACCTCTCGTAGTCAAAATCGTGGAGCAGCGCCACGACGCCCCACTCTTCTTCGTTGGCGCCCTGCTGCCGGGCATAGCCGCGCACGGCGGCCTCGACGGCCAAGGCGTGCTTGCGCAGGCTTTCGCCCTGGGTCCATTCGGTCAGCAGTTGCCAGGCGGCTTCACGCGAGAGGGTCATGACGGAACAGAATACTCCAAGCCCTTGCCGATCACGGCGGCGGCATGGGCGTTGACGCCGTAGGCGTCGAGTTCAGCGGGCGTGACCCACGCCACCGCCTCGGCGTCAGAGCCGGCCACCGCCTCGCCCGACGGCGCCTCGCAGACGAAGTCAACGATCACAAAATGAAAGCGGATGCGACCGTCGGGATCGCGGTGCACGCGATCGAAGGTCTCGATGATCGGTCCGGGATGCACCTCGAGGCCGGTCTCTTCCTTCACCTCGCGGCGGACCGCATCGATCAGCGATTCGCCGAGATCGAGGTGACCGCCCGGCAGCGACCACTCGCCTTTCCGTGGCTCGTGCGCGCGCTTGATGATCAGCACGCGGCCATGGCGCACGACGACCGCGCCGACGCCAACAACTGGGTGGGAGGGATACTCACTGGCCATGATCTGGTGATCTCGTGATTTGGTGGTCTAGTGATGTTATAGCGACAAGCTGGCCGCAGCGTTTAGATCTGGTGGGGCGAGCCGACCGGCATCGAGCAAGCGGATACCCGCGGCGGCGATCATCGCGGCATTGTCCGTCGACAGCGCCAGGCTCGGAATGAAGACCGGGATTTCGCTGCGCCCAGACCTGGCGAGCGCCTCGGCCCTCAAGCGCGAGTTCGCCGACACGCCGCCGGCAATGCCGATCGACTTCACGCCATGCCATTGCGCAGCCGCGAAGGCGCGATCGAGCAGCGTGTCGACCACACGAAACTGAAAGCTGGCCGCCAGGTCGGCGATTTCGTTGGCCGGTAACTGCTTAGTCCCCAACACGGCTTGTCGCTGTCTAACGTGACGCAGGACCGATGTCTTCAGTCCGCTGAAGCTGAAATCAAAGCGGCCATCCCGTTCGGGCGCGTTGCGGTCAGGACTGGTCAGGCGCGTCCCGGGAAAGTTGATGGCGGCATCGTTGCCATCGCGGGCCAGGCGGTCGAGGATCGGTCCGCCCGGATAGCCAAGCCCCACCAGCTTCGCCACCTTGTCATACGCCTCACCGGCCGCATCGTCTCGCGTTCGGCCGAGCAGCACATAATGCCCTTCCTGCTTCACCAGATACAAACTGGTATGGCCGCCAGACACGACCAGAATGATGGCTGGCAGCGGAATCGGGCCGTGCTCGAGCCAAATCGACTCGATATGTCCGGCGAGGTGGTGCACGGCGACCAGAGGCTTCTGTAACGCCCATGCCGCCGACTTGGCAAACGACACACCAACCAGCAGCGAACCGACGAGGCCGGGCCCCTGCGTCACCGCGAGCGCATCAACATCAGGCCAAGTCGTGTTGGCATCTGACAGGGCGCGCTCGACGACGCCACAGATATCGCGGACGTGCTGTCGCGACGCGAGTTCAGGAACGACGCCGCCCCAATCGCGGTGAATGTCCACCTGCGAGGCGACGACGTTTGATCGCAGTAGCCAAGGCTTCCGGCTATCGGGCCTGGTCTCGACGATGGCCGCCGCCGTTTCGTCGCACGACGTCTCGATGCCAAGAACCAGCATCAGCCTTGCGAGAGCGTGTCCGTGAACGGCGCCTTGAAGATGCCGCGCTCCGTGATGATCGCGGTGATGTATTTGTGCGGCGTCACGTCGAACGAAGGATTGCGCACGTGCGCACCGTCGGGCGCCAACTGCGTGGCACCCACGTGCGTTACTTCGCGGGCAGCGCGTTCTTCAATCGGAATCGCGTCACCGTCCGGTGTCGCCAGGTCGATGGTGGACCACGGCGCGGCGACATAGAACGGGATGCCGTGCTCCTTCGCCAGCACGGCCACGGTATAAGTGCCGATCTTGTTGGCGGTGTCGCCGTTGGCGGCAATGCGATCGGCGCCGACGACCACCAGGTCAACGTCGCCCGCGCGCATGATCGCGCCGGCCATGTTGTCGGTGATCACGGTGGTGTCGATGCCGTCCTTCACCAATTCCCACGCCGTCAGGCGCGCGCCCTGCAGGAAGGGCCGGGTTTCATCGGCGAGCACGCGCACCTTGCGGCCGGCTGCAACCGCGCCGCGGATCACGCCGAGGGCGGTGCCGTAGCCGGCGGTAGCCAGCGCTCCGGCGTTGCAGTGCGTCAGGATGCAGGCCTCCGCCGGCACCACCGTCGCGCCATGCGCACCGATCGCCCGGCAACTCGCGATATCGTCATCGTGAATTCGGTCAGCTTCGGCTCGCAGCCGTGCCTTCAACTGATCAACCGACTCGCCGGCCAATGCGCCGCTGGCGAACGACTGCTTCATGCGCTCGATCGCCCAGAACAGGTTGACCGCCGTCGGCCGCGTCGCGGCTAACAGCTCGCTGTTGCGCTGAAACTCAGTCGTGAACTGCTTGGTGCCGGTGGCCTTGCTGCGCTCGGCACCGAGCGCCAGCCCCATGGCGGCGCAGACGCCAATGGCCGGCGCCCCGCGAATGACCATGGTCTTGATGGCCTTGGCCACGTCGTTCACGCTACGGCAGGTCACGTAGATCTCGGCCGCCGGCAGCTTGCGTTGATCGATCATGACGATGTCGGAGTCTTGCCAGGCGATGGTGGGCAGCATTCGGGAATATTCTACAGGCTTGGGGCTTGGGGCTTGGGGCCAACCCGAACTACAACAGTCGCTGGTCGAACGGAAGGGGCAACAGCTCTCGCATTTGCAGGGTCGCGGTGACCGTCTCGAGGTTGGCCATCACGACCTCGATGTCGCCACAAAACTCCCACATGATCTGCCGGCAAGCGCCGCAGGGCGGCGTCGGTGATGCGGTGTCGGCCACGACGACAAGGCGGCGGAAGGCACGATGGCCCTCGGAGATCGCCTTGAAGATGGCAACGCGCTCGGCGCACACCGTCAGGCCGTAGGTCGCGTTCTCGATGTTGCAGCCGGTGATGATGTGGCCGTCGATGGTCTCAAGCGCGGCGCCGACCTTGAAGCCGGAATAGTCGGCCACCGCCCGCTCGCGAGCGGCCCGCGCCGCCTCGACCAGGAGTTCAGAGGCGGGCAATGATCCGCTCCAGCAGCCCAATGAATTGCCCCTTCACCTGGTGCGCCGTCGCCATCACCTCATCGTGGTGCAACGGTTCCGGGAACACGCCGGCGGCTGGGTTGGTAATGCACGAGATGCCCAGCACCTCGAGGCCCATGTGGCGGGCCACGCTCGCTTCCGGCGCGGTAGACATGCCAACGGCATCGGCGCCCAGCACGCGAAACGCGCGGATCTCGGCCGGTGTCTCGTAGCTGGGACCGAGGACGGCGACATAGACGCCGTGCTGCACGGGCGCGCCCTGCTCCGCTGCCGCCGCGTCGGCGATCGCCCGCAACCGCGGCGAGTAGACATGGGTCATGTCGGGAAAGCGCAGGCCGTAGCGTTCGTCGTTGGGACCCACCAGCGGGTTGTTGCCCATCAGGTTGATGTGGTCGTCGATCACCATGAGGGCGCCGCGCGAGCAGTTGGGAGAGATGCCGCCGGCGGCGTTGGTGAGGATGACCTGCGGGACGCCGAGACGGCCCATGACGCGCATGGCAAAGGTCACCGTCGGCAGGTCGTGACCTTCGTAGGCATGCACGCGCCCCGACAACGCCAGGACCTGCTTGCCGCGCAACGTGCCGCCCACCAGCTTGCCGGCATGACCAATCACACGCGACGCCGGCCAATGCGGAATGTCCTCGTACGGGATGGTGAACGACTCACCGAGGTGCTCGGCGAAGTCGCCGAGTCCCGATCCCAGGACGACCGCCACGTTCGCGCCGCCGCAGCCGTGCCCCCGCAGCCACTCAGCAGCTTCGGTCGCACGTTCGAAGTCCCCGATCCCGGAGCGGCTCACAACAGGAAGCCCACGATGATGGCGGTCAGAAAGTTCGCCAGCGTACCGGCGAGCATGGCGCGCAGACCGAGCCGGGCCAGGTCGCCACGCCGCGACGGCGCCAGCGCGCCGATGCCGCCAATCTGCATGCCGATCGACGCGAAGTTGGCAAAGCCACACAGCGCAAAGGTCGCGATGGTGAACGACTTCGGATCGAGCACGTCCTTCATGCCGCCCAACTGTGCGAAGGCGATGAACTCGTTGAGCACCATGCGCGTGCCAAGCAGGTTGCCGATCGTGGCGGCGTCCTTCCACGGCACCCCCAGGCTCCACGCGACTGGCGAAAACACCCAGCCAAAAATGGTCTGCAGCGAAAAGCCCTGGAGGCCCACCCAGCCACCGGCGGCGCCGAGAATCGCGTTGACCAGGGCGATCAAGGCCACAAACGAGATCAGCATCGCGCCGACGTTTAGTGCGAGGTGCAGGCCTTCGGCCGTGCCGCGGCCCGCGGCATCAATGATGTTGACGTCTTCGTTGACCACTTCGAGCTTGACGGTAGCGCGCGTCTCCGGCGTTTCGGTCTCGGGCACGAACATCTTGGCCATCATCAAGGTGCCTGGCGCCGTCATGATCACCGCGGTCAGCAGGTGCTTGGCGTCGATGCCGAACGCGATGTAAGCGGCCATGATGCCGCCTGAAATGTGGGCCATGCCCGACGTCATCACCGTCATCAATTCCGACTGCGTCATGCGCGCCAGGAACGGCCGAATCGTCAACGGCGCCTCGGTCTGCCCCATGAAGATGCTGGCGGCGACATTCAGCGACTCCGCGCCGCTGGCCCCCATCACCTTGTTCATGACCACGGCAAACAGACGGACGACGAACTGCATCACGCCGATGAAGTAGAGAATGGCAAACAGCGCGGCGATGAAGATGATGGTGGGCAGGATTTGGAACGCGAACACCACGCCGTAGCGCGCGCCTTCTTCGCCGAGCGCACCGGTCATGACGCGGCTCCACACCGAGCCATCACCGAGTGCGCCGAAGACGAAGCCCGAGCCCACGATTGAGAACTCGAGCAACTGGCGCATCTTGTCGCCTAGCACCGTGAAGACGCTCTGGCCGATGCTGGTCTTGAGCACGATCAGCGCAAACAGCACCTGGAGGCCAAGTCCCCAGCCGACCACACGCGGGCTGATGGCCTTGCGGTTGGTCGACAAGGCATACGCCAGCCCGAGAATGCCGACGAGGCCAATCAGCGGTTGCAGCGTGCTCAACACTCCCACCTGTCCCTCATTTTCGTCCTACGCACTGACCACGAACATCGTCTCGCCCCGATCGTGCACCCAGCCGAGCACGAGGGGCTCATCGGCGGGCGGCCGGTCGCCAATCACCATCGCCTGCGTCACCAGCGGCAGCGCCGCCGCCAGCCGCACCGGGTCGTTATAGCGCAGTTCCATGACCGGCTCGCCGGCGGTGACGGCTTCACCGGGCTTCTTTCTCAACAGCAGACCAGCAGACAAATCCACCGCATCGCCCTTCTGGTCGCGGCCGGCGCCAAGCGCCACGGCGGCGCGGCCGACCAGCAGCGCGTCGACGGCCGTCACGACACCACTGCGCGGCGCGGTCATGACGTGCGACAGCGCGGCCGACGGCAGGCGGCTGGGGTCGTCCACGACGCGGGGATCGCCACCCTGCCTCACGACCATGGCAGTGAACTTCGCGAGGGCTGCTCCCGACGACAGCGCCTGTCGCACCATGGCGGTGGCTTCCTCATCGGTCGGCGCCTTCTCGGCCAGGCGCACCATGCGGGTACCCAGGCGCACGACCAGCTCGATCAGGTCGACGGGGCCGTGCCCGCGCAGCACCTCGAGGCATTCGGTAATCTCGAGGGCGTTGCCCACCGCGCGGCCCAGCGGAACATCCATTCGGGTGATGAAGCATTCGGTCCTCACCCCCGACGCCGTACCGATCGACACCATCGACCGGGCCAGTGCCCGCGCCTCGGCCGGGCGCTTCATGAACGCACCACGCCCGCACTTGACGTCGAGCACCAGGGCGCCACTGCCTTCGGCGAGTTTCTTACTCATCACCGAAGACGCGATCAGTGGCAGGCTCTCGACCGTGCCGGTGACATCGCGCAGGGCGTATAGGGTTTTGTCAGCGGGAGCGATGGTGGCGGTCTGGCCGATCAGGCAGCAGCCAATCTCGGTGAGCTGCGCGACGTATTCCTGAAGCGACAGGGCAACTCGGAACCCCGGGATGCTCTCCAGCTTGTCGAGTGTGCCGCCCGTATGCCCCAGCCCACGACCCGACATCTTGGGGACCGTGACGCCGCACGCCGCCGCGAGCGGCGCCAGAATGATGGAGACCTTGTCGCCCACGCCGCCCGTGCTGTGCTTGCCGACCTTAATGCCGGGAATGTAGCTCAGGTCGACGCGGTCGCCCGATCGGGCCATGGCGTCGGTGAGCCACGCCGTCTCGACGGGGTTCATGCCCTTGAGGACGATCGCCATCAGCAGCGCTGAGGCCTGGTAGTCGGGCCACGAGCCGTCGGTCACGCCGGTAACAAAGGCCTCGATGGCCTCCCGCGACAGTGCGTCGCCGTCCCGCTTGGCACGAATGGTGTCGACGGCTCGCATGGACGGTCGGCAGTATATCGTAGGTGTTCGCATGGCCCAGCGAGCGGCGTCGGCCGCCGAGATCACCCGAAGCGCGGTCAACCTGGCGCGCGCGATTACCATCGCGCTGCGCAGTTGGGGCTTCTACCCGCCTGAGCACCCGGCCGTGGTGCTGGCGGTGGAGCGCCTGGCGACGGCGGCCACCGAGGCCGCGTCGGGCGGCATGATGCAGCTCGCTGTCACGCCGCATCAGCTCCTGCTCGACGGCATCGCCCTCGATTCGACCGACTTGGCGGTGGTTGAATGCGCCGAGCTGCTGCACAATCGCGACATCCTGCAAGTCACGGTGCTGATGGCGCCGGCCGTGGCCGTCATCCGGTCGTTGCTGGCGGTCCTGTCGCTCGATCGCGAGACCCGGCGCGCGCGCGGCGGGCCGGCCGCCATCTGGGAGGCAGAAGACCAGGCGGCCATTCTCATTAAGCAGATCGACTACCAGGCACTGCTCGAGCGCGAGATGGACGAGGGGCCGGCGCGCCGCGACTCCACCTGGAAGGCGGTCGTCCGGTCCATCATCATGGGCCGCTCGACGTTTACCGCCGAGGAGCAACAGCGCCTGCTCGAACTCTCGCGCGACGTCGGCGCCATCGGCGAGCTGGCGAAGGACAGCATGGAGGCCTTCACCACGCCTGACGGCTCACCGCTGGTGACCACGCAGGCGGCCACCGTGCTCGCGGTCTATCGCCACATCGCCAAGACCGTGGCCGCCCTCGCGCCGGAGCGTGTGCAGGAGGTCATCCAGTCGCTGGCGTTGGCGGCGTCGAATCTTGACTCGCCGACCGCGCTCGAACTGATGCTGCAGGAAGAGAGCGCGGGCGAAGGGGTGCCGATTGTCGGCGTGCTCAAGCAGGGCTTCGACGATCAGCAAGTCGCCATGCTGCTGGCGCGCGCCCTGTCATCGCCGGGCCACCCGACCAGCCGGCTGGCGAAGGTGCTCGACACCCTGGCGCCCGACGTCGAGCGCAAGCGGCGCGTGCTGACCCTGACCAAGCGGTTGATCTCGGAACGCGACTTCGGCAGCAAGCGGCCGATCGACGACATTCGGCAGTCGCTCGACGAGTTGCTGCTCAGGTACGACGAGTCGACGTACGTGTCGGGCGAGTACCGGGCGTCGATGGACTCGGCCGGCGAGCGCGCCGCCGACCTGGCGGCCCGCGGCCTGCCGCCGGAAATGGCCGAGTGGCTCGAGACGCTCAGGCACGAAAGCGTCCGCCGGTTGTCAGGCCAGTTGCTGATCGACCTGCTGCGCAACGAGTCGCAAGCCGAGCGGATGGCCGAGACCGCGCGCGACATGGCGGCCTTCGCTGAAGAACTCCTGCTCGCCGGGGCCTTCGCGGATGTGGTGCCAGTCGTGACCGAGCTGGGCGCGGCGATCACCCGCCAGCCGTCGCTGGCGCCCGATGCCTGTCGCCGCGCGCTCGATGGCCTCGGCGGGTCCAGCGCGCTGGCCGAAGCCGCGCTGGGACTCGCCGATTTGTCTAGGGATGACCTCGCCCATTTCGAGACCGCCGTGCGCGGCATCGGTGCGCCCGCGGTGCCCGCGCTGCTCGGCGTGTACCGGAAAAAGGAGGGCGGCGGGGCCACGGAGCGCGCGTCGCACCTGCTCGGCAAGCTCGGCACCGCGGCCATTCCCGGCCTGGCCGCGGCAATTGATGACCAGCGTTGGTTCGTGCAGCGCGAACTCGCCAAGCTGCTGGGGCAGATCGGCACCCCGGCCGCGGTGCCGCCGCTGCAAGCCTTGCTGCGGCGCACGGACGTGCGCGTCATGCACGCGGCGGTGTCGTCGCTCGCGCGAATCGATCACCCAGCCGCCGCGCGGGCCATGCAGATGGTGCTCAAGGCCACCGCGGGCGAGGCGCGCGCCGCCGTGATTGCCGCGCTGGTCGGCCTCAAGGATCCACGCGTGGTGCCGATGCTGGGGCGCATTCTCGACGACAGTGACCCGTTCGGTGATGACCTGTCGATGGTGCTCGATACCCTCGACGCGCTGGCCTCGTTCCGCGACGACCGCGCGCTGGCGCAGATTGCGGCCACGGCGAGACGGCGGCGATGGCTGGCCTGGGGCAAGACCACGCAACTGCGCGAGGTGTCGCTCCGCACGCTCTCACGAATCGGGACACCGAAGGCCAGGCAGACGCTGGCCGACCTGGGGAAGACGGGCGACTTCTTTCTGCGGCGCCTGGCCGCAGCCGCCGCGACACGGTCACCGGCATGATCACCCCGCAGGAAGACATCGCCCGGCGACTCGGCGCCGCGGTGCGGGCCTCGGAACTCTACGCGCCGACGCATCCACTGGTCGATCGCTCGGCGTCCGCGCTGCACGGCCTCCTCGCGCCGGTGCTCGTCGACTCCCCGACCGTGATCGTCGCCTTCCTGGAAGACGATGTGGTGCTGAACGACTTCCGGTTGCCGCGCGGGTCGGGTTCGCTGGCGGGCCTGCTGCGCGACATGCGTGATCGCAAGGTTGAGAAGATCACCTTCGCGCGCGGCGTGGAGGTGTCGGACGTGCGCGCCCTGATGGACGAGCTGGCGGACCGCACGTCGAGAACCGGCGTCAACGACCGCCTCACGTCGCGCGGCATCCGTCGCATCCAGGTGTCAAAGGTCGTCACCGAGGAGAAGAACGACGAAGAAGTCGGCCTGGCGGCGGCGAAGCAGATGTACACGAAGGCGGTCTCGACCGCGGAGACGATCTGGACGGCGGCCGAGGCCGGCGAGCAACCCGACCCGGCCGACGCCCGCGGCATTATCGACAGCCTGTCGAAGCTGGTCTACCAGGACCGCACGTCGTTGCTCGCCCTCACCGCCCTCAAGCGCCACGACAACTACACCTTCACGCACATGGTGAACGTCGCGGCGCTGTCGATGGCGATGGCACGATCGCTCGACCTCGAAGGGCCGATGCTGCGCGAGTTTGGCTTCGCCGCGCTGATGCACGACATCGGCAAGGTGCACACGCCGCTCGAGATCCTGAATAAGCCCGACAAGCTGACCACCGAAGAGTTCACGATCATGAAGCTGCACGTCGTGGACGGCGCACACATTCTGCGGCGCACCCCGGAGACGCCGGCGCTGGCGCCGGTGGTGGCATTCGAGCATCACCTGAAGCAGGACCTGAGCGGCTACCCGGAGAACATCGGCGCCCGCACCCTGAACCTGTGCACCATGGTGGTGAGCATCGTCGACGTGTTCGACGCGCTGCGCAGCAACCGCGCGTATCGCGCCGGGCTGGCGACCGATCGCATCAAGCACGTCATGGGCCAGCAGGATGGCACCGCCTTCCATCCCGCGTTGCTGCGACGCTTCGTCAACCTGATGGGGCTGTATCCCATCGGTACGGTGGTGCGCCTCAACACCGAAGAAGTGGGCGTCGTCACGCAGACGCACCCGGAGGACCCGTTCCGCCCACAAGTGAAGCTGATTCTCGACTCCAAGGGCGCAAGCTATGAGATGCCGCTGCTGACCAACACCTGGGATCGCGATTCGCGCGGCGAGTATCCCCGTGCGGTGGTCGAAGCGGTCGATGGCCCGGTGGTGGGCATCGACCCGCTGGCGTACCTATAATTCGTCTCCCCCCCCAAGCATCGCCATCCCCTTGCTCCCTGCACCCGAGCCGCTGCCGCACGTGCAGCTGATCGGCGAGTTCACTCTGCTCGATCCGCTCGTCTACCTGTGGGGGCGCCGGATTCAACTCTCCACCGTCTTTGAGGACTCCTGAGCTCTTTTCCCAATTAACATGTCGGTATGACTGTACTGAAGACGGTCCGAAGTGTCGGCCTGGTGGCCGTAGTCGGAGCCGGGCTGCTCACCGCAAAGGGCACCGGGCAGCAACCGCCGGCGCCGGCCGCCACGCGGCAACTCGTGCAGGAAGCGTCGCTGCCGGCGATCGATCGCGGCCTGCGCGACCAGGACGCGCCGCGCGCCGCGCGCAGCCGCGACGATGCCGACCGGCTCCGAGCCGAGGCCGGCGATCGCCTGTCGTACCTCCGCGGCTCGGTGATCGTGAAGTTCAAGGCCGAGGCGACCACCGCCGGCATGACCGCCGCCACCCGGCAGGTCGCCGGCGACACCGTCGATCGATCCGGTTGGGCCAACTTCGACATCATCGACATTCCCGACGCCGCCGATCCCGAGGCCGCCGCCGCGTTGCTGCGAGCGCGGCCTGAAGTCGAGTACGCACAACCGCGCTATCGCAACTACGCGATGAGCAAGCCCAACGATCCGCTGTATGCGAACCAGTGGAACTTCCCCGCCATCGACATGGAGCGGGCGTGGGACATCCAGCCGGGCGGCACCACCAGCATCATCGTCGCCGTGCTCGACAGCGGCGTCGCGTTTCATTCCGGCACGTTCCGCTACAACTCACGTTTCCCGTTCCGCCTGGTGCCGGGTGGTCCCATCTACCCCGCCCTCGGCATCGTCGATGTGCCCTTCGCGGCCGCGCCTGAATTGGGTACCAGTGGATCGACCCGCTTCGCGGCGCCACGCGACCTCATTTGGGACGATGCGTTTCCCGTCGATCTTGATTCGCATGGCACGCACGTGACCGGCACCGTTGGCCAGCTCACCAACAACAGCCTCGGCGGCGCCGGCATGGCGTACAACGTGCGCATCATGCCGGTGAAGATCATCCAGGCCATCTGGGACGAGATTTTCTCCAGCCCGCATGAAGGCACTGACGATGTGGTGGCGCGTGGCATTCGGTATGCCGCCGACAACGGCGCCAAGGTCATCAACCTGAGCATCGGTCGCTCCGAGGGTGGCCCGGCACCGGTCGTGACCGACGCCATGCGCTACGCGGTCGGCAAGGGGGTGTTCATTGCGGTGGCGTCGGGTAATACGCGCGCCAGCGGCAACCAACCGAACCGCCTGGCGCAGCCGGCGCCGGACATCAACGGCATGGTGGCCGTCAGCGCGGTGGGCCGAACGCTCGACTCGGCGTACTACTCAACCTCGGGGTCGTACGTCGAACTGTCGGCGCCAGGCGGCGACCAGCGCGCCGGCGGCATCAACGCCGGCATCCTGCAGCAGACGCTCGACCTCGACTTGCTCGAAACCTACGAGCGGCCGGTCGCGCAGTACGGTCCACCGCGGGCCGACGCCTTTGCCTATTACTATTTCCAAGGGACGTCGATGGCGACGCCCCACGTCTCGGGCTTTGCCGCTTTGCTGATGCAGCAAGGGGTGACGAGTCCGGCGGCGGTGGAAGCCGCCATGAAACAGTTCGCGACCGACAAGGGGGCGGCGGGTCGCGACGACCTGTTCGGCGACGGCCTCATCAACCCACGCGCTACGCTGCGCGGCCTCGGCCTCGCGCGATAGGGGCCGCCGATGACACAGCTGACACCGACGGCTTCGTTCATGACATGTCGCTCACCCTTCATCATCGCGATCGCACTCCTGCTCGTCACCGTGGGAACCGCCGCGGCCCAGACCCGAACGTCGCGGCCCTCGGGCTCGCGCAGTGTCGAGATTGGCGGCTACGCCCTGATGGGACAGTTCTCCTTTGCCGCGAGCGAGAGCTTCGACGCCATTCTCGGCACCACCTCGGGCCCAATTTTTGGCGGCGGCGCCACCGTCGGCCTGCCGTGGGGCGGCCTGTTCGTGGACCTCGGCGCGTGGCAGTACGCCGAGTCGGGTGAGCGCGCGCTGGTACTCGACGGCCAGGTCATTCCGCTCGGCATTCCTCTCGACGTGACCATCGTCCCGATCGAGATCAGCGCGGGCTGGAAGTTCCGCATCCGCAAATTGCCGAAACTGATTCCGTACGTTGCGGGCGGTTACACGTCGCTCAGCTACACGGAAACATCGACGTTCTCGGACAGCGCTGAAGACGTCGACGATCGGTTTGGCGGCTATCACCTGCGCGGCGGCGCGGAGTTCAAGGTGACGCGCTGGCTCGGCGTGGCCGGCGAGTTTGCCTGGACCGCGGTCCCGGATGCGATCGGCAGCGGCGGCGTGTCGAAGACGTTCGGCGAAGACGACCTGGGAGGGACCAGCTTCCGGGCACGCATCACGGTTGGCCGGTGACCGCATTCGAGCGCAAGGTCCTGCTGATCGTGTCACGCATCCCGCCGGGCCGGGTCACCACCTACGGCGACGTGGCCCGGATGGCGGGCAAGCCCCGCGCGGCACGGGCGGTCGGTAACCTCATGCGAACGGCCGATCGGCCGGGCCTCCCCTACCATCGCGTCGTGGCCGCCGGCGGCCGCCTGGGCGGCTACTCCAGCTTGTCCCTCAAACGGTCCCTGCTCTCGGCCGAGGGCCTGACCGTTACCCCGGGACGGGTGGTAGGCTTTTCGCGAGTGCACTGGAAGGGTGGGTGCCAACCGAACCTTATGGCGACTTGAGACGTCCGTGAAGGCGTGCGCAAGCATCAACCTCCGTCCCCATGTCCCCGTCTAACCCCTTCAGTGACGTGACCAGCGCCGATCTCGAGCTGGTCGAGCGCATTCGGGGTGGGGATGGGTCCGCGTTCGAGGCGCTGTACCGACACCACGCCACCCGGCTCGACAATCTGGCTAGCCGCCTGACGGGGGCTAAGTGGTGAGTCGTCGCTCGGCACGTGGCGTCCGCCTTTAGACGGACTTTTGCCACTCCGGTCCGGCTGAAGCCGGACGCCACAGCCGTAGGGCGTGATGGCAAGCTTCTGGCATAATGCAGACCGAAGGCGATCCACCGGATCGCCGCAGGAGGAGAACGCATGAAGGTCAGGATTCTTGTCGCAATGCTTGCGACCGTGTTGACAGCGGGTGTCGTGTCCGCGCAAACCACCCCGCAAGGCCAGGTTCCGGCTGGCGAGGCCTCGCTCGGTTCGGTGAGCTTGCCCCGGAGCGTGATGGCCGACGGCAAGGCACTGAAGGCCGCGACCTACCAGGTCCGTTTGACTGCCCAGGCGGCCTCACCCGTGGTGGCCGGCCAGTCGATGGAACGCTGGGTCGAGTTCGTCCAGGGTGGCAAGGTCGTCGGCCGCGAGGTCGTCAGCATTATCCCCGCCGCTGAAGCCAAGGATCTGCAGCCCGGTCCCGACGCACCGGCGTCGACCCGCACGGGCTCCAAGGTCGAAATGCTGAAGGGTAACGAATACCTGCGCGTGTGGATCAACCGGGCCGGTGTCGGCTACCTGATTCACATGCCGCCCGCCGCGATGTAAAAACGACTTGAGGCTTGAGGCTTGAAACAACAAGTCCCAAGCCCCAAGCTCTCCGTTACCCCCCAATCGACATCACGTCGAACTGCTCGTGATGCAGGTGCACGTCTGGCTTGACGATGATGTCGCGGCGCAGCAGGTCCTTCAAGTCGCGCAGCACGCCCTTCTCTTCTTCCTGCAGCGCCCGCGCGATGTCGGGATTGACGCGCAGCAGCACGCCGGGGCCGTCGAGGTCCGCCCCCACCTTTTTCACCTCTGCCAGGATCTCGTAGCACACCGTGGCGCTCGACTTGATGGTGCCGGCGCCCGAACAATACGGGCAGGGCTCGGTCAGCACGCGCTCCAGGCTCTGCTTGACGCGCTTACGCGTCACGATGACCAGGCCGAAGTCCGAGACTTGCAGGGCCTTGGACGGCGCGCGGTCCTTGCGCAGCTCCTGCTCCACCGTCCCAAACACCTTCAGGCGGTTCTTCTTCTCCTCCATGTCGATGAAGTCGCAGACGATGATGCCGCCCAGGTCGCGCAGCCGGATCTGGCGGACGATTTCCTCGGCTGCCTCGAGGTTGGTCTTGATGATGGTGTCTTCCAGCCGGCCGGCGGTCTTCTTGCCGACATAGCGGCCGGTGTTGACGTCGATCGCGACCAGCGCTTCGGTCTGGTTGATGACGATCGAGCCGCCTGACTTGAGCCACACCTTGCTGCGCAGCGCCTTGTCGAGCTCGGCCTGCACGCCGTATTCGTCGAAGATCGGGAAGTCCTTGTCGTAGAGCTTCACCCGTGGCGCCAGGCTCGGCATGATGCGGCCGATGAACTCGAGCGCGCGCTGGTGTTCGCCGGCGTGGTCGATGCGGATAGCCGAGTAATCGTCGGTCAGCAGGTCGCGCAGCAGCTTGGCCACCAGGCTCGGCTCCTGGTAGACGGTCACCGGCGAGCGCTTCTGCTCGCCGCGCTGCCGCATCTCGACCCAAATCTTGTAGAAGTAGTTCAGGTCGGCCAGGATGTCGTCTTTCGACCGGTTCGAGGCGGCGGTCCGGATGATCACACCGCCGTTGAAGTGATGCTGGTCGCGGAATTCCTTGACGATGCCGCGCAGGCGCGTGCGCTCGTCGCGACTGTCGATCTTGCGCGAGATGCCGATGTGGTCCACCGTCGGCATGAACACCAGGAAGCGCCCTGGCAGCGTGACGTGGCAGGTCAGGCGCGCACCCTTGGTGCCGAGCGGCTCCTTGGCCACCTGGACGATGACATCCTGGCCTTCCTTCAGCAGCTCTTCGATCTTCGGCTCGGGCGCGCGTTCCTTACCCTCGTCGCGATCGCCGCGGCCACCGCGGCCGCGGCCGCGCCGCTCGGCCGGTGCCGCGCCTTCCGCGCCGGCTTCGGCACCATTGGCACCCCCGGCCTCGGCACCGCCGGCACCAGTGGCACCCTTCGTCCCCTTGGCACCGTCGTCGTCGTCGTCCTTGTCGTACTCATCAAGGTTGGCGATGACGTCGGAGACATAGAGGAAGCCGTCGCGTTCGAGACCAATGTCCACGAATGACGACTGCATACCCGGCAGGACTTTCGAGACCCGGCCCTTGTAGACGTTGCCGACGACGCCGCGATGCTGCTCGCGTTCGACGAACAGCTCAGCGAGCTGATCGTCCTCGAGAATGGCGACCCGGGTTTCGTGGCCATTCGAGGCGATGATCATTTCTTTGTTCATGAACGGGATCTCTTGGGATTCATGTCGGCGCTAGTTCGTGAAGCGGCGCATCCGCACATTGAGGATGAGCCCGAACCCGGTGAGCGTCGCGATCATGGAGGAGCCGCCGTAACTCATGAGCGGCAGCGTGAGCCCCTTGACCGGCGCCAGACCCGCCGACATGGTGATGTTGTAGACAACCTGGAACGTAAACGAGGAAAGCACGCCCAGGACAAGATAGGCGCCGAGTCGGTCCTTGGCGAGCCGGGCCGCATCGAGCGCGCGCATAATCACAAACAGGTACAGCCCGAGTGCGACGAGCACGCCGACCAACCCCTGCTCCTCGGCGAGCACCGAGAAGATGAAGTCATTGTGCGCGACGGGAAGAAACCGCAGCTGTCCCTGCGTCCCCTCCAGATAGCCTTTGCCCCAGACGCCGCCGGAGCCGACGGTGATGCGAGCCTGAATCTGCTGATAGCCGGCGCCACGGGGGTCCTGCGCCGGATCGAGGAAGGTGGAAATGCGTTCCCGTTGGTAGTCCTGCAGTCCGAACTTGTAGGCGATCGGCGCTGCCAGCACGGCCAGCAGCACCATGGTGTAGACGTATCTCATCGGCATGCCGGCGACAAAGGCGACCACCAGCAGGATCGGCAGCAGCGTCACCGCGGTGCCCAGGTCGGGCTGTCGCGCGATGGCGAGAAAGGGCACGAGCGTGAGCACGATCGCGATCGCGAGGTCGGTATTCGTGAGCGCCGAGCGGCGCTCTTCGCCGAGCATCTTGGCGAGCATCAGCGCCAGCGTCGCCTTCGCGAATTCCGAGGGCTGCAGGTTAAAAGCGCCCAGATCGAGCCACCGCCGCGACCCGCCACGCACGGCACCGAAGAACAGCACGCCGACCAGGGCGATCACCATGGCCAGGTAGAAAAAGTGTGACTTGTCCGCCAGCGAGCGATAGTCGAATGTCAGGCACAACACCAGCGCCATCGCGCCCAACCCCAGCGCGTAGACCTGCGTCCAGTAGACGGATCCGGCGCCGCCCGTGGTGCTGTAGATCATGGCCAGGCCGATCGCACAAATCGCGCCGACCGCGCCGATCAGCGCCCAGTCGATGTGGTGATACAGCCGGCGCTCGAACATTAGCGCGTCCCTCCGGCCGGGCCGACCGTGGCCACCGCGCGAGCAGGGGCGGGCGTGGCCGGGGTCGTGACCGGCGGCACCGGTACCGGGGGCAGCGGCAGGCCGTCGCGCTGTGCGAAATAGGTCTCGATCACGTGGTGCGCAACCATCGCGCTGGAGGAGCCGTGCTCGCCGTGCTCCGCGAAGACGACGCCGGCGATCTCGGGATTGTCCTTGGGCGCCATGAACACGAACCAGCCGTGGTCGCGCAGGTCCTGCTCGGTCTTGCCTCGAGCGCGCTCTCTGCCCTGCAGTGAAATCACCTGCGCCGTGCCGGTCTTGCCCGCCACCTCGCGGCCCGCCACCATGGCCCGTCGCCCGGTGCCGGCGCCGTTCACCACCATCCACAACCCGTCGCGAACCGCGGCAATCGTTGCGGGCTTCAAGAGGACGGGCGGGTACGGATTCGGCGGCACCGCCACGGGCTGCCAGCCATTGCCTTCATCGTAGGCCTTGACCAGCCGCGGCACCACGCGCGTGCCGCCATTGGCGACGGTGGCCATCATCACGGCCAGCGCCATCGGCGTCACGTCGACCATGCCCTGGCCGATCGCCACGGAGATGGTGTCACCGGCGTACCACTTCTCGTTGAAGCGCTTGCGCTTCCACTCCTGCGAGGGCACGATGCTCTCGACCTCGTTGGGCAGGTCGATGCCGCTCTTGCCGGCGAGCCCCAGCTGCTCGCCCCACTTGTGGATGCGATCGATGCCCAGCATGTCACCGACGGTGTAGAAGTAGGTGTTGCATGACTTCTCGATGGCGTGCCGCATGTCCATCCAGCCGTGTTTGCCAAGACACTGGAAGAAGCGGCCATAGAAGGTGCCACCCCCCGCACAGAAAATCTGCTGCTCCGGCGTGATGACCCCTTCTTCGAGCGCGGCCGTCGCGAGCAGCACCTTGAAGGTCGAGCCGGGTGAGTAGCGGCCCTGGATGGCCCGGTTCTGCAGCGGCCGCAGCTTGTCGGTATTGAGCTGGCTCCACGTGGCGCGATCGATGCCGGTTGCGAAATCGTTGGGGTCGAATGCCGGCAGGCTGGTCAGCGTCAGCACGTCGCCGCCCTTGGGCTCGAGCACCACCGCTGATCCCCAGTAGCCATAGGCACGGAACGCTTCTTCCGCGGCCTTCTGCATCGCCGAGTTGATCGCCAGTTGCACACGCCGGCCCTGCACGGGTTTCACTTCTTCGAGCGTGCGGATTTCGCGGCCGACGCTGTTGACGACCACGCGGCGCGCGCCGTCCTCGCCCATCAGCAGCTTGTTGTAGACCCGCTCAATCCCGAACTGCCCGACGATCGATCCGCTCGCCAAATGATCGGCAGACACCTGCTCTTCGCTGGCCTCACCGACGTAGCCAATCAGGTGCGCGGCCATCGCCTGATCGGGATACTCGCGGGTCGGCACTTCCTGAACGAGCACGTCCGGCAGCTCGAAGTCCAACCGGCGTGCGGTCACGGCCGCAACCTGTGCGAGCGTGGCGTCCGGGATGATGACGATCGGGCGATAGCTCGGCTCGCGGCGCTGCCGATCGACGATCTCGCGCACCATCTTTTCGGCGACGCCGGTCACCGCCGCCAGCACACGGATGGTGCGGTCGATGTCCTTGGTGTGTTCGCGAACGATCGAAATATTAAAGGAGTTGCGGTTGTCCACCAGCAACCGGCCGGCGCGGTCGAAGATGATGCCGCGCGGGGCGCGCAGCGGCAGCGTTCGCTGGTGGTTGTTCTCCGCCATCTCCTTGAACTTGGCGTGTTGCACCACTTGGAAGAACCAGAATCCGCACGCCAGCAGGCCGAACGCAGCCGCCGTCGACACCCGCAGCACGGCGAGCCGGGTGGTGAGGCGGCGACGGTCTTCAGCAATGGCCATTCGGTCAGTTCAGGGTCAGCGGTGACAATGACAACAGTTGATTATCGCTTCAAAGGCCGTCTGGCGCGACGCCGGTCTACGAAGCCCGGCAGCCACTCGATCAGCTGGAAGGACACCACCCCGACGAAGCCGTTCCCCAGGGCCTGCCCAATGACCGACGGGACGGGGTTCGGGAACTGGCGCAGGTCCAGCAAGACGTAGAGCCCCATGAAGATCGCGGCATGGACCACCGTGGCCATGACCAGCATCACCAGCCGTGGGAGCGGGCCGGTCAGGATGAACTGGGTCGCCAGCACGCCGGCCAGGAAGCCGACGATGGTCTTGGCCAGGCCACCAATCCCCAGGATGGGATTTGACAGCGCGTCCTGCACCAGCCCGGCCACCGTGCCGGCTACCAAGCCAGGCACCGGTCCGGCCTTGAGGGCGATGTAAACCACGACGATCAGCACCAGGTCGATGGCGGCCGTGCCGCGAATAACCAGTCCGGCCAAGGTAGTTTGCAGGGCGAGCGCCATCAGGATGGCCAGCCCGGCGCCAAGGATCTTCACTGCTTACCCTCGGGGGCCTCGCGGTTCGCCGCCGGCGTGCGCACCACCAGCACTTCTTCGAGCCGCGTGAAATCGACGGCCGGCCGAACCGTGATCTGGTGATAGCCCCCGCTGCCGGGACCCACCTGTTCGATGGTCCCGATCACGAATCCCTTGGGATAGATGCCGTCGATGCCCGAGGTCACCACCAGGTCGCCGGGCTTGACATCGGAACTGCCCGGCACGTACTCAAGGCGGAGCGAACCGTCGCCGAACCCTTCCACCACGCCCTGCACCCGCGTGCGCTCGATCAGCGCGCCAGCCGCGGCGTTGCGATCGATTAGCAACTGCACCTTCGAGGCGCGGCGGCTCGGTAAGATCACGCGGCCGACCACGCCGGCCGGAGAAATCACAGCCATGTCGGTGGCGAGCCCATCGTTGGTGCCCTTGTCGATGGTGACGGTGCGGAACTCGGGTGAGCCCGAGGCGGCAATGATGTCCGCGGCCGTGGTATCGAGATTGGCGCGCTCACGCAACTCGAGGAGCTGCCGCAGGTTGTCGGTGCGCTGCGCTTGCGCATGCTCGTGCTGCAGCCGCACCTGCAGCGTCTGCAGTTCGCGCTTCAGCGCCTCGTTTTCGAGGTGCACCTGGTGCAGGGCGATGTAGCCGAACCAGAAATTCCGCCCGCCGGCGACCAGCGCCATGGTACCGCGCTGCACCTCGGCGAACGCGCCGAAGGTCACCACCTGCAGTATTGGCAAGCCGGATCCGGTGTTGACCTGGGCGGAGATCAGGACCACGTGTAGCAGGATGGCCGCGCCGAGCAGCACGCCGGGCCGTTGGGTGATGTCGACCAGAGCCATGGGGCTATCGCGGGGCGGACCCCGTCTTAATCAATGGCGATCTTGCGGAGGAGGTCGAAGTCCCCCAGCATCTTGCCGGCGCCGAGCACGACCGACGACAGCGGATCTTCGGCGCTCGACACCGGCAGTCCGGTCTCTTCGCGCAGACGCTTGTCGAGGTTCTTGAGCAGCGACCCGCCGCCCGTGATGACGATGCCGCGGTCGACGATGTCGGCCGACAGCTCCGGCGGTGTGCGCTCGAGGGCGATGCGCACCGCGTCGACGATGACGTTGACGGTCTCGGCCAGCGCTTCGCGAATTTCCTCGTCAGTAATAGTGATGGTCTTCGGCACACCCTGGATCAGGTGCCGGCCCTTGATCTCCATCGTCAGCCGCTCTTCGAGCGGGTACGCCGAGCCCAGCTCCATCTTGATCTGCTCCGACGTGCGTTCGCCGATCAGCAGGTTGTGGGTCTTCTTGATGTACTGGATGATCGCCTCATCCATCTCGTTGCCGGCCACCCGCACCGCCTTGCTGTAGACGATGCCCGCGAGCGAGATCACGGCGACATCGGTGGTGCCACCGCCGATGTCGACAATCATGCTGCCGGCCGGCTCGGTGATGGGCAGGCCGGCGCCAATCGCGGCGGCCATGGCCTCTTCAATCAGATGCACTTCGCTGGCCTTGGCGCGATACGCCGAGTCCTTGACCGCGCGCTTCTCCACTTGCGTGATTTCCGACGGCACGCCGATGACGATGCGCGGCCGCACCCACACGTTGCCGTTGTGCGCCTTCTTGATGAAATACGTCAGCATCTTCTCGGTGACGTCGAAGTCGGCGATCACGCCATCCTTCATCGGCTTGATGGCGACGATATTGCCAGGAGTGCGCCCGAGCATTTCCTTGGCGGCGGTCCCGACCGCCTCAACGCGCCCGGTGACCTTGTTGACCGCCACCATGGAGGGCTCGTTCACGACGATGCCACGGCCCTTGGCGTACACGCAGGTATTGGCCGTGCCGAGATCGATGGCCAAGTCAGTAGAAAGGAACGACAGAAACGAACCAAGACCCATTGTGTGAATAACCGTGCAATTCCCGCCGGCCTACTCGGCTTGGGCGATGCGAACCCCGTTTTTACCCGAATCTTTTACCTGGTACATCGCCATATCGGCCGCTCGCACCAACTCTTCAGCCGAAGCCGCCATGTCGGGCAATGTCGCCACCCCGACCGATGCGGTCAGTCGCAAGTTCAACCCACTCCCCGCCAGGAACAGATGAGCCGCGAGTCGTTCCCGGACGCGCTCGCCTACCGCCGCGGCACCCTCCGACCCGGTGTCGGGCAGAATAATGGCAAACTCGTCGCCACCGAAACGCGCCGCCATGTCCGTTTCACGGGCACACCGCCGAATCACTGCGGCGGCTTCCACCAGCGCCGTACTGCCGGCCTGGTGACCGTGGTTATCGTTGACGCCCTTGAAGCCGTCCAAATCCAGGAACAGCAGCGACAGCGGCCGCCCCGAACGCGACGCGCGCTTGGCTTCGCGCCGCAGCACCTGGTTGAGGTACCGCGAGTTGTAGAGCTGCGTCAGGTCGTCGGTGACCGACAGCGCTTCGGACCGCCGCAGCCGCAAGGCGTTGTCGAGCGCCAGCGCCGGCCCCTCGAGCATGACTCCCAGCAGTTGGCCCACGGCCGGCGTCAGGTGCGGCACCTGTGTTGACACCTGTCGCTCTGCCATCACTAGCACCCCGACCATCTGGGCCCGGCATCGCAACGGCCAGGCCAGCACCGCCCCAGCCGCGCCGGCCGCCCTTGAGTCTTTCCGGAGGTCAGCTGACGCAAGTTCTCGCCCGTACGCCAACACCCAGCGCGCCACACCAATCGCCGCGGGCGTGAGCGCCGACCCCATGCCCTTTGACCACAGGTCCACGACGTGTCCGTCAAGATCAGCGGCAAACACCCCGCACGCGGGCGCCTTGAACCACTCGTCCGCACGGGCCACCACGAGTCGGCCGATGCTTTCGGGGTCGAGCGTGTCGTGTGCGGCGCGAAGTAGGGCCAGGACGGACTCAGGCCGTTCGAGACGGCCCTTGAGCGCGCGCTGGCCACGACGCAGGCGGGCAGCCAGATCCGGACGGCGAGAACCGCCGTAAGTCATTCAATTGACTGAATATACCACGGGGGTTCAAACACCGGGTTCAAACACGAAGGTTCTACCACAGGGGTTCGCCGTGTTACGATTCTTGTTTCCCAGAGGATTCTGACCGATGACGATGCTCGACCGGATGCGGCGACACAAGGGCTGGCTCAAGTGGAGCCTGGCGCTGGTCGTCCTGACCTTCGTGGTCTTCTATATTCCCGATTTTCTGACCACCACCACCGGGGCTTCACCAAACGAAACGATCGCCGATGTCGAAGGCGAGCCCATCACCGTGGGCTCCTTCACCCGGCGCTACAACGCGCAGGTCCAGGCCTATCGCAATGCTTATGGCGGACAGATGAACGACCAGCTGCTCAAGCAACTGGGTATCGATCGTCAGATCCTCCAGCAGCTGATCGACGAAGAGGCCATGGTGGCCGAATCGCGCAAGCAGGGCATCACGGTCAGCGACGTCGAGATTCGCGAGCGCATTCTCGCCCTGCCTGGCTTCCAGGAAAGCGGCAAGTTTGTCGGCGAGCAGCGCTATCGGCAAATTCTGCAGATCCAGAACCCGCCGCTCACGACCACCGAATTCGAGAACAGCCTGCGCCGCGCGCTGATGATCGAGAAGCTGCGCACGGCCCTCACCGGCTGGATGTCGGTCAACGACACCGACGTGGTCGCTGAATTCAGGAAGCGCAACGAAAAGGTCAAATTGGACGTCGTCCCCGTCACGGCCGAGGCCTTCAAGAGTCAAGTGATGGTCACCGACGCCGAACTGGTGCCGTTCTTCGAGAAGGCCAAGGACAAGTATCGCATCGGCGAGAAGCGCAAGATCAAGTACGCCCAGGTCAACGTCGAGCAGGTGCGCGGGACGATCACGGTGCCCGAGGCCGAGATCGCCGCGTTCTACCAGCAGAACCTCTCGCAGTACCAGACCCCGGCACAGGTGCGCGCGAGCCATATCCTGTTCAAGCTCGAAGGCAAGGACGAGAAGGTGGTGCAGGCCTTGGCTGAAGACGTGCTGAAGAAGGCCACGGCGCCCAGCGCCGACTTTGCGGCCCTCGCCAAGCAGTACTCCGAAGACGATAGCAACAACCAGAACGGCGGCGACCTCGACTACTTCGGCCGCGGCCGCATGGTGGCGGAATTCGAGCAGGCGGCCTTCGGCATGAAAGCCGGCGAGATCAGCAACCTGGTGAAGACGGCGTTCGGCTTCCACATCATCAAGGTCGTCGACAACAAGTCCGACCAGACCCGGCCGCTCGCCGAGGTCCGCACGGAACTCGAGGATCAGCTCAAGTGGCAGAAGGCGCAGGCCGAGGCCGAGCGTCTTGCCAAGTCGCTTGAAGCCACGACCAAGACCCCCGCCGACCTCGACAAGGTCGCCAAGGAGCGCAACCTCGCGGTCGTCGAGACCGGACTCGTCGCGTCGGACGAGCCCATCCAGGGGGTCGGCGCGCAGCCCGAAATCTCGGGCCGCGTGTTCGGCATGAAGGACGGCGAAGTCACCCCGGCGATGCGCGTCGCCACCGGCTGGGTGTTTGCCACCGTCACCGGCCGCCAGGATTCGTACCTGCCGCAACTTGCCGAGGTCAAGGCCAAGGTGGCCGATGACGTGCGCCAGGAGAAGGCCGCCGAAATGGCCAAGCAGAGGGCGACCGCGATTGCCACCGAGTTGAAGAACGCGAAAGACTTCGCCGCGGCGGCCAAGCGTGCCGGCCTCGAAGTGAAGACCACCGAACTGGTGGCGCGCGGCACCGCGATTCCCGACCTGGGCATCAGTGAAGCCGTCGATGCCGCCGCCTTCGCGTTGCCGCCGGGCGGCGTGAGCGACGCCATTTCCACTGCCACCGGCACCGCCGTGATTCGCGTCGTCGAGAAGGTGGGCGTGACCGACACCGAAGTGGAATCGGGCAAGGACGTGCTGCGCGACGAGCTGGTGAACGGGCGCCGCGACAAGTTCTTCGGCGCCTACATGCAGAAGGCCAAGAGCGGCCTGAAGATCAACATCAAGCAGGACACGCTCGCCCGGATCACCGGCGGGCTGTAAGCTACCTCACGAATACGTAGGGCATGTGCGCCAGCACTTGCCCAGACCGAAAGAGCCTTGACGGTGCCAGCAGCGCCGACAAGGCTTTTCTTTCGCGTGGTCCCAGCAGCTGAAGCAAGGCGTCCGCGGTGTGACGTTGCTGGAGGCGTCCCATCGGCGACTGCAGTTCATCGGCCAGGACTTGGTAGACGCTGCGGCGCGGCGGAAACACCACGAGCTCAACTTCCTCGTCGGCGGGAATACGCGCCCGCTGCTTGGCCATGTTGATGGCCGTGTCGAGGCCGCCCAGTTCATCGACCAGGCCCAGCTCGCGCGCCTGTTCGCCGGTCCACACCCGGCCCTGCGCAATCTCATCCACCTTCTCGGGCGGCAGGTGACGGGCGGCGGCGGTCCGCTCCACGAACTGGTCGTAGACCGACTGCATGGACTCGGTGATCTTCTTGCGCTCGGCCGGGGAGAACCGGCGATCGGACGAGTACATCTCAGCCTGCTTCCCGCGGCTGACCGATTCGATATTGGCACCAAGCTGCTCGAGGCTGCCCGCGGTGACGAACTTGCCGGTGTAAACCCCGATGGATCCCGTGAGCGTGCCCGGCTGGGCGACGATCGCATCGCCGGCCAACGCGATGTAGTAGCCGCCGGACGCAGCCAGGTCGGACATCGAGACGATCAGCGGACGTCCGCTCGCGCGCGAGATCGACAGCTCGCGCCAGATGACGTCGGAGGCCGTCGACGACCCGCCCGGGCTATCCACCCGCAGCACAATCGCGCGAATCGACCGATCGGCGCGCGCCTGGCGGATGTATGCCACCAGCGAGTCCGAGCCGACGACCGCACCGTTGACGGGGTCGAAGCCGCTGGCGCCAGAGTTGATCACGCCGACGGCGTTGATCACCGCGACTTTCGAGCGTGGCGTGACGCCAAGGGAACTCCAGGCGACGAGCGCGTAGTCGTCACCCTCAACGAACTCGACGCCGCGCAGGTCGTTGTTGACGTCGTCGAGCTCGTCTTCGTAGGCGACTTCATCAATCAGCCCCAGCCGCAGGGCGTCAGCCGGCAGGAACGGGCCCTGGTCGATCAGCCCGCGCACGTCGGCTTCGGACTTCTTGCGACCGTCGGCGATGCCGCGGACCAGTTGCTCGTACTGGCTGCGATTGAGCGAGTCGGCCATCTCGCGATGGGCCGGCGTGAAGGCTCTCTCAAGGTAGGTGTTGACCGCGCTCTTGTAGTCGCCGACGTGCATGAAGTCGGGATAGGTGCCGATCCAGTCGAACGTGCCGCGCAGGAACAGCTCGTAGCTGGCGATGCCGGTCAGATCAAGCGTGGACGACGGCAACAGGTAGACACGATCGGCCACCGAGGCCAGATAATACTCACGATCACCTGCGTACTCGAGCCACGCATGCACATACTTGCCGCTGGCGCGGAAGTCTTTGAGGGCGTCGCGGACTTCTTGAATCCTGGCCCAGAACGGCGAGCTCAGGCTGCCCGGCCGCAGCAGAATGCCGTTGATGCGCGGGTCGACCCTGGCCTTGCGAATCAGCTCAACGTAGTCCCGAACCGTCAGTTCCGCATCACCAAAGACAACCTCCGGCAGGACCTCAGGGAGGTCGCCACCTGGGCGAAGGACCAAGGTGGCATGCGCGGGCACGGCCGGCTGCTGGCCCACCGCGAAATACAACCCGACCGAGGCCGCGACCATGGCGACCATCGCCACGATCAGGAATATGAGGACAAACCTGACAAACCGCTTCACGGGATCAGTATAGGACGGTGATGGCTGCCCTCGCGTGCGCGATTTGCCGGGACGGGGATAGATGCCGGAGGGCGGGACGACCCCGGCCGTGACGTGATCTACGGGTTGATCGAGCCGCACAGTACCAAGGGCAACCGCTGGCGGAGGGGTTCAGCCAGTTCGCGGCCCTGCATGTCGGGCATGGCGTAATCGGTGACCAGCAGGTCGAACTCTTCGCGCGGCAGGATGCGTGACAGCACGTCAAGCATCATCGGGTCGTCGTCCACGACGGCGACGGTCTTGTTGGTGCCAACCGGCTTGAGGTCGGCCTGTAGCGGCTTCGGACGCGCGTCGTCTTGCGCGACCGTCAGCGGATTCGAGGTCAGCGGGATGTCCGGAATCTCGAGGGGTGGACCAGCGACGACGGCTGACACGAGTCCAGGTCGTCCCACCATCAACCAACTTGAACAGTCCGCTGCCCGGGCCACTGAACGCCCCCGTTCTCCCACGGCCCCTGGCGCGCCTGCCAGAGCGAGGCATCGACAACGGCGGGGTTCGACGGGTCGATCTGCAGATCGGCGCCGCCGGCCCCTGGGCCTGTGTTACTGGCCACCCCAGGATGGTGGCCACCACTATCACCGCAAGTGAGTGCGCTGATCGCAGGCGGAGGATTATGCCTCTGTGGGATAATTTTGCCCATGCGCAAGCTGACACTTCTGACTCTAGCCACCGGTGCGTTGATCGCCGCCATGACGTCACCCGGTGCCGCCCAGTCCCGAGCGGCCGTAACGGTCGCCGACTACGCGCGCGCCGAGACGTTCCTCGGCTACAACACGATACCGCTGGTGTCGAACGGTCCGGTGCAGGCCAACTGGCTGGCCGACGACCGCTTTTGGTACCGAAGGGTCACGGCCACTGGCAGCGAGTTCATCCTCGTGAACGCAGCCCGCGCGACCACGGCGCCGGCCTTCAACCACGCGGCGTTAGCAACGACACTGGCCACGGCCCTGGGCCGTCCGGTGACGGCGGCACGGCTGCCGTTCACCCAACTGATCTTCGCGACCGATGGCCAGTCATTCTCGTTCGACCTCGAGACCAAGCGGTGGACCTGCGACGTGACGGGTGCGGCGTGCACCAGCAGCGACCGGCCCACTCGCGTTCCCAATAGTGTGACCTCGCCCAACGGCACGCTCGCCGCGTTCATTCGCGACCACAACCTCTGGGTGCGCGATCTCGTCAGCGGCGCCGACCGGCAACTGACGACCGATGGCGTGAAGGACTATGGCTATGCCACCGACAACGCCGGGTGGACCAACAGCGACGCGCCGGTGCTGGTGTGGTCGCCCGACTCGAAGCGGATCGCGACCTTCCAGCAGGATCAGCGCAAGGCCGGTGACATGTACCTGGTGAACACCGTGGCCGGTCACCCGACACTGCGCGCCTGGAAGTATCCGCTGCCGGGCGACGAGTTCATCACCATGATCGAACGCGTCGTCATCGACGTGGCCGCCGCCAAGGTCACCCGCCTCCAGATGGGCCAGGATCAGCACCGCTCGACGCTCTGTGACGACGTGAAGTGCGGCGGTGAATGGGTGGACGTGCAGTGGAGTCCTGACAGCGCGCAAGTGTCGTTCGTCTCGACCTCGCGCAACCACCAGCAGGCCAACCTCCGCGTCGCCGATGCCACGACCGGATCGATCCGCGAGGTGCTCGAGGAGAAGGGCGAAACCTTCCTCGAATCAGGCAACGGCAAGGTCAACTGGAAATACCTGCCCGGTTCGAACGAAGCAATCTGGTTCTCGCAAAAAGAGAACTGGGGGCACCTCTACATGCACGATCTCCAGACCGGCAAACAGAAGTATCCGATCACCAGCGGCGACGGCAACGTCACGCAGTTGACGCGCGTCGACGAGACCGCCCGCACGCTGTACTTCCAGGGCGTGGGCAAAGAGGCCGGACGTGACCCGTACTTTCGTCACTTCTATCGCCTGGGCATGGACGGCAAGGGCCTGCAACTGCTGACGCCGGAAGATGCCGACCATGCCGTGTCGCTGTCACCGTCGGGCAAGTACTTCGTCGACAACTACTCGAAGCCCGACGTCGCCTCGACCTCGGTGCTGCGTGATGCCACCGGCAAGTTGGTGCTCGCGCTCGAGAAGGCCGACACCTCGCGCCTGCTGGCGACGGGCTGGCGGCCGCCGATGCCGATCACCGTCAAAGACCGCGGCGGCGTCGGCGACCTGTACGGCCTGATGTTTCGCCCGACCAACTTCGATCCGGCGAAGAAGTACCCGATCATCAACAACATCTATCCCGGACCGCAGACCGGCAGCGTTGGCGGCCGCAGCTTCTCGGCCGCGCGCGGCGACGCGCAAGCGATCGCCGAACTCGGGTTCATCGTCGTCCAACTCGACGGCATGGGCACGCCCTGGCGCTCGAAGCGCTTCCACGCGGCCTACTACGGGAACATGGGCGACAACACGTTGCCCGACCAGGTGGCGGGCATGAAGGAGCTGGCGTCGCGGTATCCCTGGATCGACATCGAGCGGGCCGGCATCTACGGACACTCGGGCGGCGGCTATGCCACGGCAGCCGCCATGTTCAGGTATCCGGACTTCTTCAAAGTGGGGGTGTCACAGGCGGGCAACCACGACAACCGCGTTTACGAAGACGACTGGGCCGAGAAGTGGCAGGGGTTGCTGCAGACGAACGCTGACGGCACGACCAACTACGACAGCCAAGCCAACCAGAACTTCGCCAAGAACCTGAAGGGCAAGCTGCTGCTGGCCCACGGCTCGATGGACAACAACGTGCCGTTCTACAGCACGCTGCTGGTGGTCAACGAGCTGATCAAAGAGAACAAGGACTTCGACTTGATCATCTTCCCCAATCGCGGCCACGGCTTCGGCAACGAACCGTACATGGTCCGCCGCCGCTGGGACTACTTCGTCAAGAACCTGATGACAGTGGAACCGCCGGCGGGCTTTCAGTTGAAGGGCCCACCTTCGCCTACTCCGTAGGCTACGGCGGGTAAAGCCGGCGAGAACAGGCGGGCCCGAAAGCCCGCCTGTCTTGCTGTTATCCGCGAGTCGCCGTGGCAGTCTTCTGCGGGAAGATCTTCTTGAAGGCCGCCATGAACTTCTCCATGTCGTCCGCGGTGCCGACCGAGACGCGCAGGTGGTTCAGCATGGGCGGGAACGGACGGCCGACGAGGATGCCCATCTTGCGGAACTCCTCGATCACGCCCTGCACCTGGCGCTCGCCCAGGCTGACCATGAAGAAGTTGGCCTGCGACGGGATCACCGGGTAGCCATACGATTCCAACACCTTGGTGGTCTTGTCGCGCATGTCGACAATCTTCGCCTTGACGTCGGCCTCGGCGGCCTTGTCCTTCAGCGAGGCGACCGCGCCCCACTTGGCCAGCACGTTGACACTGTTGGAGGCGTAGACATTCATCTCGCGAACCATGTCCGCCGGCGCGATGGAATAGCCGATGCGCATGGCGGCCAACGCGGCGATCTTGGAGAAGGTGCGCGCGACGATGACCGGACGGCCCTCGAGCACATACGGGATCGCGGTGCCATAGGCAGGGTCATTGACGAAGTGGTGGTACGCCTCGTCGATCAACACCGGCATGTCCTTCGGGATGTTGTCGAGCAGATCCTTGATTTCTTTGGCGGTGACGATCGCGCCGGTCGGGTTGTTCGGGTTGCACATGTAGACGAAGCCAATCTCACGCGCGTGGCGGTTGGTCGTCTCGATCATCGCGCTGATGTTCTGCCGGTAATCCTTGGTCAGCGGGATCTGAATGGCATCGGCCTTCACGTTGGCGGCCTGCTGGAACACGCTGGCGTAAGAGGGGCTGACGCCCAGCACCTTCTTGCCCGGCCCGAGGTAGGTGGTGGCGACCACGTCCAGGCCTTCACCGGACCCGGCGGTCAGCAGCACGTTGTCGCGCTTGACGCCGTGGTGATCAGCGATCACCTGGACGATGTTGCCGTCCGGGTAGCCGTAACGATTCGCGTACTTGAACGCGTCGGTCATGGCCTTCATCACCGACGGCGGTGGTCCGTAGTTGTTCTCGTTGCTCGCCAGCTTGATAAAGGCGTCGTACTCGGCGTCGCCGCCGGTGAACTGCGCGGTCTGCCCCTGTGCGAGCAGGTCGGCCTCGGGACGAAGACTCAGGGCGCCGACGGCAGCGGCCACACCTCCAACAAATTGACGACGAGAAAACGGCGACCGAACATTCATAATGTCCTCCAGAAAAGGAACGAAGAAGTCGCTGAATTCTACTCCGAGAGTGCACCACCATGCACGACTGTTGGCGCCTGGTGACCAGCAGGAAAAGTAACCAACCGCCGAGGCGCCCGGTCGCATCTGTTACCATCTCGCCCATGCTGCGAACAGTTTCACTCGCGCTCCTTGGCTTGTCGCTGTTACTACTGGCAATCGACGCGCCGGCAGCGACTTTCCGAGAACTGTGGTTTCTGGCCGAGATCCTGCTGGCCACGGTGGCGACCCGTTCGTTGTCTGCCGGTTCCGCGCTATCGGCCCTGGGCCTCAGTCTCGGGGTGGTTACCCTACTAATGGTCAGCGTCGGACACGCGTTGGCCGCGGCTGGCATCGACACTAGCGAAGGCGTCGGCAGCTGGGGACTGATTCCGATTCTCGAAGAATCGCTCAAACTCCTCCCGGTCGGCATCATCGTGTTGCTCGGCCGCCGGCGTTCGGCCCTGGCACCCAATCCGTCAGATCTCCTCGTCCTTGGCTGTTTCGCGGGCGCGGGCTTCGCGCTGGCCGAGAACGCCCTGCTGGTTCAGAACAATGCCGGCATTGCGCGTGACATGGCGCGGCAATACGGTCCCCATCTGGGTCCACTGTATCTGGTGCCCGGCGCGTGGGGATCAGCCGGCTACGTCGGACATGCGGCCGCCACGGGCCTCGCCTGTGGTGCTTGCGGACTCGGCCTTGCGTTGCGTGCGCGCCTCGGGGCGTCGTGGTGGATGGTGCCGGCCGGCGGATTCGGCTGGATCGTGATCGAGCACGCGCTGACCAACTTCTACGTCGGCAGCGGTTCGGGCGTCGCGCTGATACTGGGCAATGGCCGGCTGACGCCGTGGCTGTTCGTGGCAGTGGCCATCACGGTCGTCGCGCTCGATCGGGTTCGCCTCCGCGCGACCCTCGCGCACTCAGCCACCTTGCGGCGACGCATGGCGATGGCACGGGCGGTGCTCGTGCGCAAGACACCGCCGTTTCCGCGCTCGCGGACCACCGCGGTTCTCGCCCTGCTCTCTCAACTGCGAACCGCCAACGCGACCGCCTGGTTGGTCCGCTTCGATTCACGGCTCGCCGAAAGGAAGACGTCATGACTGCCGACTTCGCGGATCTCGTTCAAGTGATTAGTCACGCGGCCCGCAACCTTTATGGCGCAGGTGGCGGCAGTGCGCACCCGTCGGCCTACCCGTCGGTGCTGGCCGTCCTGACGTGGGTCGCGGCCAATGAAACGGCGCTGCGCGCAGGGCAGCATGTCTACGACCACGGCGGCGATGCCACCTTGATCGAGGAAGCGTTCAAAGACAGCTTCGCTGACAGCCTGGGCTGGTCGGAGCAGGAGTTCGAACAGTTCTGGAATGACCCGAACTACGACTTCAACGCGGCGGACGCGCAGCGCTACGACGAGACCTGGGACGCGTTCGAAGCGTGGGTGAAGAGCCCCTAGCTGAACCCTTCCGGGGGCGGCCACATATGATCAGGGAAAGGAGTCTATGGCGTTTGGACCCCTGCGTCGCGTGAAGTTCCTGATTACGGCCCCGTTCATCCTGCTGGGCGGGTTGGCCGCCTTCGGCGCTGACCTATTCAACCGTAACTGCCAGGGCTAGCGGCCGGCGACGCCGCGCAGCATCGTCAACAGCAGGTCGACGGCGACCGTGTTGTGACCGCCGAGCGGAATGATGACATCGGCGTAGCGCTTGCTCGGTTCCACGAACTCCAGGTGCATCGGCTTGACCGTGCTCTCGTACTGATCGATCACTGAAGCCATGGTCCGGCCGCGTTCGGCGACGTCGCGCAGCAGGCGGCGGATGAAGCGCGTGTCGGAGTCGGTGTCGACAAACACCTTGATGTCCATCAGGTCGCGCAGCGCCGGAACCGTGAACACGAGGATCCCTTCCACGATCAGTGCGCGGCGCGGCTGGAAGGTGGTGGTTTCCGAAAGTCGCGCGTGGCGCGTGAAGTCGTACTGCGGCACTTCGACCGCATCGCCGGCCTTGAGTGCCCGCACGTGGCGCACCATCAGGTCGGTCTCCAGCGCGTCGGGATGGTCGAAGTTGAGCGCGGCGCGCTCTTCCAGCCGCAGGTCGTTGCGGTCGCGGTAGTAGCGGTCGTGATCCAGCAACGTGACCTGCTCAGGTCCCAGACTGTCGACGATGCGCCGGACCACGGTGGTCTTACCTGAGCCGGAGCCGCCAGCGACACCAATCACAAATGACGGCATAGATACCTGATCATAGCCTGTGAGCCTGTCGAAGCCCTCGCCCCGCACCACCACCCCACAAGGGCATGTCGACGGTGTCGACACGCGTGCGGCGGATGATCTGGTCGTGGTTCCCCTGGGCAGCAGTGGCGGTCTACCTGGTCAGCCGGCATGACTGGTGGTGGGCCGCCGGGGTAGGCGCAGCCGGCGTGCCGTTGAATAACCGCACGCATCGCAAGTCGCTGATCATCGACGGCCGGATTGGCTTCACCGGCAGCGCTGGCATTGCCGATCACTGGACCGGCAACGCGCAGGACGACAAGCACCGGCGCGACCTGCAGATCCGCTTCGAGGGTCCGGCAGTGCAGCTGCTGCGGACCGGCTTCGCACCGAACTGGCTGGAGTGCACTGGCGAATTGGTGACCGGCGCGACTGCGCAAAGAAGTTTCTTGCGAGTCGCAAAAGAGATGCGGATGAGGGCACCATCAGCCAGGGGCAATCTCAACAACTGGCGTGGCAGGAAGTGGGTGCCGTGGGATATGGACACATTTTAGAGTCTAAAATCAGGGGTAAGCGTTACCCCCTATCAGCTCCCTGGCGGGTATTGACGTGCTGTCTGCTAGGCTATGCGGATGCTGACAAAGACTCGCAGACGGCTTGGCGGATTCCTGGCCGCCCTGCTGGTGGTGGGCGCCGTCGCGTGCGGAGAGAAACCGACAGTCTTGAAGGAGGTGGCGCTGGCGGACGTCCGCGTCAAAGCGAACGCGGGGGATGCAGGCGCCCAGACCAGCCTTGGGGTTGCGTATGACAAGGGAGAGGGCGTTCCGCAGGACTACACGCAAGCAGCGGCGTGGTATCGCAAAGCTGCGGAGAAGGGATACGCAGTCGCCCAGGACAACCTTGGGCAAATGTATGCCCTCGGACAGGGCGTCTCACAGGACTACGTGCAATCGGTGGAGTGGTGGCGCAAAGCTGCGGATCAGGGATACGCAGGTGCCCTTTACAACCTTGGGGTGATGTATTCCAGCGGACAGGACGGCCCGCAGGACTACGTAGAGTCGCATAAATGGCATAACCTCGCGGCGTCTCGTGCGTCTGCAGAGGACCAGAAGCAATACGCAGAGTCGCGTGATGCGGTGGCGAAGCTGCTGACGCCTAAACAACTAGCAGACGCACAGCAGCGTGCGACTGCGTGGCTAGCGGCGTTTGAGAAGCGTGGTGGAAGGTAGATAGAGGACATCAATGACTCGCAGACACAGGCCCGCACGGTCACGGTTCCGTTCCCCTTAGGCACCTTCATCGTGTTCCTCTTTTTCTCGCTCTATCGAACGCTGGGTCAACGGTCTCGGTCTCCGTCCGTCGGGTCGCTATCGCATCCCAGCGGGTCAACCCGGGAGTGCTTCAGCCACGCGTCGTCTCGTTCGTCACCACGCGTCAACAGTTTCCGCAACCCACGACGCAATGTCGTCAAGCGGTCACTCATTCTCTGCACGTTATTTCCGTCACCCCCGAATACTTGAAGGCGATGGCGAGGTTCTGGCGAGTCGCGGCGGGGGTGCTTGGAGCGAGGAGACGGGAGCGTTTTAGAACTCTAAACTTAGAGGTCTAAAACAACCGGTTTCAGGGGGGTGGGCAAGTTTGGTAAGCACGCTTCGGGAGGCGTCACAAAAACCCAATAACCACACAGTATTTTTGATGCTCTTTGACCACGTATTTGACCACGAAACAAAAACGAATATGGCTCGCTTTTGAAACGAAGCTGTAAGTGCTTTTGTTTATTGGTTTTAATGGTGCGGAAGAGAGGACTCGAACCTCCACCCGATTGCTCGGACTAGCTCCTGAGGCTAGCGCGTCTGCCAATTCCGCCACTCCCGCACTCGGAGGGGTTATTGCTAAGGCAGTGAGTCCACAAGTATACCTAGCGCTCGGGCGCGAACGCAAACCTTCCCTTCTTCAGCGCGCTCTGCGCTTCCACCACGCTCAGCATGGCCTGGGCCGCATGCGACAGCGTGCCCTCGCGGCGGTGGATCA
>NSIL01000012.1 GCA_002737365.1 Acidobacterium sp. | reverse complement strand
GTCTTCACGAGTGTGACTTTACAGGCGAAGGCGCCAATACGGCCAATACCAGCAGGCGGCGGGGGCCGCTGTTGCGGACGCCGTGCGGCACGCCCTCCGGCGCGACCAGCAAGTCGCCGGCGGTCATCGGTAGTTGGTGGCCGTCGAGCAGAAACAGGCCTTCGCCATCGAGCACGTGATAGACCTTGTCCTGGCCGGCGTGGGCGTGCAGCGCGTGCTCCTGGCCGGGCTCGAACGCATTGAGGCCCACCAGCAGGCGCGGCGACTCGAACAGCGTTGCCTTACCCATTTTGTCGGCAGCATAGACGGCGTGATCGGCCGGCCGGATCACAGAAGGGTGTGTCATGGGCATGGTCTCTTGGCACTGATGTTCAGGCGCCAGTAGTCGAGGGTGAACGGAGGGTCTTCACGGGCCGACAGTTCGGTGACCCGATCGATAAAGGCCTGCTTGAGCGAGGCTGTCGGCAGACGTTCGAGGTGAGCGTGGTAGATCACCGTCGTCACGAACTCCCGATAGTCTGCCTCACTGGCGAGTGTCGTCGGTGCCTCTTCGAGGCTGGTGACGACCTCCGTGAAGCCGGCGCGGTGCAAGCGCTCGGCGGTGACCTCGGCGTTGGCAAACTCCCAGGGACCGGGCCAGTCACCAAAGTATTCCGCGAACGGTTCGGCGTGCATCAGTTGTTCGGCCAGGGCGTGCGCGCGCGCCAGGTTGGCGCCACCTCCGCATTGCGCCATCAGGTGTCCGCCGGGCCGCAACGCCGTGAGAATGTTGTTGAACAGCGCCTGATGATCCTTGATCCAGTGGAAGGTCGCCGTGCTGAACACGAGGTCCGCCCAGTTGGCGAAGGGCATCGCCGGCAGCGACACCTGCGCGAACGAGACGCGGTCCCCGAACGTGGGCCGCAGGTTCGCCCGCGCCGTCATCAGCATGTTCCATGAGCGGTCGATGGCGACGAGCCGCCCCCGGGGCAGACGCGCCATCAGCTCGCTCGTCAGGCGTCCACTGCCGCAGCCGGCATCGATGGCCCGTTCGTCGCCGTTGACCGACAGGCGCGACAGCACCCGCTGCCCCCAGCTGGTCTGGGGTCCCGACACCTTGTGATACGCCGCCGCATTCCATTCCGTCATGGGGTGTTGAAAGTTGAAACTGGAAACTTGAGAGTTCCGGTTGAACGTTACAGTTACCGTTAGGCTACTCCACGATGTCGTTTCCCGCCACCCGCCTCTCGGTCGTCGAAGGCACGCGCAGCGACGATGAAGAGACCCGCCGTGTGGCGTGGGCCACGATCATCGAGGCGTACTGGAGGCCGATCTACAAGTACCTGCGGATGAAGTGGTCTCTGGGCCCAGACGAAGCCGCCGAGCTCACGCAGGAGTTCTTCACGATGACTCTCAAGAAGAACATCGTCGAGCGCGACGATCCAAACCGCGCCCGGTTTCGCACTCATTTGCGCTTATGCCCGGACGGATTCGCGTCGAATGCACGGAAGGCAGAGCGCCGGCTGAAGCGCGGCGGCGGCGTCACACTGGTGCTGCTTGATTTCCAGACCGCGACGATTGGGGACCTCGCGGTGACCTGGCTGTCCGACCGCGCGATCGCGCCCGTTCACGACCTGTTCGCGCGGGTGCTCGAGGCGGTCTCGTTTGCCCTCGGAGCCGTGCTCGCCCAGGTCTGTGGTCGCGGGAGCGATCATTGGACTCGTGGCCCAACGCACGTAATCGATGGCAATGGTCTTGACGGTTGGTGTGGTGGTCAGGGCGCTGCTCGCCTACTTGGTTACGCTCGCCAACCCCTATTTCTGGGAGATCATCATCCCCGGAACACTCGTGGGCCTGATCGTGGGTTTTGCCACGATGAAGTACCGAGGGCCGACGACCTCACGCGCCTAGAACGCCCATGGGCGAAACGCGATCATGTCCCACGCCGCCAAGTAGGCGGTCAGCACGCACGAGCACAACACTACGCCCAGGGCGTAGGTGCGGAGCCACGGCTCCGCACCTCGCCGCCAGGCGTCGACGGCGAAGAACAGCGAGAGCGCGGTGGCGGCCGGCTGCAGCAGCGTCCCCAGGAACATCATGCCGGTCCAGGCATTCAGCTCGCCGAGACTGATGTCGGACACGTTCATGATCCCTGCCACGGGCAGCAACCACGCGAGGCTTCCCAGCATCAACGCGCTCTTGGTCCACCAGAAGGTCAAGGGGTCCGCGCGCTTTGCGTTGATCAGCCATGGCACCAGCATGACGAGCGGCGTGAGCGCGATCACCAACGACAACAGGACCGGTCCGCGCACCAGTTCTACATGCCACCGCGGGCGACGCTCGGAATAGAGGAAGCCGCCAGTTAACACCATTCCGCCGAATTCGTCCGTGGCAAACACGCGCGTGGCTTCGGCCTCGGCCTCGACGCGGAACTGGTTCTTGGCGACGGGGATCAGATCGGCCGAATTACCCCGCAGTGGATCGACATGCAGGCCGGTCGAGGTTGCGGACACGGTGGTGCCGGCGATCAGCCACTCGATGAACGCCATGGCCTGATTGCGGGGGTTGGCTGGGTGGTAGTAGCCCTCGAACTGCTGCAACGCGGCTGCCGGCAAGGCGACCGTGGGCCTGGCCGGCGGCTCCACGTCAGCCTTCAAGTAACGCACGGCCAGTCGTGAAACTCGCCGCATGGCGTCCGGTGAGTGCGTCGAGTTCAGCATCACCACGTAACCGACATCGCGAGCTGCTGAATAGGCGTAGAGCGAAGAGAAGCCGTCAATGCCGCCGCCATGGCCGAGCATCGGGAAACCTTCGGTCGTGGATGCAGCGATGCCTGAACCATAGCCGACGCGCAGCCCGGCCTCCGACGCCAGCGAACTGCGCGGGTGTTCCATGTTGCTCAGGTATTCAGGATCAATCACCAGGTGTTCAGCGTTCTCGCCCCAGTTGAGCAGCACGTGGACAAACCTGCCGAGCTCCACGGGTGAGGTGTGGAGATTCCCCGCGGGTCGCAGGTAGATCTGCGTGTGAGGCACCGCCAGTCCGGTCCGATCGCGATAGCCCTTCGCCAACAGCGCTTCGTCGGCGCGCGTCAGGCGAAAGCTGCTGGTGGTCATGCCGATCGGCGTGAAGGTGCGCTCGGCGATGAAGTCTTCGTATGGCCGGCCGGTGATCTTCTCGATCAGGTAGCCGGCGAGGCCGTAGCCGGAGTTCGAGTACGACACGTGCGTGCCGGGCCGCCAGCGGACCTCGCGCGAGCGCGGGTTGCGGCGCAACACGTCGAGCAGCGGCAGGTCCGGCGCATCCGCGAGGTTGTACACCTCGTTGAAGTGCATGTCGTCGAAGCCGGCGGTGTGTTGCAACAGGTGAATCACCCGTACCGGGTGGCCCGCTTCCCACGGGTTGTTGAACGGGACTTCCGGGGCGATCTCAGCGATCGGTGTATCAAGATCGAGGTCGCCGTCTTCCGACAACTGGACGAGCGCCATCGCGACAAAGGTCTTACTGATCGAGCCGGCGCGGAAGTGCGTGTCGCCCGTGACCGGCGAGCGGCGGTCCCGATCGGCCAATCCCACGCCACCCGCCCATTCGACACCCGCCTGGCGGACCAGCGCGATGCCGGCGCCGGGGACACCGGTGTCATCGAGCACCTTTTGCACCGCCGCGCGGAATTCGGCGACGGTCTTCGGCGACGGGTCGCCCGTATCCTGCGCGCCCAGTACAGACGACGAGGCGGTCAGGGCAAATAGCAACAGAACAGGAGACCAGGAGTCCAGGAGTAGAGGTCTTACGTCCACGGCAGTTCGACGGCGCCACGGGCCTGGCGTTCGGCGAGGTCGGGCAAGCCCGAGACCAGCCTCAGCACATCATCTGGCAGGTCGCGCGCCGACCAGGTTGATGAATCCACGCACCCGACCCGGACAAACCCCTCGGCCAGCAAATGCCCGGTCGCATCGTCGCGAATCTCGAAGGCGTGGTGAAGGCGCCGTGGGTTCTCGATCGTGGTACTGATGCCGACGCGGACGATCTGGCCCGCTCGCGCCGGTGCGCGGAACTTCGAATGGACCTCGACCCGGGGCATACCGAACTGGTGCGAGTCGAGCAGCGACTGCCGCGACCGCCCGAGCGACGCGAACAGCTCTTCTTCGGCGTCTTCGAACCAGCCAAGAAAGTTCGGGAACCACACGACGCCAGCGGCGTCGGTGTCGGACCAATGCACTTTTTTGCGAATCTGAAAGAAGCTCGGCATGGGGTTAACTGTAAACTCTTAGCCACGAGCATGGAAGGCTGGCACGGCTGGGACGAGTACGCCGCGTACTACGACTGGGAGAACGCGCAAACGGTGGGGCGCCGCGACATCAGGTTCTGGTCCGCCTTCGCTCAGGGAGCTACGGCGGGACGAGCAGGTGGTGGCGGACCGATCCTTGAGCTCGGTTGCGGGACCGGGCGGGTGGCGCTGCCGGTGGCCCGCGCGGGGGCGACGGTGGTCGGTATTGACCGGTCGGCGCCGATGCTTGATCGCGCCCGCAAGCGGGTGCGGCGCGCGCGGTTGCAGTCGCAGGTGCAGTTGGTCCGTGGCGACATCCGGTACCTGCCATTTCCCGACCGGTCATTCCCGCTCGTGATGGCGCCTTACGGCATCCTGCAGTCCCTGCTGGCCGAGCGTGACCTGACGAAGACGCTGGCCGCGGTTGCGAGGGTGCTGACCAAGAAGGGGACGTTCGGCATGGAACTGGTGGCGGATCTACCGGCCTGGGACGAGTATTCCAAGCGCATCAGCATGCGCGGCAAGCGTGGCCCCAATGGCAAGCCGATTACGCTGGTCGAATCGGTCAGCCAGGACCGGGCGAAGCAGATCACCCGCTTCGAACAGGAGTTCGTGGAGGGCCGTGGCAAGAGCGCTATTCGCCAGAAGTTCAGACTCGCGTTCCGGACCCTGACCGTGCCCCAGATGGTCCGCCGCCTCGAAAAAGCGGGCCTGAAGGTGTCGGCCCTGGTGGGCGACTACCAGGGAGGGCCGTGGGACCTGCGCGCCGAAGTCTGGATCATCCTGGCCCGGCGGGGGTAACATGCCAGTTTGCCATTTCGGGTAAACCTTAAGGTTTGCCCCCACGTCCTACAGCTTTCCAGGAGTCACCGCATGTCTGGCCATTCCAAGTGGCACACAATCAAGCACAAGAAGGGCGCGGCCGACGCCAAGCGTGGCAAGATTTTCACGCGCCTGATCAAGGAACTCACCGTGGCGGCCCGGAGCGGCGGCGGCGATCCGGGCATGAACCCGCGCCTGCGGACGATTATTGCGGCGGCCAAAGAAGTGAACATGCCCGCCGACAACATCAAGAAGGCGATCTTGCGCGGCACCGGCGAGCTGCCGGGCGTGATCTACGACGAAATCACCTACGAGGCCTACGGGCCCGGTGGTTCGGCGCTGATCATCGAGACGCTGACCGACAACAAGAACCGCACTGTCGGAGAACTGCGCCATATGCTCGAGAAGCATGCCGGCAATCTTGGCGCCGCCAACTCGGTGGCCTGGATGTTCTCCAAGAAGGGCCTGATCGTCGTTGAGAAGGCTAAGGCTGATGAAGAGAAGCTGCTGAACATCGCTCTCGAGGCCGGTGCTGACGACGTGCAGGACGCCGGCGAGAACTGGGAAGTGCTGACCGACCCGGCGGCGTTCGAGGCGGTGCGCGACGCGGTCAAGGGCTCGGGCGTCGAGCCGGCCAGCGCGCAGGTGGCGATGCTGCCCGCCAACTACGTCACGCTGACCGGCACACCCGCCAGCCAGATGATCCGGTTGATGGATGCGCTCGACGACCACGAAGATGTCAAGCAGGTGTGGTCGAACTTCGACATCGAGGAAAAGGAGATCGAGGCCTCGCTGGCGTGAGAGTGTTCGGCATCGACCCCGGCTCGCAGTGTACCGGCTACGGCTGCGTGGACAGCGATGGCCGGCGCCTCCAGTTGGTGCTGTGCGGAGCGGTCCGCGCCGGGATGGCCGAAACTTTCCCTGAGCAGCTCTCGCTGATCTATCGCGAGCTCTCTGCCCACATCGCCGCGCAGCGCCCCGACTTCGTCGTCATCGAAAGCATTTTTCACGCGGTCAACGCGCGCAGCGCCCTGAAGCTGGGCCACGCGCGCGGCGTCGCCATGCTGGCGGCCACTGAGGCCGGCATCACCGTCATTGAATACACCCCGGCCGAGATCAAGCGAGCGGTGGTCGGGTACGGGCGCGCGGAGAAGGCCCAGGTCGGGCAGATGGTGAAGCTGTTGTTGGGTCTTGACGCTGTTCCCACCCCGCACGACGCGGCAGATGCGCTGGCGGTCGCGATCTGTCACCTGCATGCCGGCAAGGGCACACCCAAGGGACGGTCTGCGACCAGGGGCACCAAGGCGGCGACCAGCTGGCGCCACTACAAGCCCGGCCAGGTCGCGCGATGATTGCCTTACTTCGCGGGCAGGTCTTCGAGAAACATCCCAACCGCCTGATCGTTGACGTGGCCGGTGTCGGTTACGACGTGCAGGTGCCGCTGTCCACGTTCTATACCGCCGGCGATCCGGGTTCTGAGATTGCGCTGCGCATCCACACGCACGTGCGTGAGGACCAGCTGTCGTTGTATGGGTTTGCGACCGCGCTCGAACTCGCCATGTTCGAGCGGCTGATCGCGGTGAGCGGCATTGGCCCGAAACTGGCGTTGTCGGTGCTGTCAGGGATCGAGACGCGCGATCTGGTCAGCGCGATCCAGCGCAACGACCTCGGCCGGCTCACCGGCATTCCCGGTGTCGGCAAGAAGACGGCCGAACGGATGTGCGTCGAGTTGCGCGACCGCTTGCCGAAGGCCATGGCCGCGAGCGACGTGCCGCCCTCGCCGGGTGATGCCCTGCGCGAGGATCTGGTGTCGGCGCTGATCAATCTCGGCTACCATCGGCAGGCTATCGACAAGTCCCTCGACAAGCTGGTGATCCACGCTGGCGAGCAGCGCTTTGAGGATGTCCTGCGGTCGGCGCTGAAGGATCTCTCTCGTGGCTGACGAGCGCCTGACGACGCCGTCACGCGTAGCCGAGGATGCGCAGGAGGAGGCCGGCCTCCGGCCGCGGCGCCTAGACGAGTACATTGGCCAGGATCGCGTCCGCGAGCAGTTGCACGTGTCGATTACCGCCGCGAAACAGCGCGGCGAGCACCTCGATCATGTGCTGCTCTACGGTCCGCCTGGTCTCGGCAAGACCACGCTGGCCTATGTCATCGCCAACGAGCTGGGCGTCGCGATTCGGACGACGTCGGGGCCGGTGATCGAGAAGCCGGGCGACCTGGCGGGCATTTTGTCGAACCTGCAGCCGCGCGAAGTGCTGTTCATCGATGAGATCCACCGCATGTCGCCGGCGATCGAAGAGATTCTCTATCCCGCGATGGAGGACTTCGAGCTCGACATCGTGATTGGCCAGGGCCCGGGCGCTCGTTCCGTGAAGGTGCCGGTCGAGCCGTTCACGCTAATTGGCGCCACCACCCGCGCCGGGCTGCTGACGTCGCCGTTACGGGCGCGCTTTGGCATTGTCCATCGTCTTGATTTCTACGACGCTCGCGACATCGAAGAGATTGTCCGGCGCTCGGCGCGCATCCTGAACGTGCCGATGGACGATGCCGCGGCGGTTGAAATTGCCGGCCGATCGCGCGGCACACCGCGCATTGTGAACCGGCTGTTGCGGCGGGTCCGCGACTACGCGCAGGTCCGTGCCGACGGCCGCATCACCGTGGAAGTGGCGCGCGCGGCCATGACCCTGCTCGATGTCGATCAGTATGGGTTCGACGAGAGCGATCGCCGGCTGGTGCTGACGATCATCGAGAAATTTGGCGGCGGCCCGGTGGGGTTGGGCAGTCTGGCGGCGGCGCTCAGTGAAGAGGCCGACGCCATTGAAGACATGTACGAGCCGTATCTGATCCAGATCGGCTTCCTGGAGCGGACATCGCGCGGCCGGATTGCGACGGCGCGCGCCTACGAGTATTTCGGGCACACGATGCCCGGGAGGGGGTTGTTTTGAACGTCCGCCGAGTAGAGATCAAGAGCCTGGCCACCTACGTGCCGCCGCGCCTGTTGACCAACGCCGATCTCGAGAAGATGATCGACACCACCGACGAGTGGATCATGCAGCGCACCGGCATTCGCCAGCGCCACATCGTCGACCCGGGCGTCGCCACCAGCGACCTGGCTGCCGAGGCGGCGAAAGAAGCGATCAAGCGGGCCGGTCTCAAGCCCGAGGACATCGACCTGATCATCGTCGGCACGGTGACCCCGGACATGCTGTTCCCGAGTACCGCGTGCCTGGTGCAGCACAAGATCGGTGCGACCAAGGCATGGGGCTTCGACCTGTCGGCGGCGTGCTCGGCATTTACCTATTCGTTGACCGTCGGCAGTCAGTTGGTGGCCGCCGGGGGCGTCAAGAATGCACTCGTGATTGGCGCCGACGTGATGTCGAGCATCATCGACTACACCGACCGCGCCACGTGCGTGCTGTTCGGCGACGGCGCCGGCGCCGTGGTGCTGGCGCCGTCCTCAGATCCCAACCTCGGCATTCTCGACTTCGAGCACATGATCGACGGCAGTGGCGGCGGCGCCTTATGCATGCCCGCAGGCGGCAGCCGCATGCCGGCGTCGCACGAGACGGTCGATCAGCGCCTGCACTACGTGAAGCAGGACGGCCAGACGGTGTTCAAGTTCGCGGTGCGCAACACCGGCGAGATCTGCGAGCGCCTGCTCAAGCGCAATAACCTGACCGGTCACGAGCTCGACCTGTTCGTGTCGCATCAGGCCAACAAGCGCATCATCATGTCCGCTGCGGAGCGCATCGGGATGCCGGAAGAGAAGGTCGTGATCAACATCGATCGGTTCGGCAACACCACGGCGGCGACGATTCCCCTGGCGCTGAACGACGCGGTCGAGAGCGGCCGGTTGAAGAAGGGGCACCTCATCATGCTGACGTCGGTGGGCGCCGGATTTACGGTGGGATCGGTGCTGGTTCGGTGGGGACTTTGAGGCCCCCCCCCAGATTATTTTACGGTGTGTTGTCTGTGCTTAGACAGAACACATTCGGAGTTTTTTGAGATCGAAACTTTGTGCAAGATGCCGTCGAGTAAGGATTTAATACGCGGTAGTCATTCTTATTGAACTTATTGCCTCGGTTACTTATCTTCTCTGTTCTGTATTTTGCTGCGCCTTCAAGTGTTAGGGCTCTTTTTTGATACCCACGTGAACGTCAGCGACTTCGACTTCGACCTACCCGCCGATCTGATCGCGCAGGATCCTCCGGCGCAGCGAGGTGCGTCGCGGCTGCTCGCGCTCAAGCGCTCGAGCGGGTGCGTCTCGCATCATCAGTTTGCCGACTTGCCGTCGTTGTTGCGCCCCGGCGATCTGCTGGTCGTGAACGACACCCGGGTGTTCCCCGCGCGCCTGATCGGCCATCGCGTGCCCGGCGGCGGGGCCGCCGAGTGCTTCCTGGTTCGCCCCACCGGTGTCACCGACGAGTGGTTGGCCCTAGTGCATCCCGGCCAGCGCCTTCGCGAAGGCGCTGGCATGGTGTTCGAGGCCGGCGCCCTCCGCCTGAATGCCGAGGTCGTGGGAATTCACTTCCATGGCCGTCGGACGGTACGGTTGTGGACCGACGACGGCTCCAGCGTGCGCGAGGCGATTGACGCGATCGGGCACATCCCGCTGCCGCCGTACATCAAGCGCAGTGACGCGCCGGCGGATCGCGATCGCTATCAGACCGTGTTTGCCCGCGATCGCGGATCGATTGCGGCCCCGACAGCGGGGCTTCACTTCACGACGGAACTGCTCGACGCTCTCGCCGAACGTGGCATCGAGCGCGCGGCGCTGACGTTGCATGTGGGGTATGGCACCTTCCAGCCCATTCGCGTCGAGCGCGTTGAAGACCACCAGATGGAGGCGGAGCACTACGAGGTGTCGGCCGCCACGGCGGCGGCGTTGAGCGCGGCCCGGCGCGAGCACCGCCGGATCATTACGGTCGGCACCACGTCGACGCGAACGGTCGAGTCATTGGCGAGCGAGGCGGACGGCGAGGTCCAGCCCGCACGGGGCGCGACCGCGCTGTTCATTCACCCGGGGCACCAGTTCCGGCTGGTCTCGGGCATGGTGACCAACTTCCACCTGCCGCGGTCGTCGCTGATCATGCTGGTGTCGGCGCTGGCGGGCCGCGAGCAGGTGCTGGCGGCGTACGAGGCCGCCGTCAAGGAACGCTATCGGTTCTATAGTTACGGGGACGCGATGGTGGTGCTATGAAATTGCCCTACGAGGAATTCGATCTCTCTGGCGTGAAGACGTATCCACTGCGATTGCGCGAGAGCAAGGTGACCCTGGCGCAGTTTGCCACGCCCTACCAGAAGGGCACCGGCGTCGACGGTCTGTTGAAGACGTTGCCGGCGCTGCTCGCCGCGAGCGACTTCAAGGCGGTGGTACAGGCCCTGCTCACGGCCCGACAGGGTGGCCGCGCGATCATCTGGGGTCTCGGCGCCCACGTGCTGAAGACCGGCCTGTCGCCGGTGATCGTCGACTTGATGGCGCGCGGCTTCGTGTCGGCGATCGCCACCAACGGCGCCGGCATCATCCACGACTTCGAGATCGCCTTGTCGGGTGCGACGTCAGAGGACGTCGACGCGACGCTCGGGCCGGGCACCTTCGGCATGGCCGAAGAGACCGGCACGCAACTGAACCAGGCCATTATCGAAGGCGTCGCCGCCGGCCTGGGCCTGGGCCAATCGGTCGGGCGGTTCCTCGCCGAGTGCCGGGCGCCGTTTGCCCAGCTCAGCATTGCCGCCAACGCTCATCGCCTCGGCATCCCCCTTACGGCGCACGTCGCGATTGGCACCGACATCATCCACATGCATCCGAAGGCGTCGGGCGCGGCGATCGGCGAAGCCAGCCTCCGCGACTTCAAGTACTTCACGTCGTCGGTGGCGCAACTCGAGGGCGGCGTGTTCCTGAATTGCGGTTCGGCGGTGGTCTTGCCGGAGGTGTTCCTGAAGGCGGTCGCCATTGCCCGCAACGACGGCCGGTCGCTGGCGGGACTGACGACCGTTAACCTCGATTTCCTGCGCCACTATCGGCCGCTGACCAACGTGGTGTCACGGCCGACGGCAGGCATTGGCAAGGGCTACTCGTTGACCGGACATCACGAGATCATGCTGCCGCTGCTAGCCGCGGCCCTGATCGAGGGCCTGTCGCAATAGGTGGAGGCCACCCCGTCTTGGGGTTGCCTGAGCGCTTGCCCGGTCCGGCGGGCGTGAAGTACCATCAAAGATTCGTGCCGGAGTAGCTCAGCCGGTTAGAGCACGCGTCTCATAAGCGCGGGGTCGGCAGTTCGAGTCTGCCCTCCGGCACCACGAATCCGCAATCCAATGCGCCTGATCGAGCGCGTCCGCCGTTACGTTGCCCAGCATGCGCTGTGGACGGTCGACACGCGCGTGGTCGCGGCCGTCTCCGGCGGCGCGGATTCGGTGGCGCTGTTTTGCCTGTTGCAACAGCTCGCCGCCCGCGGCGACTGCCACCTGGCCGGCCTGGCACACCTGCACCATCACATTCGCGGCGAGGCGGCTGATGGCGACGCGGCGTGGTGCCGGGAACTGGCGGCGCGCGCGGGGGTGCCCGCGGTGATTGGCGAGGCTGACGTGCCGGCGCTGGCGCGGCGTGATGGGGTCTCGCTTGAAGTCGCCGGGCGTGAGGCGCGCCAGCAGTTTTACACCGACGCGCAGGCGACGCTCAACGCCTCTCGCGTCGCAGTCGCCCACACCCGGGACGATCAGGCTGAGACGGTACTGCTGCGACTGGTGCGCGGGGCGGGACCTTTGGGACTGTCGGGCATGGCGCCGCGGCGCGATCACCTGGTGCGGCCGCTTCTTGATCTTCCGCGCGCCGAGTTGCGGTCGTATCTCGCAGAGATCGGCGTGACATGGCGCGAAGACGCAACCAATGACGACTGTGCCATTCCGCGCAACCTGATCCGTCACGAAGTGCTGCCGCGCTTGCGCCTGCTCAACGCGCAGGCCGACGCCGCGCTGGCGCGCACCGCCGACATCCTGAGAACCGACGCGGTGTTCCTCGATGGTCTTGCCAACGAAGCGGCGACCCGGCTCGTCAGCATTGCGGCGGGCCCGCCCATGCGCGTCACGATTGAGGCCGGCGAACTCGCGAAGTTGCCGCTGGCGCTGAGGCGGCGCGTCGCGCTCCAGGCATTGGAAACTGCCAACCCATCCCGTTCGTATGGCTTAGATGAGGCACAACTACTCTGCGAGACGGCCGCCGGCGGTGTCGGCGGCAGCTTCGCAGGCCTCGACATGGAACGTTTCGGCGCCGCGGTTGTCTTAGTAAGCAGGAAAGCGTCGCGGGCGCCAAGAGTGCCGGGTTCTGATTCCTTCGAACTCTTGCTCGAGATTCCCGGGGCAGTTGAAGCACCGCATGGGCGTTGGACGGTCAGTGCCAGCGGTCCGATGCCGCGACACGAGGCGCACGCCGAAACGGGGCAGGTGATGGTGGATGCCCTTACCTTAAGCCCGGGTCTGCTCGTCCGGCCGCGTCGCCCCGGGGATCGTCTGCAGCCATTGGGAGCGCCCGGACGCAAGAAGGTGCAGGACGTATTTGTCGACCGGAAGATCCCGCGGGATGACCGCGACCGGGAGCCCATTGTCACTGACGAAATGGGCCGGATTGTGTGGGTGGCGGGGCAGGTGTTGGCCGCGCCCTTTCGGGTGACCCCGCTCACAACCACCGTGGTAATGTTGACGATTAGGCGCCGGTAGCGCCTGGAGGCAGAGTTGAATACGACAGCAAAAGGCGTCGTTTTCTGGGTGGCCATGATCGTGCTGGTCGCCCTGGTCTGGAACTTCTCGTCGCGCTTCCAGCGCAACGAGTCGATGTTCAGTTTCAGTGAATTTGTCTCGATGGTCGACTCGGGCCAGGTGGCGCGCGTCAAGATCACGGGCAATGAGCTGACTGGCCTGACGCAGGCCAAGGAACCCTTCCGGACCTACATCCCCGGCCAGTATGAAGGTCTCGTCAACCGGCTGATCGAGAAAAAGGTCATTGTCGAAGCGAAGGAGCCGACGGCGTCGCCGTGGGCCGCGCTGCTGATGTCGTGGGCGCCAATCCTGCTGCTGATCGGCTTCTGGATCTTCTTCATGCGCCAGGTGCAAAGCGGCGGTAACAAGGCGCTGTCGTTCGGCAAGAGCAAGGCGAAGCTGTCCTCGTCCACCCAGAAGAAGGTCACGTTCCGTGACGTCGCCGGCGCGGAAGAAGCCAAGAGCGAACTGCAGGAGATCATCGAGTTCCTGAAGGAGCCGCAGAAATTCCAGAAGCTTGGCGGTCGCATCCCGAAGGGCGTGCTGCTGATGGGCCCTCCGGGTACCGGCAAGACGCTGCTGGCGCGGGCCGTCGCGGGCGAAGCCAACGTGCCGTTCTTCTCGATCAGCGGCTCTGACTTCGTCGAGATGTTCGTCGGCGTCGGCGCCTCACGCGTGCGCGACCTGTTTGAACAGGGCAAGAAGAACGCGCCCTGCATCATCTTCATCGACGAGATCGACGCGGTTGGTCGTCACCGTGGCGCCGGTCTCGGCGGCGGCCACGACGAACGCGAACAGACCTTGAACCAGTTGCTGGTCGAGATGGATGGCTTCGAGTCGAACGAAGGCGTCATCCTGATGGCAGCGACCAATCGTCCTGACGTGCTCGATCCAGCGCTGTTGCGCCCGGGCCGCTTCGATCGTCGCGTCATCATCAATCGTCCAGACGTCCGCGGTCGCGAGGGCATTCTCGCCGTTCACACCCGCAAGATTCCGATGTCGGACGATGTCGACATCAAGATCCTGGCGCGCGGTACCGTCGGCTTCACCGGCGCCGACCTGGCCAACCTGGTGAACGAAGCAGCGCTCAACGCGGCTCGCGACGGCAAGAAGCTGGTCTCGATGTACCACTTCGAATATGCCAAGGACAAAGTGATGATGGGCGCCGAGCGGCGCTCGATGATCGTTACCGAAGACGAGAAGAAGGTCACCGCCATTCACGAAGCTGGTCACGCGCTGCTCGGCATGCTGCTGCCGCACGCGGATCCGCTGCACAAGGTGACCATCGTGCCGCGCGGCATGGCACTCGGCCTGACCATGTCGCTGCCGACCGACGAAAAGCACAACTACTCGAAGAACTACCTGGTCGACCAGATCGGTATCCTGCTCGGCGGCCGCATCGCCGAAGAAATCACCACCGGCAACATCACCACCGGCGCCGGCAACGATCTCGAGCGGGCCACTGACCTGGCCCGTCGCATGGTGTGCGAGTGGGGCATGAGCGAGTCGATGGGCCCGCTGACCTTCGGCAAGAAGGAAGAGCAGATCTTCCTCGGCCGCGAGATCGCCCAGCACAGTGACTACAGCGAGGACACCGCGCTCAAGATCGACAGCGAGGTGCAGAAAATTGTCAGCAATCAGTACACGCGCTGCACCGCGCTACTGACCGAGAACAAGCAAAAGTTGACCGACATCGCCGACGCGTTGCTGGCCCGTGAGGTACTCGACGCCGATCAGGTCCGGCGAATCGTCAACGGCCATCCGCTGGACGATGCGCCACCGGCCGAGGTGCCAGCCGTCGATGCCGCCCCGGCGCAGAAGGAGCGGCCGTCGCTGGTGCCGCCGATGCAGCCGATCCAGAAGCCGCTCACGCAGGAGTGATCGCCGCTCCGCGCCGTTTGTTTGCGGTTCCGCTTCCGGGCCGGGCACCGCTGGTGCTCGGCCCGCGCACTTTGGTGATGGGTGTAATCAACGTCACACCCGATTCTTTTTCAGACGGCGGCCTGGCCCTCGACCCCGCGCGCGCCGCTGACCTGGCCGTGGCCATGGCCGAAGCCGGCGTCGACATCATCGACATCGGCGCGGAGTCGACCCGCCCCGGTGCCACGCCGGTGGGGACCGCCGATGAACTGGCGCGCCTGCGGCCCGTGCTGCAGGCGGTCAGCAAACGCGTCACCGTCCCCATCTCCATTGACACCTACAAGAGCGAGGTTGCGGCTCTCGCGCTCAGTGAAGGGGCGTCGATCGTGAATGACATCAGCGGCCTGCAATACGACCCGCGCCTGGGCCCGCTCACCGCCTCCCGGGGCGCGCCGATCGTCCTGATGCACACCCGCGGGCGTCCCCGGGACATGTACGCGCACGCCGACTACGGCGAGGTCGTGGGCGAGGTGGCGACAGATCTGCAGCAGGCTGTCGCTCGTGCAGAGGCCGCCGGCATCGCGCGTGACTGCATTCTGCTGGATCCCGGGCTGGGCTTCGCCAAGCATGCCGCGCAGAGCCTGGCCGTGCTGGCCGGGCTCGGGCGGTTGGCTGCGCTCGGCTATCCGCTGCTGGTCGGACCATCGCGCAAGTCGTTCATGGCGGCATCAAGCGGCCTGCTCAGTCCAGAGGCCCGTGATTGGCCGACCGCCGCCGCCGTCACCGCCGCCATCCTGGCGGGCGCCCATATCGTCCGGGTGCATCGGGTGGCGGAGATGGTGAGTGTCGCGAGGGTGGCCGACGCCATTCGCGACGCATCCGGGGTCTGACGCACTAGACTAACGGGGCGTGTCTTTCCTCACCGACCTCCTGCAGCGGCCGCCAGTCACCTGGTGGGACGTGCTCGACATCCTGATCGTCTCGATCATGATTTACGAGCTGCTCAAGTTGATCCGTGGCACGCGCGCCGTGCAGATGGCGGTCGGGATCGCCTTCATCGTCGGGCTGTTCTATGTCTCGCGCGGCTTCCAGCTCGAAACTGTCAACTGGCTGATCCGTAACATCGTCGGCTACGTCGCGTTCGCGGCCATCGTGTTGCTGCAGGCCGACATTCGCCGCGCGTTGGTGCACCTGGGCCGGGGGCGCCTGTTCCGCCGCCTCAATCGCAAGGTCAGCGACGACGACACGATTGAAGAGTTGGTGGTGGCCACCACCACCCTGGCCGCGAAGAAGACTGGTGCCATCATCGTGATCGAACGGTCGATTGGCTTGCGCAACTACATTGAGAGCGGCATCCCACTCGATGCCAAGTTGACCTACGATCTGCTGGTCAGCATTTTCCAGCCGACTTCGCCGCTGCACGACGGCGCGGTGATCGTGCAGCGCGATCGCGCGGCCGCGGCGGCGTGTTTCCTGCCGCTGACGGTCAACCCGCGGCTGAATCGTGAGCTGGGCTCTCGGCACCGCGCGGCGATCGGCATCACCGAAGAGAACGATGCGGTGGTGATCGTCGTGTCGGAGGAAACCGGCCGCATCTCGCTGGTTGAAGACGGCGATCTCGAATACGACATTGACGCCGAGCGGCTGCGGCGGCGGCTGACGGCGCTGACCGCGCTTCGGATGGTGGCCGGCAAGGCGCGACCGGCGGGGGACTCACTGCACTGATGGCGTACCATCCCTTTCGCAACCTGGGCCTCAAGTTCCTGTCGGTGTGCATCGCCGCCATGCTCTGGCTGGTGGTCGCGGGCGAGCGCGTCGTCGAGCGGGTGCTGCGTGCCCCGATCGAATTCCAGAACCTGCCCAATGGCCTTGAACTGGTCGGCAACCTGCCCGATACGGTGGAAGTGCGGCTGCGCGGATCGTCGGGCGCGCTGAGCCGCCTGGCCGCGGGCGATCTTGCGGCGGTGCTTGACTTGCGCACGGCGCGACCGGGCCGTCGGCTGTTTCACCTCGCGCCGACACAGGTTACTGTCCCGTACGGCATCGAGGTGGTGCAGGTCGGCCCCTCGACCCTGACCATGGAATTCGAGACCTCGGGGGTGAGGGTGGTGCCGGTGGAACCCGACATCGAGGGCCGACCGGCGGCCGGGTTCGAGATCACCAGTGTCACGAGTGATCCGGCCACCGTCGAAGTCGCTGGTCCCGAGAGCGCCTTGCAGCGGCTCGACTCGGCGATGACCGAGCCGGTGACGGTAACCGACGAGACGCGCTCGGTTCGCGAAGTGGTGACGATTGGCGTGCGGGACGCCAGTCTCCGGCTGGTCACGCCGAAGACGGCAGTGGTGACCGTGACGATTTCTCCCAGGCGCCCATGAAACTGTTTGGCACAGATGGCATTCGCGGCCAGGCCGGCGTGGCGCCGCTTGAGCCCGCCACCGTGGCGCGCATTGGCGCGGCGCTGGTGCGGTCGTTGAGGGACGGCGCTTCGCCGCATCGCTTCGTGATTGGCCGCGACACGAGGGAGTCGGGTGAGTGGATTGAACAGGAGCTGGCGCGCGGCCTGACGAGTGGCGGCGCCACCGTGGTCAGCGCCGGGGTGGTGCCAACGCCCGCCATTGCTTACCTGGCGCGCACGGAAGGGTTTGATGCCGGCCTGGTGATTTCAGCCTCGCACAACCCGTACCAGGACAACGGCATCAAGGTATTCGGCGGAGCCGGTGTGAAGCTCACCGAGAAACTCGAAGCCTCGGTCGAGTTGCTGGTTGCTGATCCCTCGTGGCAGGTCGGCCCGGCACCCGGCGTGATCGACCGGCATGAGCTGTCGGGTCACTACTTGGAGCACCTGGCGGCGATCCTGGACGATGCCGGATCGCTGGCGGGCGTGCCGATCGTCGTCGATTGCGCCAACGGTGCCACCGCCGCGATGGCGCCGGCGTTTTTGTCGTCGCTTGGTTTCAAGGTTCGGCCGATTGGCATCTCGCCGGATGGCCGCAACATCAACCTGGACTGCGGTTCGACGCACCTGGCCGGCCTGGCGAGAGAGGTCGTGGCCACCGGCGCCGGGCTCGGCATCGCTTTTGACGGCGATGGTGATCGCGCGCTGTTCGTGGATGCCGCCGGTGAAACTGTGGATGGCGACGCCGTGCTGCTGATGGCGGCGCTGCAGATGAAGAAGGAAGGCCGGTTGCCGGGCGACGTGGTGGTGGCAACGGTGATGAGCAACCTCGGCCTCGAGATGGCGCTGCGCGACCGTGGCATCAGTCTGGTCCGCACGGCGGTCGGCGACAAGTATGTGATGGAAGAGATGGTGAAGCGCGGCTGCGCGCTTGGCGGCGAGCAGTCGGGCCACATCATCTTCGCTGATCACCTGTTCACCGGCGACGGGCTGGCGACGGCGCTGAACGTGCTGCGGATTATGGTGCAGTCGGGCCGCCAGCTCGCCGACCTGGCCGGCGAGCTTCTGACGTATCCGCAAGTGCTGGTGAATGTCCGCGTCAAGCAGCGGTCCGACTACAGGCAGGTGCCGGCGATCGCCACGATCATCGAGCGAGTTGAACGCGGGCTGGCTGGACACGGGCGGTTGCTGATCCGCTACTCGGGCACGGAGCCGCTGTTGCGGATCATGCTCGAGGGCAAAGACCAGGCTGAGATTCGTGGTTGGGCCGATGACATTGCCGCAGTCGTGAAGGAGCAGCTTGCCTAAGCTTTCGGTCAACGTCAACAAGGTCGCGACGGTCCGCAACTCGCGCGGGGGCGAGCTGCCGTCGGTGATCGAGGCGGTTCGCACCTGCATTGATGCCGGCGCACCGGGCATCACCGTGCATCCGCGCGCCGACGCTCGGCACATCACCGCGGCTGACGTGCGCGCCATTGCCGAAGAGCTGGCGCCGCTCAAGGGCCGCGTCGAGTTCAACATCGAAGGCGACCCACGGCCTGATTTGATCGCGCTGGTGCTTGAGGTGAAACCCGACCAGTGCACGCTGGTGCCGGTGTCTCCCGGTGAAATCACCAGCCAGGCCGGATGGCCCGTCGACACGCCGCAGGACTCGCTGGCAGGGGTGATCAGCGCGATCAAAGCGGCTGGTGTTCGCGTCAGCGTATTCGTGGATCCGACGCCGGCCGCCATCCGGTGGGCGAAGAGCATGGGCGCCGATCGGGTTGAGTTGTATACCGAGCCGTTCGCGCGCGCGTTCGCGCGCGGCCCGGCCGCCGCGGATGCCAGCTTCGCACAATACGTGGCGGTCTCGACGCTGGCATTCGAATTGGGTGTTGGCGTCAACGCGGGACACGATCTCGATTTGAAGAACCTGACGCTGTTCCGCACGCTGCCTCACCTGGACGAAGTGTCGATCGGCCACGCGTTGATCGGCCGTGCCATCTTCGTGGGCCTTAGCCGTGTCGTGAAAGAGTACCTGGCGGCCCTCGATGGCTAGGATCCTGATTCTGGTGGCGGTGCTGTGCGTGGCCAACTACGCCGAGGCCTCCGGTCGCGGCGTCACGTTTCCCTCCCTCGACGGCACCGCGCTCTCAGGTGAGCTCTTTGAAGCCTCCTCACGCCCGGCGCCCGCTGTGGTGCTCGTTCACATGCTCACGCGCCACAAGGACGACTGGGGCAACCTGCCCGATCGCCTCGAGGACGCCGGCATCACCGCGCTGACCATCGACTTGCGCGGCCACGGCGACTCCACCGGCTCTGCTCAGGACCTGGCCGCGATGGTGCAGGATGTCCGCGCAGCCGTGCAGTGGCTGTCGGCACGCCAGGGTGTTCGGCCTGGCTCGATTGGGCTGGTAGGCGCCTCGCTCGGCGCCAGCCTGGCGTTGCTGGCGACGCCTGATCTGCCAGCCGTGCGTGCCATCGGGCTGCTGTCGCCATCGCTCGACTACCGCGGCCTTCGTACTGACGTCAACCTGGTCAAGCGCATTGGCGGCCGGTCGATGTGGTTTGCCGCCAGCGCCGAGGATCCGCTGGCGTTGCGGACCCTGGGGGACTTTGCGGCCGAGAATTCGGGTCCGCGCGAGCAAGTGATTTCGAACGCAGTGGCCCACGGCACGGCCCTGCTGGAGAAAGACGCCGACGTGGGACGTAGTTTGGTGGACTGGCTACGCCGCTCGTTGCTATCCTGAAGGTTCCCCACATGAGAGCAGATGCAATCGTCTTTGGCATTGCCGGATCGTTGTTCGGCCTGATTATCGGCTGGGTGCTTGGCACCCAGAACGCCACCGGCGCGGCGCGTGTCGTCACCCCTGTGGCGCAGGCGGCGCCCGCCACGGCCGGCGCACCGGCGGCGCAACCCGCTGCGCTGGACCCGGCACGCGTGCAGGCGCTGCAAACGGTCGCCGAGAAGGACCCCAAGAACATCGAGTCGCGCGTGCAGCTCGGTAACTTGTTCTTCGACGCCGAGCAGTACCCCCAGTCGATCACCTGGTACGAGCAGGCCAGCGCACTGAATCCCGCCGACACCAACGTGTCGACCGACCTGGGCGTGGCCTACTACTACACCAACCAACCCGACCGGGCGCTGGCCCAGTTCGATAAGTCGCTGGCCACCGATCCCAAGCACATCAAGACCTTGTTGAACGTCGGCATCGTTCGCGCTTTCGGCAAGAACGACCTGGCCGGGGCCGCCAAGGCATGGGAGGAAGTGGTCGCCATCTCGCCCGATTCTCCTGAGGGGCAAGCCGCCAGGAAGGGGCTCGAGGGCGTGAAGAACACCAGTACCGGGACCGCAGGGAAGTAACGAATGTTGCTGCGTCCGCTCCTCTTGTTCATCCTTTTCTGCGTGATCGCCAAGCTGTTCTGGCGGTTCATTGAAGGAGTGGTGCGAGGCGCGTCGAGTCCGCCGCCGGGCGCTGCGCGCCGCGGCACACCCGTGCCGGTCAAGATGCAGCCGTGTCCGGTCTGTGGCACCTACGTCGTGCCGGGTAAGGCGATCAGCACGGTGAGCGGCGGCACTTCGCTGCACTTCTGCAGTGAGAAATGCCGCAGCGAGCAACCCAGCCGATGAACGCCGAAGAGCAGGCCCGCGCCGACATCGTCGAGGTGGGCCGCCGCCTGTGGACGCGCGGCTACGTCGCGTCCAACGATGGCAACATCAGCGTTCGTCTCGACGATCACCGGCTGCTCACCACACCGAAGAGCGTCTCGAAGGGGTTCATGACCCCGGACATGATGGTGATCACCGACATGGACGGCAAGCGGATCGCCGGCGAGCGCGAGCCTTCATCCGAACTGAAGATGCACCTGGAGGTGTATCGTAATCGCCCGGACGCGCGCGCCGTCGTTCACGCGCATCCGCCGACCGCCACTGGTTTTGCCGTCGCCGGCATCGCGCTGGATCGCGCCGTGCTGGCGGAAGTGATCACCACGCTCGGCAGCATCCCGATTGCGGAGTACGCGACGCCGTCGACCGACGAGCTGCCGGCGGCGGTTCGCAAGTATGTGAAGGCCCACGACGGCCTGTTGCTGGCGAATCATGGCGCCCTCGCGTTGGCCGGCGACGTCATGTCGGCCTACTACCGCATGGAAACCATCGAGCACTTTGCCCAGATCAGCCTGGTGGCGCGAAGCCTTGGCCGCGAGAACGTGCTATCGCGCGGCGAAGTAGACCGGCTGCAGGGCTTGCGCGGGATGTATGGCATCGCCTCGCCCGCACCGATCTGCACCGACGAATCCAACCCGACGACGGGTGGGCAGTTGGATTGCCAGGTGGTGCAGGCGCCTGACTCGGCCGAGCGGCTGGTGCGCCACGACCTGCCGCCGCCGTCGACCGGCACAGACGGAGAAATTCGGCTAACATACCGCGAGCTAACCGCACTGATTGAGGATGCGGTCCGCCAACTTAAATGAAGCTTGAAACGGAAGGCTCGAGGATTGGGAATGCCCCAAGCCCCAAGCCCCAAGCCTCAAGCCCAATGGAGGCAGTAAATGGGTGAAGCACTCGGCATGATCGAAACCAAGGGTCTGGTCGCGATGATCGAAGCGGCGGACGCGATGGTGAAGGCTGCCAAAGTGACGCTGGTTGGCTGGGAGAAGATCGGCGCCGGCTACGTGACCGCGATCGTTCGCGGCGACGTCGCCGCCGTGAAGGCCGCCACTGACGCAGGCGCCGCCGCGGCGCGCCGCGTGGGCGAGCTGGTATCGGTGCACGTCATTCCGCGTCCGCACGCCAACCTGGAAGACGTCTTACCCATCGGCAAAGCCAACGCCAAAGGGTAAGGATGCTCCTCGCCCGCATCGTCGGTACCGTGGTCGCGACCCGGAAGGATCCGCGCCTGGTCAGCAGCAAGCTGTTGCTGGCCCGCGCGGTGGATCCCAAGGGCAAGGCCGAGGGTAACTATCTCGTCGCGATCGACACCGTCGACGCCGGCGTGGGCGACACCGTCCTGATCGTCAGTGGCAGTTCGGCTCGCCTGGCGGTCGGCATGAAAGACGTGCCGGTGGATGCCGCGGTGGTCGGCATCGTCGACGCCGTCGACGTCGCCGAGTAATCGCCATGCAGCTCGCCCGCGTGATTGGGAATGTCGTCGCCACCCGCAAGGATCCCGGCTTCGACGGCACCAAGCTCCTCATCCTGCAGCCGATCGCCGCCGACGGCAAGAATGTCGGCCGCCCGCTCGTGGCCGTCGATTCGGTCGGCGCGGGCGTGGGCGAAACGGTGTTCTTCGTGCGTGGCAAGGAGGCCAGCTTTCCCTTCCATCCTACGGAGATGCCCGCCGATGCCGGCATTGTCGGGATTGTTGACAGGCCACCGCTTCACACCGATTAGACACAGATGATCATTGGGCGGGTTGTCGGCACAGTCGTCGCGAGTCACAAGCGTCCGCAGTTCGAGGGCGCGAAGCTGCTGTTGGTGCAGCCGGAGACGCCGCAGGGTGTGGCCACCGGCGCGACGTTGCTCGCCATTGACTCGGTCGGCGCCGGCGTCAGTGAGCGCGTCCTGGTTGTGATTGAGGGCCGGGCGGCGGGCGAGGCGCTCGGCAAGAAGCACGCGCCGGTGGACGCGGCCATCATCGGCATTGTCGATCAGCTGGAGTTTGTCGAATGACAGACGACGAGGTCCGCGGACTGGTAAGGTTGGCAATCCAGAAACACTTGGGATCGGCGGCCGATGTGGCGTCCGGCTGCAGCCGGACTGAGATGGCGCCACCACCGCCACCACCACCACCGCGCTCGATCAGCTTCGGCCGTTACTCGCTGCCGCGCGCCGCCGACGACACCATGTGCCTCATCGAGGCAGAGGTGACGTGCAATCACTGCGGCTATTGCCAGTGTCACGGTCATTAGATTGAAACCCACCGTCCTGGTTACTCGAAGACTTCCGGCTGCGGTCCTCTCTCGCCTAGACCAGGCGTGCGAGGTTGATCTCTACACCGGCTCTACCGCGATCTCGCGCGAGGAACTGCTGCGGCGCGTCGCTGGCAAGCACGCACTGGTGTGCCTGCTGACCGATACGGTTGATGCTGCGGTACTCGACGCCGCCGGACCGCAGCTGCAGATCGTCGCCAACGTCGCGGTCGGCTACAACAACATCGATGTGCCGGCATGCCGCGCGCGCGGTGTCGCGGTGACCAACACCCCTGATGTGCTGACCAACGCTTGCGCGGACTTCACGTGGGCGTTGCTCCTGGCGGTGACCAGGCGGCTGGGTGAAGGCGAACGCGTGGTGCGGGCGGGCAAATGGGGCGGCTGGGCGCTCGACTACATGTTGGGGATGGAACTGCGCGGCAAGCAGCTCGGCCTGGTGGGACTGGGCCGCATTGGCCGCGCGGTGGCCGACAAGGCGCCGGCCTTCGGCATGACGGTGGCGTACGCCACGCGCACGCCGGCCGATCTGCCTGGCGCCATCCACATGCCGATCGATCGCCTGCTGGCGACGTCAGATGTGGTCTCGCTGCACTGCCCGATGACGCCAGAGACCAAGCATCTGATCGATCAGAAAGCATTGACCAAGATGAAGCGGTCCGCCTACCTGATCAACACGTCACGCGGTCCGGTGGTGGATGAAGGGGCGCTGGCGTGGGCGCTCAAGGAGCGGCTGATCGCCGGCGCCGCACTCGACGTCTACGAGAAGGAACCGGAGATCCACGCCGGTCTGATGACGCTGGAGAACGTGCTGCTGATTCCGCATCTTGCCAGTGCCACCACCGAGACGCGCACCGGCATGGCTGACCTCGCGGTGTCGAACGCCATTGCAGTGGTCACCGGGCAGCCGGCCCTGACGCCCGTGTAAGGATACCGGGTTCCTTGTTCTGGGGGTCGGATGAAAAAAGAACCCGGTGTCTTTGACTCGTCCGTCGCCCGCGTGATGCAGATCATCGGTCGAAAAATTTCCGGCATGGAACTGCCGGCGATCGAGAAGATCTCGGAGGGCCAGCAGAAGGACCCGTTCCAGATCCTGATCGCGACCCTGCTCTCGGCGCGGACCAAGGACGAGACGACGCTCGCGGCATCCACCCGCCTGTTCAAGAAGGCCCCGACCGCGCTGGCCGTGGCGGCACTCACCGTGAAACAGATCGAGAAGCTGATCTACCCGGTGGGCTTTTATCGCAACAAGGCCGTGTTCGTGAAGGCAACGAGCAAGGCCCTGGTCGCGAAGTTTGGCGGCCTGGTGCCGTCCACGCTCGACCAGCTGGTGACCTTGCCAGGTGTTGGCCGCAAGACGGCCAACCTGGTGCTGATCCTGGCGTTCGGGAGCGAGACCAGTATCTGCGTTGACATCCACGTGCACCGCATTTCCAATCGGCTGGGGTGGGTGCAGACGAGGGACCCCGAAGCCACGGAACAGGCGCTCTACCGGGTGATCGACGCCAGGTGGTGGCCGCTCGTGAACCTCTACCTGGTCACGTGGGGCCAGAACGTGTGCCGCCCGGTGTATCCTCGCTGCGGCGATTGCGCCATCAGCTCTGACTGCCGGCGCGTGGGTGTGGAACGCGTCGGCCGATTTCGAGCTTGATGGACAAACCTGAAGGTTTGTCCCCACATTGGAGGCAGTGCGATGTCCGTCCGAATCCTGACGTTGGTTCTCGCAATGACGGTGGCCAGCACCGAGGTGTCGACTCAGATTGCCAAGCCAGGCCAGACCTCACCAGGCGCCGGTCCCGTGATCGTGGTGGAGACCGAGAAGGGCACGTTCGAGTTCGAGACCTATCCGAACGAAGCGCCGAAAACCGTCGAGCACATCATCAACCTGGTCAACAAGCGCTACTACAACGGCCAGCGCGTGCACCGGGTGGTGCCGGGCTTCGTCATTCAGATGGGCGACCAGGCCACGCGCGACATGACCAAGCAGGAGATGTGGGGCAGGGGCAACAGCGGCAAGCCGGTCGGCGTCGCCGAGATTTCGAAAACGCGGAGGCATGTTCGCGGTGCGGTCGCGATGGCGCATTCGGGCGATGCCGCGAAGGCCGACGCGCAGTTCTACGTGACGCTGGCTGACCAGCATCGGCTCGATCCTGACTACACCGTGTTCGGCAAGGTGATCTCGGGGATGGACGTGGTCATGAAGATCGTGATGGGCGACCGCATTGTCAGAGTAACCGTGCGCGGGGCAACGTCGGCATCCCCGCAAGATCTGGAAACCGTTCAATGAATTCCGCCGGCATCGGCACCGTCACTGGCTCGTCCAGCATCTTCTTGAGCGTGGTGGCGTTGGCCACCGCCTGTGCCGAGAAATGATTGTTTAGCAGCAGGCACGCTTTCTTCGCCGCCTGCTGCGCTGGCCGGACCGTGCTGACAATCGGCTGCAGTTCTTTTCCTGAGTAGTAATAGTTGTCGCGGTCCTCGGCCTGGTCCCACTACTGCGCGGCGTCGCGTCGGTGGTCATGCCCGGATGGGTGAATTTCTAGTACCGCTTGACGGTGAACTCGAAATCGGCCGGCGTACGCCGCGCCCAACTGAGCGCGACGTTAGCGCGTGGCTGGCCGTAGAACGTGCTGTTGACCTCGACGACGTTGAAGCGCTCGGCGTAGAAGGCGAGTTCGCCGAACCCGCGCTGGCGGTTTTCAGGGAGCGGATAGCAGATGCCATTCCACGTGCCCCACCCAGTAGGGTAATTCCACCCAGATGTCCCGATGCGGAGCCACACACGCTAAAATAGCAAGTTCGGGATGCTGACGATCAACGAGATATTCCACTCCATCCAGGGCGAGTCGACCCATGCCGGGCGGCCGTGCGTGTTCGTGCGCCTGACGGCGTGCGACCTGCGCTGCCGCTGGTGCGACACGCCCTATGCCTTCCACGAGGGCCGCAAGATGAGCGTGGATGAGGTGGTGGCCGAGGTCGAGGCGCGCGGCTGCCCGGTGGTGGAAGTGACGGGTGGCGAGCCGCTGTTGCAGGCCGACGTCTATCCGCTGATGCAGCGGCTGCTCGATGCCGGTAAGACCGTGCTGATTGAAACCGGCGGTCACCGCAGCATCGCCCAGGTGCCGGCCGGCGTCGTCCGCATCATGGACATCAAGTGCCCGGGGTCCGGAGAATCCTCACGCAATGACTGGTCAAACCTGTTGCTGCTGACGCCGACCGACGAAGTGAAGTTCGTGATCGCTGATCGGGTGGACTACGAGTACGCGCGTGAGATCGTGAATCGTGAGGACCTGGCGAATCGGGTGGCGGCGGTGCTGTTCTCGCCCGTGCATGGCGAACTGGTCGCGAAGCAGTTGGCGGAATGGGTGATCGCGGATCGCCTCGCGGTGCGGGTCCAGCTGCAGATGCACAAGTACATCTGGAGTCCGGAGACGCGCGGTGTCTGAGATGTGGCGTCCGGCTTCAGCCGGACCCCGCGCCGTAGTTCTCTTGAGCGGCGGGTTGGACTCCTACACCGCGGCTGCCGTCGCCAAGCGCGATGGTTTTGCGCTGTCGGCGCTCAGCATCAACTACGGCCAGCGGCATGTGCGCGAGCTCGCGGCGTCGCGCGCGGTGGCCGCCGCGCTCGGCGTGGAGCGACATCTCGAACTGGCGCTCGACCTCTCGCAGATTGGCGGGTCGTCGTTGACGTCGTCGGCGATGGCCGTACCCAAGGATTCCACCTTCGCCCAGGCTACGGTGGACAAGCCACCCACCGTTATTCCCAACACTTACGTGCCCGCGCGCAACACGATCTTCCTGTCGATGGCGCTCGGCTGGGCCGAGGTCCTGGGGGCCGCCGACATCGTCATCGGCGTCAACGCGCTCGACTACTCGGGTTATCCGGACTGCCGGCCCGAGTTCATCCAGGCCTTCGAGCAGCTGGCGCGGCTGGCGACGAGGGCGGGTGTCGAAGGACGTCCACTGACCATTCAGACGCCGCTGATCAGCCTTTCGAAGGCTGACATTATCCGGCTGGGGCTCTCCCTCGGCCTCGACTACGGGTTGACGCACAGTTGCTACGATCCGCCATCGTCGGGCCGTCCCTGCGGCCACTGCGACAGCTGCCTGTTGCGCGCCGCTGGCTTCGCAGAAGCTGGTGCAACCGATCCCTTGATCACCGCGGCTGGCTGATACCATGCGCCCGTAACCACCGTGGCCCAGCCGCTTCGCCGACAGATCGCCGTTGTTTTCTTCGTGCTGACCCCGGTCGTCTATGCCGCGATCGGTTACGGCGCCTATCTCACCGATGGTGAGCACCTGCGTCTGCTGGCGGTCGAGACCTCGACCATGGCGGCTACCGTCGTGGTCATGATCAACCGCAACCTCGAGACCGCCGATGTCGTTGCCGAGACGGTGTCGCGGCATCCCGGCATGCGAGCCCTGGACCCGGCCGCGGCCGCCGAAGTGCTGCTGCCCCTCGTCGGCGGACCCGAGGGGTTGCTGAACAACGCGTTGATCGCCAATGCGCAAGGCCAGGTGCAAGCGTGGGCCAAGCCCCCCGACGCCGCCGTCGAAGGCCGGATCGATGCGGCGTGGCTCGCGAACGTGGCCGCCACCGGACAACCACAGGTCAGCTCCATGCTGGGAGGGCCGGGCGAGTCGACGCATTCGATCATGCTCGGCTATCCCATCCTGTCGAATGACAACCAGCGCGTCGGCGTGATTGCGCTGGCCGTGCACCTCGCGGCTCTGGAGCAAATGCTCAGGGCTATCCCCCTGCCGGACGGCTCAGTGGTCACCTTGACCGATCAGGACAGCGTGGTCGTGGCCCGCAGCCTGGATTCGACGCGTCATGTCGACCGGCCGATCGAGGCGCCGGGACAGGAGCGGGCACCAGCCGGCGTACCCGCGACTGCCATTCGCACCGGTCTTGATGGCGTCGAGCGCATGTTTGGCGACGGGGTGGTCGCGCGCGGACCGTGGCTGGTCAGCGTCGGCATTCCCACCAGCGTGGCGACGGCGCGCAGTTCGCCGATCTTTCGCCGCACTCTCGCCATCTCGATCGCCTCGACCATCCTGGTGGTTGGCGCGGCCTTGGTGTTTGGCCGGCGATGGTTGAAGGCCTTCGATTATCTTGACGAAACCGCCAGGCGCGTCAGCCGCGGCGACTTGTCGCCGCTCGAGCCGCGTCCCATGCCGGCGGCCGAGATGGAGCGTCTGCAGCAGACCGTCGGCGGCATGATCACCAACCTGCAGAACGCCCACGAGGCGATCGCTGCGCAGGTGGACGATGAGCGGCGGATGCGGGAGGAATTGCAGTCGTTGCAACAGCAAGTGATCCGGCAGGATCGCCTGGCTGCGATTGGTGGGCTGGTCTCCGGTGTGGCGCATGAGCTGAACAACCCGCTGCAGGCGATTCTCGGCTTTTCCGAGCTGCTCCAGATGCAGAAGGACATGCCCGAGACGGCACGCGCGGACCTGATGCTGATTCAGAAGGAAAGCGCGCGCGCCAGCGCCATCATCCGCAACCTGTCGCGGTTTGGCCGGCAGATGTCAGAGCCGACGCCGGTGAAACTGCGTGATGTCATCGCCTCGGTCATGGAACTGCGGCAGCGCAAGCTCGAAGAGCTGAATATCTGCGTGGAGGTAGAGGAGAAGTCAGTCGCGCTGGTGATGGCGATCTTCACCGAGCTGCAGCAGGTGCTGCTAAACTTCGCCATCAATGCCGAGCAAGCCATCGTCCACAGCAGCAGCGGCAAACGGCGGGTCGCAATCCGCTCGGGCGATCGCGATGGCTGGGCGTGGCTCGAAGTCGAGGACATCGGACCCGGCGTACCGCCGGAACACGAAGCCAAGTTATTTCGGCCGTTCTATACCACCAAGCCGGTGGGTGAGGGCACGGGCCTGGGACTGTCGGTGAGCTACGACATCATCCGCTCGCACGGCGGCCGCATTGGCTATCGCCGGGCGGCGACCGGCGGCGCCGTGTTCTTCTTCGAATTGCCAATCGTGCCGGCGGAAGAGAGTTAAGAGCCAGACTAAATCTATGACTAATCGCCTTTACTACACCGAGCCGTACCGCACCGAGTTCGACGCCACCGTGGTCGCGGTTGGTGTCATTGATGGCCGCACGCACGTGACGCTCGACCAGACCGCCTTCTATCCCACCTCTGGCGGCCAGCCGTTCGACACCGGCACGCTCGGTGGTGCGGCGATCAGCGAGGTGATCGATCGCGAGGACGGCACCATAGCGCACGTCACCTCGGGATCGCACAAGATTGGCGAGGTGGTGCAAGGCGCCATCGACTGGGCGCGCCGCTTCGACCACATGCAGCAGCACACCGGCCAGCACGTGTTGTCAGCGGCGTTCGATCGGCTGTTTGGCGTGCGCACCGAGAGCTTCCACATGGGCACGCTGTCGGCCACCATCGACCTGGCGCGCGAGGTCAGCGCCAAGCAAGTGGCGACGGCCGAAGACGAAGCTAATCGCATTGTCTGGGAAGACCGTCCGGTTGCGATCCGATTCGCCACAGCGGAAGAAGCGGCGAAACTGCCGCTGCGCAAAGAGTCGATTCGTACGGGTCCGCTGCGGCTGATCGATGTTGAGAATTTCGATCTCTCAGCCTGCGGTGGCACGCATGTCGCGCGCACCGGTGGCATCGGTGTGATCGCGGTCGGCGGATCGGAGAAATTCCGCGGCGGCGCGCGCGTCGAGTTCCTGTGCGGTGGCCGCGCGTTGAATCGCTTCCGCCTGTGGCGGGACTCCCTGGCGGCGACCCAGAGGTTCTTGTCCGTTGCTCCCGAGGAAATGGCCGCAGCGATTGAGCGGATGCAGGCCGACAGCAAAGCGCAGCAACGGACGCTGCGAGGGTTCCAGGAGAAGCTGGCGATTCACGAAGCGCACGCGTTGCTCGAGAAGGCCTGGGGTCAGGCGGTGATCATCGCAGCGATTGAAGGCTGGGACGCGCAGGGCCTCAAGGCGATTGCCGTAGCTGCCGTGGCCGAGACACCGAACCTCGTCGTCGCACTGTTCACGGCCACGACGCCGGCGCTGGTTGTGATCGCTCGCGGCACCGCCGCGACGGCCGATGCCGGTGCGATGCTGAAGTCCCTCGTCGCGCAGTTCGGCGGCAAGGGCGGCGGCAGGCCGGACCTGGCGCAGGGTGGAGGTCTCAACGGCACCATGGCGCAGTTCCAGGACGCGTTGCAGCTGCTCCTGCCGCAGTGACCGGCCGGCCGGACGCCGTTATTTCTGCAAGGTGACTGGTAGCCGCGTCGATCCCGTCGCGCCTTGAATGACTTCGAGGGCGAACGTACCGGTGGTGGTGTTGCCCGCCGTGAGCGTTTGCGCGCCGGCGGCAAACGTCGCGCCGTGCCCGCACCGCCGTGGTCTGCTGGATGATGTTGACGGCGTCCTCGCCCTCAAGGATGACGATTCTGAGGGCTCGGGCGGGTTGCGCGTTGAGCGCGAAGACCGACCCGAGCACGAGCGACGCGGTGAGTATGACGAGCCGCATGGGCGAAGAATAGTCGAAGAGCGGTCACGGTAGACGGTGTTCGTCTGGTATCGTTTCCGGATGCGCTCCCTCCTCCAGAAACTCCAGATCGAACCCGTCAACGCCGGTGCCTGCACCGGGCCCGATGGGTGGGTCACCGAGCCCGACGGTCACCAGCTGATCTCGTGCAACCCCACCACCGGCGAGGCCATCGCCGTGGTGATGCTGTGCAGTCCTGCCGCCTACGATCGCGTGGCGGCTGCAGCCACGGCGGCGTTCCGCACTTGGCGGGAACTGCCCGCGCCCAAGCGTGGCGAGGTGGTTCGCGATCTGGGTGAGGCCCTGCGTGAGCTGAAGGAGCCGTTAGGCGACCTCGTTTCGCTCGAGATGGGCAAGATTCGCGCAGAAGGCCACGGCGAAGTGCAGGAGATGATCGACATCTGTGATTTTGCCACGGGCCTGTCGCGGCAGCTCTATGGCCTGACCATCGCGTCCGAGCGGCCGGGCCATCGGATGATGGAGCAGTGGCATCCGCTCGGGCCGATCGGCGTGATCTCCGCGTTCAACTTTCCCGTGGCGGTGTGGTCGTGGAACGCGGCTCTCGCTGCAGTGTGCGGCGACACCGTGATCTGGAAGCCGGCCGAGCCGTCACCGCTGACCGCGATCGCGGTGCAGCACATTGCCAACCGCGTCATGGCCGATCACGGTCTCACCGGCATCTTCACCCTGGCGGCCGGAACCGGCGGCATCGTCGGTGAAGCCATGCTGCACGACGCGCGGTTGCCGCTGGTGTCGTTCACCGGGTCCACAGCCATCGGCCGGCATGTCGCGAGTGCAGTGGCCGGACGGTTTGGCCGAACCATTCTCGAACTGGGCGGCAACAACGCCATCATCGTCGCCGAAGACGCCAATCTCGAGATGGCTGTCCGCGCGATCGTGTTTGGCGCGGTCGGCACAGCAGGGCAGCGTTGCACCTCGACGCGTCGCATCATCGCCCACAAGTCGATCTTGCCGGCGTTAACGGAGCGGCTGCTGAAGGCGTACACGCAAGTTCGCATCGGGGATCCGCTGGCGGCGGGCACGTTGATGGGACCACTCGTCACCGCGAAGGCGGTGAGCGACATGGCAGCAGCGATCGCGCAGGCCAGGGCAGAAGGCGGCACCGTGCTTTGCGGCGGCGGACGACGTCCAGACCTCGGGCCACAGTTCGTCGAGCCGGCCATCATCCGCATGCCCGCACAGTCGGCCATCGTCCGGCAGGAAACCTTCGCGCCGATTCTTTACCTGCTCGAGTACGAGCGATTCGAAGACGCCATGGTCATGCACAACGATGTGCTGCAGGGATTATCGAGCGCCGTCTTCACCGAGAGCATGCGCCGGGCCGAGGAGTTCGTCTCGCCAAGGGGATCGGATTGCGGCATTGCCAACGTCAACATCGGCACCTCGGGGGCCGAGATTGGCGGCGCGTTTGGCGGTGAAAAGGAAACCGGCGGCGGCCGTGAGTCGGGTTCTGATGCGTGGAAGGGCTACATGCGCCGGCAGACCAACACCGTCAACTGGTCGACGGCGTTGCCGCTGGCGCAGGGCATCACCTTCGGGGATTAGCCATGCGGCGGGTGCTGGTGCTCGTCACCTTGCTCGCATTCCCGGTGGAGCTGCCGGGCCAGTCGACGACCGGATTGCAGGTGACGATCACCCTGCCGGACGAAGCGCAGCAGCCGACCCCCGTCTCGCGGCACGTCTTGTTGATCAGCGACAATCCGGCGACCACCATCCCGAAGCGAGTGCTGACGGGACCTGATGGCGAAGTGTCAATCCCGCTCGTCCCAGGTTCCTACACTGTGGAATCCGATCGTCCCGCCGTCCTCGCCGGCCAGTCGTACGCGTGGACCCAGATGATCGATGTCGTCGCCGGGCGCACGGTCACATTAGCGCTCACGGCTGCCAACGCTGAGATCACCGCAGCGCCCGAAGCTGCCTCACCGACTGAAGCAAGCATCTCGAGAAGCGATCCGTCGTTCCTGCCAACGAAGTGGCTAGGCAGCGTCATGGCGATCTGGTCGCCGACGACGCGGACGACCGGGTTCCTGGTCGACGCGCGAGGCTTGATCGCGACGCGCGGACTCGCGGCCGCCAAGGGGGCGACGGTGGCAGTGCAGCTGTCGGGTGAGCAGAAGGTATCGGCCCGGGTATTGTCGTCGGATCCCGCGCGCGACGTTGCGATTGTCTGGGTCCATCCGAGTGCCGTCGTGGGGCGAGTGCCGATTCCACTGAGTTGCCAGTCGCCGCCGACGGTCAACGGCAAAGAGGAGATCACGGCGCTCACGGCGCCGCTGTGGCGCTTGGCTGAGTCGGCTTCAGGCGAGGTCACCGGGTCGTCACCGTTTGCGCTCGAAACCGACTTGCGGCTGGGGTTCGGCGGCGCGGGTGGTCCGGTCTTCAATGACGCGGGAGTGGTGGTCGGACTCACCGCGGTGGCGCCCGATACCGATCGCAACCGGTCTGGCGAGGTCATGATCGTCGGCGCGGGAATTCTCTGCGCGGCCGTTGCGGCCGCTCAGGCGGCCCTGTTGTCGGGCACACCGCCAGAGCTCGTTGCGCTCCCAGTGGAGCCGTCGCGCGGTAGTGCCGCCGGCGAGACGGCCCAGGCCGCGAGCCCGATCACGCCGCCGGTGTTGTCATCGGACGACTTCGACATCGCCATCATCACGCCGCGAGTTATCCAGCAGGCCAGGGAGAGCGATCGCACTGGTGGCCGCGGCGGGCGGTCACCGGAGGCCGAGGCGCGGATTGGCCGGCTCACCGAGTTCGGTGATTGGTCCGAGTACTTTGCCGACCTGCCGCCGGTGATTGCCGTGCGCGTCACGCCGAAATTGGTCGAGGGCTTCTGGAAGCGGGTCGCGCGCGAGGCCGCCCGCACCCAGGGAGCGGATCTGCCGCCGTTCAAGAACTTCAAGTCCAGCTTTCTCCGCCTGCGCGTGGCTTGCGGCGCGACCGACGTCGTCGCGATTCAGCCCTTTGTGGTCGAGCACCGGACTTCGGATACGAAGCTGGTTCGCGAGGGGCTGTACGTGTTTGACCCCGCGGCATTCGGCCCGTCGTGCGGCCGCGTCACACTGTCAATCTACTCAGAGAAGGCGCCCGAGAAGGCCGACACGATCACGATCGACGCTTCACTTCTCGGGCCCCCGCGCGCTCAGTAGCGACGTTACCTCGGCGCCATTCGCAGCGCGCCGTCCAGCCGAATCACTTCGCCGTTCAGCATCTCGTTCTCGATGATGTGGCGGACGAGCGCGCCGTACTCGGCCGGCCGGCCCAGGCGCGACGGGAACGGCACCTGCTGACCGAGCGAGACGCGCGCGGGTTCCGGTAATCCCGCCAGCAGCGGCGTATCGAAAATCCCCGGTGCGATGGTGACGACGCGAATGCCGAGCTGGGCGAACTCGCGGGCGATTGGTAGCGTCATGGCGACGATGGCGCCCTTCGACGCGGCATAGGCCGGCTGGCCAATCTGACCATCGTAGGCGGCAATCGACGCCGTGTTGACGATCACGCCGCGCTCGCCGGTGTCGGTGGGGGGGTTCTGCGAGATGACGGCGGCCGCCAGGCGAATCACGTTAAAGGTGCCGACCGCGTTGATGCGCAGGATCTTCTCGAACAAGTCGAGTGGATGCGGACCGTTGCGGCCCAGCACCTTGGCCGCGGGACCAATGCCGGCGGCATTGACGACGCCGTGCAATCCGCCAAAGGTCGAGACCGCAAGGTCGACCGCGGCCTTGACCTGCTCTTCGCTGGTCACATCCGCCAGCGCGAACCTGGCCCTGGCGCCCATCGCCAGTCGAGCCGCCGCACCGGTGTCCGCGTTGACATCAAGAAGAACAGCGTTGCCGCCGGCAGCGAGAATCGCCTCGGCGGTGGCGCGGCCCAGGCCAGAGGCGCCGCCGGTGACGATCAAGGTCTTCCCGGAAATATCCATCTGCTCTCCAACCGCGCACGGCGTGCGCGCAGAGAGAAACTGTAACGTAGAATTGAACGATTGATGAGTTCTTACGATCAGCACTACTACGACGGCGCCTGGCAGGCCTCGAGCGGCACCGAGACCATTGCGGTCATTTCCTCCGCGACCGAAGCGGAAGTCGCCCGCGTGCCGGTGGAAGACCGCGCGCAGTGGCTCGAGAAGCTCGCTGCCGCGATGAAGACCGGCGTGCCGCAGCTGGCCGAGGCCATCGCGTACGAGGTCGGCACATCGCTCGCTGATGCCACCAAGAAAGCCAAGTTCATTCGCGAGGCCAGGCTCGAAGAGGAACTCGGCAACTCGCTCGTGAGCAAGGAGCCGATCGGCGTCGTCGGCTGCATCACGCCGTGGACATGGTGAGCTTCACGGGTTCACTGCAGGCCGGCCGGTGCCCTGCGTCGGTGGCCGGTGATGGCATCAAGAAGGTGTACCTCGAACTGGGCGGTAAGTCGGCCTTCGTCGTCCTGGATGACGCGCTGTTCGACAAGGCGATTGCGGCAGGTGTCAACAACGCCAACGATTCGCGATGTGGTCTCGCCGGTGGTGTGTGGGCGGGCACGCCGGAGCGCGCCCTCAACGTGGCGAAGCAACTGCGCACTGGCCAGGTCGACATCAACGGCGGCCGGTTCAACGTGCTGGCGCCGTTTGGCGGCTACGAGAAGTCGGGCATTGGCCGCGAGATCGGACCGCTCGCGCTGGAAGAATTTTGTCAGTTGAAATCGATTCAGCGCTAACCTCGCTCCAGTCCTGAGATGTTTGCCTTTCTTGCGGGGATTGCGGCCGGTCTGCTGCACGTGTTTTCTGGTCCCGACCACCTGGCGGCGGTCGCGCCGCTGGCGTCGGATCGCGGGCGCGGCCACTGGCTCACGGGCCTGCAATGGGGACTTGGCCACACGCTCGGGGTGGTGTTGATCGCGACGCTGCTGCTGTTGTTCAAGGAGCGATTGCCGCTGGACGCGATCTCCGCCCACAGCGAACGCATGGTTGGCGTCTCGCTCATCCTGCTCGGCAGTTGGGGCCTGCACCGTGCCTGGCGGCTCAGTAGCTCGGGTGCGGGGGTGCACTCGCACGCCGGGACGTCGTTCTCGATGGGCACCATTCACGGTCTGGCTGGCAGCTCGCATCTGTTGGGCGTGTTGCCCGCCTTGGCGTTTCCGTCGCGCCCATCCGCCATCCTCTATCTCGCCGGTTTCGGCCTTGGCGCGATCGCTGGCATGACCGCGTTTTCGACGGCTGTTGGTATGCTGTCATCGAAACTCAAGCGGCACTCGCGTAGCCACAGCGGCTTCCTCTATGCCTCATCGGCGGTGGCCCTCGTCGTGGGCGGTGTCTGGCTGGTAGGCCGGTGAAGAACGTCCCCGGTATCCTCGCGGCGTTCATCGTCATGCTCGTGGGCTTTTGGCTCGCCGAGCAAATTGGCCACGCCATTCTTTCCGCCCAAGGACTCTCCGGTAGCAGTCCCGTCTCAGGCGTGCCCGTGGTAATCGTGCTCGGCCTGCTGTTGCGAAACACCCTGCCGCTGCCGGAGTCGCTGGCGCCCGGACTGAAATTCGCGACCACCACCATTCTCCGAGCCGGCATCGTGCTGGTCGGCATTCGCTTGAGCCTGTTCGATGTGCTGAAGCTCGGTGCCGCCGGCCTGCCCGTGGTGCTGGCCGCGATCGCCACCGGCCTGATCTTCGTGACGTGGTTCAACAAGAAGCTGGGCCTGCCGCCGCGGCTCGGCACGCTGATCGCCGCCGGCACCAGCATCTGCGGGGTCACGGCGATTGTCTCGGTGGCGCCGGCGATTGAGGCCGACGAGCGCGAAGTCGCCTACGCCGTGGCCAACGTCGTCGCGTTCGGCCTGTTCGGCATGTTGTTCTATCCCTATCTTGCGCACTCGTTGCTCGGGTCGTCCGAGACGATCGGCTTGTTCCTGGGAACCGCGATTCACGACACCTCGCAGGTGGTCGGCGCGGCCCTGACCTACAAGCAGGTCTACGCCGACGACGTGGTGCTGCGCGTGGCGACGGTGACCAAGCTGACGCGCAACATCTTCCTGGCCGGCGTCATCCCCTTGCTGACGTGGATGCACCTGCGCGCGTCGCACGCAGCAGATGACGGCGTGAAGAAGCCGATCAAGTGGACGGCGTTGATTCCCGGCTTCGTGATTGGTTTCGTGGCGATGGCGGTTGTGCGGTCGGTGGGGGATGCCACGCTCGGTTCAAGTGGCGCGGCGTATGGGATCTGGGACACCGCGTCATGGGCGTCGCTCACGAAGCAGCTTGGCGACTACTGGGCCTCGCAGATCCTGCTGGGCACCGCCATGGCTGCGGTCGGCCTGAATACCAACTTCGCCGTCTTCAAGGGCGTCGGGATGAAACCGTTTGCCGTCGGCATGGCCGGCGCGCTGGCGGTCGGATCAGTCGGGATGCTGATGGCCGTGATCTTCGGCCGCTACGTCCATCTTTAACAGGAGTTCAGGAATTCAAAATGTCACTAGCCGGAGGAGCGCCCGATCCATGGCGGCATCGATCTCCCGCTGCGGCACCCGGAAGCCGTTGACCATGAACGCAAACACCAGCGGTTCACCCTCGGTCGTCACGACGTAGCCGGCGAGCGATCGCACCTGCGACATCGATCCGGTCTTGGCCCAGACCCGGCCCTCGGCCGTTGTTCCCTCCATGCGCCGGGCGAGGCTGCCGCTGACACCAGCGACCGGCAGCGTGGACCGGAAGTTCTCGGCGAGACCCGGATTCAGCCACATGTACGTCAGTACCCCGATCAACGCGTCTGGTGTGAGGTAGTCGTAGCGCGACAGGCCGGAGCCATCACGGGCGAGGTAGTAGTTATTCGACACGCCCCATGACCGCAGGGTCTCGGCCAGGACTTTCAGCCCGGCTTCGGTTGTCGCCGGCGCCCCGGCTGGCGACAAGGAACGCAGCAGCGTTTCGGCATAGAGATTGCGGCTCCACTTGTTCGTCGCGTCGATGACCTCGGTGAGAGACGCCGATTGATCCTCAAGCAGCAGCGTCGCCTGCGACCGATCCAGTGGCCGAGCCACGTCGTCGATGTCAATCGTGCTGCCGCCGACGACGATGCCGTGCCGCGAGAGTGCTTCGCGTAACGCAGTCAGGTAAAAGGTGGTCGGATTGGGGACGGCGGCCGTGTCGCGGATGGGCGGTGACGCGACCGCCACTTGCCCGCGAACAGTGAGCACGGTCGCACCAGGAATGCGCTCGAGCGAGACGAAACTGTCGGCTCCGGCCGGCGCCGTGATCACTTGGTAGTCGATCGTGAGACCGCTGCCTGGCGGCGAGACGCTGACGATCGGACGCTGTCCGGCTTCAAGCGCGGGCCCGACCAGGACCTCGACCTGGTTCTCGTGGTATTGCAGCGCGCTGACCGGCGCGCCATAGCCGAGCGCGAAATCGTCCCACGACCAGCCGAGACCCCAACCGGGTTCAGCAAACGCGTTGTCGTCGCCAATGAGATGCCCGCTGATGACGCGGACGCCCTTGGCGGCCAGTTGCCTTGCCCAGTCGTCGAACGCGGTCCAGCGCTGGGGATGGCGCGGATTGATCGTCGGGTCGCCGTTCGCGACGACGATGAGGTCGCCGGCGAGTTGGCCGCCGGCGATGGGGCCGGTGGCATAGAGCTGGGTCGTGTAGCGGTAGTCCCACCCCAGCCGTTCGGCCGCGACGGCGGTGGTCAACACCTTCTGGTTGGACGCGGGCACCTGGAGCCGGAACGAGTTGGAGCGGTAGAGCGTCTCGCCGCGCTGCAACGAGTGCACCGCCACCGACCACACGCCATGGTCAACAGTCGGCGCCGAAAAAATCGCCCGCAGGTCGCGGCGCAGTTGGTCGTGCTGGTCGAGGTTGGCGATCGCTTCTTGCCGCGTCGGTGTGCGGGCACCGGTGGTGTGCCGGGCCGCGCAGGAACTGAGGGCGAGCACCACCGTCGCCAGCGCCACGACGGGGTGCCCGCCGCGCACGGTCACTTCTTCTCGCCCGCCTTGTCGGTGGTAGCCGGAGCCGGTGCGGGTTCTGGCGGCATCACCACCAGGTCGAAAGCCTTCATGGCCGCGGCCATCGACGCCTTGTCGATCCTGGCGACGACCGCTTCACCTTCGCGCGAACCGAACGCCTCTTCGCCAACTTGGCCAAAGCGCACGCGCTCGAACTTGCCTTCGTCATAGCTGGCGCTGACGACCAGCGCGGGCTTGTCGAGCCCCGTCTTGGTCTTGGTATCGACGAAGGTATCGGCCTTGAGGGCCACGAGCTTCGCCAACAGGTCGTCCATCGCCGCGGCATCGGCGGTGTGCGACGCGCCGCCGACGCGCGTCACCTTCCAGCTTTCGCCGTCGGTGGGTTTCTCACCCCTGACCTTTTCGAGTTCGTAGGTTTTCGGGCCACCCGGAGCATCGAGCACCGCCCGCAGCCTCGTCACGTAGAACGCGCGCAGCTCGAACAGTTCCTTCTTGCGGAACGCATCGAAGCCCTTGTTGAGCTCGTCCTGAAGCGTCGTGTCGACCGTGAACACCAGTGGGCGCGCGGCGTCTCGGGCGTAGGTCTGGCCGCCCTCTGTTTTACCCACTTCGAGCACGGCCTTGGCGCTGCCGGCGCCAAGGGTGACTGACATCGCCGGCTGGTCGAAGCCGTACTTCGCCAGGTCCTTGCCGTCGCTGGTGACGAGCGTCGACATGTTGGCCGACGACAACTGCGAGAGCAGGCCTTCGACCGTGGTGTAGTCGCTGCGCGACGCGACCGGACCGGTCACCCTCCACTCGCTGCCGGTTCGCGCCAGTGTCATCGACTGGCCGGCGCGTGCCAGGGTGAGCGTGTCGGCTTTTTCGCGATCGAACTTCAGGATCTTCTTGTCGCGCAAATTGAACGGCGTGCGGTTGAAGGTGCTGTCCTGGGACGACGACACCAGGAACACGGCTTTCTCGCCGTTCTTCTGCGCGTACATCTCGCCCTGGGTCGGGGTCTTTCGTCCGAGCTTCAGCGAACCGCTGACGCCCGCACCCTTGAACTCCACGGCGATCGATGGCGCGGCCAGGCCAAACGGCGCCAGGTCGCCAGGGTTCTCGTCGAGCACGCGTACCAGCTCGAGGTTGACCAGCGCCTGTACCAGGCTAATCGCTTCGGCCGGGTCGGCTTCGGTCTGCACCGGCTCGACCATCGCCCAGCCGCTGTCGGACTTACGCAGCAGGCTCGTCTCACCGTTGTAGGTCAGCTTGACCTCGTTGATCGTGTCGACCTCGAGCGCGTAGACCTTGGCCGTTGCGGTGTCGCCACCAAGGCCGGGCTCGGGACGCTTCGAGTCAACGAAGTAGATGTAGCCGCCCAGTCCCGCCAGGACCAGGACCAGAACAATCGTCGATGTCAGGCCGCGCATTACCGCCTACCTTCTCCGCCACCACGTGTAGATGCCCGACGCGAAGACGATACCGGGAATGATCACGATGCTCAGCCAGAAAATCCGCTGCGATTGATCGGCGGTCAGCGTGAGGCGGCGATCCTCGGGCTCGCGTGCGCGAATGCCGATCAGGTCTTCACGCTGGCCCAGCCAGTTGATGACGTTGACGAACAGGTCGCTGTTGCCGGGAATGCCAATGGCGAAGTTCGAGGCGAAGTCGGAGTCGCCGATGGCAGCGACCCGCGATTCAGGCTTCGGCGCGTCGTCCGGCGCCGCGGGCGTGCCATTCGCCGCCGGCGGCGGCGCGACCTCGGTGGCCGGCGCGGAGGAGACCGAGCCGAGCATCACCGGGCCCTGCTTGTCGCCCTTGTCGGCGTTGAGCGCGACCTGGCCGGTCGACAGCGAGGCCAGGTCCGCTTCGGCCCAGCTCTGCGCGCTGGTGCTGATAAACGGCTGGGCGGTGTGGCTGTTTGAGCCGCCCTCGATCGGCGACATCGACCGCGCCATCGGGTAGCCGGTCATCACCCGGCCGAAGCCGGCGGTGATCGCATGCGCGGGGTAATCGACGACCACTGGCAGCGAGGCGTCGTTGGTGCCGAGCACCTGGCCGAGGCCGCTGGCATCGATCACCAGGTCGTTGCCGGCACGGATGCCCCAGTCGGTGAGAAACTGCGTCAACAGAGGTTGACCAGGCGCGTCGGGCTTCGTGACCGGATCGAGCAGCACCAGCACCTTACCGCCGCGCGCGACATAGGCATTGAGCGCCGCCATCTCGGGCTGGAAGAAATCGGTGCTCGGGCCGGCGATCACCACCACGGCGGCGTCAGCGGGCACCGTCTTCTGCGTGATCAGCACCAGCGCTTCCACCGTGAAGTTCTCGCGCGTGAGTGCCTGCGCCACCGTGCTGTAGCCGGCGCGTTCGGAGACGGCGGTGTCCTTCTCACCGTGCCCCTGTGTGAAGTAGACCTTCCGCACCTGGCCGGTGGTGACCTTGATCAAGCCGTTGACCAGCGCCAGTTCGTCGCTGCTGCTGACGCGTTCGGTGCGACCCTGGTAGTCAATCAGGATCGTCGGCAGCGACTCGATCTTGGCCGCGTCCGCGCGCAGCGGATCGCGATCGGCATCCACGAATTCCGTGGCGACCTTGCTCGAGTGGTAGGCGAAGTTCTCGAGGCGGCTCTTGTGCATCGGCACGCGGTCCGCGCGCTCGAACACCACGAACTTCACCGGTTCCTTCAGTTCGCTCAGAATCTTGATGGTCTGATCCGACAGGCTATAGACCTGGTTGGCAGTGAAGTCCCAGCGCTTGCTTTGCCGCGTCGCCAGGTAGTTGGCGGCAATCAGGATGCCCAGGAACACGACGATACTGACGACCGACATGGTGCCGTAGCGGGCGCCGCGGCCCTTGTAGAAGTTGGCGACATCACGCCACTGGCCGGCCATGTAGACCAGCACCGACCCCAGGCCCGCCCACGCCAGGTAGGTGGCGTAGTGGTCGCTCCACCAGCCCCACGGCGGCGTGAACAGTCGCGCTGCCACGGCGGCCAACACCAGCGCCGTGCCAATCCAACCGACCACGCCGAAAATCTTGTTTGCCATAGTTAGCCTCGCCACCTTTCACTGTCGACCGACTTCATGGTGAGGAACAGGCCGAACGCGATGAAGCTCAGGTAGTAGACGACGTGCTTGGTGTCGATGATGCCCTTCGAGAAATCATCGAAGTGTTCGGTGATTGACAGATGCTGCATGATGGCCTGGCCGGTCGGTCCGACCGCGCCGCTCAGCCAGTTGATGATCCACAGCAGCAGGAACACCGCGAAGGTGGCCATGGCGGCGACAATTTGGTTCTTGGTCAGGCTCGAGATGAACAGGCCCAGCGACAAGAAGCAGCCGCCCATCAGCAACAGGCCGAGGTAACCGGTGGCGATCGGCTTCCATTCGGGATTGCCGAAGGCGAACAGCACCGCCATGTGAATCAGCGTCACGCTGAGCATGGCCGCATACAGGAGCATCGCGCCGGCGAACTTGCCGAGGATGATCTCGAAGTCGGTCACCGGCGAGGTGAGCAGCAGCTCGATGGTGCCCGAGCGCTTTTCTTCAGAGTAGGTCCGCATGGTAATCAGCGGAAACACCAGCAGCATGATCACCGTGGTGTTCATGAACGTCGGGCCGACCAGCATCTGGTTGATGTTCATGGCCTGAGTCGGGTTCATGCCCGCTTGCATGCTCTGCTGCTCGAAGAAGAACAGCGCGGCATAGAAGAAGTAGCCGAACAGCAGCGCGAAGAACCCGACCAGCACGTAGCCGATCGGCGACGAGAAGTAGGAGTTCAGTTCGCGTTGGGCGATGGCAGTGATGTTACGCACCGGCCACCTCCTGTTCTTCTGCCGCCGCCGGCTCGCTGGTCGCGGTTTCCGCGGTGGTCAGACTCAAAAAGATATCCTCCAGGCTGGCGCGCACCGGCCGCAATTCCAGCAGACCCCAGCCGCCGCGGACGATCGTCGTCGCCAGCTCGCGACGCACGTCGGCGCCCTTCTCGGTGTCGACTTCGAACATGCCGCTATCGTCCTTGCGATCCGCGACGTTGACGCGCACGACGCCGGCGATGTTCTGCAGCGCGCGGTGCATGTCGTCCACCGGGCCCGACGCCTGCAAATACATGGTGACGGCGCCGCTCAGGCGCTGGGTCAGCGCATCGGGCGTGTCGATGGCCACCACCTTGCCCTTGTTGATGATCACGACCTTCTGGCAGGTCTGCGAGACCTCGGGCAGGATGTGGGTGCTGAGCACGATGGTGTGGTTGCCGGCGAGTGCGCGAATCAGTTGCCGGGTTTCAATGATCTGCTTGGGGTCGAGGCCCGCGGTCGGCTCGTCGAGCACCAGCACCTCGGGGTTGTGGATGAGCGCCTGGCCGAGGCCGACCCGCTGCTTGTAGCCCTTCGAGAGCTTGCCGCAGTGGCGGTCGGCCATGTCGGCGACCCAGGTCTTCTTCATCACCTCGTCGACGCGGCCCTTGATGTCCTTGCGCACGCCCTTGATCTTGGCGACGAACGTCAGGTACTCGCGGACCGTCATGTCGGGATAGAGCGGCGGTGTCTCTGGCAGGTAGCCTGTCTTGCGCTTCGCCTCGATGGGCTGGGCGAAGACGTCATGTCCGGCGACAATCGCCGTGCCCTCGCTCGCCGGCATGTAGCCGGTGATGATGCGCATGGTGGTGGTCTTCCCGGCCCCGTTCGGGCCCAGGAAGCCGAGAATTTCACCCGACTCCGCGCGAAAACTGACATCGTCCACGGCCGTAAATGGACCGTAGCGCTTCGAGAGATGCTGAACCTCGATCACAGGAGGTCTCCGATGAATGAAAACAGTGTAAGCCCTAGGCCGGACGCGAATTAGGTGCGTCCGGTCCTCCATCCTATTCGAACCGCTTGAGCGCGGCAAGCCGCGTCGCCGGCCGACATTCCGGTTCGAGGTGTGGCAGACGAAGAACGGCCCCATCTTTGCTGACACGGGCCTCGATTGGGCCGCGCCGCCGTCGTGGCGGTCGCCCGATGGCCGGCCGTCTGAGGAGCAGCGCGCGTATTCGATCCGCTGGGACGCCGGCGGCATCGCTACCCCGCGCGATCGCCTGTCGCAGCCCGAGAGCGTGGACCTCGACGCCATGCTGGCGTTACAGAACGATCGCCGAAGCCTGGCTGCTGACGCGATTCTGGCAGGCATTGAGGAGGCGATGACGGCGGCACGGGGACGTTGCGACGATGCCATGGCGGCAGCGGTGTTAAACCTGCTGGCGAAATGGGATCGCGTGGTTGATGCGCGGCCCGTGGTGTCGCTGTACGAAGCCTTCGAGGACGCGTTGTGGCGGCGCACGTTTGTCGACGAGATCTTCCTGCTCGCGGCACGCTTCGAGCATCCGCTGGGCGGTGTGGCGTTTCCGCTGGCGTGGTTCTTTAATCGCGGCCCGGTGCCGATTGCCGGTGCCGGCACCACCGTCATGCCTGTCAGTTGGAACCGGCGGCGGCCGTTTGCCGCGTGGGAGTACCCCGCGTGGCGGCAATTGCTGCCCGCCGGCCAGTGGGACGAGTCGAGGGTCTCGCTGCCGTCGGGTCCGTCCGGGCATCCACTCAGCCCGCACCACTTCGATCAGAACGTGATCTGGCGCGAAGGCCGCTCTCGGGTTCAGCCGTTCTTGCGCCACCGCCTGTTGCTCACTCCGTAACCCCGGTTTGACGGAGCCGGTGGTTCGCGATAATTTATGAGAAACTGCTCATATGAACATGTCTGCTGACGTTGGCGACCTCGTACAGATTGACTTGGCCCGAGTCCGCGCCACCCGCGGCGCGCTGGCCGCATCTGATTCGGTCCAGGCGCTCGCCGACACCTTCAGCGCGCTCGGTGACCCGACGCGGGTCAGGATTCTGGACGCCCTGTCGCACGGCGAACTGTGCGTGTGCGACCTGGCGGCGGTGTTGCGCCTGAGCCAGTCAGCGGTGTCGCACCAGTTGCGGCTGCTGCGCGGCCTGCGCCTGGTTCGCCCGCGCCGCGACGGCCGCGTCGTTTTCTATTCCCTCGACGATCAACACATCATGGCGATCTTCCGGCAGACGCTGCAGCACGTGGAAGAAGGTCGCAAGCCGGGAGCCGGGGTCCGGGAGCCGCGCACCGCAAAGCGCGCGAAGGCGGACCGGTGAGCACTGCCACGGCGCCGCCACAGGCGCACGCGATCGGCTGTTCGCACTGCGAAGAGGACGCGCCGGTGCCAACCGGGGCGCGGATTCGTGGCTGGGTGACGGCCGTGGCTGCCGTGCTCGTAGTACTGGCGTGCGCGCTCAGCTATTTTGCGGTCTATCCCGCTTGGGTCAACGCGCTGTTTGTGATTGCGGCCGTGGTCGGCTGTGTCTTCCCGGCGCAACGCGCGCTGCAGGGATTGCGCCGCCGCACGCTCGACATCAACGCGCTGATGGTCGTCGCCGTGACCGGCGCCGTCGCGATCGGCGAGTTCGAAGAAGCCGCCATGGTGGTGTCGCTGTTCGCCGCGGCGCAGTGGCTTGAAGCCCAAAGCCTCGACCGCGCGCGCCAGGCCATTGGGCAGTTGCTGGATGCGGCTCCGGTTGAGGTGTTGATTCGCGACGCCGGGGGCGAGCGTCGCGTCGGCCTTGACGCCGTGCCCATCGGTGCCCTGATGGTGGTGCGTCCGGGAGAGAGACTGGCGCTCGACGGCCTGGTTCAAGGCGGCCGGTCCGACGTCAACCAGGCGCCGATTACCGGCGAGTCACTGCCGGTGGAGAAGGGCGCCGGCGACGAGATCTTTGCCGGCACCATCAACGGCCACGGTGCGCTCGTGGTCGCGGTGACGCGCCGGCGTGCTGACACGACGCTGGCACGGATTGTTCGGCTGGTCGAGACCGCCCAGGCGCAGCGCGCGCCGGTGCAGCAGTTCATCGATCGCTTCGCGGCGTGGTACACGCCGACAGTCGTACTGCTCGCCGCACTGGTGGCGACGCTGCCGGTCCTCGTGGCCGGGCAACCCTTCGACGTGTGGCTGTATCGCGCGCTGGTGCTGCTGGTCGTGGCGTGTCCGTGCGCCCTGGTCATCTCGACACCGGTGTCGGTGGTCTCGGCGCTTGCCGGCGCGGCGCGTCAAGGCGTGCTGGTCAAGGGGGGTGCCCATCTCGAGCGCCTGGCCACCGTCCGCGTCGTCGCGTTCGACAAGACCGGCACGCTCACCACCGGCACGTTCAGTCTTGAGGCCGTCATTCCGCTCGCCGCCGCGACGGCCGATGAGGTGATCCGCGCGGCGGCCGCTGTCGAGGCGCACTCTGAACATCCGATTGCCGTGGCGATCGTCGCCGACGCCATGGCTGGCGGTGCCCCGCTCGCACCGGCCTCAGATGTGCGCGCCTTGCCGGGCTTGGGTGTCGAAGGCGTGGTGGCCGGAGCCAGCATCGTGTGCGGGACGCCGCGGCTGTTCAACCAACGCGGGTGGATGACGCCGGTGTTGGCAGACCTCGCTACCAGCGTCACGGCGAAGGGCCTGTCACCGGTCCTGGTCGCGCGCGCCGGCGTGGCGATGGGTGTGCTGGGCCTGCGCGACCGGCCGAAGGCCGAGGCCGCACAAGTGGTTGCCGACCTGCGCCGGCACGAGGGCGTGCGGGTGGCGATGATTACCGGCGATCACGACGCGCCGGCTCGCGCCATGGCGAGCGAACTGAACGTGGAGATCCTGAAGTCGCAGCAGTTGCCCCAGGACAAGGTCGCCGCCGTGCAGTCGCTGCGTCGTGAGTACGGCGCCGTGGCCATGGTCGGCGATGGTGTCAACGACGCGCCGGCCCTGGCGGCGTCGGATGTCGGCATCGCGATGGGCGCCATGGGCAGCGCCGTGGCCATCGAAGCCGCCGACGTTGCGCTGATGAGCGACGATCTGTCGAAGCTGCGCTACGCCCTGCGGCTTAGCCGCGCGACGCGCAACAACATTCGCGTCAATGTAGCGCTGTCGATCGTGCTGAAGGTAGCGTTTCTCGCCCTCGCCGCGGCCGGCGTCGCCACGCTCTGGATGGCCGTGCTGGCCGATACCGGCGCCTCAGCACTGGTCGTCGCCAACGCGGTACGCCTGCGGAAATTTCAATAGGTCCGGCTAAAGCCGGACGCCACATTCGGATGTAGCGTCCGACTTCAGGCGGACCAGGTCCGACGTTTTCACCGACCGGCGCGATCGACGGCAGAATGTGGTCCACCGCGCTGTACTGATTGAAATAGTCCCCGCCGCCGAGCGCCGCCAGGTCGCGCACCTCCTCGGCGCTGGTCATCGAGTCGCTAAACACCAGAATCGGCAAGCGCCCTTGATCGAGCTTGCGAATGCGCCTGACTAATGCGACCCCCGATGCGTGCGGCATGCGCAGATCCACGACGGCGCGATGGCCGCTGGCATCGAGCGCGGCCAATCCGTTGCGGACTGCATCAGGAACTCGCTATAATTTGCTGGACCGTCCGTCCCGTTCAACGCCGCCAAGGAGCGCCGAGCATGCCCGCGATTTGTCCCGAGTGCGATTCGCCAATCGATGTTGATGAGTTCGATGTTGACATCGGCGATGAGCTCACCTGCTCGGAGTGCGGCTCATTCCTGCGGGTGGCCAGCGACTCGCCCCTCGAATTCGAACTCGCCGACGAAGACGAGCTCGATGAAGAAGAAGACGAAGAAGAGAAGGACGGCGAAGCAGAGGATGCCGACGACAAAGACGACGCCGAGGACGACGACGACAAGGACGACGACGAGTAACGACCTCGCCGGCAAGGCGGCGCGCCTGCGCCAGATCCTGGCCGGTTACGACTCGGTCCTGGTTGCCTTCAGCGGCGGCGTCGATAGCGCCTACCTCGCGCTGGCCGCGGCGGCGACGCTCGGCGCCAAGGCCCTGGCCGTCACCGCCGACAGCCCGAGCTACCCTGATACCCATCGCCAGCTGGCCCTGAAGATCGCGCGCGAGCACCACCTCGCCCACGAGGTGATTCACACCGCGGAACTGGATCGGCCCGAATACCGCGCCAACCCGGCGAACCGCTGCTACTTCTGCAAGGACGAACTCTACGGACGCCTGAGCGAGGTCGCTCGCGCCCGCGGCTTGGCCGTCGTCGTTGACGGCAACAACGCCGACGACCGCGGCGACTACCGTCCCGGCCGGCAGGCGGCGCGCGAACACGGTGTCCGTAGTCCGCTGGACGAAGCCGATCTCACCAAGGACGACATTCGCGAACTCTCCCGTCAGGCGGGCCTGGGCAGCTGGGATGAACCAGCCTCGGCGTGCTTGTCATCGCGGATTCCGTACGGCAGCGAAGTGACCGACGTGGCCCTGCGGCAGATCGAGCAGGCCGAACAGGTGGTGCGTGACCTGGGCTTCCGGATCTTCCGCGTGCGCCACCACGACACGGTGGCCCGGCTCGAAGTGGCGCGCTCCGAGATGCCGCGCGCGCTCGACCCGGCCGTCAACGCGCAACTGGTGGAGCGCATCAAGGCCCTGGGCTATCAGTACGTGACCCTCGACCTCCAGGGCTACCGACTGGGCAGCTTGAACGAGGCGCTGCGCCTGCGCCCGGTGTCGTGACGCCGCGGCGCGCCCTCGCCGCGCTGGCCTTCGTCTTCGCGCTGGGCCACATCCCTTTTCTCGCCAGCTCGCTTGAAGACATCGATTCGGTGAACTTCGCGCTCGGCGTGCGCGACTTCAACGTCGCCGAGCATCGCCCGCATCCTCCTGGCTATCCTGTGTATATCGCCTTGGGGAAGGTCGCGACGGCGATCGCCGGTCCGCTGATGAACGGTGCCGCACCTTCGTCGGTGGAGGCGCGCGCGCTCGCCGCACTCTCGCTGGTGGCGGGCCTGATTGCGATCGCCTGCCTGTGCGGCGTCTTCTCCAGCCTGGCCGCCCCCGCCCAATCGGCGTCGTCACCATGGCCGCGTCCGAGCGTGGAAGCCCTCGCGGCCACTGCCGTGACCGCGTCGTGTCCGTTGTTCTGGTACCTGGCCGCGCGTCCCATGAGCGATCTGCCCGGCCTGGCTTTCGCGCTGGCCGCCCAAGCCTGCCTGATGCTCGCCTGGCAACGGCAGGCTCCTGGGCCTGATGGTGATCGGCGGCTGACGCCGGCGCAGACGTCCGCCTCGGGACGGATGATCGTGATCGGGTCGCTGCTGGCCGCCCTCAGCATCGGCATGCGATCGCAGACGGTGTGGTTGACGCTGCCGCTGCTGGTGTTGGTGCTGTTCGATCGGGTCGGCCGCGGCGTGGCCGGCGCCCTGATCGGCGGCGGCCTCATGTTCGTGGCCGGCGGCCTGGCGTGGGGCATCCCGCTGCTGGTCGTGAGTGGCGGACTCGGTCCGTATCTCGCCGCTTTGGGTACGCAGGCCGGCGAAGACTTCACGAGCGGCGAGATGCTTTACACCAACCCGTCCGTGCGGGCGGTGGCCTTTGCGCTGGTGCGAACGTTCATCGATCCCTGGGACTCGGTCGTACTCGGGTCGATTGTCCTCGTCCTCGCCGCGGCCGGCGTCGTCCACTTGCTGATGCGCGAGCGCCGCTCGCTGGTGGCGGTGACGGCGATGAGCGCGCCGTACCTGGTGTTCCATCTCGCGTTCCAGGACACCTCGTTCATCCGCTACGCGCTGCCCATGGTGCCGGCGGTCGTGTTCCTGGCCATGCGTGGCGCGGCCCTGGCCACTGACCGCGGCGTGGCAATCGCGGCGGCGGCAATTTCGGTCGGCGCGTTGACGATCGCCGCACCAGTATTGGCCGCATATGGCGCGGAGCCAAGCCCGACCGTGCGAGTGCTCGCGGCCATGAAGGACACGCCCAGGGACGCCGCGCCGGTGCTGGCGATGCACCAGACCTTCAGGCGTCCACTTGAGGCTGAAGAGACCGGGTTCGCCGCCGTGTTGCCGTCGCCGCCGAGGCTCGAATGGCTGGAGTTGACGAAGTTCTGGCGCGCCGGCCGTACTGAGCCGGTGTGGTTCCTGGCGGATCCCGTCCGCAGCGACCTGGCGCTGGTCGATCCGGCCAGCCTGTCTGACTCCACCGAATTTCGTTGGCCGCTCGTGGACCGGCCGGCGTTTGGCGGCATGCGGCCCTCGTCCGTGCGGTGGTATCGGATGCCGGCTCCGGGCTGGTTTGCCGAGGAGGGCTGGTCGCTGACACCCGAAACCTCCGGCATGGCCGGGCTGATGGGCCGTGGTCCCCACCTCGGCCCGATTGCCGCGCACGTCCGTCGGCAGCCAGGCGCGGTCAAGGTGATGGTAGGCGGACGCAACCTGGCCGGTGCCAACGGTCCGGCCGCCCATTTCACGCTGGCGATCGACGGCGCGCCGGCGCTCGAGTGGGATGCCGCGCCCGGCTTCTTCCTGCACGTCTTCGACCTCCCCGCGGAACGCCTGATGGGCGAGGGGCCGCTTGCGCAGTTGACCATTCAGTCGGCCGCAGTATCCGGCACCGCCGTGATTCAAACTGCCATTGAGCAGTTCGACCTGCAGAATCCCGACGCCTTGATGTGGGGCTACAGTGACGGGTGGAACGAGGCCGAGTACAACAGCACCTTGGGTGTGTGGCGCTGGACCAGCGAGCGGTCTCTGCTGCGTCTCTCCGGTCCGCCACAAGACCTGCGCCTCAGCCTGGTCATCGAGTCACCTCGCCGTTACTTTGGTGCGCCGGCGAGCATTCATGTGAAGGCTGGTGGTCGCGAGGTCGCGACCCGCGCGGTCGGCGCCACCGAGACCTGGACGTTTGATGTGCCCGGCGCGGCCCTCGTGGCCTCGGGTGGCGTGCTGGCCATCGAGACCGATCAGACCTTTGTGCCCTCCGAACGTGATGGCGGTGCCGACAATCGTCGCTTGGGACTGCGCATTCTGGCGATTCGCGTCGCTAACTCGTTGACACCAGCAGAAGTGACCCGCTAATCTGCGGACATCAATTCTGTTACCTCGGCAGAACTAGCAGGTCTAGCGCAGATCCAGGAGATCGAATGACGATCAGTTTGATTCGACGAACGGCAGGTATCGCCTCAATCTGCATGGTGTTGGGAATCGGCGCCGCAGCTTGCGCAAAGAAAGCGCCGGCCCCGGCACCACCACCGCCAGCACCACCGGCCGCGCCCGCTGCGCCGCCGGCTCCACCACCACCGCCACCACCGCCACCGGCCGCTCCGGCACCGCGTCCGCTCACTGAAGACGAGTTGTTCGCGCAGAAGAGCCTGGCTCAGTTGAATTCAGAGCGTCCACTGGCCGACGCCTATTTCGATCTCGACTCATCGTCGATTCGTGACGATGGCAAGGCGTCACTGACGGCCAACGCCACGTGGCTCAAGCGCTGGGCCAACACCAAGATCAACGTGGAAGGCCACTGCGACGAGCGCGGCACCGCGGAGTACAACCTCGGTCTCGGCGAACGCCGCGCGGCCGCGGTCAAGGCTTACCTGGTGGAGCTGGGTGTGCCGGTGGATCGCGTCGTGATTGTCAGCAAGGGCAAGGAGACGCCCTTCTGCGCCGAGTCGGCCGAAGCGTGCTGGCAGCAGAACCGCCGCGGCCACTTCGTCATCACCGCGAAGTAACTACGACAGCGAAGCGGCGATTCGTTCCGCCGCTTCGCGAGGATCGGGCGCCCCTGTGATGGGGCGCCCAATCACCAGGTAGGTCGCGCCCGCCTTCATCGCTTCCGCCGGCGTCAGCGTTCGGGCCTGATCGTCCTTGCCCTGCTGATCCGCCGCCTGCCCTGAGCCTTGCCGAAGGGGGCGAATCCCTGGCGTCACAATCTGAAAATCCGAGCCACACGCGGCGCGAATGGCCGCCGTCTCTTGCGGCGATGCCACGACGCCGTCAAGCCCGCTCTGCTTGGCCAGTCGCGCCAGGTGGACGACCTGCTCGAGGACCGGCCGCGCCACGCCAACTTCGGCGAGCGCCGCGTCAGTCATGCTGGTCAGCACCGTGACCCCGATTACCAGCGGCCGCCGCCGCCCGAGCGCTGCCGCGGCCGTGGTGGCCGCTTCGGCTGCGGCCTTCATCATGGCGCTGCCGCCAGAGGCGTGGACGTTAACCATCCAGGCGCCGGTGGCCACCGCCGATTGCACCGCCCCCGCCACGGTGTTGGGGATGTCGTGAAATTTCAAGTCGAGAAACACACGGTCGCCGCGGCTGTTCAACTCGTGGACCATGGCTGGTCCCGCCGCCGTGAACAACTGCTTGCCGATCTTATAGCCGCCGACGGTGCCGCGAAGGGTGTCGGCCAGCGCGAGGGCCTTGGCAGCCGAGTCGACATCGAGGGCAACGAGAATCGGGTTCATGGGTGGGTGGCCTTGGGTGGGGTCGGGTCGAAGGCGCCAATCAGGTCGCTCAGTCGCGCGACGTTGTGGCGCGTCATGTAGTCCTTCAAGCCGTCGAGCACCTTGCTCCAGACGAAGGGGTCGACGAAGTTCTGGGTGCCGATCTGCACCGCCGTGGAGCCCGCCAGAATGAATTCCAGCACGTCGCGGGCGTCGGTGATGCCGCCCATGCCGATCACCGGGATCTTTACGAGCTGGTAGCACTCCCAGACCATGCGGACCGCAATCGGCCGGATGGCCGGCCCGCTCAGGCCGCCGAGCACGTTGGAGATTTTCGGCCGCCGGGTTTCCACGTCGATTGCCAGGGCGAGGAAGGTGTTGACGAGCGAGACCGCGTCGGCGCCGGCGTCCTCGGCCGCCTTGGCGAACGAGGCGACGTCGGTCACGTTGGGCGTGAGCTTGGGAATCAGCGGCAACGTCGTCGCCTTGCGCACCGCGCTGACGACGTCGAAGGTGCCGTTCAGGCTGCAGCCGAACTGGATGCCGCCTTCCTTGATGTTGGGGCACGAGATGTTCAGCTCGATCGCCGCGACGCCTTCCGCGTCGGACAACACCTTGCAGACCTCGACGTATTCGTCGAGCGTCGTGCCGCACACGTTGACGAAGGTCCGAGCGCCGCGTTCACGCAGCAGCGGCAGCTTTTCCTTGACGAACCGGTGGACGCCAATACCCTGCAGGCCGATGGCGTTGATCATGCCCGCCGGCGTCTCGACGATTCGCGGTGGCGGATGGCCCTGGCGCTCGGTCATGAACAGGCCCTTCGAGACCACGCCGCCCAGTAGTGACAGATCCACCACCTGGTCGTACTCCAAGCCGTAGCCGAAGCAGCCGCTGGCCGCGATCAGGGGATTGGGCAGCTTCAGCGACCCAATCGAGACCGCGAGATCAGGCGTCATTCCCACACCAACTCAGCACCGTCGAACACGGGTCCGCTGAGGCACGAGCGAACCAGGTTGGCATTCTCACCGCCGTGCCTGACCGGCACGACGCAGCTGTAGCAGCCCCCGAGGCCGCAACCCATCACCCGTTCCACGGACACTTGCGACGGCTGGTGGTAGCGCGCAGCCAGCTTGGCCACGGCTTCGAGCATCGGCTCGGGTCCGCAGGCGTAGACCATGGCGGTGTCGCCGGTGCCGAGCGTCTTCAGTCCGGCTTCGAGCGGGATGGTGACGCGGCCCTTGGTGCCCCGCGCGCCGTTCTCGGTGGTCAACACCAGGGTCACGCCCAGGCGCTCGAAAAAATCCAGGTAGAACAACTCATCGCCGGTGCGCGCGCCGTAAAAGAGCGTCGTGTCCGTCTTGCCTGCGGCCAATGACTCGGCCAGCGTGGCGAATGGCGCCAGGCCGACGCCACCGGCGACCATCCAGGCCTTGGCGGGCGAGGCGACCGTCTTGAACGGCTGACCCAGGGGACCGAGGCACAAGACCACGTCGCCGACTTCGAGGTCGTAGAGCCGGCGCGTGCTCGGTCCGGCCCTCTTGTTGAGGATGCTGACGCCGATGATCGCGCCCTGCGCGTTGCGCAGCACTTCGAACACCGAAAACGGCCGGCGTAACAGGGGGTCGGTCACGCCCTCGGGCTTGATCATGACGAACTGGCCTGGCAAGGTGCGCGCGCCAACTTCGGGCGCGGCCAGGCTGAGGACGGAATAATCGCTCGACAATCGCGCGTTGGCGATCACTCTCGCAGCGATGTCGATCGGCGGCATCAAGCGAGTATAGCAAGCCGGATACAATGGCTGCGACCCGCCGTCATGCGCTACCTGCGGATGCTGTCCAACTCGGTGATCGCCGGTGGAGTTGCCTCCGGGTACCTCACCGCGCTCGTGTTGCAGCTCAACCCATCGGTCTCGATCGATCCCGGCACGTTGCTGCCGCTGGCGCTGGTGCTCGGCGTGGCCTACGGCGCCAATCTCACGGTGCTGTTCTACGCCCTGATCGTGCTGCGGCAGATTCTGGCCGTCGAAGTGTTGTCGCCCGGATGGCTGAGCGTGCGGCTGCTGTCATGGTTGTGCACGATGGCCGCCGGCACCGGTGCCGCCCTGATGTGGCTCAACCTGCGCAGTTTCGGCGACGTGCTCGATCCGCTCACGCGCAGCCGGATGAGCCTCGGCGCCGGCATCGTGTCAGCCGCGGGAGTCATCTTCCTGGGTCTTGGCGTCGCGCATCTCGGCCGGCGCGGCGGCCGGATGAGCGCGACCCTGTTGTCGGTCACCATGGTGCTGTCGGTAGCGCTGCCGATCGCCGCCCGCGGCCCGGCCCGCCAGGCCCTGCTGCCGGCGCGGCCGACCACCGCGGTCGCCGAACCCGAGACGTCGCGCTCGCGGGCGAACGTCACCATGTTGATGTTCGAGGGCGCGACCCTCGACATGATCTCGCCGGCGGTGGCCGCCGGTCGGCTGCCGAATCTTGGCCGCATCTTCGATCAAGGCGCCGTCCTGCACATGGCCACGCTCAGGCCGACCCAAGCCGAACCGGTATGGAGCGCCGTCGCGACCGGGCGGTACCCGATGTACAACGGCGTGCGATCGGCCGAGGTCTACCGGGCATTCGGCGGTCCGCCGATCCAACTGCTGCCGGACTACTGCTTCGCGCAGGCGCTGGTCAGCTTCGGCTTCCTGACGGCCGAACCACAATCGGCGAAGGACCTGACCGCCCGCCCGATTTGGAGCATCCTAGGCGACCACGGGGTGGGCGTCGGCGTGATCGGATGGCCCCTGACGCAGCCGGCGCCACGCGTCAACGGCTTCGTCGTGAGCGAAGCCTTCCATCGCTGGTCGGAAACCGAGCTGGCGTTCGAAGGCGCATCGGCCGTGTGGCCGCCCGAACTGCTCGCCGAGGTACGAGCCGCGCTTCAGACGCCGGCCGACCCTGATCCGGTGGCGCTCGTGGCCAACATGGGCGTGCCTCAGCCCGTCAACGACTACGACGCGCGGCGTGGTCCCACGCCGGTGGTGGGTGACCGCGTGCACCTGCAGTTGCTGACGGCCCTCGGGGCCTCGGCGCCGCGCTTCCTCGCGGCCAGGTTTCCCGGCATCGATGCCGTCGGGCATTTCTTTCTGCGTTACGCCAACCCGTCGGCGTTCGGCGACGTCTCCGAGGATGAGCGGCAGCGATTCGGGCGGGTGCTGGATCAGTACTATGGCTTCATGGACACGCTGGTCGGCCGCGAGCTGGATCGACTGGGGCCCGACGGCCTGCTACTGGTGGTCTCGGCGTTCGGCATGGAGCCGTTAACCCCCGGCAAGCGCGTGCTTGAGTGGCTGGCAGGCGATCCGCGCATCAGCGGTAGCCACGAGCGTGCCCCCGACGGATTCATCCTGGCTTTTGGCCGGCCGATCGCACCCGGGCGGCCGGCCCGCGCCTCGGTCGTCGACCTGGCGCCGACCTTGTTGTATTTCCTGGGCCTGCCCGTCGGCCGCGATATGGACGGCTTTGCCCGCATCGATCTGTTCACCCCGGCCTTCACCAGCGACAAGCCGGTTACCTATATCCCGACCTATGGGCGTTAGACATACTCCTGATCTCCTGACCTCCTGTTCTGTTTGCCCGAATCTGGATTGCGCCGGCGTCCACATTCAGGCCATCATGCGGCGGCCTCAGGCCTGAGGGCCGATCATGCTCGTCAACTGTGTCGCCTATCATCGCGGTCAGAAGCTGTCTGACATCCCCCTCAGCGAGGTTCGCTCGCACCTCGAGCGGCCGGATTGTTTCGTCTGGGTGGCGCTGAAGGACCCGCAGCCCGATGAGCTGGCGTCACTTCAGGTGTGCTGTACGCCTTGATGGACACGATCGTGGACCGCTACTTCCCGGTTCTCGACGCCCTCACGGAAGAGATTGAGGGCATCGAGGAACGCATTTTCGCCGGCCAGAGCACGCGAGTGCAGATCGAGGAACTGTATTCACTCAAGCGCAAGCTGATGATTCTTGATCACGCCAATGTGCCGCTGCTCGAGGTGGCCGGCAAGCTGCACGGTGGCCGCGTGCCGCCGATTTGTAGCGGCCTGCACGACATGGTGGCGACTGCCATTGCCGTGAACCTGTCGTTGATTACCCTGCAGGAGAACGAGGTCACCAAGCGGCTGGCGGCCTACGCCGGGCTGGTGGCTGTCCCGACCATGGTGGCCGGTGTCTACGGCATGAACTTCGCGAACATGCCTGGCTTGCAATGGGCTTATGGCTATCACGCCTCGCTTGCCGCCATGGTGTTGATCGATGTTTACCTGATCTTCCGCTTCAAGAAGGCCAAGTGGATGTGATGGCCGATGCGCTGTGCTTCACGAGCGCGCGCGAACTGGCGGGCCTGATCCGATCGCGGGAAGTCTCGGCCCGCGAAGTGATGTCGGCATTCCTCTCCCAGATTGCCCGCCTCAACCCGTCGCTGAACGCGATCGTCGCCAAGCTTGACGATCACTCGTGCCTGGCCCTGGCCGACGCCGCCGATCGCCAGTTGATGAGTGGCCGGCCGACCGGCTTGCTCCACGGCCTGCCGATCGCCTTCAAGGACCTGGAGGCCGCGGTCGGCTTTCCATTCACCAAGGGCTCGCCGATTTACAAGGATCTGAGGCCGACCGCGGACACGGTCATCGTCGAGCGGCTGCGGCAGGCGGGAACGATTCCGATCGGCAAGACTAACGTGCCCGAGTTCGGCATGGGCTCGCACACCTACAACCAGGTCTACGGCACCACCTTCAATCCGTACGACCGCACCAAGAGCGCCGGTGGCTCAAGTGGCGGTGCCGGCGCGGCGGTCGCGTCGGGTATGCTGCCGCTCGCCGACGGCGGCGACCTGGGTGGTTCGCTTCGTAATCCCGCCAACTTCAACAACGTCGTGGCGCTACGGCCGACGGTGGGGCTGGTGCCGATCGCGCCGACGCCACTGCCGCTGGTCGGCATGTCAGTAAAAGGGCCGATCGCCCGCTCGGTGTCCGACGTGGCGTTCATGCTGAGCGTGCTGGCGGGCGCCGACGGCCGCGATCCGCAGACCTATCCATCCGCTCCTGCTGATTTTCTGCTGCCGCTGGCGCGCGACTGGAAGGGTGTGCGCGTCGCCTGGTCGCCCGATCTGGGCGGACTGCCGCTCGACCGTCGCGTCCGCACCGTGCTCGCAGCGCAGCGCCAGGTCTTTGTCGATCTTGGCTGCATGGTCGAAGAGGCGACGCCCGATTTCACCGACGTCGACGAGGTCTTCCTGACGCTGCGGTCGTGGGCCAACTGGAATACGAACGGGGCACTGCTGGCCGAGCATCGCGAGGTGATGAAGCCAGAAGCGATCTGGGACATCGAGGCGGGCGCGAAGCTCACCGGCGCCGAGGTCGCGCGTGCCATCATGGCGCACGGTGCCCTGCTCGAGCGAATGCGCGTGTTCCAAAAGAAGTACGAGTTCCTGGTCTGCGCCGTGAACCAGGTGCCGCCGTTCGACGCCAGTCTGGATTGGCCCAAGGCCATCGACGGCGTGCCGATGGAGAACTACGTGGCGTGGATGAAGTCCGCCTACTGGATCTCGACGACGTGCCGGCCGGCGCTGTCAGTGCCGGCCGGCTTCACGCCCGAGGGGTTGCCGGTCGGCCTTCAGATCGTCGGCCGTCACCGCGACGATCTGGGCGTGTTGCGCCTGGGCTACGCCTTCGAGCAGGCGACCGCAGTAGGAAAGCGACGGCCGGACGGTGCGTAAGCGTAAAGACGAAGGCCGCGTGGTGATATAATTCCCGGCATCCGCGGAGAAGTCTCCGCACTCTTTAAACGCGGACCTGCGAGTTCGCAAAGAGGTGAATATGCCGGTCGTCATGGATGCTGAGCGAATCTCGCGCGCGCTCACCCGCATCGCCCACGAAATTCTCGAGCACAATCGCGGTCTTTCCAATCTCGCCCTCGTTGGCGTGCGCAGCCGTGGCGTGCCCATCGCCCAGCGCATTGCCGACGACATCCTGCAGATTACGAAGGAAGAAATCCAGGTCGGCGCCCTCGACATCACGCTCTACCGCGACGACCTGATGGGCGCGTCGGTGGGCCTGGCGCCGCTCGTGCGCAAGACCGAGATCCCCTTTTCCATCGACGGCCGCACCATCGTTCTCGTTGACGATGTGCTGTATACCGGCCGGACGACCCGCGCGGCGCTCGATGCGCTGACCGACTTCGGCCGGCCCAAGTCGATTCAACTGGTGGTGCTGGTGGATCGCGGTCACCGCGAGTTGCCGATTAAGGCTGACTACGTCGGCAAGAATGTTCCTACGTCCCGCACCGAGAGCGTGCAAGTGCATCTGCGCGAGCTCGATGGCGTGGACGAAGTGCTTCTTGAGGGGAAGGAATAATGCTGACCGCCCTCAAGCACAAGCACCTGCTCGGCATTGCCGACCTGAGCCCGGAAGAGATCATCCTCGTGCTCGACACCGCCGAGGCGATGAAAGAAGTGGGGCAGCGCACCATCAAGAAGGTGCCCACGCTGCGCGGCCGAACCGTCATCAACCTGTTTTTCGAGCCAAGCACGCGTACGCGCACCTCGTTCGAGATCGCCGAGAAGCGCCTGAGCGCCGACACGCTGAACGTCGCCATCGCCTCATCCAGCGTGGTGAAGGGCGAGACGCTCGTCGACACGGCGATGAACCTCGAGGCCATGGCGCCGAGCATGATCGTGCTGCGGCACGCCTCCTCGGGGGCCTGTCACCTGCTCTCGCGCATCTGCAAGGCTGCCATTGTCAATGCCGGTGACGGTATGCACGAACACCCGACGCAGGCGCTGCTCGACGCGTTCACGATTCGCGAGCGCAAGGGGAGGTTGGCCGGTCTCAAGATCGCCATCGTTGGCGACCTGCTCCATAGTCGAGTCCTGCGGTCGAATGTGTTGCTGTTGACCAAGCTCGGTGCTGATGTGTGGGTGTGCGCGCCGGCGACGCTCATCCCGCCGGGACTGCGGGAGATGGGTGTGACGGTGACGACGCGCGTCGATGACGCCGTGAAGGGCGCCGACGTGATCATGATGCTGCGCATTCAGCTCGAGCGCATGCAGGGCGCCTACTTCCCGTCGCAGCGCGAGTACTTCAGAACCTTCGGCATGACCGAGGCGCGGGTGGCGCGCGCCAAGACCGATTGCATCATCATGCACCCAGGGCCAATCAACCGCGGCGTCGAGATCGCCTCGGAAGTCGCCGACGGAGCGCAGTCGGTGATTCTCGACCAGGTAGCCAACGGCGTCGCCGTCAGAATGGCTGTGTTGTATTTACTTGCGGGCGGAGCAGATCATGAAACGGTTACTTAAGGGCGGCCGCGTCGTTGACCCGGTCAATGGCCGGGATGGGATCTTCGATCTGCTGATCGACGGCGATCGCATTGCCGAAGTCGGGACCAATCTCAAGGCCGATGGTGCCGAGGTGATCAACATTCCGGCCGGGCTCGTCGTGTGTCCCGGCCTGATCGACATGCACGTGCACCTGCGCGAGCCGGGCCAGGAACACAAGGAGACCGTGGCGACGGGCGTGGCCTCGGCGGTCGCCGGCGGTTTCACCGCCGTCGCCTGCATGCCGAACACCAGGCCGGTGAACGATAACGCCGGCGTCACCAAGCTGATCCTCCAGAAGGCCGCCGAGGCAAACCTGGCGCGGGTCTATCCCATCGGCGCGGTGTCACGCGGCCAGAAGGGCGAGGAGCTCGCCGATATCGCCGAGCTCAAAGAAGCCGGCTGCGTCGCAGTGACCGACGATGGCTTGCCGGTGGCGACGGCGCTATTGGCGAGACGCGCGCTCGAGTACACCAGCATGTTCAACATGCCGGTGATCGAGCACTGCGAAGACCAGACGTTGAAAGGCGACGGCGTGGCGCATGAAGGGCCGGTGGCGGCATCGCTCGGGCTGCGCGGCATTCCGGGCGTGGCCGAGGCCATCACCGCCGGCCGCGACATTCTGTTGGCCGAGATGACCGGCGGTCACATCCACATCGCGCACATGAGCGCGTGGACCACCATCGAAGCCGTGCGCCAGGGCAAGAGCCGAGGCGTCAAGGTGACCTGCGAAGTCTGCCCGCATCACTTCACGCTGACTGACGACCTGCTGGCGGCACCGGTGGCCTATGACACCAACACCAAGATGAATCCGCCGCTGCGCGAAGCGCGCGATCGCGATGCCATGATCGCCGGCCTCGTCGACGGTACAGTGGATGTGATCTCCACCGACCACGCGCCGCATCACTACGACGAAAAGAACGTCGAGTTCGACCGCGCGCCGTTCGGCATTGTCGGCCTCGAGACGGCCGTGTCAATTACGCTCGACAGGCTGGTGCACACGGGCCTGATCACCCTGTCGCGCCTGGTGGAGCTGATGTCGGTGAATCCGGCGAGGATTCTCAACGTGCCCGGCGGATCGCTGTCACCGGGCGCGCCGGCTGACGTCACGATCCTGGCGCTTGACTTGCCGGTCACGGTCGACAAGACCAAGCTGGTCAGCAAGTCAAAGAACACGCCGTTCCACGGCTGGTCCTTCAAGGGCGGCGTCGCCGCGACGATCGTCGGCGGCCGAACGGTCTACACCAACCCCGCAGCAGGATTGAAATGACCTCATCAGGCAACGCTCGTCACGACGAAGTCCGCGCGCGGGCGCAGGAAGACATGCGCCGCTTTGAAGTGGTGATGGATGGCCACTTTGATTACGGCAATGGCTTCCACGGCAAGCTCTACCTGAACCCCCACAAGCTGCTGCAGTGGCCATCAACCGTCTGGCGGGTCGCGCAAGACCTGATCGACATCATGCCGTCAGACTTTGCCGAGGCCGAGGTGATTGCCGGTCCGGCTACGGGGGGCGCCGTGCTCGCGCACACCGTCGCCGGTTTGCTCGACGGCCGCCGGTCGATGACGCATCCGCCGTACTCGTTCGCGCCATTCGGCGATCAGGAAGGCAGTCCGACGCTGAGCCCGTTCTATGCGAAGGTTATGCGCGGCAAGCGCGTGTTGATCGTGGACGATGTGCGCAACACCGGGACGACGTTCCGCGGGTGCGCTGATCTTGTCGCCGAGGCCGGCGGCATCGTCATTGGGACGATGCAGATCGTTGACCGCTGCGAAGCGTGTGTAACTGTGGATGTGCCGAACGTCGCGCTGGTGGAATACACGGCGCCGCCGAATCATCCGGCGGTCTCGTGTCCGCTGTGCGCGGCGAACGTGCCAATCACCAGCTTCTGATCCGATGGTCCGGCTGCAGCCGGACGCCACATTCCCATGTAGTGTCCACCTTTAGGCGGACCGACGTCTCGCCAGTTGCCAGCCGATCCATGCCGAGGAAGTACTCCATCGGCACCAGGGCGCTGACGATCAGCGAGAGGAACAAGCCCGCGTAGTACGGCGCGAGCAGCAACAAGGCGATCGCCGCCATGATGGCGACGTCGATGATGCTGTTCGCCATGTGGCGCTGCCACTCCACCAGGTGGGCGCTGGCGAACCCGATGATCAGCATCAGCGGCGTGTAGGGTAGAAAGTTGCGCTTGGAGTTGGCGGCCAGGCACCCCACTGAAATCCCCAGGATGCACGCGAGCAGAACGGTGTTGGTGAAGAAGGTCAGGAGTTCGAGGAAGAGCGTCAGCAAGCTGATCGTGAACAGTTCGAAACGGGCCCCGTGGACCTTGGTTATTCAGAAGACTCCCTGTACGCTGTGATGGCCCGGATGCGCCGCCACACCCTGCCCGCCCTTCGCTCCGCGCTCGACACACTCTATGCCGATTTCAATGCCGATCGCGTCGTGACCGATCCGCTTTGGATCGTCCACCGCTACCAACGGTCCGACGATCGCGAAGTGGTGGCCTTCATCGCCGCGGCGCTCGCGTTCGGGCGGGTGCAGAGCGTGCTGAATTCCATCGACGGCCTGCTGCAAGTGATGGGGGCGTCGCCGGCAGCCTTTGTTCGCGGCTTCGAGCCGGTCCGTGGTCGAGCGAAGTTCGACCACCTGGTGCATCGTTGGACCAAGGGCGTCGACATGGCGGCGCTGGTGTGGGTGATGCACCAGATGATTCGCGACGGCGGCTCGATCGAGGGCTTCTTCGCCGCGGGTCTGCCGTCCGACGCCGTTGACGTGTCGGCGGGGCTGCAGTCGTTCTCCACGCGCGCGCTTGCCCTGGATCAGAAGGCGGTCTATGGCCGCGCCAGGCCAAAGCCCGGCGTGGCGTATTTCTTTTCGCGGCCTTCATCAGGCGGCGCCTGCAAGCGCCTGAACCTGTTCCTGCGATGGATGGTGCGCAAGGATCAGGTGGACCTGGGCGTGTGGACGCGCGTGCGGCCCGACCAGCTCATCGTTCCCCTCGACACGCACGTGATTCGCGTGGGGCAGTGCCTGCGGTTGACGACGCTGAAGAGCCCCGGCTGGCGAATGGCGGCCGACATCACGCGGTCACTACGGGAACTCGATCCGGTTGATCCGGTGAAGTTCGACTTCTCCATCTGTCACTTGGGCATGATGAACGCCTGCGGGTTCGGGAAGAAGCAGCGCGACTCGCAGTGTCCACTCAAGGGGTGCTGTCATCCTGTCCGACCCTGAGGTCGTCGTGCTCGGCGGCGGTGCGGCCGGTGCTACGGCCGCCAAGCTGCTGGCGGAGTGGGGCCACTCGGTCCGGCTGATCACCCGTCCGGCCGCCGATTCGCGGCTCGCCGTGTCACTGCCGCCAAGCTGCCGCAAGCTGTTCGAGACCATCGGGGTCAACGAAGTAGTCGATGAGGCCGGGTTCGTGAGGGCCAGCGGCAACACCGTGTGGTGGGGCGAATCGGAGCCTCGGGTCGAGCTGTTCGCTGATAGCGAGCGGGGCTGGCAGGTCGGGATCTCGCGTCTCGACGAGCTGCTGTTGTCGGCAGCGGCCACAGCGGGCGCGACCATCGAGTGCCGGGTGGTCACGGAAGCAGACCTGGTGCTGGCCCAAGGCCGTTTCCTCATCGACGCCACCGGTCGTTCTGGCCTGGTTGCGCGCGCTAGGGGCGTGCGGGTCTACAACGAAGCGCCGCGCACGGTGGCCCTGGTGGCATCGTGGACACGGCCTGGCGGGTGGCCGGTTCCGGACGACACGCACACGCTGATTGAATCCTATGAGTCGGGATGGGCCTGGTCGGTGCCGACCGCGCCGGGCACGCGTCATATCGCCGTGATGGTCGATCCGCAACGTTCGGGCCTGGTGCGTAAGGCACCCGCGCGCGAAGTGTATCTCGCCGAGATCGCGAAGACCGTGGCGTTCAGGTCGCTGGTGACGACCGCCGACTGCAGTGAGGGACCGTGGGGGTGGGACGCCTCCGGTTATCGCGCCAGTCAATACGCGGGCGACAACTGGCTGGTGGCCGGCGATGCCGGATCGTTCATCGACCCGCTGTCGTCAGCCGGCGTGAAGAAAGCGCTCGCCTCCGGGTGGCTGGCGGCCATCGCCGTCGACACCAGCCTGGCCGATGCGAGCATGCGCGTGCCCGCGCTCGCGTTCTTCTCGCAACGCGAACACGAGATGGAACGCCGCTACGCCCGATTGAGCCAGTCATTCCTCGCCGAGGCGGCGCCGACGCATCCGCACGCGTTCTGGCGGGACCGGTCGGACCTGCCCGATGCGCCAACCGCCGCCGACGTCATCGCGGTGCGCGAGGCGTACGAGCGGCTCAGGTCTTCGCCGGCGCTTCGCCTCACTCTCGGCGACGCGCGCCTCGAACCACGCCCGGGTATCCGGGGCCGCAAGATCGTGCTCGAGCCCATGATCATCCATGGCGACGAATCCATACGATACGTTGCCGGGATCGACGTCGTCGCCTTGCGCGATCTCGGTCCCCGCTTCGTGCAGGTTCCCGAGCTGTTCGAGGCGTACTGCCGGTTGCAGGGTGCCGTGGCGCTCCCAGACTTCCTGCTGGCCCTTGCAACGTCGGTCGCGCGGCGGTGGTTTGTGTCACAATGACGCGGAATTGTGGAGGTCTGACGTGACGAAAGTAACGCGCGCGATGGCGGTGGTCGGGCTCTTACTGGTGACGCTGCTGGCCGATGTGGCGATGACGCAGCAGCCGGCCGCGCCCACGGCCAAGCCAGACGAAGGCATGCCGATCACCGACGCGACCGTCCTCAAGGCATGCGGCACCTGCCATCGACCCGACGACCAGGGGCAGATGTCGCGCATCTCGTTCCAACGCAAAACGCCTGAGGGCTGGCAGTCGACGATCCAGCGCATGGCCGCGCTCAACGGCCTGAGCATTGATCCGCAGACGGCCCGGCAGGTGGTCAAGTACCTGTCCAACCACCTGGGCCTCGCACCCGAGGAAGCCAAGCCGGCGGCCTGGGAGGCGGAACGCCGGCTGATCGACTACAAATACACCGCCAGCGCCGACGCCGAGTTCGCCTGCATTCAGTGCCACTCGATGGGCCGCGTGATCTCGCAGCGCCGCACCCGCAGCGAGTGGGACCTGCTGATTGCCATGCATCGCGGCTGGTATCCGCTGGTCGATAACCAGGTGTTCCGCCGCAACGGTCCACCCCCTCGCGATCCCTTGCCTGATGATCGTCCGCGCGATTTACGCCATCCGGTCGAGAAGGCTATCGACCACCTCGCTCGCACGTTCCCCTTGAAGACACCCGAATGGACCGCGTGGTCGGCGACCATGCGGCCGGCGCGGCTTGATGGCACGTGGACGCTGAGCGGCTGGGACCTCGGCAAGGGCGCGGTCTACGGCACGGTGAGGATCACCGCCGATCCCGCAGCGCCAGACGAGTTCACGACCGCCATCAGCTATCGCGTCGCGCGCACCGGCGAAACGATCACGCGCACCGGCCGCGGCCTCGTCTACACCGGATTCCAATGGCGCGGCCGCTCGACCACCGCCGCCGGCGCCGATTCGGCGATGCGCGAGGTGATGTTCGTGGATCGCGACTGGCGCCAGATTGAAGGCCGCTGGTTCATGGGCGGCTACGACGAAGTGGGGCTGGATGTCCGCCTCGAACGCATCCACACCGAGACGCGTGTGCTGGGCACCGACCGTACCGCGCTCAAGCAGGGTGGCGCGGGCCAGGAACTGAAGATCTACGGCGCCAACCTTCCGGCCGGCCTCCGGCCGGCGGACATCGACCTCGGTCCGGGGCTCACGATCAGTCGCATTGTCAGCATCACGCCTGACGTGGCGACTGCGGCCGTGGACGTGGCCGCGACCGCCTCGCTTGGCGCCCGCGATCTTTTCGTTGCCGGCGCGTCGAAGCCGAAGGCGGTGGTGGTGTTCGACCGCGTCGACGCCATCAAGGTGAAACCCGATTGGGCGATGGCCCGCGTCGGTGGCGCGACCTTCCCCAAGATGCTGGCGCAATTCGAGGCGTGGGCCTTTCACAACGGCGCCGATGGCCGTCCCGACACCGCCGACGATCTGAACCTGGGCCTCGTCGATGCGGCCTGGAGCATGGAAGAGTACGCAGCCACTTACGGCGATGACGACATCAAGCATGTCGGGACGTTGGACGCGGTGACTGGACGGTTCACACCGAACGTCGACGGACCGAACCCGGTTCGCAAGGGCAGCCGCAACAACATCGGTGATGTCTGGGTGGTGGCGAAATACACCACCGGCGCCACGCCTGCGGCGACCGTGCGCGCGCGCACACACCTGCTGGTGACCGTGCCGCTCTACATGCGCTTCGATCCGACGGTGGGTGGGCAATGACGCTCGGCCTGCGAGAGTTTCACCCATTCGAGGCGGCGGGCCGTCGCTACCTGTATCTGGTGCCGAGCGCCGCGGTGTTTGCGCTGGACGACTGCTCAGAAGCCATCCTGCACGAGTTGCGTGGTGGCCCGCAGCCACTGGCCCATCTCACGACCACCTTGACGGGCCGGTTCGATGCGCTCGAGGTGACCGATACCATCGCCGAACTGCAACGGGTTCGCGCCCTGGCCGAGGTCACCGGTCGCCCGCCGGCCCCGATGCCGAAGATCGTGCCGCTGCGTCCGGTGCCGCTGCAGACGCTGGTGGTCAACGTCACCAACCAGTGCAACCTCGCCTGCACCTATTGCTACGAGTACGGCGAGGACAAGATCGTCGATACGACCAACGGCCTGCAGCCCAAGTTCATGAGCGAGGAGACGGCCCGCGACAGCGTCGAGTTTGCCTTGCGCGAGTCGCGCGAGAACACCCACGCGCACATCACGTTTTTCGGCGGCGAGACGCTGATGAACTTCCCGGTGCTCAAGTCGACCATTGCCTATGCGCGGCGGCGGGCCGCTGAGGTCGGCAAGGAGATCGACTTCAGCCTCACCACCAACGCGACGCTGCTGCAGCCCGACGTGATCGAGTTCCTGGCCACTGAACGGGTCGGCGTCACCATCTCGATCGATGGTCCCGAGGAGATGCAGGACAAGTTCCGCGTCTTCAACAACGGCCAAGGCAGTTATGCGATGGCCGCCCCGAAGATCAAGGCGCTGTTGCAGCGGCACCGCACACGTCCCGTCGGGGCGCGCGTGACGTTGACGCGGCAAACGCTCGACGTGAAGCGCATCTACGATCACCTCACCCACGAGCTGGGGTTCTGGGAGGTCGGCTTCGCGCCGGTCACCACCGCGCCGGGCCGTGACTACGCCATTGCTGATGCCGGTTTCGATCACCTGCTCGAGCAGTTCCGCGCGCTGGCGGCTGATTACCTCGAGGCGTCACTGCAGAATCGCCACCACGGCTTCTCGAACGTGCGCGAAACCCTGCAGGAGATTCATCAGGGTCACGCCAAGGCTTACCCCTGCGGCGCCGGCATTGGCCTGATGGGCGTCTCAACCGACGGCCGCGTGGCGTTGTGCCATCGGTTCGCGGGCTCCGACGATCACGGCCTCGGTACCGTGAAGGACGGCGTGTCGTGGGAGAAGCAGCAGGCGTTTCTCGACACCCACCACATTGCCAACAAGACCGACTGCGCGACGTGCTGGGCGCGTCCCATTTGTGCGGGTGGTTGCTATCACGAGGCCAACACGCGCTATGGCACAACCCAATCGCCGAACCTGCATTACTGCGACTGGATTCGTGGCTGGACCCACACCTGTTTGGAGATCTACGGCGAGCTGGCGGCCCGTAACCCGGGATTCCTCGCCCAGTTCGACGACGAGCCGACGGAGAAAATCTCATGAAGCACCTGACTGCGATCAATCGCAAGGCCACCCGCATGGAAGAGGTCACCAAGGACGTGGTGGCTCTGCAGGGACCGCCCCAGCAACCTGAACCGCCGCACATTCCGAATGGCTGCTCCCTGGTGTTCTCGCCCGGCTGGGAGGCCGACCGCAACGGCGGCACCGCCGGGTTGTGCCAGCCGGTGGAGCGCGACCTGTTTGACTGCCACATGGGCTGCTTCTGGCCCGCGCAGGTGCCCGACCAGTTGAACCACGCGCCTGACTGGACCGCCAAGTGCGCGGCTGCCCAGAAGGACTGGCGCAAGATCGATCTCATCTTTCCGGACGAGAAGAAGTGATGGCCGCGCGAGTTCGCCTGGTGCCGATGATGGTCGTGCTGGCGCTGGCGCTTGGCGTCGCGACCATGCACGCGCAACGCCCGGCCCGCGTCGGCACGCCGCTCGCCGGTGGCGGCGATTCCCTGCTCTACATCGGCGCCTACGACGGGTCGATCCACATCATCGACGAGGCCACCGAGCAGAAGGTCGCCGGCATCAAGCTCCAGACCGGCATTCCGCGGTCGTTGACGCTGTCGCAGTCGCGGACCAGGTTCTACGTGCTCGACTCGACACTCGAGAAGATTGAGGTCGTTGACATACCGACCCGCGCGACCGTCGCCACGTTCACGCTGTCCGAGGGCAACCAGCAGGTCCGCATCAGGGGCCTGCAGGTCGATCCACTGGAGCGGTTCCTGATCCTGCTGACGCGTTCGGCCACCAAGCAGATTGATCGCTGGGTGATCGGCGACATCTCGCTGCAGCTCTATGACCTGGCGGAAAAGAAGATCACCCGCACCATTCCCTGGCCGCGCGGCGAGGAACGAGAAAACGTCAACATCCGCTTTTCGCCTGACGGCAAGTTGCTGTACTTCTTCGGCGACGATGTCCTCATTCTCGAGACGCAGAATTTCACCGAGGTTGATACCTGGGCGTTGAGCCGGCCGATTGAGTCGGGCCTCGGCCGCGTCACGTTTGGTCCAGTGGACGACTTCAACGACGATCCGGGTTTCTTCACCGGCTTGTTCACGATCCAGGACCCGGTGCAGAACCGCCGCATCATGGGCATGGGCCGCGTCAACCTGGTTGGCAAGAGCATCGACTTCACGCCGATCGGTCCGTCCGAGAGCGTCGGCTTCGCCATGGCGCCAGACCGCAAGCGTGCCTACGGGCTGATGCAGCAGATCGGACGCTACGAGTTCTGGGCCTTTGACGTGACCCAGCGCAAGTTGCTCAGCCGCACGCCATTCGAAGGCCGCCCCCGCATGGCGATGCGCGTCTCGTCAAACGGCCGCCTGCTGTATGTGTTCCAGGCCGGCGAAACCATCGACGTTTATGACTCGACCTCGTACCAGTTGCTGCGCACCATCGAGATGACCGCCGACCAGACCACCAACCTGTTCATCCTGCCCAGGAAGTAGCACGTGGATCGACGCGCGTTCGCCTATCTGGTTCCCTATTGGCGACGCCTCGTCCTCGTCCTCGTGATCAGCTTCGTGAGCACGGCGGCCACCCTGGCGATGCCGTACTTGTCGAAGGACCTCATCGACCAGGCCTTGATTGGCCGTGACACCGCCGCGCTGCGCCGCATTGTGCTCGTGTTTGCCGCCCTCGGCGTGTTCGGCTTCGCGCTGAATGTCGTCAGCGGCCTTCGCTATACCAGGGTCTCGGCCGAGATCCTGTTCGACATGCGGCTGTCGATGTACGCCCATCTGCAACGGCTGTCGCCGCGTTTCTACGCCCGCACCCGCTTCGGCGACATCGTCTCGCGGCTGAACAACGACATCAGCGAGATCCAGCGGGTCGCCGCCGAGACGGCGCTGGCCTGGGTCGGCAACGTGCTGTTCCTGGCCGGTAGCCTGGTGATGATGATCTGGCTCGACTGGCGCTTGTCGCTCGTGGCCCTGGCGCCGATGCCGATCAGCTTCATCGCGCTCAGCATCTATCGCCGCCGGCTGGAAGGGCGCATCGCGGACCTGCGCCAGCGCAGCAGCGACATCGGCAGTTTTCTGATCGAGACCTTGCAGGCGACCTCGCTGGTCGTGGCCTCGAATGCCCAGTTGCGGGAGCAGGCACGGTTTCGCAGCTTGAATAGCGGCTTCATTGATGCCCTGATGAGCATGCAGCGGGTGACCTATTTCGCCGGCGGGCTGCCCGGCACGGTGCTGTCGATTGGTTCCGCCGTGGCGTTCTTCTACGGCGGCCTGCGCGTGATCGACGGCACCTTGACGCTCGGTACCATGGGTGCGTTTCTGGCCTACCAGATGCGGGTGTTCGCGCCGGCCCAAGCGCTGATGGGCCTCTATGCCAGCCTGACTACCGCGAAGGTGTCATGGACGCGTGTGCGCGAGATTCTGGATGCGCCGGTCGATGTGCAGGAGCGTGCCGAGGCGAGCGGTCTGCCTGAGTGCCGCGGCGAGGTGACTTTCGAGGCGGTCACGCTCGGTACCGATCGCCAGTCTCGCGTGCTGGACCAGGTGACGTTCTCGGCGAGGCCGGGTGAGTGCCTGGCGCTGGTCGGCGGCAGTGGCGTCGGCAAGAGCACCATCGCGTACCTGGCGACCCGCCTGCTGGATCCCGACAGCGGCATCGTCCGGCTCGACGGCCGCGATCTGCGGGACTTGAAGCTCGTGGACATCCGGCGGCACGTGGTGCTGGTCGAGCAGGAGCCGACGCTGTTTCACGCCAGCATCGGCGACAACATTCGCTATGTCAGACCGGAAGCGACGGATGCCGAGGTGAGGTGGGCGGCCGAAGCATCTGGCATCGCACGGTTTGTCGAGGCGCTGCCCAATGGCTTTGCGACCCTGGTCGGCGAACGCGGCCATGCGCTGTCGGCAGGCGAGCGTCAACGCATTGCCCTGGCGCGCGCTTTTCTGGCTGATGCCGCCGTGCTGGTGCTTGATGAGCCGACCGCGGCGCTCGACGCGATCGCGCAACGGCAGGTCATTGATGGCTACCAGGCCGTGATGAAGGGCCGCACGACCTTGCTGATTACGCATCGACGCGAGTTGGCGATGGCCGCGGACCGGGTCATCGTGCTCGAAGGCACGCGGGTCGTGGACGAAGGCCGGCCGCATGAACTGGCGACCAGGGACGGCGTGTTCGCGCGCCTCTTCGAGATCGCTCGACCGGCTGGCATCGACGCATGAATCGACCGGTCAGAATTGTCGTGATCGATAGCGGTGTGCACGCATCGCATCCTCACGTCGCGGGCGTGAGCGGTGGTGTCGGCGTTGACTCGCACGGCAGGTTGCAAGACGACTTCGTCGACCGCCTCGGTCATGGCACTGCCGTCACGGCCGTGATCCGCGAGAAGGCGCCTACCGCCGAGATCCTGATCGCCAAGGTGTTTGATCGCGAGCTGGCGGCCACTGGCACCGCTCTGGCGGCGGCGTGCGAGTGGGCCGCCGAGCAACACGCCGACCTCGTCAACCTGAGCTTGGGGACCACCAACGTGCAGCATACGGACGCCTTGACGGCCGCGGTGGCGCGACTGCGCGCCCGTGGCACCGCGATCGTTGCTGCTGGGGTACAAGACGGTGTGGCGTGGCTGCCAGGCACCCTGCCTGGTGTGTGGAGCGTGACGCTCGACTGGTTGCTGCCGCGAGACCAATGTCGAGTCGTGATCGACAGTCGCGCACTGTCATTCACCGCCTCGGGTTTTCCCCGACCTATTCCCGGAATACCACCCGAGAAGAATCTCAAGGGCCTCAGCTTCGCCGTCGCAAACGTCACCGGCCTTCTGGCGGCGATGTTCGATCGCTTCGATGCGGCACCCTGGTCATGATTCTGCTCGTCGTACTCGTTGTTCTTGGCAGCGCCACTTCGGCCGCCGCGCAAACCGCCGCCGGACCGGCCGTCATCAGCCGGACGGCGAACGACAACGTCACGGTCCGCGCCGTTCGCGTGGCAGAGCCCCTGCGCATCGACGGTCGTCTTGACGAGGACGTGTATGCCACTGTCGAGTCGATTACCGGCTTCATCCAGCAAGAACCGGAAGAGGGGCAGCCGGCCACCGAGAAGACCGAGGCGTGGATCCTGTTTGACGACGTCAACCTGTACATCTGCGCGAGGAACTGGGATTCGCATCCCGAGCGGGAGATCGCCAACGAGCTGCGGCGCGACAACGGCAACATCCTGGGCAACGAGAACTTCACTTTTGTGATCGATCCCCTGCACGATCGCCGCAACGGCTACCTGTTCCAGACCAATGCACTTGGCGCCCTGCGCGACATGACAGTGACCGACGACCAGCAGAACTCGGCGTGGAATGGGATTTGGTACGTGAAGACGGGCCGCTTCGAGAACGGCTGGACCATGGAGGTGGCCATTCCATTCAAGTCACTGCGCTATCGCGGCAGCGGCCCGCAGACCTGGGGCATCAACCTGCGGCGCCTGGTGAAGTGGAAGAACGAGTTTTCGTACTTGTCGCTGGTGCCGGCGGCGCTCGGCACCAGCGGCGTGAGCCGCATGGCGTCGGCGGCCACCGTCGTCGGCATCGAGACGCCTGCTGAATCCAAGAACATTGAGTTCAAGCCGTATGCGATGGCCTCGTCCACGACCAATCAGACTGCGGCCGCACCCTTCGAGAACGACGGTCAGGTCAACGCCGGGCTGGACTTCAAGTACGGCCTGACGCGCAGCCTCATCCTCGACGCTACCTACCGCACCGACTTCGCCCAGGTCGAAGAAGATCTTCAGCAGATCAACCTCACTCGTTTCAGCGTGTTCTTTCCGGAGAAACGGGAGTTCTTCATCGAGGGGCAGGGGATCTTCGACTTCGGCGGCGGACAGGCCGGCAACAGTCCCGGTGACGTGCCGCTGTTGTTCTTCAGCCGGCAGATTGGGATCAGCCAGGGACAGGCGGTGCCTGTCATCGGCGGCGCGCGGCTCACCGGCCGGTCGGGGCCGTTCAGCATCGGTGCGCTGAATATTCAGACCGACGATGAGCCGTCGGCGCGGGCGGTGTCGACCAACTTCTCGGCCCTGCGCGTCAAGCGCAATCTGCTGCGCCGCAGCAACGTCGGGATGATGGCGACGCGCCGCGGGCCGGCCGTTGACGGGACCGGGGCGCCCAGTTACGCCTTCGGTGCCGATGCCACGTTGCTGTTCTTCAAGAGCATCAACGTGACGAGTTACTACGCCATGACCAACCAGCCAGGCAGAAACGGCGGCGACGTGACCGGCACCAGCTATCGCGGGCGTTTCGACTACACCGACGACCGCTACGGCGCCTCGGCCGAGCACATGCTGATCGACAAGAACTTTGCGCCCGCAGTGGGATACGTCCGGCGCACGGATGTGCGGCGGAGCTTTGGCCAACTGCGCTTCAGCCCGCGGCCGCGTCGCAGTGCCACGATCCGCAAGTACACCTGGCAGGCCAGCGCCGACTACGTGACCGACGCGCCCGCCATCCGGGTGCAGAGCCGTGAGGTCTCGGGGCTGTTCCGAATCGATTTTCAGTCCAGCGACCAGGCGAGCGCCGAGGTCTCGCGGGAGTACGAGTGGCTGCCCGCTCCGTTCGTCATCTCGCCAGGTGTGATCGTGCCGGCTGGTGGCTATACCTACTCGACGACGCGCGTGAGCTATGGCATGGGTCAGCAGCGCAAGGTGTCGGGGCGGATCTCGATGGCCGGCGGTACGCTGTACGACGGCACGAAATCGGAAGTGTCGTACAGCGGTCGATGGGGCGTGGTGCCGCAGTTTTCGATCGAGCCCAGCATTGCCCTCAACTGGGTGAGCCTCCCCGACGGTGACTTCACCGCCAGGCTGGTGAGCTCACGCTTCACCATCACCCCCAGCGCACGCATGTCAATCAGCAGCCTGGTGCAGTATAACGTCGTCTCCCATTACCTGAGCTCGAGTGCCCGGTTGCGGTGGGAGTACACCGGCGGCAGCGAGGTGTTCGTGGTTTACAGTGATGGCCGCGTCACGGCCACCACCGGGTTGCCGCTGCTGCAGAACCGGACCGTCGCCATCAAGGTCACGAGGCTCGTCCGCTTCTAGGGAATGCTACGATCAGGGCATGATTATTCGCCGCGGCACGCCCGCGGATGCCCCGGGACTAGCCGCCTTGGCGCGCGAGACCTTCTTCGACACCTTTGCCTCGACCAACAACGCGGGCGACATGGCGATTCATCTTGAACGCGCCTACGGTGTGGCGCAACAGGCCGCGGAACTCATCAACCCGGCGGTGACGACCTGGCTGGTGGATGAGGACGGCTCGACCGTGGCTTATGCCCAGGTGCGGACCGGGCACGTTCCCGACTGTGTCTCAGGACCCGAACCGATCGAGCTGTGGCGGTTCTACGTGCAACGCGAGTGGCATGGCCGTGGCATCGCGCCGGCGCTGATGGCGGGTGTGGTTGCCGACGTTACGGCGGCTGGTGCGCAGACGCTCTGGCTGGGCGTCTGGGAGCACAACCATCGGGCTCTGGCGTTCTATCGCAAACTCGGCTTCGGCGCCGTCGGCGCGCACATATTCTTGTTCGGCACCGATCCACAGACCGATTACGTCATGGCCAGGCTCTTATGAAGACACGCCGAATCATCGGGTTAAGCATTTTTGCTACCGGCCTCATCTGGTTCCAGGTGGCCGGTCGCTTCGAGGCCCATCGCATCGACGAGCAGCGCGCGGCGCGGCCCGTCACGCAGACGCGCGCGGCGGCCCTGCGTATCGATAGCGATCGTCTCATGGAGGTCGTGACGATGCTGTCCGATCTGAAATTCGAAGGCCGGGCGGCGGGATCGCCGGGCGGCCTGGCGGCGCGAGCGTGGCTGCTGGAGCGGATGAAGAGCATCGGGCTGCAGCCGGTGTCGGGGAGTTATGTCTTTCCGTTCACGTTCACGCGAATGAGGGTGAGCGGCCGTGTTGACGGCGCGGGCGCCAACGTGGTGGGGCAGTGCCTGGGTCGCGATACCAAGGCACCCGTCTTCGTCGTCTCATCCCACTACGATCACCTCGGCATCCGCGACGGTGTCGTCTATCCGGGCGCCGACGATAATGCATCGGGAGTGGCCGTGATGCTGGCGATCGCCGAGCATTGCCAGCGCACGCCGTTTTTGCGGACGGTGGTGTTTGCCGCGTTTGATGCCGAAGAGGCGGGCCTGCAGGGCGCCAAGTCGTTCTTGATCGCGCCGCCGTTTCCGAAGGAGCGCATCTCGCTGAACGTCAACCTCGACATGGTGAGCCGCAACGACAAGCGCGAGATCTTCATCGCCGGCACGCATCCCTGGCCGCTGTTGAAAGCGCCGCTCGAACTGGTTGCGAAGCGCGCACCGATCACCGTGCTATTCGGGCACGACAAGCCGGCGGCAATCGCGGGCGGGGTAGAAGATTGGACCAACCAATCCGATCACGGGCCGTTCAACAGCGCGAAGATCCCGTTTGTCTATTTCGGCGTCGAGGACCACGCTGATTATCACCAGCCGACGGATATGGCTGACAAGATCAACCGTGGGTTCTTTGTTGACGTGGCCGAGACGGTGCTCGACGCTGTGCTGCAACTCGACGTAGCGTTCGCGACGGTGCCACCGAAGTAACCGGAGGCGAGATGGAGCAGTCATTCTTCGATGCCGTGAAGGCCGGCAATGTCGACGAGGTGAGGTGCCTGGTTCAGGGCACGCCGGCGTTGGCTGGGACCAAGGACGGCAACGGCGTTTCGGCGATCCTGGTTGCGACGTATCACGGACGCCGCGACGCGGCGGTAGCGCTGGTCGGACCTCATGTCAGCATGTCA
>NSIL01000011.1 GCA_002737365.1 Acidobacterium sp. | reverse complement strand
ATCTCGTCCCCGGACGGCCGCCGGCAGGTCACGGCGGTGCAGACCGCCACCCCGATCACCATTGATGGCACGCTCGACGAGAAGGTCTGGACCCAGGCGGCGCCCGCGACGGGCTTCATCCAGGCCGACCCGCTCGAGGGACAGCCCGCCAGCGAAGACACGCAGGTCCGCATCGCCTACGACGCCGACTACCTCTACATCGGCGTGCTCTGCCGTGACACCGCGCCCGCCGGCATCGTTGTCAACGAGATCCGCAAAGACTTCGCCGGACGCGACCAGGACACGTTCGACGTGATGCTCGACACCTTTGGCGATCGCCGCAATGGGTTCGTGTTCTCCACCAACGCGAAGGGTGCGAAAGCCGATACGCAGATCGCCAACGAAGGCCGCGACGTCAACAGCAATTGGGACGCAGTGTGGTGGGTCGAGGCGCGGATTACAGCCGAGGGCTGGACCGCGGAGTTCCGCATACCGTTCAAGACGCTGCGCTTCGAAGCCGGCGACGGCCGCACCTGGGGCGTGAACTTCGCGCGGCGCGTGCGCCGCAAGAACGAGGTGAGCTACTGGTCGCCGGTGTCGCGCGCCTACAGCATCTATCGTGCGTCGGCGGCCGGCACGCTGCTGGGCCTGCCGTCGCTGCGCCAGGGCCGCAACCTCCGCATCAAGCCGTTCGTGGTCGGGGGCGCCGTCCGCGGCGTTGGCGGGGACGCGTTTGGCCGCGACTTGAGCGGCGGTGTCGACATCAAGGCCGGCATCACCCCGTCGCTCACCCTCGATGCCACCCTTAACCCCGACTTCGCCCAGGCCGAAGCCGACGAGCAGCAGGTCAACCTCACCCAGTTCAGTTTGTTCTTCCCGGAAAAGCGCGAGTTCTTCCTCGAGAACGCCGGCATCTTCTACTTCGGCGACATCCCGCGGAACCAGCGGCAGACCAGCCGGTTCCGTCCGCCCGAGGAAGACCTGCTGCTGTTCTTCAGCCGGCGCATCGGCCTGAGCAGCGGCGGCGAGCAAGAGTCGCTCTACGGCGGCGCGCGGCTCACCGGCCGCGCCGGCGGCTTCACGCTCGGCCTGATGACCATGCAGGGCAAGGAAACGGACGGCAAGCCTGGCCAGAACTTCACGGTGGTCCGCATGCGCCGCGATCTCTTCAAGAGTTCCGACATCGGCGCGATCGTGTTGTCGCGACAGCCGTCCGGGGACAGCCGCGACTTCAACCGTGTGGCCGGTGTCGATGCGAACTTCCGGTTCTTCAAGAACCTCAGCATCAACGGCTTTGCGGCGCGCTCCGACAGTCAGGGCGTCACAGGAAACCAGAACGCGGCCAAGGCGTCGATCGGCTGGGAAGACAGCCAGAAGCGCCTGCAGGCGTCGCTCATGACCATCGGCGAGGGCTTCAAGGATGACCTGGGGTTCGTGCGGCGCTCGGGTGTGACCCGGCAGTTCTACGACGGCGCGCTGTTCTGGCAGCCCGAATCGCTGCGCCGGCGCGGCATCCGCCAGCTGCAACCGCACGCGCGGATGTGGAGCTACGACGACCGGCACGGCGCGCTGGTATCGCGGACCGGGCACGTGGCCAATCAGACCACCTTGAACAACGGATCGTATTTCGAGTACGCCTTCGAACCGCGGACCGAGGTAATCGGCCGGCCCTTTGTCATTCATCCCAGTGTTGCGATTCCGGCCGGGCGCTACGACTGGATGCAGCACCTGCTGCTGTATGAAGGCGATCACAGCCGGACGTTTTCAGGAACGATCCGCGCAACGCTGGGCGAATTCTGGAGCGGCACGCAAAAGACCTACCAGATCAGCCTGCTCTATCGGCCGACTTACCGGATCGTGTTTGACCTCGGGCTGCAAGTCAGCGACATCGACCTCCAGTTGCCGGAGGCGTCGTTCACGACGATGCTGGTCAACGTCCGGAGCGGGTATTCGTTCAGCTCGAGCATGTTCCTCGATACGCTGGTGCAGTACCGCAACGACGTGCGGCAGTTCTCGGCCAACGTTCGCTTCAACCTGATCCATCGCCCGCTGAGCGACTTCTTCATCGTCTACAACGAGTCGCAGTTTACCGATACGACGCAGACGGCGGGCCGCGGGGTGGTGGTGAAGTACACGCAAATGTTCGCGTTCTGATGCCCGCATGAAACCGTTGTCGATCGCGATCCTCCTGACCAGCGCGGTACTCGGCGCCTGCTCACCTGCTCCCACTCCGGCGCCGCAGGATGGCCGGCTCACGTCGCGCGCGCCTCAGAAGATGTAGCCGCCCTTGGCCACCGTGCCGTCGGCCAGCCGACGGCGCATCGCGACCGTGTTCACAGGCGTGACCTTCATCAACCGACGCAGTGCCGCGAGCTGCGTGCGGAGCGTGTCGCCCTCGGCCATTGCCGCCAGGCAGCTGCGCGCCGCGATCTCGATGCGGCCGGCTGCTTCGTTGGTGGTCACCCGCGCCGCGTCGGCATGGGCGTCGGCGTTGGCCAGTTTCCGGGCCGCGGCATCCCGCGCTCTCAGCACCGCGCTCTCGGCCGCGTAGGTATCGATCAGGATGTCGGCGAGATAACTCAGCACTTCCTGTTCCTGTTCGAGCTTGGTGCCGTAGCGCTGCATCGCCGTGCCCGCGACCAGCAGCACGACCTTCTTGAAGACCACGCAGGCGAGCGTCTCGTCGACCAGCGGTTCGTCCGACGCCTCCGGCATCGCCATCGACGGACTCATGATCTCGTCCTGCAACTGCTTGGCCGCGGCCAGCAAGGGCAGTTCGCCCTTGAGCGCTTTCTTCATCAGCATTCCGGGAATCAGCAGCCGGTTGATCTCGTTGGTGCCTTCGAAAATACGATTGACCCGGGCATCGCGATAATGACCCTCGGCGGGGTAGTCGTGGACGAAGCCGTTGCCGCCGTGAATCTGCAGGTTCTCGTCGATCACGTAGTCCACGGTCTCGCTGCCGAGCACCTTGGCGATCGACGCTTCGACCGCAAACTCTTCCAGTGCCTGGAGCATCGGCAGCGGGTCGTCGGCCTTCTTGTCCGGCGCGCTGGCAATGCGCTGATCGATCAGGCCGGCCGTTCGGTACATCATGCTCTCCAGCGCGTACTGGCGCGCCGTCATCTCGCCGAGCTTGTGCTTGACCGCGCCAAAAGTGGCGATCGCAACACCGAACTGCTTGCGCGTGGCCGCGTACTTGGCCGCCTCGCCAATCGCGGCCCGCGCGCCACCGGAGCACATGGCGCCCAGCTTGAAGCGGCCGAAGTTCAACACGTTGAAGGCGACCTTGTGACCCTTACCGATGTCGCCCAGCACCGCATCGGCCGGCACCTTCACGTCCTGCAGGATCACCGGCGTCGTCGATGAAGCGTGCAATCCGAGCTTGTGCTCTTCCTTGCCGCTCGACACCCCGGACCACTTGCGTTCGACGATGAAGGCGGTGAAGTGTTCGCCGTCAACCTTGGCAAAGACAACGTAGACGTCGGCGAAGCCGCCGTTGGTGATCCACATCTTTTCGCCAGACAGCACGAAGCTGCCGTCGGCCTGCTTCATGGCGCGCGTCTTCGCGCCGAGCGCGTCCGACCCGGAGCCCGATTCGCTCAAGCAGTAGGCGCCAACGACCTCGCCGGAGATCAAGCCTGGCAGGTACTTCTGCTTCTGCGCCTCGGTGCCAAACATGAAAATCGGCAGGATGGTGAGGTTGGCCTGCGCGCCGAAGGTGGCGCCAAACGACGCGTGCAGGGCGATCTCCTCAGATACGACCAGCGTCGAGATCTTGTCGAGGTCTACCCCGCCGTAGCTCTCCGGCACGTTGGTGCCGAACAGGCCCAGGCCGCCACACTTCTTGATCAGCTCGCGCTGCAGCGCCCAGTCCTTCTGTTCGAGCCGTTCGTTGGCGGGCATCACCTCGCCGGCGATGAACTCCGCGGCGGCCTGCCGAATGAGCTGGTGCTCCTCGGTTATCTTCTCAGGCGTCATCACCGACGCCGGCGCCGTCTCTTCGATTAGCCACGAACCGCCCCGTGCCATCGTTTCCGTCGTCGCGCTTGCCATGTTATGTCTCCCCAACGGTCCGGCTAAAGCCGGACACTACATCCTGCCAATGTGAGGTCCGCCTTCAGGCGGACCTCACATTCTTTCGAAAATCCCCGCGGCGCCCATGCCGCCACCTACGCACATCGTGACCAACCCGTACCGCACCTTGCGGCGCTGCATTTCGTGAAGCAACGTCGCCGTCAGCTTGCCGCCGGTGCACCCGAGTGGATGGCCAAGAGCGATCGCGCCACCGTTGACGTTGACCCTGCCGGGATCGAGCCCCAGCTCGTTCATGCAGGCCAGTGCCTGCGCGGCAAAGGCTTCGTTCAGTTCGATCAGGTCGATCTGATCGAGCGTCAGCCCGGTCTGTTTCAAGACCTTGCGAATCGCCGGCACCGGACCAAGGCCGAATAGTTCCGGCTTCACGCCGGCGGTCGCGTAGCCAACGAAACGAGCCAGCGGCGTCAAGCCGCGCTCTTTCGCCAGCGCCGCGGAGGTGACGATGACGGCAGAGGCACCATCACTGGTCTGAGACGAATTGCCGGCCGTGACCGTGCCGCTGACGTGAAAGGCCGGCCGCAACTTGGCCAACGCCTCGAGCGAGGTATCGCGACGGGGGCCCTCGTCGGTGTCGAAGACAATCTCGCGGACCTGGGCGGCGCCATCGACCAGCCGGACCGTCAGCGGCACGATCTCATCCTTGAACCGGCCGGCCTCGATCGCGGCGATCGCCCGCTGGTGACTGCGCCACGCGAACTGGTCCTGTGCCTCGCGCGAGACGTTCGATTCGCGGGCGTGGTTCTCAGCGACGAGACCGGTGGTGAGATAGACGTCGGGGTAGCTGGCGACCAGGGCCGGATTCGGCGACACTTTGTTGCCGCCCATCGGCACCATGCTCATCGACTCGGTGCCGCCGGTGACAGCAGCCGCACCCTGGCCGAGCATGATGCGCTCCGCGCCATAGGCAATGGCCTGTAAACCCGACGAGCAGAAACGATTGACGGTGACCGCCGAGGCCTCGACCGGAATCCCGGCGCGCAGGCTGGCAATCCGCGCCACGTTCAAGCCCTGTTCGCCCTCCGGCATGGCGCACCCCAGGATCACATCGTCAATCGACGACAGCTCGAGGCCGGGGACGCGGGCGAGTGCGCCCCTGATGGCTGACGCCGCGAGTTCGTCCGGGCGCATCACGCTGAGGGTGCCCCTGGGCGCCTTGCCCACGGCGGTGCGAACGGCGGCGACGATGACTGCATCCTGCATGGTGGCTACCTATTTCTGTGGCCTGGCCACATCGGCCAACAAGCCTTCGACGGCGTCGCCCACCAGCGAGGTCTTCATCTCGAACAGGTGGTTGGCGTCTTCAATGGTGATCATTTCCTTCGGTTCCGGAATCTGTCCGTAGAACTTGCGCACTTCCTTGATTGAGATCAGCTCATCGTCTTCACCGTGGATGATGAACTTGGGCAGCGTGCAGGTCTTGAGCGCGTCGAACTGGTAGCGATCGACGGGAGGCGCAATACCCAACAGCAGCGAGACGCGCGGATCCTCGGCGCCCGTGGTCATCGCCACCCACGAGCCAAACGACATGCCGATCGCCCACACCGGGAGGCCCGGGTAGCGCTCGACCGCGAAATCGATCGCGGCCTTGAAGTCGTCTTTCTCGCCCTGGCCCGAGTCGAAGGTGCCGGCACTGCGGCCGACGCCACGGAAGTTGAAACGCAACGCAGCTGCACCAATGCGCGGCAGCGCCTTGGCGGCCTGGTACAGCGCCTTGGTGTGCATGGTCCCGCCGTGCAGCGGATGCGGGTGGCCGAACACGGCCACGGCGGTCGGCTCGCCGTCGGGCAAGTCCAGCAACGCCTCGAGCGGGCCCATTGGCCCGGGAATCTCACGCAGGAATTCGGGTGCCATCCACAAACCTTCCAAGAATGTCCGCAAAAATATCAGGCCGCGTCACGATGCCGAGGTGGCCGGTTCGCTCGAGCACCACCCGTTGCGCCGAGCGAAGCTCCGTCATGTATTGCTCGGTCACCTGCACCGGGACCACCTGGTCGAGCGCCGCTTCGCCGGTGATCACGAGGGTGCGCGCCGTGATGCTCTGCGGGTTGGCGAAACGATGACCAGTCGCCCACGCCACGCGTCGCGCCATTCGCGAGGGCGAGGCCGGCGCCATCGCCATCCGCGCGCCCTGGCTCGCCATGAACCGCAGCCGGGCACCGAGCGCGGGAAACGCCGCGGTGACTTCGGGCCGCAGGCGCGCCGGTGCCGTCGCCGCGAACACCGGGCTCATCAACCGGGGCGCGCGCAAGTACCGCTGCTGCTCCTGGTTCGGCCGCCATCCGCTGTGCAGCGCCGATGCCAGCACCAGTGACGAGACGCGTTCCGGGTGCCGTGCGCTGAACTCCGCAGCAATCAATCCGCCATATGACACGCCGACGATCGCCGCCTGAGACAGCCCGGCCCGGTCCATGGCGGTGCCGACCTGGGCGATGTAATTGTCAAACGCCACGGCCAAGTCGCAGGGGAACGGGCTGCTCCGCTCATCGCACAACGAGAACGACACCACGCGATAGTGCTTCGCCAACGCCTCGACGGCCGGACGCATCCACTCCCAGCGGCCTTGCAGGCCGGGGATGAGCACAATCGGCGTCCCAGTTCCGATATCAATCATTCAAGCCCCAAGCCTGTCAATTCCTCAGCGGCTTTCCGGTCTTGAGCGTGTGCTGGATGCGTTCCAGCGTCTTGCGCTCGCCCACCAGGCTCATGAACGCTTCGCGCTCGAGATCCAGCAAATGCTGCTCGGTCACAGTCGTGGCGTGCGGCAAGTTGCCGCCGCCGAAAATGTGCGCGAGCTTGCGGCCCACCAGCGCATCGTGATCGGTGGCACGACCGGCGCGCCACGCCAGATGCACACCCAGGCTGAGTGCCGCCGTCACGGATTCGCCGCCGACCGAAATCGCCAATCTCGGCGCCGGCGCGTGATAGCCCTCGCGCACCCGTTCGAGCGCCTTCGCCTTGGCGTCAGCCATCAGGCGTTCGCGGTTCATTGAAAACCCGTCGGTGGCGGCCAGGTAGCCGAGTCGCAGCGCGTCTGGCCCGCTGGCCGACACCTTGGCGAGCGCGACCGTTTCAAAAGCTTTTTGAATGTACGGCAGCGGATCGCTTTGCGGCGTGGGCAGTTCAGCCATCGCTCGCACCGTCATTTCCTTCGTGCCGCCACCGCCGGGAATGAGGCCGACACCGACCTCGACCAGTCCGAGGTAGGTCTCAGCCGCCGCTTGCACGCGATCGCCGTGCAGCGCGATCTCGGTGCCGCCGCCGAGCGCGAGACCGGCGGTCGCGACCACGACCGGCACCGGACTGTAACGCAGTGCCATCGTCGCCTGCTGAAAGGCGCGAATCATCATGTCGAGCTCGTCCCAGTTGCCGTCCTGGGCTTCGAGCAGGACGAGCATGAGGTTGGCGCCGGCGGAGAAGTTTGGCGCGTCATTACCAACCACCAGCGCCTGTCCGTTCTTGGCGGCTTCCTTGACCCCGGCCGTCAGCATCTGCACGGTGTCGCCGCCGATCGCGTTCATCTTCGAGTGGAATTCGACCGCGATCACGCCGTCGCCGAGGTCCACGAGACTCGCGCCGGCGTTCTTCTTGATGACCCGGCCTTGTTCCTTCGCGGTCCGGAGGATCTGCAGATCGGCCGCCGCCGGCTTGACCAGCCCGTCGCGGAAGCGGGTGAGCCCGCCGTCGAGCAAGCCGGCGACGAGCGGCGGCACGCCGCCGGTCATCGCGTGCCCGCCGACGGCTTCGGCCGCAGCCAGCACCTCGCGAACACCGATGATGTCGAACAACTCGAACGGCCCGAGGTCCCAGCCAAAGCCCCATCGCATGACGCGATCGACGTCGTCAATCGAGTGGGCAATGTCGGGCGTGACGCGAGCGGTGTAGACCAGCGTCGGCGCCAGCGTCGCGCGCAGGAACTCGCCGGCCTTGTCCCTGGCGTTGAAGAGCGCACGCACGCGATCGGCCAGGTCGTCGATGGTCTTGCCCGCTTCGATCGAGGCAATGCGAGCCGGCTGCTTGGCGCGGTATTCGAACGTGGCCGGGTCGAGCGTCCAGATCTCGCTCTCGCCCTTGGCGTTCTTGCGCCGCTCGTAGAAGCCCTTGCCGGTCTTCTCGCCAAGCTGCCCGCGCTTGATCAGCTCGTCGACCAGAGGCGGCACCGCGAAGGCCGCGCGGTCGGCCTCGGTCGCCAGCCGCTCGTTCAAGTTGCGCAGCACGTGCGCCAGGATGTCGACGCCGGCAATGTCCATGGTCCGGAACGTCGCGCTGCCGGGACGACCGAGGGCCGGACCAGTGATCGCGTCGATCTCTTCGATGGTGTAGCGGCCAGTGGCCAGCACCTCGAGGGTCCGTGCCACGCCGTAGAGGGCGATGTGGTTGCCGATGAAGTTCGGCGTGTCCTTGGCCACGACGACGCCCTTGCCGAGGATGTGATCGCCGAAGCGGGTCACCGCGGCGACGACCGCCGGATCGGTGTGCGCGGTCGGGATGACCTCCAGCAGGTGCAGGTAGCGGGGCGGATTGAAGAAGTGCGTGCCGACCCAGTGCCGGCGGAAGTCATCGGAGCGGCCCTCGGCGAGGGCCGCGATCGGAATGCCCGAGGTATTGGTGCTGACAATCGAACCAGGCCGGCGCTTCTCGTCGACTCGCGCCAGCAGTTGCTGTTTGATGTCGAGCCGCTCGACCACCGCTTCCATGATCCAGTCGCTCGTGCCGATCGCATCCAGGTGGGTGTCGAAGCTGCCGGTCGAGACCAACCGGTAGGCATCGGGCGTGAACTGGGGATCTGGTTTCAGCTTGCGCGCCTTGTCGAGACCCTGCCGGGCCAGGTCAGGCGTGAGGTCGAGCAAGAGCACCGGGATGCCGGCGTTGGCGCCGTGCAGCGCGATCTGCGCACCCATGGTGCCGGCACCGAGCACGGTGACGGAATTGATAGCGATCATCGTTTCACCTGCGTCCCGACGCCATTGATAAACAGGTCAACTACCGCGTCGGCTTCAGCGGTGGGGTCGTACTTCCGTCGGCTCAGCATCCAGTTGGTGGCCATCTCATCGAGCGCGCCAAAGAACATCTTCGTGGCGGTCGTCGCGCTGATGTCCCGGCGGAACGCGCCACTGGCCTGGCCGTCGGCAATCGAATCGCGAATCAGCTTCAAGTAGTCCCGCAGGAACGTGGCCGAGAAGCGCTCCATGAACTTCACCGACTGGCGCAGTTCCACCTGGAACACGACGGCCAGGTGCTTGTCGCGACCAAGGCGGCCGAGGTGCAGGTGGGCGATGCGGCGCAGCCGCTCGGCCGGATCGGCCAGACCCGACATGGCCGCCCGGCCCTCGGCAATGAAGCCGCTCATCGACCGCTCGAAGATCGAGACCAGCAGGTCGTCCTTGCCCTTGAAGTACAAGTAGACCGTGCCGGCAGCGACACCGGCCACCCGTGCGACATCGGCGACCTGTGACTGGAAGAAACCATTCTGGGCAAACACCCGGGTGGCGGCGCGGAGGATCAGCTCACGCTTGTCGACCGTGGCGCCGGCCGGTTTCACCGCGATCAGCCGCCGCGCGGCTACTGGCACCACCAGCTTGTCCGTCGATGAATGAACATTCATTCATTTTCAATCCGGGGGCGGCCCGGTGTCAAGGCAGCGGCATCAGGGGACGAACTGGTAGCAGCCAGGCGTGATGAGCAGGCGCCCGGCGGCGGTGAAGGACAGGCTCGACGGCGCCACGACCCCGGCGCCACGAAACTGCACCGTGCGCACCCCCGCCGTGGTGCTAGTACGCTGCAAGACCCTTAATGGCGGCGAGCACGTCCGCCGACTGCGGCAGGATGACTTCCTCGAGTTCGGGGCAGTACGCGACCGGGCAATCCATGGCGGCCACCCGCTTGACCGGCGCGTCCAGGTGTTCGAACAGCTCGTCACCAATCCGCGCCGCAATCTCGGCGCCGAAGCCGCAGGTCAGCGTGTCTTCGTGCGCGATGATCACCTTGTTGGTCTTGCGGACGAGGGCGGCAATGCCATCCCAGTCGTACGGCATGATCGTGCGCAGGTCGAACACGGCGACGCTGATGCCGTCCTTCTCCGCTTGCTGGGCCGCCAACAGCGACCGCTGCACCAGCGCACCCCACGTCACGACCACCATGTCGGTGCCGTCGCGCCGCACGGAGCCCTTGCCGAGCGGGATCATGAACTCGCTGCCGGGGTAGGCGCCCTTGTTATAGGTCTGGCGGTAGAGGTGCTTGTGCTCGAGATACAACACCGGGTCGTCGCAGCGAATCGCCGTGCGGAGCAGGCCCGCCGCATCGACCGCATTGCTTGGGAACACGATCCGGATGCCCGGGCAATGCGCGAAGATGCTCACGCCAGACTGGCTGTGGTACGGCGCGCCGCCGCGCAGGTAACCACCGATCGGCACGCGCAACACCATCGGGCACGACCAATGGTTGCCCGAGCGATACCGCAGCATCGACATCTCGTCCTTGATCTGCATCATCGCCGGCCAGATGTAGTCGAAGAACTGAATCTCGACCACCGGCTTGATGCCGCGGGTGGCCATGCCGACGGCACGCCCGACGATGTTGGCTTCGGCGAGGGGAGAGTTGAAGACCCGATCGGCGCCATGCGCTTTCTGCAGGCCGTGGGTGACCTTGAACACGCCGCCCTTGCCGGGCAACTGCGCCAGTGCCGCCGCCTTGCTCGCATCGGCGACGTCTTCGCCGAACACGACCATGCGCGGGTTCTTCGCCATCTCGTCCTTGAGCGTGCGATTGATCGCCGCCACCATCGTGTCGGGCTTGCCCTCGGGCTGGGCCGGCGTCTCGAACCGCGCCGAGGTGGGATCGACATCCGGCGAGAAGACGAAGTCACCGGCGGTTTCAATCGTCGGCTTGGCCGCCTTCAGTGCGATCTCGGTCGCTTCGGCGATCTCGCGCTCCACCGAGGCCGCCACCTCGTCGAGGTCGCTCTGGGTGGCCAGCTGTTCGCTGAGCAAGAACGCCCGCATCCTGGTCAGCGGCTCGCGCAGCGCCTCGGCCTTGCGCTCATCCGGCGTCTTGTAGAGCCGCTCGTCATCCGAGAGCGAGTGCGAGTACGGCCGGATCACCTTGGCATGCACGAACGCCGGCTTGCGCTCGCGCCGCACCCACGCCACCGCCTCGCCCAGCGTGCGGTAGCTGTCAAGGAAGTCGGTGCCATCGCAGCGGAAGACCTCGAGGTTGGGGAACGACCCGACCAGCTTCGAGATGTCGCCGCCGGGCGTCTGGACGTCGACCGGCACCGAGATGGCGTAGCCGTTGTCTTCGACCAGGTAGAGCATCGGGACGCTGCGGGTGCAGGCGGTGTTCAGCGATTCCCAGAATTCGCCTTCGCTCGTCGCGCCTTCACCGATCGAAACGTAGGTGACCTCGTCCGGGTAGAACCGTTCCTCGCGATCGGCGATCGCCTTGATGCGCTCGTACAACATGCCCGCTTCGCCGGCGCCCACCGCCTGCAGGCACTGCGTGCCGGTGGCGCTGCTCTGCGAGGGGATGTTCAGGGCGGTGTGGCCCCAATGCGACGGCATCTGCCGGCCGCCCGAGCTCGGATCGTCTTTTGCGCCGACGGCGCTCAGCAGCATCTCGGTCGGGGTCACGCCGAGTTGCAGGCAGAGCGCGCGATCGCGGTAGTAGGGATAGAACCAGTCGTAGCCCGCGCGCAGGTGCATGCCTGCGGCCGTCAGCACGGCTTCGTGGCCGGCGCCGCTGATCTGGAAGTAGATCAGGCTCTGGTTCTTGAGCTGAATCTCCTTGTCGTCGAGGCGGCGCGACAGCAGCATGGTGCGGTAGGCCCGCAGCAACTGGTCGCGGGTCAGGCCACCACACGGCATGCTCGGGTCAGCGGTCCCAGCAGTGCGCGCATCGGGTCTGGATACCAGCGTCGAAGCCTTCATGTCATGAAAATTATAGCATCCGGGTGGATGCTATAATCTGCACCAACTGACCCGTTATCCTTATGCCATCACCATCCGTACGCCTCTATCGTTGGGACGAAATCGCGCTCGAGAAAGTCACCGAAATGATTTCCCGCAAGATCATTACCGGCGAGCACGAAATGGTCACCCAGATCTACCTCAAGCGTGGCGCCCTGGTGCCCATGCACTCGCATGAAAGCGAGCAAATGACCTACGTGCTGCAGGGCGGCCTGCGGTTCGTGATCAACGGCGAGGAAATCACCGTGCGCGAGGGCGAGGTGCTGCACATTCCCTCCTGGGTTCCGCACCAGGCCGAAGCCATCGACGACACGTTTGAGATGGACCTCTTCAGCCCCATTCGGCAGGACTGGTTGGACGGCACCGACACTTACTTCCACGATAAAAAACAGGCTTGAGGCCTGGGGCTTGTGGCTTGACGGCCCTAGTCCCAAGTCCCAAGTCCCAATCCACCAATGAACGTCCTCTTCACGATCGCCGTCCTTGCCGGCGTAGCGATGTGGGCGATGGCCAGCTACGCCCGCCTGCACCGCCTGCGGCGACAAATTCTCATTGAGTGGAAACAGCTGGACGCGCAAGAAACGGCGGGAGAACCAACCGACGGCACGCGCTACAACGGCTTGGCCGCCGTCTACAATGCCGCGCTCGAGGCCTTCCCGCAGAACATCATCGCCGGCTTGGCCGGTTTCCGCCCCGCGCAGATGTTCGTCAGCGGCAAGTAGCTAGTGGATGTGTTTCTTCCAGTCGCTCTTCCAGTCATCGTCTGAGCGGCCGCCGGAATAGACATCGAACTTGCTGCGCGCCCGGCCCATCTTCCAGCGCAGCCAGCGGTACTTCAGTTCGTCGAGCGGCCGCGCCCGCAGGCCCTTCAAATACAGGTAGCCGACAATCAGCCCGCCGAGGTGCGCCGTGTGCGCGATGCCGCCGCCCGGGCCGCCGAGCGCCGAAAAGAACGCGATCGCGCCGACGATCATCACGAAGTACTTCGCCGGAATCGGGAAGATTAAATACAGGTAGATCGGCCGGTTCGGGAAATACATCCCGTAGCCGAGCAACAAGCCGTAGATGGCGCCCGAGGCGCCGACGGTCACCGAGTAGTAGATCCCGTCAATGAACGGCGCCAGCAACAGCGTGGTCGCCGCCGCGCCGACCCCCGTAACCAGGTAGTACTTCGTGAAGAAGCGCGTGCCCCACGTGCGCTCGAGCTCGGTGCCGAACATCCACAGCGACAGCATGTTGATCAGGACATGACCCACCCCGCTGGTGCTGTGGAGAAACATGTAGGTGAACGGCTGCCAGAACGCGAAGTCCTCGAACACCGCTCGCGGTTCGAGCCCAAGCCGCAGCGTCATAGTCGGCACGATCAGGTTCAGCACGAACATCACCACGTTGGTGATGACCAGCAGCTTGACGGCCGGGGTCATGCCGCCGGGGCCAAAGGAATACGAGGCACCTGAAGATGAAGGATAACGGGCCATGCGCGTCCTTGAATCGTACTACGGGAGTGGCGCGACCGGCGTTCCCGTCTCACTGCGGACGGCACCGGTCTGCGGCAGCCCGGCCGCGAACGCCGCCGCCAGTAGCGGCACGAACGCCACGATCGCCAGCGTCGGCCGGATCCCGAACCGATCCGCGCCCATGCCGACCAGCGGCACGGTCAAGCTGCCCATGCCCCAGGCAAACCCCATCATCAGCGAGGACACGGTTGCGGCGCCGCCGGTGACGAAGGTCTGGGCGAAGGTGATGCTGATGGGCAACGTCGATTGCAGCAACAACCCGCCGATCGCGAGCATGGCCGTGAAGCCAAGCGGCGGCAAATGCGGCGCCAGCGCCATGAAGGGCACCGCCGCGACCAGCGACCACACGATCACGCGACGCGGACCGACGCGGTCTGACAGCGGCCCGCCGATGAAGCCGCCAATGCCGCTGGCAAACAGATACAGCGATACCGCGCCGCTCGCCTCGGCAATCGTGTAACCCTGTTGCGTCAGCAGCGTCGGCGTGAACGTCATGAACCCGTAGGTGGTCGCCGTGCGGAGCACGATCGTGAAGTAGAGCAGCGCGAGCGGCACGGCCGCCGGCCGCAGCGAGGCCAACGTGGATCGCTCGTGTGCTGCTGGCAACGTTAGCGGCGGGACCTGGCGCAGCGTCCATGCCAGGGCAATCAGCCCGGGAATCATGATCAGCGGCGACCAGCGCAGGCCCATGTAGGCAATGAACGGCGCGAACAACAGGGGCGCGGCGGCAAAACCCAGCGAGCCGCCCGAGAGGTGCGCGGACATGGCGAGACCCTTGCGATGATCGGCCAAGCGGTAGACCAAGGCCGCGGCCGCCGGATGGAACGCCGCGCCTCCCAGGCCGCCGAGCACGAGGATCACCCCCAGCATCAGCGGCGTCGTCGCCAGCCCCACGAAGCTCAGCACCACGACCGCGAGCAGCGGCCCGGTCATCACCAACAGGCGCGGCCGCCAGCGATCGGCCAGCGCGCCGAAGCCGAGTTGCGACACCGAGTTCGCCAGCTGGAAGCACATCGCGAGTGTGCCGGCGGTCGCCAGCGACAGGTTCAAGTGCGGGATCAGCAACGGCAGCAGGGGCGCGTAGATGTTGGTGTAGGCGTCAACCACGACGTGCGTGGAGGCGATCTTCCAGATCGAGGTGTGCAGGCCGAGCCAGCCGCGGTCCTTCACTTCCCCATCCTGCGGCGCCGTCCCAGCACCAGGTCCCTGGCCTCGCCGAACTCCGGGATCCGCAACAGCTGCGCGGCCATGGCCAGCGTCAGCACCGCCGCGCCGATGCTCAGCGTCAACCGAGTGACTTGCAGCACTAACCCACTACCCGGCAGCGACATCACCAGCAACACGTTGGCGCCCCAGGCCGCGACCGCCATCGCTGCCGTGGCAGCGACGATGCGGACCAGCGAGTGGACGATGCGGTCGCCGTCGATGCCGTTCAACTCGCGGCGCATCAGCCACAGTTGGACGCTCGCGTTCACGAGCGCCGTGATCGAAGTGCCAAGCGCGAGACCGCGAAAGCCCAGGCGGCCGACCAGCCACCAGTTGAGCGCGACGTTCACCACCACCGAGGCCATGCTCACCATCACCGGGATCCGGCTCTTGTGCAGCGAGTAAAAAGCAGGCGAGACAATGCGCACCACCGAGTAGCCGACCAGTCCCAGGGCATAGAACTGCAGGGCCGCGGCGGTTGCCATCGTATCGGCCGCGGTGAACCGGCCGCGTTCGAAGATGACCGCGACGATTGGTTGCGCCAGGACGATCAGGCCAAGTGTCGCCGGCACGTTCAGCAGCAGCATCAACGTGATCGCGCCAGCCAGCGTCGAGCGAATGCGGTCGAGGTTGCCTTCGGCCACCAGCCGTGACACCGCGGGCGTGGACGCTGCTGCGATCGAGACACCGAACAGGCCAATCGGCAGGTACATCAACCGGAACGCGAGATCTAGGTAGGTGACCGCCCCGGTGCCGGCGCTGGTCGCCAGCATGGTGTTGACGAACACGTTGATCTGCGTCGTCGCCATACCGATGGTGCCCGGTCCCATCAACAACAACACGCGATGCAGGCCCTCGTCGCGAATGTCGATGGTCGGACGATAGTGGAAGCCCTCTTTGCGAAGCGGCGGCCACTGAATGACAAGCTGGCCGATGCCGCCTGCCAGGGTCGCAATCGCGACGATCGTGATCGGGGCCAGGCCCAGGCTTGGCGCCAGGGGAATGAATATCACGGAGATGGCAATCACCGCGACGTTGAACATCGCCGGCGACAGCGCCGGGACGAAAAAGTGTCCCAGCGAGTTCAGCATGCCCATCAGCGCGGCCGCCAGCGCCGCCATGGTCAGGAAGGGCAGCATGATGCGCGTCAGGTGCACCGTCAATTCGACCTGGCCCGGTACGTTGCTGAACTCCGGAGCGAAGGTCCGTACCAACGGCTCGGCGAAGACGATGCCGGCGATTACCAGGACACCGGTGACCAGGAGCAACGCGTTGATGACCGAGCTGCCGAGGGTCCAGGCGCGGTCTCGGCCGTGCAGCGTCAGCTGCCTGGTGAACGTCGGCACAAACGCCGCGCTCATCGCGCCTTCGGCGAAGAGGTCACGCACGAGGTTGGGAATGCGCCCCGCGACCCGGAACGCGTCAGCCGTGGTGCCGGCGCCGAAGTAGTAGGAGAGGACCTGATCCCGAACCAGCCCGAGAATACGGCTGGTGATGGTGGCCAGCCCGAAGACCCCGGCAGACCGGGCCAGGCGTGGTGGGGAATCGGGCATCAGTCAGCGCAAGGGTAGCAGAAAAAAACAGGGCTCAGGCCGTTCGGCTTGAGCCCTGAGGAGGATGGTGAGAGGCTGACTAGGCCTTTCAAAAGTACAGACGGTCCACCCCGGGAAAATGTTTGCCCGGTTATCCCACTATTTGCCCGGTTGTCGTGACTAACCGAGGGACCGCCGGACTTCCTCGTTCACCTTTTTGCCATCGACGGTCTTGCCGGCCAAGGCGGCGATGGCTGCTTTCATCACCTTCCCCATGTCCTTGGCCGTGGTGGCGCCGGTTTCGGCGACCGCCGCCTTCACGGCGGCGACAATTTCTTCATCACTGGCCGCGGCCGGCTGGTAGGCATCGAGGATGGCGATCTCGGCCTGTTCCTTGTCAGCGAGGTCGACGCGCCCGCCCTTGGTGAACTGCTCGATCGAGTCGCGGCGCTGTTTGACCAGCATCGCGACCACTTGCAATTCTTCAGTCGTTTCAAGGGCGCGGCCCTTCTCGATGCTCTTATTGGTGAGCGCGCTCTTGAGCATGCGAAGTGCGGTTAGCCGCGTGGCATCTTTCGCCTTCATCGCGGTCACGATGTCGGCGGTAAGCGATTGTTCTAACGACATGTTTCTGCTCTTTCGCTGAGCTCCGGCTCACGCCGGAGGCTACGAGGTCTGTTGACTAGTGATCCAGTTCGCCGTCCCCGAGCGTGAAGTGCCAGTCATCCGTCGACTGGTAAAACTCGCGAGGCGTCTCGGGTGCGTTGACCTTCACCGTGAGATCGATGCTCGACTTCACCATGAAGTAGCCCGACCGCCGCAGCACTCGCCGGTAGGCGGCGTGCGTCGCGTAACACCGAATCTTGTCGGAATCGGCGGCCCGGGCTTCGCGGTCGACCCAGCGCACCAACGTCTTCAATCCGCGTTCGTCACTCGGATCGGCAAGCAGGTCAACAATCTGCGTCACGCGGCCTTGAGGTTCGCGCAGGTGCCGATAGACCACGTACCCGTCGACCTCCTCGCCACGGCGCAACAACGCGGCCGTGTAACGGACGTGAGGTGGCTCGATGTACTTCCAGTTCAGGTAACGTGCATCGCGCTTGACGGCAATGGCGAACCGGTTGGCCAGGCGTGCCCACAGACCATCGGATCGCTCGTCGAAGCGGCGGACGACCTCCACCTCTTCGCGCAGCGGCTGCACTCTCGACACCAGCCGCACCACCGGCAGCGCCAGCGCCGAGACCAGCCGGTTGATGGCGACAGGCCAGGTCGGAATGCGCAACGCGCGGCGGCTGATCGGCTTGACCAGGCACGACAGTGACTGCGCCTTCGGCCAGCGCATTGCCTCCAGGCGCGCGCGCGTCGCCGACGACAGGCCGGCGCCCAGGGCCACGCTCGTGCCGCGATCCCACGCCCGCAGCAGCGAACCGCCCAGCCCCTGTCGTTGCCGCTCAGCGACCACCAGCGGATCCGTGCTCCAGGTGCCCGCGGCCTCAATCCCGCCAACGATCACGCGGACCGGCAGCAGCGCAGTGGCGGCGATCAGCGTCGGACCTTCGCGGACGACCCAATATGGTGGCTCAACGCCACCGGCCGGGTTGCGACGAACCCAATCCCAGCGCAAGCGAAGGCGATCGGCAGCCTCGTTGCCGAGCGTCCGCCGATGTATCTGCTCGATGCCCCGACGATCGTCAGGGGTGTAGCGTTCGATCTCCGCCATGGATCAATACAAGCCGCGTCCAGACACAACTGCACGAGGGACGCATGAATTGTACGCGAGGCTGGTGACGAGAACGGGGGTGAAACTGAGGCGCCGCGTGACCGTGAGACGGGGGCTATGCCCCCCCCGGGAGGCGGGTTCTGGAACATCCCCTTCGGATCCGGCTCGTCTTCGGGTTCCTCGTCCTGCTTCACCTGGCGCACGGGCAGCCGCTGCGGCACCCCGCCAATCACCTTCGTGCCGCCCAGCCTGGCCCATTCGTTCAGGATGGTCCTGACCGGCACACTGGTGGCATCGAGCGAGACCCGTCCGTCGCGGCCCCGTCGTGGCCGGACGCCTATTGGGCGGGCGGGACGAACGAGGTAAAGGCGCCCATAACCGCCGAGACCTGGCCGTCTGACAGCGCTGGGTACATCGGCAGCGACACCACCTCGGCGCACACCCGATCGCCGACCGGGCACATCGCCGGGTTGGTCGACGAGAGCGCCGGCTGCCTGGGGATGGGCACCGGATAGTGAATCAGCGTCTCGACACCCTGCGCGAGGCAGTGCGCCTGGAAGGCATCACGGTACGGCGTCAGAACCGGGAACAGGTGATAGACGTGGCCCGCGTCGAACTGGCGCGGCACGCTCAGCGATGGCGGGACGATCGCCGAGCGATAGCGCGCCGCAATCGCGCGGCGCCTCGTCGTCCAAGCGGCCAGGTACGGAAGTCGCGCGCGCAAGATCGCCGCCTGCAGTTCATCGAGGCGGCTGTTGGCGCCGGCCTCTTCATGGTGATACCGCGACGTCTGTCCGCCGTTGCGCAGGCGCTTGATGCGCGCCGCCAGTTGCGCATCGCGCGTGATCACCGCGCCGGCGTCGCCGAGTGCACCGAGGTTCTTGGTGGGATAAAAGCTGGTGGCCCCGGCAATGCCGATGGTGCCGATGGGCCGGCCGTCGCACATCGCGAGCTGGGCCTGCGCGGCATCTTCGATCAGGACCAGATTGTGTCGCGTGGCAATGGCTTCGAAGGCGCTCATGTCGGCGGCCTGACCGTACAAGTGCACCGGCAGAATCGCTTTGGTGCGCGAAGTGATCGCGGCTTCGGTGGCCCGCGGGTCGAGTGTCAGCCGCGCCGCATCGATATCGGCGAACACCGGGCGGGCGCCGGCCATCATGACCGCAAGCGCCGAGTAGGCCGCCGACAACGGCGGCGTGATCACTTCATCGCCGGGACCAATGTCGAGCGCGCGCAGGATGAGCGTGAGCGCATCGGTGCCGGTGCCGACGCCGACGGCATAGGGCACCTGGCTGGCGGCGGCGAACTCCGCCTCGAACGCTTCAACTTCCGGACCCAGCACGAACCAGCCGCTGGCAATCACCCGATCGATCGCAGCCCTGACGTCGGCGGCGTCGTCGCCGGGACGTAGCGCGTTAAACGGAACCTGGATCGACATAGTGAGCCATGTGGGCGCGGTAGTAGTCGAACGTGCGCGCGAAGCCCTCGCGCAGCGGCACCGCCGGTAGCCAGCCCGTCCGGGTCATGAACAGCGAGGAGTCGGCGTAGAAGCTGCCGATGTCGATGGCCTTCTTCTCCTTCGGCCACTCGACGAACCGGTAGCGGCCCTGGCCGGCCAGCTCGACCAGCAGCGCGACCAGGTCGCGATGCGCGATATGCTCGTCGCCGCCGACGTTGAAGGCTTCGCCGTTCACGGCGTCGCTGGCGCCCGCCGCCAGGAACGCTGCCACCGCATCGTCGACGTAGACGAAGTCGCGCACCTGCAGGCCGTCGCCGAAGACTTCGATCTCGCGATTTTCGAGCACCAGGCGGATGAACCAGCCGATGAAGCCCTGACGGTTGTGCCGCAAGAGCTGGCGCGGACCGTAGACGTTGGTCAGCCGCAAGGCGCAGGCGCGGACGCCGAAGACGTTGTTGTAGACCAGGTGGTAGTATTCGCCGGCGGCCTTGTTGATGCCGTTGACGTCGGTGGGCCGTATTAAATGGCGCTCGGTCACCGGCAGCGCGTCGGGCCGCCCGTAAATCTGGCGCGTGCTGGCGTAGACCACCTTGACGCCCGGGTTGTGATGGCGGCACGCCTCGAGCAGGGTCAACTGGCTGCGACAGTTGATCTCGAGGTCGGTATGGGGGTCCTGCATGCTGTCGATGTGACTCACCTGGCCGGCCAGGTTAAAGATCACTTCGCGGTCGCGCACCAGGTAGTTCATGGTGCTGGCTTGCCGCACGTCGGCGACGTTGACCCGTAACTTCGATTCGATGCCGGCGATGTTGAACAGGTTGCCGCCGTAGTCAGGGATCAGCGAATCGACCAGCAGGACATCGGCGCCGAGCTGGACCAGGCGATGCGCGAGGTTGCTGCCGATGAAGCCGAGGCCGCCGGTGATCATGACGCGGCGACCCTGGTAAAACTGCGGCGGGGTCATCGGGCGCCCTTCAGGTGCGCGCGTCGCACCACCAGCTGCCACCACAACTTCATCAAGTCAACCAGCGTGCGAAAGACCCGCGCGAAGTTGAAGAACTGCGACCTGCCATGGGCCCGGTGATAGTGATGAACCGGATGCTCCGCGACGCGGAAACCGGCGTCCTGAAACTTCTTCATCATCTCCACGCAGATCACGCCGCTGTCCTTCTCAAGATGCACGGTCTCAAAGATGCGCCGGCGCATCAGGCGAAAATCGCAATCGACGTCGCGCACGCGCAAGCGGAACAAGGTCTTGACAACGTGATGGTACAGGCGGCCAATCACAATGCGGTGGGCCGGGTCAGAGCGGCTGATCTTCCAGCCGTTGACCCAGTCGACATCGTCGGTCATCTTCGTCCAGAGTGCCGTCACTTCTGACGGATCATACTGGCCGTCGCCGTCAGTGTAGAACACCCAGTCCTTGGTGGCGGTCGCAAATCCGGTGCGCAACGCGCCGCCGTAGCCCCGGTTCTGCTCGTGATGCACGACCCGGACGTGATCCGGATAGATGCGCGCCAGCTGGTCGAGAAGCCGCGGGGTATCGTCCCGGCTGCCGTCGTTGACGACGATCACTTCGAAGTCAGGTGTCAGCGTGCCGGCCACCTGCACGGCCGTCATCACGAGGCTGGCAATGGTGCCGGCGTCGTTGTAGGCGGGAAAGAACACGCTCAGGCTGGGCACCGGCGCCACTACCGCGCCCCGCGGGTGCGCGTCTGCCTCAGCCGGCCGTGACGCAGGATCAGTTTCCAGGGCGTGACCAACGACTCGAGCAGCACCCCGCTCGATAGCTTGGACGCGCCTTGGCGGCGCTCCACGAAGATGATCGGTGACTCGACGATGCGCAGGCCGGCGTCGGCGGCCATGAAAGTGACATCCAGCAGGAAGGCGTAACCCTCGGAGACGATCTTGTCGAGCGGCAGCTTCGCCAGCGAGGTGCGCCGCCAGCAGCGGTAGCCGGTCGTGATGTCGTTCAGCCCAAGGCCGGTGACGGTGCGGATGTAGAAGTTGGCACATGAGCTGAGGATGATCCGGCGCAGCGGCCAGTTCACGACGCTGATGCCGTTGAGGTAACGCGAACCGATCACCAGGTCGGCGCCGCCGGTGGCAAGCGCGATCATCGCCGGCAGGTACTTCGGATCGTGCGACAGGTCGGCGTCCATCTGGCAGACCAGCTCGGCATCGCTGGCGATGGCATGGCGGAAGCCGTCAAGATACGACACGCCCAGGCCGCGCTGGCCGGTGCGATGCAGCACGCGGACCCGGCCCGGATACCGTACGGCCAGGGCATCGGCCACCGCGCCGGTGCCGTCGGGCGACTGATCGTCGAGCACCATCACCTCGGTGCCGGGCACCGCAAGGATGTCGGCCACCAGGACCGGCAGGTTGTCCCGTTCGTTGTAGGTCGGGACCAGGACCAGCGTCTTCATCGCTCTCGCCGCCCTTCGAAGCGCAGCGACGCGATCTGCTCTGAGACCAGGCCGACCAGCATGACAATCACCGCGAACATCAGCAACAACACTGCGCCATTGGGAATGCGATCGTGAGACGCAAAGTTCCACGCCCCGTAGCCCGCGCCAAGAGCGAAGGCGGCGGCGCCCACCGGGGCAAAGATCCGGAGTGGGCTGAAGATGGTGATGACTCTCAACAAGATCAGCAGGAACTTCGCGCCATCGCTGGCCAGTCGGATCTTTGACGTGCCGACTCGTGGCAACGCCCCGACGGGTTCGAACGCTACATTGTAACCGGCCTTGATGAACGCCAGCGTGGTCGTGGTGGGTGTGGAAAAGCCGTTCGGCAGCAGGTGGATGAACTCGAGCAGGCACTCCCGGCGAGCAGCCCGCAAGCCCGAGGTCAGGTCCGGAATCGGCCGCTCCGTGAGGTAGCTGGCCAGCCAGTTCAGCACCGCGTTGCCAATCCGCCGGCCAGTGGTGGCCTGGCTGTCGGCCGAGCGCGCGCCGATGACCAGGTCGAACTCGCCTAGCCGCGCCACCAGCCGCGCCACGTCATTGGCACGATGCTGGCCATCGCCGTCCACGATCGTCAGCCATTCGCTGGTGGCGGCGCGGATCGCCGACTTCACGGCCGCGCCGTTGCCCTTGTTGTAGGGATGCGTCACCACCCGGGCCCCGGCCGCGGCGGCGGCCGCACCAGTACCGTCCGTCGAGCCGTCGTCGACGACCAGCACCTCGTGCCACGCCGCCGCGGCGCGCAGGTTCGTGACCACCGCCGCGATGCTGTCGCGCTCGTTGAAGGCGGGGACAACGATGGTGACCGTGTTCGGCGATGCCATCGGGTTCAGGAAAAATATTCTCTGCCGGGAAGCGGCAATCGTAGCACGCGATTCTCCGCCCCTTCGCCTGTCCTCGTCATGTGGTAGTCAAAAAAATGACACACCTTCGCGTTGACGGCGAAACAAAGGCGTAAACGATAGACAGCTAATCGTTTGAAGCACTTGTGCGTTGACAAGCCCTCGGGCTCCATCTTACTATCCGAGTGGATTTTTGTGGAGTTTAGTGGGAGATAGATGTGCTTCGGGGCAACTCACCAGCGAAAATTGATGACAAGGGCCGACTCAAGGTCCCGAACGGCTTTCGGGTCGTGATTCAGAAAGATCACGGCTCTGAGCTGTTCGTGACGAGCCTGACCGGCCAGTCCGTACGCATCTATCCAATGCCGGTATGGCTCGACGTCGAACGCCGCGTTGCGCTGATGCCTTCCACCCATCCCGCGCGGCAGAAGTACCTGGATCGTGTGAACTTTTACGGTCAGGTCGCGGAACTCGACCCCCAGGGCCGCGTCCTGATTCAGCCCCGGCTGCGTGACAGCGCCTTGATGACCGGCGAAGTCGACGTGCTGGGGCAGCAGAATTTTCTCGAGGTCTGGAACCACGACCGCTTTGTTGCGCGACTGCTCACCGAGCCGTTCACCGACGAAGATGCGCGTGCCTTGTCTGACTTCGGGATCTAGTGGACGGCGCACGACACGTCCCGGTCCTGCTCGACGAAGTGCGATCGCTGCTCCAACCCGAGCGCGGCGGCATCTTCGTGGACTGCACGCTCGGTCTCGGCGGGCACTCGCGGATGCTGCTGGAAAGCGGCGCGACCCGGGTGATCGGGATCGATCGTGACACCGACGCGATCGCGATCGCGAAGGACACACTCGCGGCGTTCGCCGACCGCGTCACGTTCGTGCACGCCGACTACCGCGAGGTGGCCGAGGTGCTCGACCGGCAAGGAGTGACCGAGGTAACGGGCCTGTTGGCCGACTTCGGCGTGTCGTCGATGCAGTTGGATACGGATGGCCGCGGGTTCAGTTTCAAGCGCGACGAACCGCTCGACATGCGCATGGACCGCAGCCAGGGCGAGACCGTCGCCGACCTGCTCGATCGGGTCGACGAAACGGAACTGGCCGACGTGATTTATCGCTTTGGCGAAGAGCGGCGGTCGCGGCAAGTGGCCCGCGCCATCGTCATGGCCCGGGGGCAGTCGCCGATTACGACTACCGGGCGGCTGGCGGAGATTGTGCGGCGAGGTGTTGCCGCACGCGGCTGGCAGCGGATCGATCCGGCGACGCGCACCTTCCAGGCGCTGCGGATCTGGGTCAACCGCGAGCTGGATGAACTCGATTCGTTTATCGGCCGGGCGGCCTCGCGGCTGCAGGTCGAGGGACGGCTCGGGCTGATTGCGTTTCACTCCCTCGAAGACCGGGTGGTGAAACACACGTTGCGCGATCTGGCGCGCGGCGACGACGCGGTCATCAAGGTGCTGACGAAGCATCCGGTGATTGCCGGCGACGCCGAGGCGGCCGTCAACCCACGGGCCCGCAGCGCCAAGCTGCGCGCCGCAGAGCGAATCAGGTAACGGGAGGGGCGATGAACAAGGCAGGGACCTTCGAATACGAAATTCGTAAGGACTTCCGCAACAACCAGATCGTGCGCGAGGTCGACGAACGGCGCCTGCGCGATTTGTGGATGTCGCTCGGCATCGGCTTGGTGCTGGTCATGGTGCTGCTGTTCTCGGCCTGGCAGCACTTCGAACTGCTGCGCCACGGCTACAAGCTCGAGCAGATGCAGCGCGATCGCTCGGCGGAGAACGACATCAACCGCCACCTCCGGCTCGAAATGGAAACGCTGCGCTCGCCGCAGCGGATTGAGAAGCTCGCCACCGAACGTCTCGGCATGGTCAGCCCCGGCGATGCCGAGGCCGTGGTCCTGGAGCGCGTCACGCCGCCCGAGGCACCCGCCCGCTCGGTCGTCGCCAGCCGGTAGGAAACAACGAACGTGGCCGCACCGCCTGACCTCAACTGGCGCCCAGTGCTCCGGCGTCGCCTCATGGTGGCGGCGGTGGTGCTCGTCTGTTGGGTCGTGGCAATCGAAGTGCGACTAGTCGTGTTGCAGGTATGGCAGCACGATGAGCTGTCGCTGCGGGCCGAACGCCAGCAGTCGGAAACCCAGAAGACGCCGGGCAAGCGCGGCGAGATCGTCGATCGACACGGCCGGCTGCTGGCCTACAGCGTCGATGCCGACACCATTTACGCCGTCCCGACCGACATTGACGATGCCGTCAAGGCAGCCGACAGGCTGTGCGGCGCCTTTGATGAGTGCGACCAGAAAGATCGCGACCAACTGGTCGAGCGCCTGACCCGCAAGCGGCGCAATGGATCGTTGACCTCCTTTCAGTACGTCAAGCGCCGCGCGACGCCGATCGAGGCCAAGCGCATTGCCGCCCTCGAAATGAAGGGCATCGGCTTCATGAAGGAGAGCAAGCGGTTCTATCCCAACCGCGAGCTGGCTGCCCACCTGCTCGGTTACGTCGGCACCGACAATGCCGGCCTGCACGGCCTTGAAGCGACCTACGACAAGTCGGTCCGCGGCCGCGAGGGCACCATGCTGGTGCAGACCGACGCGCGCGGCCATGCGTTCAGCCGCCTCGACCGGCCACCGACCACCGGTGGCTCACTTGAGCTCACCATCGACGAGCAGTTGCAGTTCATCGTCGAACGCGAGCTGACGGCCGGCGTCGCTGCCGCGCGCGCCGATGGCGGCACCGCGGTCGCGATGGACCCGCACACCGGCGAAATTCTCGCGATGGCGAGCTGGCCGACCTTCAACCCGAACCAGTACCAGGGCACCAGCGACAGCGCGCTCCGCAACCGCGCGGTGCAGGACCTGTACGAGCCCGGCTCGACCTTCAAGATCGTCACCGCCTCGGCGGCGCTGCAGGAAGGCGTGATCACACCTGACGACCTGGTCGACACCCAGGGTGGCGTGATCAAGTTCCCCGGCCGTCGACCGATTACCGACATGGGCCACGACTACGGGGTGCTGACGTTCGCGAACGTGATCGTGAAGTCGAGCAACGTCGGTGCGATCAAGGTGGGCCTGATGGTTGGCCCCGAGCGCATGGGCCTCTACATTCGTCGCTTTGGCTTCGGCAAACCCTCGTCACCGGATTTTCCGAGTGAGAGTCCCGGCATTGTCTGGAACCCGTCAAAGCTGAACGACAGCGCGTTGGCGTCGGTGTCGATGGGCTACCAGGTCGGTGTGACGCCGCTGCAGATGGCCGCGGCCGCCAGCGTGATCGCCAACGGCGGGACGCTCTATGAACCGCACGTCGTCCGCGCCACCGTCAAGGGCGGGGTGCGCACAGCGGTGCCGCCGAAGGCGGTGCGCCGCGCCATCCTGCCCGAGACCGCGGCAACGCTGACGACGATCATGGAGTCGGTGGTCACGGAGGGCACCGCGAAAAGAGCGCGCCTCGTCAACTACACGGTGGCCGGCAAGACTGGTACCGCCGACAAGCTGGTCCACGGTCGCTACTCGTCATCGCAGCAGAACGTCTCGTTCATCGGCTTTGTGCCGTCACGCAATCCGATCATGACCGTGATCGTGATGGTTGATTCACCGCGCGTGGGCGGCGACACCGGCGGCGCGATTGCCGCGCCCATCTTCAAGAACATCGCCGACGCGAGCCTGCGACTGCTGGGGGTCACGCCGACCATCAACCCGCTGCCGCCCGTGCTCGTGGCTCGTCGGAACGACAGCCCGGTGACGGCCGCGGCCGCGCCGATGGGGCCGACGGTCATGACGATGCCCGCGAGCATGCCCGACGGCGGTGGACTGCCCGACCTGCGCGGCATGAGCGCGCGGGATGCGCTTCGCGAACTCGCCCGCCTCGGCCTGACCGTGCGCATGGAAGGCGCCGGCGTGGTCGTCGATCAGAACCCGGCGCCCGGTTCGTTGGTCGAACCCGGCGGTGCGTGCACGCTCGTCTTGAACCGCCGTCCGCCGCCTCGCCCGACCGGCATCCTCGGAGACCCACGGTGAACCTCGGCGACGCGTGGCACACCTTGCAGGAGCTGGTGGTTGAGCCACCTCCAGCAGGGACTGCTTTGGACCGGCCTTTGGCCGCCGTGGCGTACGACTCGCGCCGGGTGGTGCCAAACGCGATCTTCGTCGCGCTCAAGGGGCTCAAGGCCGATGGCACCGCCTTCGCCGATCAGGCGCTCGCACGGGGTGCGCAAGCCGTGATCTCGGAAGTCCCGCCACCGGCCGCTGTGCCCGTCCCCTGGCTCGTCGTTCGGGATGCGCGACTCGCCCTGGCGCTGCTCTCCGACCGCTTCTTCGATCATCCCAGCCGGCGCATGCCGGTGATCGGCGTCACCGGCACCAACGGCAAGACCACCACCGCCTACCTGCTGACCGCGATGCTGGACGAGGCGGGCCTGCGGGCCGGTATGCTCGGCACCGTGGCCTACCGCATTGGCGGCGAGGACCGCGAAGCGTCGCGCACGACGCCCGAAGCCCCCGATCTGCAGCACCTGTTGAGCGACATGCTGCGGATGGGCAACCAGTCCGCCGTCATGGAGGTCTCGTCGCACGCGCTGTCGCTGAAGCGAGTCGATGGCATGCACTTCGCCGCGGCGGTGTTCAGTAACCTGACCCGCGACCATCTCGATTTTCACGAAGACATGGAGGCGTACTTCGCCGCCAAGCGCCGCCTGTTCGAGATGTTGCCGCGTGATGCGCCTGCGGTGATCAACCTGGATGATCCCAGGGGCGCGTCGCTAGTCGAGATCTGCGGCCGGCCGGTGACCTACGCCATCACCGCGCCCGCCGACGTGCGGCCGGGCCCGGTGGCCATGACGCTGACCGGCTTGCGATTCGACGTGACCACGCCCACAGGCGTCGTGCACATCCAGTCGAAGCTGGTTGGCCGACCCAACGTCTACAACATCCTTGCCGCCACGGCGACCGCCGTCTCGCTGGACGTCCCGATCGACGCGATCGAACGGGGCGTCGCCGGACTGTCAGGCGTGCCGGGCCGCTTCGAAGTGGTGTCGGGTCCCGACGACGACGTCACCGCCGTCGTCGACTACGCCCACACCGACGACGCGCTGCGGAACCTGCTCGAGACGGCTCGGCCGTTGAGCAGGCGCGGCCTGGTCACGGTGTTTGGCTGCGGCGGCGATCGCGATCGGTCGAAACGGCCGTTGATGGGCATGGTCGCCGCCCGGTTGAGCGACGTGGTCGTGATCACGTCCGACAACCCGCGCACCGAAGACCCGAAACGCATCATCGAGGAAATCGAGCGCGGCATTCCCGCGGGCAGCCAGTCGCGGACCCCGACCGTGGTCGCCCTGGTGGACCGCGCCGACGCGATTGACCGCGCCATCGCCATGGCCGAGGCCGGCGACGTGGTCTTGATCGCGGGCAAGGGCCACGAGAAGTACCAACAGATTGGCGACCGCGTGTTGCCGTTTGACGACGGTGAAGTGGCGCGGGCGGCGATGGCGAAGCGCCGCCGGACGACGGCGAGGGGCAGTTAGTGGCAGCGGAAATTCCACTCGCAGCCGCCACTCTCGCGGCGGCGATGGGCGGCCGCCTGGTGGCCGGCGACAGCGACCACTACGTGACCGGGTTTTCGATCGACAGCCGCACGCTGACGACCGGCGACCTGTTCTTCGCGATCGTTGCGGCCCGCGACGGTCATGAGTTTGTCGGCGCGGCGTCGCGGCGACGCGCCGCCGGCGTCGTGGTCAATCGCCCGGTCGTGATGCCGGACGAGAGTGACTCGTTCGTGATCGAGGTGGCCGACACCACCCGCGCCTTGCAGGACCTGGCGCGCTACGTGCGGCGCGAGTCGGGCGCGACGGTCGTGGCGATCACCGGCAGTGCCGGGAAGACCACGACCAAGGACGTGATTGCGGCGTTGCTGGGCGGCGCGCATCGGGTGGTGAAGAACCAGGGCAACCTGAACAACCACCTGGGATTGCCGCTGTCGCTGCTGGAACTGCGGCACGGGGCGGAGGTAGCGGTGATGGAGTTGGGCATGAATCACGCAGGCGAAATCCGGGTGCTGGTCGACGTGGCCACGCCGGAGGTTCGCGTCTGGACCAACGTCGGCGAAGCCCACATCGGCCACTTCGGATCCGCCGACGGCATTGCCGATGCGAAGGCCGAAATTCTCGAACACGCCGAGGCGCGCACGTTGCTCGTCGCCAACGCCGATGACGATCAGGTGATGGCGCGGACCGGTGCCTTCGCTGGCCGCCAGGTTCGCTTCGGTCTGTCCGAACGTGCCGAGGTGCGCGCCGTCGACGTCGAAGACCTCGGCCTCGATGGCACCAAGTGCCGATTGATCACGCCGGCGGGTGAGCGCGACCTGCGTGTGCCGCTGCTCGGCCGCGGTCACCTGATGAACGTGCTGGCCGGCGCCGCCGTGGCCCTCGACCTCGACGTCACCCTCGATCACATTGTCGAGACGGCGGCACACCTGCAGCCGTCCTCGAAGCGCGGCGCCACGTTGCGGCTCCCCAGGGGCGTCACGGTGATCGACGATTCCTACAACTCCAGCCCGTCGGCGCTGAAGCTGTCGCTCGCGGTGCTGGCGCGCACCTGGGCGGCGCGCCGGGTGGCCGTGATCGGCGAAATGCTCGAACTTGGTGACCTGTCGCTGTCGTTGCACCAGGACTGCGGTCGCGTCGCCGCGGCCAGCCGGTTGTCGCGTCTGATCACCATTGGCGGGCCCTCGGCCCGCGCACTTGGTGACAGCGCCATCGACGCCGGCCTGGCCGCCAGTGCCGTGAGTCATTTCGAGACCAGCGCGGCCGCCGCGGCGGCGGTTGCCGGCCAGGTGGCGTCCGGCGATGTGGTGTTGGTCAAGGGTTCGCGCGGGATCCGGACCGAGGTCGTGGTTGAACAGCTCATGTCGGTGTTCGGCTGATGCTGTATCACCTCCTGATCTCGCTCTACCCGCAGGTGCCGGTCTTCAACGTGGCGCGCTACATCACGTTCCGCACTGCGGCGGCGAGCATGACCGCGCTGGTCGTCAGCCTGGTGCTCGGCCCGTGGCTGATCCGCCGGCTACGCGAGTTCCAGATCGGGCAGGTGATTCGGCAGGAAGGTCCGGAGTCCCATCGCGCCAAGGCCGGGACGCCGACGATGGGCGGCTTGCTGATCCTGGCGGCGGCGCTGGTGCCGACGTTGCTGTGGGCAGACCTCACCAACCTCTATATCTGGACCGCCGTACTCGCGACGGCGGCCTTTGGCGCCATTGGCTTCCTCGACGATTACCTCAAGGTCACGCGCCGGTCATCCGGCGGGTTGGCGCCGCGCTACAAGCTGGGCCTACAGGTACTGGCCGGGCTGATCGTCGGGTTCGTGCTGATGTGGCTCGCCGAGCGCAACTTGTACAACACCAGGCTGATCTTCCCGTTCTTCAAGCAACTGATTCCCGACCTCGGCTGGTTCTACGTGCCCTTCGCGGCCTTCGTGCTGGTGGCGTGGAGCAATGCGGTCAACCTCACCGACGGCCTCGACGGCCTGGCGATCAGCACCTTCGCCGTGGCGGCCGCCTGCTTCACCGCCCTGGCCTACATCACCGGCCATCGCGTCTTCGCCGAGTACCTGCTGCTGGTGCGTTTTGCGCCGGCCGGCGAGTTGACCATCTTTTGCGGCGCACTGGTGGGCGCCAGCCTCGGCTTCCTCTGGTACAACGCGCACCCCGCCGAGATCTTCATGGGCGATGTCGGCTCCCTCGCGCTGGGCGGCGCGATTGCCACCGTCGCCATCTTGATCAAGCAGGAGCTGCTGCTGGTGATTGTTGGCGGCGTGTTCGTGATCGAGGCCGCGTCGGTCGTGATTCAGGTGGTGTCGTTTAAGTTGCGCGGCAAGCGCGTGTTCAAGATGGCACCGCTGCACCACCACTTCGAATTGAGCGGCTGGCAGGAACCGAAAATAATCACCCGGTTCCTGATCGTCGCGATCCTGTTTGCCCTGTTCAGCTTGACGACCCTGAAGCTCAGATGACGACGCCGACTTTCTCCGTGAGCGGGCTGCCGGTGCTGGTGGTGGGCGCTGCCAGAAGTGGTGTGGCCGCGGCCCACCTGCTCGCGCGTCGCGGCGCCATCGTCACGCTGACCGATCACAAGGCGACCATTCCCGAGGCCGCTCAATTGCGAGCGGCCGGTGTTCAGCTGGAATTGGGCGGCCACACCATGCGGTCGTTCGAAGCCACGCGCCTGGTGGTGATGAGCCCCGGGGTCCCGCTGGAACTGACGGAAGTGATCCGCGCGCGCGCCCTCGGCATTCCCGTGATCGGCGAACTTGAGCTGGCGTCGCGATGGCTGCGCGGACCGATCGTGGCGATCACCGGCACCAAGGGCAAGTCGACCACCACCACGCTGGTGGGCCGCATGCTCGCGGCCGCTGGCCGGCGGGTCGTGGTGGGCGGCAACATCGGCTACCCGGTGAGCGCCCAGGTCGAGGCGTCGACCGCCGACACCGTGCACGTCATCGAGGCCAGCAGCTTTCAGCTCGAAGCCACCGACACGTTCCGGCCGTGGATCGCGGCGTTGCTGAATTTTTCTCCCGACCATCTCGATCGCCATCCTGGGGATGCCGCCTACGCTGCCGCGAAGATGCGGATCTTCGCCAATCAGCAACCGCAGGATTGGGCCGTCGTCAACGCCGACAGCACCGAGGCGATGCAGATGTCGCAACAGACGCAGGCGCGCGTCGTCCGCTACGGCATCGAGACCGACGCCGCCGAGGTACACGCCGGCCGCGGTTTCGTCTGGCAGCGCACGTCGGAAGGCGACGTGCCGCTGTTGCCGCTGGCGGCCGTGCACCTGTCGGGCCGTCACATGTTGAGCAACGTCGTGGCGGCCACGGCCATCAGCCACCTGGCCGGTGCCACCGAGGCCTCTCTCGCGCAAGCGCTCGAGGGGTTTACCGGACTCGAGCACGTCATGGAGCCGGTCGGTCAGCGCGGCGGCGTACGTTTCGTCAACGATTCGAAGGCGACCAACGTCGACGCGGCCGCGCGGTCGATCGAAAGCTTCGACAAGGTGGTGGCGATCGTCGGCGGCAAGTTCAAGGGCGGCGATTTTGCCGACCTCGCCGCACCGCTGCGCGCGCATGGCCGTGCGGTCGTCGCCATCGGCGAGGCGGGACCCATGGTGCGAGCCGCGCTGGCGGAGGTCGTGCCGGTGGTCGAGGCCGAGACGCTGGCCGAGGCGGTGAAACAGGCATGGAACCTGGCGGTGCCTGATGGCGTGGTGCTCTTGGCCCCGGCCTGTTCGAGCTTCGACATGTTCCGGGATTATGCGGACCGCGGGACGCGGTTCAAAGAGGAGGTTCAGCGGCTCATCGCGGAGCAGTGAGTAGTCGTCAGCCGGTTGGAGGCAATTGAGAACTGGTCGCTGGGAGCGCAGGCTGCCCCGGTCTGCGAGGCTGGTGTCTCAATTCCCTGAACGACTGGCGACTACTGACCGCTTCGACGTGCCACCTAGTTATCGAGTCGAGAACGTCGAACTTTAGGGCCCCCAAAGGGAGGGGCGTGAGTATGGCAAGGAAGCTGCAGTCTGACAAGTGGTTGTTCCTGGCGACGCTGGCGCTGATCTGCGCCAGCGTGGTCATGGTCTATAGCGCCTCCGCGCTCGTCGCGCTGGAGCGCTTCCAGCAGCCGTACCTGTTCGTGACCAAGCAGTTGATGTGGGCGTGCATGGGTATCGCGGTGCTGTCGATCGTGATGCGCATCGACTACCGCACCTACAAGAACGACAAGCTGATCTGGGCGTTCCTGGGCCTGGTGACCTTCATGCTGATCGCGGTCCTGTTCTCGCGTCCCATCAACGGCACGCGCCGATGGTTTGGCGTCGGCGGCTTTGGCATTCAGCCGTCGGAGTTGACCAAGCTCGCCGCCATCATCTTTACCGCGCTCGTCCTCGAGCGCCGGCGCCACCGCATCGACGAGATCGGCTACTCGCTGCTGCCGATCGGCGTGATTGTCGGCGGACTGGTCGGCTTGATCATGCTCGAACCCGACTTCGGCACGTCGGTGTCGCTGCTGGCCGTGATCGGCGTGATGGTGTTCGCCGCCGGGTTCAGCTATCGCTACCTGCTCGGCGCGGTGTTGCTGGCGCTGCCGGCGCTGTACGTGATCCTGATGCAGGCTGACTACCGGCGCCGCCGTCTACTGGCGTTCATGGATCCGTGGGCCGACCCCCTTGGTGACGGCTTCCAGATCATCCAGTCGCTGATTGCGGTCGGCACCGGTGGCGTGTTCGGCAAGGGACTGATGGCCGGCGTGCAGAAGCTGTTCTACCTGCCGGAACCGCACACCGATTTCATCTTCGCCGTGATCTCCGAAGAGACCGGCTTGATTGGCGCGTCGGTCGTGGTGCTGTGCTTCTGCGTGATTGGCTGGCGCGGCCTGCGCACGGCGATGCGGGCGCCCGATGCCTTCGGCGCCTATCTGGCACTCGGCATCACGCTGATGCTGGTGCTGCAGGCCCTCTTCAACATCAGTGTGGTGCTCGGCCTGGTGCCGACCAAGGGCATTCCGTTGCCGCTCGTCAGCAACGGCGGCTCATCGATGCTGTTGAACCTGCTGGCGGTGGGCGTGCTGCTGAACATCTCGCAGCATCAGCACATGGAGACGGGAGCGGCGTGACCGGTGCGCATCCTGATCGCGGGCGGAGGGACGGGCGGGCACTTGTACCCGGGCATTGCGCTCGGGCGCGAGCTGCTGCGCCGCGATCCGGCGGCCGAGGTGTCGTTTGTTGGCACCGCGGCCGGAATCGAGTCGCGGGTCGTGCCGCGCGAGGGCTTCGCACTGGATCTGATTCGCGTCGCCGGACTGAAGGGCAAGGGCCGCGCCGAGCGGCTGCGCGGCTTCCTGCTGTTGCTGACCGCGGCCGCCGATGCGTGGCGCGTGATCTCCAGGCGCCGGCCCGATGTCGTGGTTGGCGTCGGTGGCTTCGCCTCGGGACCGGTGCTGGCGCTGGCCGCGGTGCGCGGCTATCCGACCATGCTGCTCGAGCAGAACGCCCTGCCGGGTCTCACCAATCGCCTGCTGGCCCGCTTCGTGCGGGCCGCGGCCGTGAACTTCGAGGACGCGCTGTCGTACTTCCCCCGCACGGGATTTGTGGCCGGCAACCCCGTGCGACCGGAGTTTTTCGCGGCGCAGAACGAGGAAACGAATGATACGGGGAGGGTCCTGATCTGTGGCGGTTCTCAGGGCGCGCACGCGATCAACGTGGCCATGGTGGCGGCAGCGTCGCGGCTGGCAGCCACCGGGCTCCAACTTGCGATCACCCACCAGACCGGGGAGCGCGATCTGGAGCTGGTGCGAACCGCATATGCCGGCGCCGGCCTCGCGGCCCGAGTCGAAGCCTTCATCTTCGAAATCGACCGAGCAATGAAGGCCGCCGACCTGGTCATTTGCCGCGCCGGGGCCACCACCCTCGCAGAACTGGCCGCGTCAGGACGCCCCGCGATCCTGGTGCCGCTGCCGACCGCCACCGACGATCACCAGCGGAAGAACGCCGAGGTGCTCGGGCGCGCGGGAGCGGGACTGGTGATCGAAGAACGGGACCTGAGCGGCGAGCGGCTCGCGGCCACTATCGCGATGCTGGTGGCCGATCCGGATCGTCGTCGCCAAATGTCGGCGGCCGCTCGCACGCTGGCGCGGCCAGATGCGGCGGCGCGAATCGCAGACCGGGTGGAAGAACTTGGTGGCCGCCGTGCTGGGTAAGACCAGGCGCATCCACTTGGTCGGCGTTGGCGGAATCGGCATGAGCGGGATTGCGGAGCTGCTCGCGAATCTCGGCTATGCCGTGTCGGGGTCGGATGCGAAGCGGTCGAGCGTGACCGATCGCCTCGCCACCCTGGGTGTGACGGTGGCGACGGCGGGCCATGCGGCCGTGAATGTCGGCAACGCCGATGTCGTCGTCTATTCGTCGGCGGTGCGGCCCGACAACCCGGAGGTCGTCGCGGCGAAGGGGCAGCGGATTCCGGTGATTCCGCGAGCCGAAATGCTAGCGGAGTTGATGCGCCTGCGGTTCGGCATCGCCGTCGCCGGCGCGCACGGCAAGACCAGCACCACCTCGATGATCGCGCTGGTGCTCGAACGGGCGGGACTGGATCCGACGGCGGTGATCGGTGGGCGCTTGAGCGCCTTTGGCAGCAATGCGCGGCTGGGCCGCGGCGAATACATGGTGGCGGAAGCGGATGAGAGCGACCGCTCGTTTCTCAAACTGTCGCCGACAGTGGCGGTGATTACGAATCTCGATCGCGAGCATATGGACGCATACGGCGGGTTCGCCGATTTGCAGCAGGCGTTTGTCGACTTCGCCAACAAGGTGCCGTTCTACGGCGCCGTGGTGGCGTGCGCCGATGATGCGGAGCTGTCCCATGTGCTACCGCGCTTCACGCGCCGTGTCGTCACCTACGGCATTGATGGCGCCTACGACGTCAGCGCGTCGGGGGTCGTTCTTGCCGGCTTCGGGTCGCGATGCTCGGTGACTCATCGCGATGCGCACGGCGACCATCTGGCTGCACTGGGGACGATGACGCTGGCGGTCCCCGGGATGCACTCCGTGCGCAATGCCCTGGCTGCCGTGGCCGTTGGCCTGGAACTGGACGTGCCGTTCGCGAAGATCGCTGCCGCGCTGGCTGAGTTCCACGGCGCCGAGCGCCGCTTCGAACGGCGCGGCATCATCAATGGCATCAGCGTGGTCGACGATTACGGCCATCACCCCACCGAGATCGCCGCCGTGCTGTCGGCCGCTCGCGCCGCCAAACCCGCGCGCATCATCGTGGCGTTCCAGCCGCATCGCTATACCCGCACTCGCGACCTGATGGCCGAGTTCGGCCGGGCCCTGGCGGCTGCGGACGAAGTGGTGCTGACCGATATTTACGCGGCCGGCGAGGAACCCATCCCGGGGATCACCGTCGCAGCGCTGGCCGCCGCGGTCAGCGCCGGGCGGCCGGTGGCGGCGCGCGTGGTGACCCGACTGGACGACGTCGCACCGGCCGTGGCCGATCTCGCGCGTCCTGGGGACCTGGTGCTGACGCTCGGCGCCGGTTCCATCGGGGGTCTGGCGACGGCGCTGGTGGCCGAACTCGAACGGCGGCATGGTCCGCGGGAGGCGCACTGATGGCGGGATTGTCCCGGCAGGGCACCACCGCGTCGGCCGTCGCAGCCGCGACCGACAAGCGGTTCAAGCGCGCCCACGTGAAGCCGTCGCGCAAGCGCACGCCGGCCTCGAAGTATCTGTGGCTGGGCATTCGCGCCTTCGCGATGGTGATAGTGCTTGGCTACGGCGGCTACCGCGGTGTCACTTTGATCGCGGTCGCGCCAACGCTGCAGGTCGGCCACCTGGTCGTTCGCGGCCACCAGCGCCTGTCGACCGGAGAAGTGCTGGCGCTGGTCGATGGCCTCCGTGGCCAGAACATTCTCGCGATCGGCATCACCGAATGGCAGCAGAAGCTGCTCGCCTCGCCGTGGGTGGAGAGCGCGACGATTCGCCGGGTGCTGCCGTCGACGCTGGAGATCATGATCCACGAGCGGATACCCATGGGCATCGGCCGGATCGGCACCGCGCTGTACCTGATCGACGCCACGGGCGTGATCGTCGACGAGTACGGTCCGGCCTACGCCGACATCGACCTGCCGATCATCGACGGGTTGGCCTCCGCACCGACCGACGGCGGCGCCTTGCTCGACCCCGCGCGCACCGAGTTCGCCGGCCGCGTGATCGCCGCCTTCGCGTCGCGGCCTGAAGTGTTCAAGCGGGTGTCGCAGATTGACGTCTCGGACTTGCACAACGCGGTGGTGATTCTCGACGACGACACGGCGCTGTTGCGGCTGGGTGATGCTGACTTCGTGGCCCGCCTGCAACAGTACCTTGACCTGCAGCCGGCATTGCGCGAGCGCCTGGCCGAGATCGATCACGTGGATTTGCGATTCGACGAACGGTTGTACGTGCGTCCGGTCAAGGCGTTACCGGCGCAGGCAAGACGGTAGAGGACGGGGAGGTATCGGTGGCACGACAGGAACGCTACGTAGTGGGGCTCGACATCGGCACGACCAAGGTATGCACCGTGGTCGGTGAACTGCTCGACGAAGGCGGCGTCGATGTGATCGGCATCGGCATGGCCGAATCGAAGGGCCTCAAGCGCGGGGTGGTCGTCAATCTCGAGGCGGCGGTCGAGTCGATCAAGAAGTCGATCGAGGAGGCCGAGCTGATGGCCGGCGTCGAGGTCGGCTCGGTGCACCTGGCGATTGCCGGCCCGCACATCAAGGGCTTCAACAGCCGCGGGGTGGTGGCGGTGGCGGGCAAGAACCGCGAAGTCACGCGTGACGATGTCCGCCGGGCGATCGACGCGGCGCGCGCGGTGTCATTGCCGACCGGCCGCGAGATTCTGCACGTGCTGCCGCAGGACTTCGTCGTCGACGAGCAGGAGGGCATTGGCGCGCCCGTCGGCCTGACTGGCGCGCGGCTTGAGGTCAACGTCCACATCATCACTGGTAGCCAGACCGCGACGCACAACCTGGTGGCGTGCGTGAACCGCGCCGGGGTCGAGGTGATCGACACGGTGATCGGGCAGCTCGCCGCCTCGGAGACGGTGCTGACCGCGGACGAGAAGGAATTGGGCGTGGCCGTGGTCGACATCGGCGGCGGCACCGCCGATCTGGCGATCTTCGAACGCGGCAGCTTGTGGCACACCGCGGTGATCGCCGTCGGCGGCGACCACTTCACCAACGACATTGCCGTCGGGTTACGAACGCCGATTCCAGACGCCGAAAAGGTCAAGCGGCGAGCGGGTTGCGCGCTGTCGTCGATGGTCGAGGAAGACGAGACGATCGAGGTGGCGAGTGTCGGCGGCCGGCGGCCGCGCGTGATGGCCCGCCGCATCCTGTCCGACATCCTGCAGCCGCGCGCCGAGGAGATGTTCCACCTGATCTGGGACGAAATCAGCAAGGCCGGCTACGAGAAGTCGCTCAACTCAGGCCTCGTGCTGACCGGTGGTGGCGCCCAGCTCGAAGGCATGTCCGAGATCGCCGAGCAGATTTTTGACCTGCCGATCCGGCGCGGCAGCCCGGTCGGCGTCGGCGGCCTGGCCGATCATGTCAGCAACCCGTCGTTCGCCACGGCGGTCGGCCTCGTGCTGTATGCGGCCCGCCATCGTGGCCCGGCGGCCGGTGCCAGCGGCGGCGGCGCACTCACCCGCGTGATGGGGCGGTTGCGCACGGTGTTCAGAGAATTTTTCTAGCGATCGGGATCCGGGACCCGGGATTCGGGTTCCGGCCAGGACAGTTCGATTTGCAACGGTTACAAGGAGGCACGATGGCGGACCAGGACGGCTTCGAGGCGCTACGGCTCACGCTCGATGAAGAGGCGCGCATGGGCGCGCGGATCAAGGTGGTAGGCGTCGGCGGCGGCGGCAGCAATGCCGTATCACGAATGGTGCAGGCCGGCATCTCGGGCGTGGAATTCATGGTCGTCAACACCGACGCCCAGGCCCTCAAGACCAACCCGGCGCCGGTGAAGATCCAGATCGGCGGCAAGCTGACCAAGGGGCTCGGTGCCGGCGCGGATCCGAATGTCGGGCGTCAGGCGGCACTCGAGGACACCGAGGCGCTGATCCAGGCCCTGTCGGGCGCCGACATGGTGTTTGTGACCACCGGCCTCGGCGGCGGCACCGGCACCGGCGCGGCGCCGGTCATCGCCAGCCTCGCCACCGAACTGGGTGCGCTCACCATTGCGGTGGTGACCAAGCCGTTCAAATTCGAAGGCAAGAAGCGGTTCCGGCAGGCCGAGGCCGGCCTCGACTCCCTGCGCGATGCCGTCGACACCGTCATCACCATTCCGAACGAGCGCCTGCTCTCGGTGATTGCCCGCGACACCTCAATGCTCGACGCCTTCGTCACCGCCGACGATGTGCTGCGGCAGGCGATCCAGGGCATCTCGGACTTGATCCTGGTGCCGGGCCTGATCAACCTCGACTTTGCCGACGTCAAGACCATCATGTCGGGCATGGGCGTGGCGATGATGGGCACGGCCACCGCCGAGGGCCCATCGCGCGCCGTCGATGCTGCCAATCGCGCCATCTCGAGTCCGCTGCTCGAGGACGCCTCGGTGCGCGGCGCGCGCGGCGTGATCATCAACGTCACCGGCGGCCCAGACCTGTCACTGATGGAAGTGAACGAGGCGCTGACCATCATCCAGGAGTCGGCCCATGAGGATGCCAACATCATCTTCGGCGCGGTCGTCGACAAGGCGCTGACCAACAAGGTGAAGATCACCGTGATCGCCACCGGCTTTGACCACGTCAAGACCGGGCGGTCGACGCCGGCCCATGCGCCGACGCAGACGCCGGTCGACCTGTCGTCGTATTCATCGCCCATACGCGTCGACACGACGACGCTGGCTCAGCCGCGCGCGTCGATTGTGCGGCGTCCGGCGATCGGCATGCCGATCGCGGCGGCGCGCCCGATCGCGGTTGGGCAGAACGGCGGCGATATCCCGCTGGCAGAACCCGAGGGTATTCCGGGCGAATTCGACCTCAACCTCGACCTTGACGTGCCGGCCTTCCTCCGCCGGAGCGAAGGGTAGGACTGATACAGTAGACAGATCCAGGGGAGCCGCGAGCGCTGCCGGCGCAGTGACAGCTCGACGACCCCCTGGCTCATGAATGAAGCCACGGCACCAACGCGAGATCGCACAGGAAATCCTTTCCAAGGAAATTGGCTACGTGCGCAAGCCGCACGCCAACCGGCTGCGGGTCGCGCTGATTTTCCCCAACACCTACTTCGTGGGAATGTCCAATCTCGGCTTCCAGACCATCTATCGCCTCTTCAACGATGACCCCAACATCGTGTGCGAGCGTGCCTTTCTGCCGCCGAAGCAGGAACTGGCTGCCCTCCGCGAGGCCGGCACCCGCATTGTCACGCTCGAGTCGCAGACGCCGGTGGCGGATTTCGACATCATCGCGTTCTCGGTGTCGTTCGAATGGGACTACACCAACGTCCTGACCATGCTGCGGCTGGCCGGGGTGCCGTTGCGGGCGGCAGACCGTGACTATCAGCACCCGCTCGTGGTCATTGGCGGCGCGGTGACGTTCGTCAACCCCGAGCCGCTCGCGATGTTCGCCGACGTGATCGCGGCGGGCGAGGGTGAAGCGCTGGTGCCGGCACTGGTCGACGCCATGGCCACCTCGTCCCGCAGCGAACAGTTGAAGCGGTTGGCGCAGGCCCGCGGCTATTACATCCCGTCGTTCTACGACGTGGAGTATGCCGCCGACGGCACCATCGTCAAGTACGTGCCGCGCGACGGCACCGGCGCGCCGCCGATCGTGCGCAAGGCGGCGCTCAAGACCACGGAAGCGGTTGACCCGCCGTCGACCACCATCTTCACGCCCGACACCGAGTTCGGCTCGCGCTTCCTGATCGAAGTGGTGCGCGGCTGCGCGAACCTGTGCCGGTTCTGCTGGGCCGGCTACAACTACCTGCCGGTCCGCGCCTTCCCGACCGACCGCATTCTGGCGCTCGCCCAGGCCGCCCGCGCCCATTCGTCGAAGGCGGGACTGGTCTCGATTGCGTTGTGCGACCACCCCGACATCGAACACATCCTGCGCAGCCTCCGCGACATGGGCTACTCGATCAGCCCGGCGTCGCTGCGCCTCGATGACCTGACGCCGACGATCGTCTCGATCCTCAAGGAGAGCGGTGAGCGCACGCTGACCATCGCCCCGGAGACCGGCTCGGATCGCCTGCGCCGGGTGATCAACAAGACCGTCACCAACGCGGAGATTCTTGACAGCGCCGAGCTGATCTTCTCGAGCGGCATCGAGAGCCTGAAGCTCTACTACATGATCGGCCTGCCCACCGAAGACGATGACGACCTGGTGGCGATTCGGGACCTGACGCTGCAGCTCCACCAGATCATGCTGAAGCACGCGCGGCCACGCGGCCGCATTGGCCGCATTGTCGCCAGCGTCAACCCGCTGGTGCCCAAGCCTGGTACCGCCTACCAGTGGCTGCCGATGGAGCGCACCGACGTGATCGAGCGCAAGATGAAGCGGATGCGGGCGCTGGTCGCCGACATCGACAACGTCTACTTCAACATCAAGAGCGAGCGGCATTCGTACTACCAGGCGCTGCTGTCACTCGGCGATCGACGGATCGCCCCGGCCATCGAGCAGGCCGAAGCCAACGGTGGACAGTGGCGCAAGGCCCTGGCCGATGCCGATCTCGACGGCGACTTCTATATCTATCGCGACCGGACCAACGACGCGGTGCTCCCCTGGAACATCATCGATGGCGGCATGAAAGAGCCGTTCTTTCGCGCCGAGTTCGAGAAGAGCACGCGCGCCGAATGGACATTGCCACCAAAGCGGGCCAAGGAAAACGCGCGCCTGCTACCCGAGCTGAGCTGATGCGTCATCGCCGGCACGACCGCAGGCGCCGGTGCGGTGCCAGTCAACTGGCGATGGCGGCCTGGGCTTCAAATTCCGAGTACGCCTGCAGCACCAGGTCGCGCACTTTGTCCTGCGCCGACTGGTCGGTGACCGGACGCAACAGCGAGAAGCTGCGCCGTTCGCCGCCAACCGAGTAAGTGCGGGCGGGGAAGGTGACGTTGCGGCCTACGCCGGTCCGGCGCTCCCACACCGCGAACCCCAGGAGCCTAAGCCCCTGCAGTTCGCCATCCATGAAATGCACTTCCGCGTCCGCCAGCTTGCCTGACGGGGTTCCCTTCTCGTTCGGCATGATCTTGACCACCATGGTTTTCTCCAGTCACCGGCCGCGTTACTCGCCCGGTCGTTTGAGTTGCTTCAATGTCGTTGATGTATCAAGGGTGATGCCATCGCGAAACGCTCGCAATCAGGCGCAATATCGAGAGCGGCCTGGCCGCGATGGCAACCGCCGTTGCGCGCCGGCGGAGCGTAGCCGATGAGTCTGCCGAGCCCGGATCCCGCATTTCGTTGGACCGTCGAGCCTTGGGGTCACGCGCTGCGGTGCGCGCCGCTCGGGGCGATGACGCAACACCTGTTTACGTCGAAGCAACTGCAGTTACCTGATCCCGAGGGATGGGCGGCGGCCGTCGCTTCCGTGGGTGGCTCGCCCGACCAGCTGCGACGCGTGAAGCAGGTCCATGGCAATGCCGTGCGGATCCTGGCCCGCGGTGACGCGAGCCACGCTGGTGAGAAGCCCGATGGTGACGCGGTGGTCTCGAACATCGCGGGGTTGGTCCTGGCGGTGTTGGTGGCCGACTGCGTCCCGATTCTCGTGGTGGACCGCGTCACCGGCGCCGCCGGCGCCATTCATGCCGGCTGGCGAGGCACCTGCGCCCGCGTGGGGCCGGCCGCGGTGGCCAGCATGCGGCGGGCGTTTGGCACCGACCCATCGGATCTCGTCGCGGCGATCGGTCCCAGCATTGGGCCTGACGATTACGAAGTGGGGGAAGCGCTAGTCGGCGCGTTTCAGCAGGCCGGACACGGCGCGGGCGACCTGGCCAGGTGGTTCACGCGGCGCGACGGCCGGCTGCGCCTCGACTTGTGGTCGGCCAATCGCGATCAGCTCATCGACGCCGGCGTGCGGCCCGGGCGTGTGTTCACATGTGGCCTCAGTACGCTGGCTCACGCCGAGGTCTTTGATTCCTATCGAGCTGCCGGGGACCGGGCCGGCCGCATGACGGCGGTCATTGCCGTGCCGTCCACCGCAACTAATGTAATGTTTGGCAGGACTGACTGATGTCGCGCGCGACCCAAGCTGCTTCGATTCTCCGCACTTATTCCCTGGCCTCCGGCGGCGCGGGACTGGTGACGGTGCCGTTCCTGTCAATGGCCGCACTTACCACGTTGCACCTGGCGCTGATTCGCGACCTGGCCAGGGTCTACGACGTCGAATTCTCCACAGGGAGTGCCGGCGGCGTCCTGCTGGCGCTGGGTGCGGCGTTCGTGCCCGGGTGGCTGGGTGGGGCGATGGCACGATCGATTCTCAGCCGACTGCCGGCCGTCACTGGAGTGATCGGTTGGGTCGCGATGGCGAGTCTGTCAGCAGTTGTGACCTACGGCCTCGGGAGGACGCTGATTGGGCATTTCGAATCCGGCGGCACGCTCGCCGACTTCGACGTCACGCACTTGCATCAGGCCATCGGGTACCTGTTCAAGGCGGCCAAGCCGGCGGCGCCGACGGCCTGAGCGGCGAGAACACGGCGCTGTGGCACGGCGCCAATCGTAGCGCCGGCCACAGTGTCTCTTCCGTGCCCAATCGGTGGCTGTGTTCCTAATCGTCGGCCGCTAGAACTCCAGGCGCACGCCGATCTGCGCTTTGCGCGGCGCGTAGCTGGTGCTATACGCCGTGAGCAGCAGGAACTGCGCCGAGGCCTGGTTACCGGTGGGGTTGGCGAAGTTGGTGCGGTTGGTCAGGTTGAAGAGGTCCGCCGAGATCTCGAGCTTGCGCCGGCCGCCAACGCGAATGCCGTAGCCAACGCGCATGTCGAGGCCGAAGAAGCCGGGGCCGTAGGCGCCGTTGCGTTGGGCCTGGTAATTCGAGACGGTGTAGGAGTTGTTACCGTTGCCCTTGTAGTCGCCCACCGGCAGCGGTTCGGCCTGGACGCCGTTCAAGTCGGGATCGACGTTGGCGTTCAGGAGCGAGAACGGGCGGCCGCTGATCGCACGCGCCACCCAGCTGACGTTCAGGCCGCCAGTCCGCGGAATCAGCGCGGTGCCGCTGACGGTGAAGTTGTGGCGGTTGTCGAAGTTGCTGGGACCCTCGTTCAGGTCGAGGCGGAGATCATCTCGCAACTGGAAGTCGCTGGCAGGTGCGCCGTTGCCGGAGGTGTTGCCGTTCGACTTCGCCAGGGTGTACGAGACCTGGGCGCTGTAGTTGTTGCTGAAGCGCTTCTTCAACTGCAGCATCAGGGCGCTGTAATCGAGCTCGCCGACGTTGACGTACTGAACGACGTTGGTCGTGAACGGCGCAAAGCCCGGGTACTTGGCAGCCAGGGTGGCCACCGCCGAGGTCAGCGTCGGACTCGGGACGCGCGCCAGTGTCGAAGCCGCCACCGTCGGGTTCGAGCGGAGCTGCGGGTTCAGGTTCAACTGCATCAGCAGGTCGCGTCCTCGCGAGTAAACGTAGTCGGCGCTCACGCTCAGTTCCGCTCGCAGCTGGCGCTCGTAGCCGATGCTGACTTCATCGGTGTACGGCGTCCGGCGGTCGGGGTTGTCCCAGCTCGCGCCGGTATTCCGCAACTGCTGTCCGCCCGGATAGAGCTGGTTCAGAAGAGTGCGATTGAGAACGGGGCCGTTGACCAGGAACGGGTCGGTCGGCAGCACGCCGGTACGCGGGCCATTGTCGGCCGCCGCGGTCGGGAAGTTCACCGTAAACGAGCTGGTGAACGGCGTGCCGGTGTAGAGGCCGCCAATCACCTCGAAGTGGGTCTTGTCATAGAAGCGGCCAACCCCGATGCGGACGACGCTCTTGCCGCCGAGGTCGTAGGTGAAGCCGAGGCGCGGCGCGAAGTTGTTCTTGTCCACCGGGTGTTTCTCGACCAGCGGATCGTCATCGACTTCGGGGAAGGGAATCAGCTCGACGTCGTAGCGGGCGCCGAGGTTCAGCGTCACGTTGTTGCCGAGGCGCCACTTGTCCTGGACAAACCCCGCCATGTAATGCGCCTTCTGGTAGAACACGTTCGGGCCACCAACGCGAACCGTGAGTCGATCGGGATAGGTCGACGGCACCGCCGGGTTGAAGGGCGTGTTGCTACGGCCGAACGAGAACGTCCCGTTCAAGTTGCCTTGGTTGGTGTTGTAGGCGGTCGAGTATGAATACTGCGCGCCGAGCTTCAGGTCGTGATCGCCGCCCTTGCCGGGAATGAACCAGGCCAGGGTATCTTCCACCTGGATGCCATCGTTGATGCGTGCCGACGCGGTGTTGTCTTGCTGGTCGATGAAGTCCTGAAACCCCAGCGTCACTGGGCACTTCGACAGCTCGCGGCCGTTGGTATTGAAGCAGTTGTTCGCGAAGGCCACATTCTCGCGCGTCCAGCTGACGCGGAACGTATTGACCTTGGTGTTCGACAACACCATGTTCAGGTTGCCCGATACGGTCTGGTCGACGTCCGATTCCTCGCGCGCCGCCGCCGGGGCGGCGGCCTGGGCACCGGTCGCGATGATCTGATTGACCTGCGGTGACTGCTCACGCAGCCAGCGCACGCTGTAGGTGGTGCTGTTGTTGATCTGGTGGTCGCCGCGAATGACGGTGTTCCACACGCGGTCCTGGGTGAGCTGGGTGCCGTCGTACTGAGGTCGCGCCGGGATGTTGATGGCGTTTGGCCGGTCGATCGAGAAGCGCTCGAGGCTGCCGAAGAAGTGAATCTTGTTCTTCAAGATCGGGCCGCCGTAGGTGCCGCCCCAGCGCTCGTACTTGGTCTCCGGCTTCGGCAGGTTGGCCTGCTTGGCGAAGAAGTGGTTCGACGTCAGCTTGGTGTTCTGGAGGAACCCGAATGCCACGCCTCGGAAGTTGTTGGTGCCAGCCTTGGTCACGGCGTTGACGACGGCACCCGAGGTGCGGCCGTACTGCGCGTCGTACTGCCCGGTGATGACCTGGAACTCCTGAATCGCCTCAATCGGCGTGCGCGCCTGCGTGCCCGCCCGCTGCCCGATCACGTCGTCGTTGTTGTTGCCGCCGTCGAGCATGTAGTTGTTATTGCGCGGATCCTGGCCGTTCACCGAGATCGAGTCGCTGCCGAACGACTCGGTGCTGACCGACGGCACAATGCCGGGCAGCAGGCCGACGAAGCCGATGAAGTTGCCGTTCACGCTGGGCAGCTTCACGAGCGTATCGCTGGTGATGTTGCCGCCCAGTTCCTTCGACGTGAGGTCGACGATCGGCGAGACCGCAGTGACGTTGACCGTCTCTTCGAGGCCGCCCACCGACATGGTGACGTCGATGCTCGTGGTCTTGCCGACCTCGAGGCGCAAATCCTGGCGGTCGAACTTCTTGAATCCCTGCAGCTGCGCCGTGGCGCGATAGGTGCCGGGGACCAGGCCGCTGGCGATGAACGAACCATCGGCGCTCGACACGGTCTCGCGGAACATCCCGGTCGCCTGGTTGGTGACCGTGACGGCAACGCCGGGGAGCACCGCGCCCTGGTCGTCGACGATCCGGCCGCGCAGTTCAGAGGTGCCTTGCTGGGCCGCCGCCGCGGTGGCCGAGAGCAACAACACGACCAACCAGTTCACCATTTGTGCCTTCATGCTGACCTCCAGGAACGAAAACAAAACAAACCACCGACAGACAGGGTTGAACTCGCGCGCGCCGATGCCGTGGCTCTCGGCGGGCCATGGCATCGACGATGAGGACGTGGGCTGCGGACGCGCCGGCCTGGAACTGGCTGGGCGACGCCCCGAGTGACACAAATTGATCGATCTACGCGAGATCGACTTGTGGCTGTCGGCCAGAATCTTTCGAGTATATAAGTGAAATCAAACCAGATTTATAGCGTATTCGCATGGACTGCGCAGATCGTGGGGACGGGGTGGGACTGGCTCGCCATGCGCCCTGCCTGAGTCACCAGTTAGTTGAGCCGGAGGCTACGATGGAAGTCTTTGGCGTGCTCGATGCCCGAACCGGGTGTGCCGTCTGGCTCGTAGCGGGGATGGCGGTGTTCGCTACCAGGCGCACCGCAGCCTCCGTAGGACGGTGAGTTTCGACGCGACTAGACGCCGTTGGCGTCCATGCCGACGTTGGAGAGGCGGTCGGCGTCCTTGTTTTTCTCGCGCGGGACGTGGGCGAAGCTGACATTGCCGACCTGCATCACCAGCATCCGGGCCTTCATGTGCAGGGGCTTCAGGCCTTCGTTCTTGACCTTGTAGTTGCCGCGCATCTGTTCGACCAGCAGCAGCGAATCGCCCTTTACCGCCAGGGCAGTGACGTCGTTGTCCGCCGCCCACTGCAGGGCGGCGAGCAGGCCGTGGTACTCGGCGACGTTATTCGTCGCAACCCCGAGTGCGCCGCTCAACTCAGCCAGCACGGTGCCGTCGTCGTTGATGATGTACGCGCCCCAGCCGGCGAGGCCAGGGTTGCCCCGCGAGCCGCCGTCGAAGTATGCGGTGATCATGAAGCGGGTGCGTCTGGTGCAGCGGGTGCAGCAGGTGCGACGACGGGAGCGATGAAATACAGGATACGGTTGCAGCTGTCGCACTGCACGATCTGATCGTTCTTCAGCACGTGGACGAACACGGCTGGACGCAGTCGCACCTGGCAGACGGTGCAGCGTTCGCCCTCGGCCCGTGCGACCGCGGTACCACGCACCTTGGCGATGCGCGCGAAGGTGTCGACGAGACCCTTGTCGGCGAGGCTGGCGACCACGGTCGCCCGTGCCACAGCGCACTCGGTGACGACCCCGTGCTGGACCGTGACGTCGGCCTCGACCGCTGCCCGCTCGGTCCCGACCTTAGCCTGGGCGGCCTTGAGAGCGGCGTCGGCCCTCTTGATGGCGGCGTTGATCTCGTCGGCCGCCATCATGTTCACGAGCACCTTCTCCTCGTGCACGCCGATTTCGTCCGCGACAGCCTTGATCTGATGCTGCATGGCGTGCAGCTGCTCGTTGGTCTTCACCGCCATGACCTGATCCTTGTACTTGTCCTGACGCTGCTGCGCCGAGGCCAGGTCCTTGTCGATTAGTCCGCGGCGAGTCTTGTTTTCAGCGAGGGCGTGCATGGCGGCGTCGAGCGCCGCGGTCGCGCCGTGCAGGAGCGCCTCGAGCGCGGCGATCCGTCCGGGCGCTTCCGCGATGGCTTTGGCGGCCACCGCGGCTTTGCTTTCGATCTCTTGGAGGTGGATCAGCCGTTCAAGATCGGGAAGCATTAGTCCTTAAAAAAAAGTGGGCCCACCTGGACTCGAACCAGGGACCAACCAGTTATGAGCCGGCCGCTCTAACCAACTGAGCTATGGGCCCTCGGTTACGAACGACCTTCGAGGAACGCGCGTAGTTTACGCGATCGCGACGGGTGGCGCAGCTTGCGCAGCGCCTTGGCCTCGATTTGGCGGATGCGCTCGCGCGTCACCGCAAAGTTCTGGCCGACCTCTTCGAGCGTGTGCTCGCTGCCGTCGCCCACGCCGAAGCGCATTTTGATGACCTTTTCCTCGCGCGGGGTCAGGGTCTTCAGCACCGATTCGGTCTGTTCCTTCAGGTCGAGGTTGATCACCGCTTCCGACGGCGACACCGCCGAACGGTCTTCGATGAAGTCGCCCAGATGCGAATCTTCCTCTTCGCCGATCGGGGTTTCGAGCGAGATCGGCTCCTGTGCGATCTTGAGGACCTTGCGGACCTTCGAGACCGGGATGTCCATGCGCCGCGCGATTTCCTCGGAGGTCGGCTCGCGGCCGAGCTCCTGCACCAGCGCACGCGAGGTCCGGATCAGCTTGTTGATGGTCTCGATCATGTGGACCGGGATGCGGATGGTTCGCGCCTGGTCGGCGATCGCGCGCGTGATGGCCTGGCGGATCCACCACGTGGCGTAGGTCGAGAACTTGTAGCCGCGGCGGTACTCGAACTTGTCGACCGCCTTCATCAGGCCGATGTTGCCTTCCTGGATCAGGTCGAGAAACTGCAAGCCGCGGTTGGTGTATTTCTTGGCGATCGACACCACCAGGCGGAGGTTGGCTTCAACCAGTTCCTTCTTCGCCTGCTCGGCCTGCGCTTCACCGCGCATGATGACTTCGAGCGTGTGGCGGAGGTGGTCGACGCTTTCCTCAAGGTCTTCGGTGCGCGTCTTGATCTCGCCCTTGAGATCATTCATGCGCTTGGTCATCGCCTTGCGCTCATCGTCCTTGAGCTTCGGCTTACGGACCTTGAGCAGCAGTTCCTTCTTCAGCTTGTCGTGTTCGCGCTGCTGTTTCGAGACGCGCTCGACGATGTCCTTGACCTCTTCGACGAGGCGGCGCTTGACCGGTTCGGTGAACTCGATCTTGCGGATGGCGCGCGAGGTCTCGACCTGGCCGCGCATCAGCTTCCAGCGCTGGCGGCGGTATTTCTTCTTGTCGGCCTTGGCAATCGCTTCGAGCTTCTCGTCGTGCTTCTCGACCGACAGCCGCGCCTTGCGCACCGCGTCGACCTGCTTGAGGAACTGCTGCGCGCGCTGCTCGATGCGGTCGTCAGTAATTTCCTCGTCGTTGAAGATCACCAGCTCGCGGATGGTGCGTTCGCCGGCCTTCAGCCCGTCACCCATGCGGATCACCGCCTTGGTGATGGCCGGCATGCGCGAGATCGACTTGATCACCGAGAGCTTGCCGCGCTCGATGCGGCGGGCGATTTCGACTTCGCCTTCGCGCGTCAGCAGCGGCACGGTGCCCATCTCGCGCAGGTACATGCGGACGGGATCGTTGGTCTTATCCAGCGAACCGGGGGTCAGGTCGAGTTCGGGACCCTCGCCTTCCGGACCCTCGTGGCGCTCGATGCCTTCGCGTTCGAGCTTGTAACCCTTTTCCGAGTCCACCAGCTCAATGCCGGCGCTCGCGAACACCGCCAGCAGTTCCTCGAGGTCTTCGGGGTTGGCCGTCAGATCCGCCGGCAGCAGGTCATTGACCTCGTCGTACAGGAGATAGCCTTTCTCCTTGCCGATGACAATGAGCTGACGGACTTCATCGAACTTCTCTTCGAGCGCCAAGGCCATATTTTTGTTTGTCCTCACGACGGCGGAGCCCTCTATTGTAGCTCTTTTGGCGGCTTCATCGCCTCAAGTGCGCGAACCATTTGCGACTTTCTCGCCAGCAGAACCATCGACGCCGGGCCGCTATCTCCCATATCTTGCAAGCGTTTGAGCTCTCTTTGGACGTCGGCCAACTCACGCTCGAGCCTCACGTACTTCAGGGCCACCACGCACAAGTCCGGGAGCACCGCCGGAGCGAAAGGTTCGGCGGCCACGGAAGCCAGCAACTCCGCCTCTTGCGTAGTTAGACGCTCCATCAGGGCACCAGGCACATCCTCGGGCCTGACCGTGAGTTCCTGGGCCGTCCGGAGGATGTTTGCCGTGCTAAGTCCTTTCAAATCTTCAGGTTCAAGCTGGTTCAGCCACTGGATGGTCGTGACCGGGTCGTGTACCAGGCTCCAGATCAGCCCCTTTTCAGCCTTCCTGACGTTCCCTTGCAGGCTCGGTACTCGCTCGGCGGACAGCTCGGTCTTGCGATTTGCAGCGGCTTTCCTGATCTCGGCTCGAACCACGTCCTCCGTAACCCTGGCCTTATGCGCCAGCCGGTCGGCGAACTGGTCGCGGACCGCCGGATCCGGAATACGCGCCGCGACGCCGAGCATCCGCTTGAGGAACTCGCGCCGGTTGTCGTCACGGGTCAAGTCGAACTCGGCCGCCGCCCGATCCAGCAGGAACTCGAGATACGGCCGTGAGTGCTTGAGTTGCTCACGGAAGCCCTCGGCGCCGTTCTTCTGGATGAACGTGTCCGGGTCCCCGCCACCCGGCAGGGTCATCACGTTGACGACGAATCCCTCGGCCACCAGCAGTTCTGAGCTGCGCTCCGCCGCGGCCTGCCCGGCGCTGTCGGGGTCGTAGCAGAGCACCGTCTTGGTTGTGAAGCGACGCAGGATTTGCGACTGCTGCGGCGTCAGCGCCGTGCCGCACGTCGCGACCACGGGGAAGCCGCCGGCCTGGTAGACCTGGGCGAAATCGAAGTAGCCCTCGACGATGATTGCGTAACGGACCTTGCGCAGATCGCTCTTGGTCAGGTTGAGGCCGTAGAGCGTCCGGCTCTTCGTGTAGATCGGCGTCTCGGGCGAGTTGAGGTACTTCGGCTGCTGGTCTTTTTCGAGGGCCCGTCCCCCGAACGCGATCACGGTGCCAGTGTCGCGAGCGATCGGGATCATCAGGCGGTTCCTGAACCGATCCGCCTCGCTCCCATCGTCTCGCCGGCTGACCAGCCCGCTCGTCACCAGTTGCCGCGGCGAGAAGCCCTGCTTCAGCAGGCGTTGACGAAGCGCATCGCGTCCCTGTGGCGCGTAGCCGAGTTGCAGTTTCTCGATCGTCTGCTGGGTCAGACCGCGATCTGTCAGCAGGTAGTCGCGAATGCGCGCGCCGGCCGCCGACTCGAGTTGCTCGCGAAAATGCGTGACCGCGATTTCGTGGATCTTGACCAGCGCTTCGCGCTCGGCGGCCGTCTCGCGCTGCTCGCCGGTCGCTTCCATCTCGGGAATCGGAATGCCGAAGCGCTGTGCGAGCGTGCGCACCGCTTCCTGGAAGCCAATCTTGTCCTGCAGCTCGATGAACTTGAAGACGTCGCCGCCGACGCCGCAGCCAAAGCAATGAAAGAAGCCCTTGTCCTTGTTGACGGTAAAGGACGGGGTCTTCTCGCCGTGAAATGGGCACAGCCCCTTGTAAGTGGCGCCGGCCTTGCGCAGCGAGACAGAGTCGCCGACGACGGCGACAATGTCAGCCGCCGCGCGCACTTCGTCGATGAACGTTTGGGGAAAGAGGGCCACCGTGAGCCTCCAGCTTACCGCACGGGTGCGACCGGGAACGCCCGCGTCAGCTGCGCGCCCATGCCCGCCAGTCGGGCACCCGCGCGGGCGGCTGCGGCGCTAGTCCTTGAGCTCGACGATGGTCGCGCCGCCGCCGCCCTGGTTGTCCGGGGCGGGGTAGTGCTTCTCGACCAGCGGATGGGTCTTTAGAAACGTCTGCAGCCCCTTCCGCAGCGCGCCGGTGCCGTGACCGTGGACAATGCGCACCTGTTGCATGTCGGTCACCATGGTGTCGTCGAGGAAGCGCGAGACGCGATCGATCGCCTCGTTCACCGTCATTCCGATCACCTTGAGCTCGCTTAGCATGCCCTCGCGCGGCTTGAGATCGACGTGAACGCGGACTCGGGACAGACCTTGTCCCGCCGAAGCCTGTGGCGACGGCGGACCACCACTGATCACGCGCATGTCTTTCAGCTTGGCGCGCATGCGCTTGCCGCGCACATCCACTTCGGCCTGGTGGCCATCAATCGCCACGACCGTGCCCTCGAGACCCATGCCCAGCGACACCCTGGCGCCGACGAAGGGGGCGCGCGCGTCGCCGGCGCTCGAGGGGCGGTTGCCAGCATGGGCATCGGGATGGCGCAGCTCTTCGACGATGCGATCGATCTCGGCCCGCGCCTCGGCCTTGGCCGCGCCCGACTCGCCGGTGTTGATCGCCGCGCGCAACGATGCCTTTTCCGCCAGCGCCTCCGACTTCTCCTTCAACTGATCGATCACCGCGTCGACGTCGCGGCGGGCCTGTCGCAGGCGCTCGTCGAGGCGTTCGTTCAAGCGCTTCTTGAAGACCTCCTCGCGCTCGGCGAGCGTTCGCTCACGTTGCGACAAGGCGGCGTTGGTCTCGTTGAACGTCCGCCGCTCGCGTGCCAGCTTGATGCGATCGGCTTCGAGGCCTCGGGCCTGCGCGTCGAGACGCGACAGGTGCGCCTGCAGCCGCTTCTGGTCGTCGCTCAGATACCCGCGCGCGGCGGCAATCACGGCCTGCGGCATGCCGAGCCGCTGGGCCATCTCAATCGCCAGGCTGCGCCCTGGTGCGCCGTAGATCAGGCGATAGGTGGGAGCAAAGTTCTGTGGATCGAACGCAAACGCTGCCACCGCCACACCCTCGGTGCCAATGCCCCACGTCTTCACCGAATCAAAGTGCGTCGTCGCCATCACCAGCGCCCCGCGCTGGCGGAAATGCTGGACGATCGCGGTGGCGAGTGCGCCGCCTTCGTTCGGGTCGGTGCCGGTACCAACTTCGTCGAGCAGCACGAGCGCCGGAAACTGCATCTCGCGATCCATCGACACCAGGTTGGTAATGTGCGATGAAAACGTGCTCAGGCTGTTTTCGATCGACTGCTCATCGCCGATATCGGCAAACACCGATCGGAACACCGGCAGGCGTGCGACGGTGGCGGGCACGTGCAGACCCGACTGCGCCATCAGCGCAAACAGCCCGGCGGTCTTGAGCGCCACCGTCTTACCGCCAGTGTTGGGACCGGTAATCAGCAACACGCGATTCGGCGGATCGAGCAGCACATCCACTGGCACGACGCGCTCGAGCATGGGATGACGCGCGCCCTTGAGCTCCAGGCTGGTGTCGGCAGTGAACGCCGGCTCGATGCCGTTCACTTTCGAGCTGTGACGCGCCTTTGCCTGCAAGGTGTCGAGGTCACGCGCTACGTCCTGGAGCACGGCCAGGTCAGCGGGTCGGCTGCGGAAACGATCCGTCAGCTCCAGCAGGATGCGGAAGATCTCCTCGCGCTCGCGATCCTCGAGCTCGACGATGTCGTTGTTGATCTCGACGGTGGCGGCGGGCTCCATGAACAGCGTCGCACCGGTGGTGGAACTGCCATGCACGATGCCAGGCACGTGGCCGCGATGCTCGGCCCGCACCATCAGCACGAACCGGCCGTTGCGCTCGGTCACCACCTCGTCTTGCAGATACTTCGCCGAGCTGCCGCGCGTGAACTGCTCCAGTGTGCCGCGTAGCTTCTGGCGTTTCTGGCGTAGGTCGTTGCGAATGCGCCTCAACTCGGCACTGGCGTGATCGAGTACCTCGCCGCCCGGATCGATGGCATGGCGCACCGCGGCCACTTCGTCCTTGAACGAGGCGACCGGCGCGACGAGCTTGCCGAGAACGGGGAAGTCGCTGCCGGCGCGGCGCACGCTAACGCCGGCCTGATCTACTGAATCGACGAAGTCCGCGAGCATCCGCAACTGCAGCGGCTCGAGCGGCTGGCCGGTGATGGCGAGGTAGCCCAGCGCCTCGGGCAGGCTCTCTCCGGCCCGTAACGGGAACAGCGGGTGGCGCTCGAGAAAGCGCACCGTCTCGCTGGTTGCCTCCTGCGCCGCGACCACGACCTTGGGGTCGGTCGACGGTTCCAGCTCCGACAGGGCTGCCGTGCCAAGCGGCGTCAACGCCAGTGCGGTCACGGCGTCGACAATGCGATCGAACTCAAGTGTCCGTGTTGCCAGCATGGGATTACAGGTGGTTAATCATCGAAGCGATACAACCGGCGCCATAGCCGTTGTCGATGTTGACCACCGACACGCCGTTGGCGCACGAGTTCAGCATGCCGAGCAGCGCGGCGACGCCGCCGAAGCTGGCACCGTAGCCGATGCTGGTCGGCACGGCGATCACCGGCACGCTGACCATGCCGGCGACCACACTCGGCAGCGCGCCTTCCATGCCGGCGACGACGATGACGACGCGCGCGGCTTCGAGCCGGGCGCGGTGCTTCAAGATTCGGTGGATGCCGGCAACGCCAACGTCGTACATGCGATCGACGGTGTTGCCCATCAACTCGGCCGTCACGGCGGCTTCTTCAGCGACCGGGATGTCGGAGGTGCCCGCCGAGCAGACCGCGATGGTGCCCACGCCCATCGGAACGTCCCGCTTCACGGTGATCGCTCTCGCCAGCTCGTGATATTGCGCCTCGGGCACCACCTCGCGGACCGCCTGCCAGGCGGCCGGTTCGGCTCGGGTCACCAGCAGGGGGTGGCCGTGCCCGACAATCTGAGTCGCGATGGTCGCAATTTGAGCCGGTGTCTTACCCAGGCCGAGGATGACTTCGGCAAAGCCCTGGCGGATCGACCGGTGGTAGTCGACCTTCGCAAACCCAAGGTCCTCAAAGGGTTGGTCCCGAAACGCCCCCAGAAGTTGGTCATAGGCTTGGGACGTGTCGGTCCGGCCCTCGCGGACCTGTTCCAGAATGGCGCGTAGTTCAGCCGGTGTCATGCCGCTATCATCTGTGTTTTGTTGACTTTACTGGCCGTCGATTCGTATAATCATAGACTGGAATACCGAGTAGAACCCCAATCATAGATGACCCTAGTCGAAACGCTCATACTCGCTTTATATTTCTTCGTCCTGCTGATTCTGGCCGTGTATGGATGGCACCGGTACTACCTGGTGTACATCTACATGAAGCATAAGCACGAGCAGCCGGTGCCGAAGGCGACGTTCGACGACCTTCCTGTCGTCACCATCCAACTCCCGCTCTACAACGAGATGTATGTCGTCGATCGCCTGATCGATGCGGTGTGCCAGATCGAGTATCCGCGCGAGAAGCTGGAAATCCAGGTCCTGGACGACTCGACCGACGAGACGCGGCAGATCACGGAACTGGCGGTCCGCCGTCACGCGTTGCAGGGCGTCGACATCAAGTATCTCCATCGCGAAGACCGCACCGGCTATAAGGCGGGCGCGCTGGATGAAGGCCTGAAGGTGTGCCGCGGCGAATACGTCGCCATCTTCGATGCCGACTTCATTCCCAAGCCCGACTTCCTGATGCGCTCGGTGCACTACTTCACCGACCCCAAGGTCGCGCTGGTGCAGGCGCGCTGGGGCCACATCAACGAAGACTACTCGTTGCTGACGAAGATTCAGGCCGTGCTGCTCGACGCACACTTCGTGCTCGAGCACGGCAGCCGCAACCGTGGCGGCTGCTTCTTCAACTTCAACGGCACGGCCGGCATCTGGCGCAAGGAGGCGATTGCCGATGGCGGCGGCTGGCAGCACGACACGCTGACCGAGGACCTCGACCTGAGCTACCGCACGCAGCTCAAGGGCTGGCAGTTCGTGTTCGTGCAGGATCACGTCGCCCCCGCCGAATTGCCGGTCGAGATGAACGCGTTCAAGTCGCAGCAGCATCGCTGGGCGAAGGGCTCGATCCAGACCTTCATGAAGCTGATGCCGCGGATCCTGCAGTCGGATCAGCCGTTCAAGATCAAGGCCGAAGCTTTTTTCCACCTGTCGGCGAACTTCAACTACCCGTTGATGGTGGTGTTGTCGGTGCTGATGGGACCGTCCATGGTGATCCGCTACAACATGGGCTGGTACGAGATGCTGCTGATCGACATCCCGCTGTTCTTCGCGGCGACGGCGTCGGTGGCCAACTTCTACATGGTCTGCCAGCGCGAGTTGTATCCGCACACGTGGACCGAGCGGCTGAAGTACCTGCCGATTCTGATGTCGATCGGCATCGGCCTGGCCGTGAACAACACCAAGGCGGTGTTCGAAGCCTTGTTTCACAAGCCCAGCGAGTTCGTCCGCACGCCGAAGTACGCAGTCGAAGCCAACGGCGACGAGTGGAGCCAGAAGAAGTACCGCCAGTCGGTGGCGGTGCAGCCGCTGATCGAGCTGGCGCTGGGCCTCTACTTCACCGGCACGCTGTTCTACGCGCTCGCCAACGGCATCTACGGCACCGTGCCGTTCCTGATGCTGTTCCAGGTCGGCTTCCTCTATACCGGGATGCTGTCGCTGTTCCAGCAGTACGGCGGCGACTCGGCGGTCGAGGTCGTGCAGGGCAAAGAAGCCTAAGCGCAACCGATCGGGCCCGGCATTCGTCTATCCTTGGGTGACCAAGGTGACCCGTATGCCGAAACGGTTGGCCGAGCTTCTCTCCGCTTTCCTCGTGGCTGCCGAAGCCCGAGGTCGGCCCTGAAAAGCCGTTCGCGCCGCCACCTCGCGTCGAAAGGACCCTGAGCAACGGCTTGCACGTCGTCGCCGTCCGCTATGCGGCCGTGCCGAAGATCTCAGCCATGCTCACCGTCCGCGCCGGTCTCGCGCTCGATCCGGCGGGCAAGGCGGGACTCGCGCAGTTTGTCGCCGACACCGCGCAGGAAGGCACCGCGACGCGCTCCAGCGAGCAACTGAAGCGCGAAGTGTTCGGCATGGGCGCCTCGCTGTCAGGCTTTGCCGGACAAGATTCGACGACCTTCCAGATGCGCGGCTTGTCGGAATCGATGCCGCGCATGATGGCGCTGCTGGCCGACGTCGTTCGCAACCCGGCCTTCCCGCAAGCCGAAGTCGACCTGCTCAAGGCCAACACCGCGCAACAGCTCCAGGCCCAGATGGCCTCGCCGCAGGCCGTGTCGAACAAGGTGTTCCGCCAGTCGCTGTTTGGCGAGCATCCGTACGCGCGCACTGGTCTGACCCTGGAAAGCCTGCCGGCGATCGAGCGCGCCAGTATTGCCGCGTATCACTCCACCTATTACCGGCCGAACAACGCGTTCCTCGTGGTCATCGGCGATGCCGCGCCGGAAGCAGTCTTTGCCGCCGCCGAGCAGGCATTTGGCAGCTGGGCCAGGGCGGTCGTCCCGGAGACGAAGGCGCCGGCCATGCCGGTCACGAAGGGCCGCCGGCTGGTCTTCGTGCAGCGTCCCAACAGCGTGCAGTCGTCGATCTCGGTCGGCAATTTCACCACCCGTTTCAGGCCATGGCCGAGGGCGGCTTCTATCGTGGGGCAGCCGATGTGCGCAATGACGTCACCGGCGCGACGCTGAAGGAGATCTACGGCGAGATCGACAAGCTGCGCGCGGGTGGGCCCGAAGCCGAGGAACTGTCCGATGCGAAGCAGTAATCGCGCGGCTTGTTCCTGATCCAGAACGCCACCCAGGCCGGCTTTGCCGGCACCATCAATACGGTGAACACGTTCGCGCTGCCCAAGGACTATCCCGAGACGTTCCAGCGGCAGATCTCACAACCGTCGGCTGAAGCCATCAAGACCGGGGCGGAGATGCTGTTGGGGTCGGAGGATTCTGTCGTCGTGATCGTCGGCGACGATGCGAAGGTGAAAGACCAGTTAGGCGCCTTCACCAACATCACCTTCGCTGATCTCAGCGGGAAGCCGATTCCCGAGCCGAAGTAGCGGTCGCGAGTGTGTCGAGCGCGGCGGCAATCGACGTTGCCGTCGCGCGGTAGTGCGACCCGTGCCACACCACCTGGCCATCGTCGACCACCAGCGCCTGCGGCGACTCGTGGCGGATGCCAAACTTCTGCGCCAGCTGCGTCGAGATTGCGCGGCTGGCCTGCACCGGCACGACATAGAAGTCGGCATTCGGGACCTCGCCGTTCAACCACTCGGTAATGGACTCGAACGCCTGGGCGCTGATGCCGCAGGTCGGGCTGTGCTTGAAAATCACGACCGGCCGTTGCGACGATCGCGCCAACGCGCGGTCGAGTTCGTCAGTGGTGGACAGGATGTGAAACGCGGTCGGCATGCGGACTGCCCCAGTGTACTCGGATCAGCCGCATTCTCGTTCCCGCGCGACCGTGCGGCGCCTACACTCTCACGTAGTCGGGCACCCACTGCTTGATCAGCTTCTTGATGTCGGCCTGCTTGGTGCCATCTTTCAGCACCGTGCCAATCAGCCCGGGCAATTCGCCATCGCTGGCGAAGCGCAGCGCGACCAACTGGGGCACCGTCAGCTCGTTGAAGCGGGCATAGAGGTCGGCCGGCAGCAGCGGCTGCAGCCGCAGGCGCATCTCGAGCCGGATCAGCCGGTTCTGCGCCTGCAAGGCCTGCGTGCGCGCGAGGAACGCCACGGTCAGGATCGCCGCCGCCACGACCGCGGCGAACGCGGTGCTCGGGGTCGGGTCGTTGAACGCATGGCGCAGTTCGTTGATCGTGTTGATCAACAACACCGGCGCCGCGAAAAAATGAAACGCCGGCAGCCAACGGGTGTGGCTCTGGTAGCTCTGTTCGGCCATGTCGGGCCCTCCTTCAGGGGGCCTCAGCATACTTCGGAACGCCGGGTGGTCCGGAATCAGCGGCCGATGCGGTACAGGCGCGTCTGTGTCGGCATGAACAACGCCGTGGGCGCCAGCGCGGGCGACGCCAGGCTCATCTCGTCGAGGCTGTTCTTCGCCAGCTCGACGTCCCTGTCGCCGGCCGCGATGACGAAGGTGTGGACGTCTTCGCTCAACAGGTAGACCTTGCCGTCCGCCGCCCAGGGTGACGCCGAGAACACGCCACGTCGGGCGCGCGGCGGGCCTGTGCCGTGGTGAGCATGCCAAGGGCCATAGCGGCCGCAACCCAGTATCGACGCTGCAGGGGGTGACGCTAACACAGCGACGACGGCTGGTATGAAGTTCGTGACGGAAGAAAGCTGTAAGATCAGGTCATGGCGGCAGAGGCAAAACCCAAAAGCGGACTGGAAGACGTCGTCGCGACGTCCTCACGAATTTGTTTTCTCGACGGCGATCGCGGCGTGCTGGCGTATTGCGGCCACGACATCCACGACCTGGCGCGGCACGCCACGTTCGAGGAAACCTGTTATCTCCTGTGGCACGGCCGCCTTCCCAATCGCGCCGAGCTTGGCGACCTGCAGTCGCAGCTGGCGGCGGCGCGTCCCCTGCCTGAATCGATCATCCGCCTGATGAACATGCTGCCGGCCAGCGACGGCATGGCTGCGCTGCGCACGCTGACCTCGGCGCTCGGTCACGACGATCCCGATGCTCACGACAACTCGCCGGCCGCGTCGTACCGCAAGGCCGTGCGCCTGACCGGGCAGGTTGCGAGCCTGGTGGCGACCTGGGGCCGCATGCAGCAGGGCGGCGGGCCGATTGCGCCCGATCCGGCGATGAGCCATGCCGCCAATTTTCTCTACATGCTCTTCGGGACGCGGCCCGACGCGACCTCCATTCGCGCGATGGATGTTGCGCTGACGCTGCATGCCGATCATGAGCTGAACGCCTCGACCTTTGCCGCCCGCGTCGCGGCCGCCACCCTCACCGATATCCACTCCGCCATCGTCGCTGGCATCGGCACGCTGAAGGGACCGCTGCACGGCGGCGCCAATGCCGAAGTGATGAAGATGCTGATCGAGATTGGCCAGGACGCGCCCGGCGAGCGCATCGATGCGTTCGTCAAGGGCAAGTTCACGCGCAAGGAGAAGATTTCCGGCTTCGGCCATCGCGTTTACAACACCGAGGACCCGCGGGCGACGCACCTGCGTCAAATCTCGAAGGAGCTCGGCCAGAAGGCCGGCAACACGCGGTGGTTCGAAATGAGCGAGCGGATTGAGGCCCTGGTCAAGACCGAGAAGAAGCTGCACCCGAATGTCGACTTCTACTCGGCGTCCACGTATTACTCGATGGGCATCGCGATCGACCTGTACACGCCCATTTTCGCCGTCAGCCGCATTTCCGGCTGGACCGCCCATGTGCTGGAGCAGCTGTCGAACAATCGCCTGATCCGGCCGCGGGCCGACTACACTGGTCCAAGCTATCCCCAGGCTTGGATTCCCGTCGCGCAGCGCTAGAGGAGACGACCATGAAGCAGATTTCAGCCATCGCGATTGTTCTTACGTGGTTGGCGGCCCCGGCCGGGGCGCAGCCCGCGGCGCCGACCTTCAACAAGGACGTGGCGTCGATTTTTTTTGCCAACTGCACCAGCTGCCACCGGCCTGGTGACATCGCGCCGATGTCGCTGATGACGTTCAAGGACTCGCGTCCGTGGGCCAAGTCGATCGCGGCCCAGGTCGCTGACGGCACGATGCCCCCGTGGCACGCCGATCCGAAGTACGGCACCTTCGTGGGTGCGCGTGGGCTGAGCGTCTCGCACAAGGAGACGATCGCCAAGTGGGTCGCGGCCGGTGCGCCCGAAGGCAAGGCTGCGGACTTGCCGCCGGCCCCCGTCTATACCGACGGGTGGAACATCGGCACGCCCGACGCGGTGTTGTCGATGCAGGAGGACTATCCGATTCCGGCGACCGGTGAGATTCCGTACCAGTATTTGGTGGTCCCGGCGAACTTTGCTGAGGATCGTTTCATTACCGAATGGGAGATTCGGCCCGGCGACCGTCGGGCCGTGCATCACGCGCTCCTCTATTTGTTGGCGCCGAAGGATGTGGCTGAAGCGCAGACGAAGCAGCGGACCCAAATGATGCTGGGCCGCATGTTTGGTCCGGCGCCCGCCACCGGCGCCAAACCGGCGCCGCGACCGGTGCCGCCAATCGAAATGGCGTGTTGCTTCCAGATTCCAGACGGCGAAGAGGGCGGACGGCCGCTGCCGCCTGGAGAGCGAAAGGATCCAGGCCCCAACTACCGGTCGCGCCCGCAGGGCATGGCCCAGGGCATGGGCGGCTTCTCGCCGGGCGGGTCGATTCGCCGCTTTCCAGAGGGCATGGGCATGCGAATTCCCGCGGGCTATTCGCTCATCTTCCAGATGCACTACACCACCTACGGCCAGGCGACCACGGACCGATCGAAGATCGGCTTGAATTTCACCAAGACGCCGCCGAAGACCATTCTCAACACGATGGCCCTTATCAACGCGTCGCTGTCGATTCCTCCGGGCGCAGCCAATCACCTCGTTGAGAACTCGATGACATTCAATCGCGAGACGATGATCTACAGCCTGATCCCGCATACGCACGTGCGCGGCACGGGTTGGCACTATGAAGCCACCTACCCGGACGGCCGCAAGGAAGTGATCTTGTCGGTGCCGAAGTACGACTTCAACTGGCAGCACGAGTACGTGTTCACCACGCCGCTCGTGTTACCCGCCGGCACGAAGATCCACGCCAAGGCGTGGTACGACAACTCGGCCGCGAATAAATCGAACCCCGATCCCACCAAGCAGGTGACGTGGGGCGACCAGACATGGGAGGAGATGATGTACACGAGCATCACCTTCAGCTTCGTTGCCGCGCCGACGCCGACGGTCGCGCGCGGACAGCAGTGAGGACTGGGCAGTGATTGGTGGAGGCAACCCCGGAGTGGGGTTGCCTCCGCAACCTACTGTGGCCAGCCGCTTTGCGGCAGGCCCTTGAAGACTTTCAACGCGGTCTTGTAATACACCTTCTTCAGCACCTCGTCCGGCAACGACATGCCGTAGAGCTTCCAGAAGGCGTGGTAGTCGCGGTAATAGTCGAAATACTCATCCGCGGTTTCGAACACGCGCCAGTAGTACGGATACTCGTTGGGCTGGAACGAGTCCTTGCCGAACATGATCCGGTCGGCATACTTGATGAAAAACTCGCGAGCGGCCCGCGGCTGGCGGCCGAGGTCGTACAGGATCGCGCCGGCCTCGATGGTCACGTTCGGGAACTCGTCGAGCATCTTCGCGGCGCGCGCCAAATCGTTGGCGTGCCAGCCGAAGTGAGCCGCGACAAACCGCGTCTTCGGATGCTTGCGGAAGACGTTATTGCGCTCGGTGATCAGCTGCTCGAAGGTCACCTGACCGGGCTGGTTGTTGCGGCGATCGGCGAACAGTGACAGCTCGAGCCACCGCTCGTTCTTGAAATCCTGCAGCTGAAAGAACTCCTGCGGTTCGGCGGTGTGAATGAACGCCGGCACATCGAGCCTGGCGAACGCCTCCCACAACGGATCCAGCTGCGGCTCGTCCACCTTGAGGCGCGAACCATCCGGCTTGGTGGTCCGCAGGCCGAACTGCTTGCCAACCTCGCCGACGCCGATGGCGCCGGCCTTGATGTCGGCCTCGAGCTGCGCCGCGGCCCTGGCGCCCCAGTCCGGTCCGACGTTGCGAAAATCGATGCCGGCCAGCACGCGGAAGCGTTCCTTGTACGGCGAGGCGTTGATGGCGGCGAGCGTGCTGGTCAGGCGCGCGCCAGACACATTCTCGGCCACCAGCATCACCTTCAGGTTCAGCGAGTCCATTACCGCGGTCATGCGGTTGATCGCCTCGGGCGTGGTCAGGTTGCCCGGGTGGCCGTGCACGTCGATGGCCGGAAACTTGGCCTTGGGCACCAGGTGTTCAGCCGTCACCAGCGTCGAGCGCGGCCGGTAATCAAGAATGCTCGGCGCCGGCTCCGTTGGCGCTTGGCAGTTGCCCGGCCGCGTCTCGGTGGTGCCCGGCGGGCATTCCTGCCCGGGTGCCACTGGCGTGACGCCGCGCATGCCTTGCGCCGCCAGGGCGGCGGTGATGATGACTGACACGAGAAGCGCGAGAACGATTCGGGATTTGCTCATAGATAACTGCTGCGTGTGGAAAGGAATGTTTCAAGTCGTGATTGGCCTGGCCGACTAAGGAGCATAGCTCGATTCGAATTAGTCCCCTTTGAGTTGTTGCTGAAGCCCCAGCAATTGGCGGGAGATGTCCCAGTAGCTGTTGAAAATTGAAAGCGGCGGCTCCTCGCTGCTCGTGGTGCACGAGTGGCGACTAAGGCCAACCCGGTAGCACTGCAACTGCGGGCCATGAACATGCTCTCCGAAGGCTTGAAGGAACGCGGCGGATTGATGGTGGTGCCAAGCTCGGCCGTGTGGAGTCGTTGGGCATGGGGAAGCTGGTCAATCTCTACGAAGCGAAGACGCAGTTGTCGGCGTTGGTGGACGAGGCCGCGGCAGGTAGCGAGATCATCATCGCCAAGGCCGGCAAGCCGCTGGCGAAGCTCGTGGCGTTTCGCGGTACGGTGCGGCGCAAGCCGGGCCGGGCGAAGGGCCTGGTCTGGATCAGCGACGATTTTGACGCGCCGCTGCCGCCCGACCTGCAGGCGGCGTTCAACGGGGACGTCGAGTGAGGCTGCTCCTCGACACCCACGTCGTGCTGTGGTGGCAGACCGACGACCGTCGGCTGGGACGCGAGGCCCGGCAGGCGATTGCCACCGCCGACATCGTGTGGGTGAGTGCAGTCTCGGGATGGGAGGCCTCAATTAAGGCCGCCCGAGGGCGGTTGCGGCTCGACGAGAAGTTTCGAATCCTGGTCGCCGTCGACCAGTTCACCGAGCTGCCCGTGTCGCTGACTCACACCGAACGGCTGCTCGACCTGCCACCGCACCATGCCGATCCGTTTGATCGGCTTCTGGTCGCACAGGCGCTGGTCGAAAAAGCCACACTCGTAACCCACGACCGCGCCATCGAGCCCTACGGCGCGCCGGTGATCTGGACTTAGCTAGAGCGCCGCTCCGGCGTAGCGCAGTTGTTCGATCTCATCGCCGCTGTAGCCGGCATTGGCCAACACCTCGTCGGTGTGCTCACCCAGCATGGGCGCGCGGCGGCCTGGATTGAGCGGCGTCTCCGACATCTTGATTGGGGTACCCACCGTCTTCAGGCGCCCCAGGATGGGATGGTCGACCTCGGCGACCATCTCCCGCGCGATGGCCTGCGGTGTCGACAGCGCCTGTTCGTAATTCAGAATTGGCCCGCACGGGATGCCCGCGGCGTCGAGGCGTTCAAGCCAGGCGGCCACGGGCGCGGTGCCGGTGATCTCCTCGATCAGGGCCGCGAGTTCGGTCCGGTGCTGCACCCGCAGATGGTTCGTCACAAAGCGCGGGTCAGCGGCCCATTCCGGATGGCCGAGCACGGTCGTCAGCTTGGCAAAGTTGCGATCGTTGGCGGCGCCGATGGTGAGATGGCCGTCCGCGCACTGGACCGCCTGGTACGGCGCGGTCAGTCGATGTGCCGACCCGATCGGCCCTGGGATGTTTCCCGTCGTGACGTAGTCGGTGACCTCCCAGACCGACAACGCGAGGCCGGCATCGACCAGTGACGTGTCGACATGTTGACCACGGCCCGACTGGGTCCGGTGATGCAAGGCGCCAAGGACACCAATGGTCGCGAAGAGACCGGCGCCGAGATCGGTGAGCGGCAGGCCGGCTTTGACCGGCGGCCCGCCGGGCGTGCCCGTCACCGACATGATGCCCGACAGTCCCTGCGCGATCAGATCGAAGCCGCCCTTCTGCGCCCACGGTCCGGTCTGGCCGTGACCCGAGATCGAGGCGTAGATCAACCGCGGGTGCTGCACCGACAGCGTGGCGTAATCAAGGCCCAGCCTGGCCATCACGCCGGGCCGGTAGTTCTCGACCAGGATGTCGGCGCCCCGCGCCAGCCGCGTGAATACGTGGCGGCCCTGGTCCTTGGTCAGATCGAGCACAATGCCAAGCTTGCCGCGGTTCACGGCGTTGAACGCGGCGCTATCGCTGCCCTGGCTGCCAGCCATGACGCGCGTGGAGTCACCCGCCGGCGGCTCCACTTTGATGACCCGCGCACCCATGTCTGCCAGTAACATCGCGCAATACGGGCCGGCCATGATCTGCGTCGTATCGAGAACCACTATGCCTTCGAGCAATCTGGACTGGGACATCAACGGATCCGTCGGAGTGGTAACGTTCAATCGCCCCGATTCGCGCAACGCGCTGACGTGGGAGATGTACGACGCACTGGTCGCGGCGTGCGAGGCGGCCGAAGCGGCCGGCGACGTGCGTGTGCTCATCATACGCGGAGCGGGCGGCGCCTTCGCAGCCGGCACCGACATCTCCCAGTTTCGCGAGTTTGCCAACGGCGAGGCCGGCGTCGCCTACGAGCGGCGTCTCGACGCGGTGATCGATCGCATTGAACAAATGGCCATCCCGACGATCGCCGAAGTGGATGGCGCCGCCGTCGGCGGCGGCTGCGCCATCGCCCTGGCGTGCGATTTCCGCATTTGCTCGGATCGCGCGCGCTTCGGCGTGCCGGTAGCGCGCACCCTCGGCAACTGTCTGTCGATTGCCAACCTGGCGCGGATGGTGGACGTGCTGGGTGTGGCCGTCACCAAGGACCTGCTACTGAGCGGCCGCCTGATGAATGCCGACGAGGCTCACCAGCGCGGCTTAGCCACCCGGGTGCTGCCGGTCGATCAACTGCAGGCCGAGACGGTCAAGATCGCCGCCGAGCTGTCGACCCGTGCACCGAGCACGATAATGGCGACCAAGGCCACGCTGCTCCGGTTGCGCGATCACCGCCGGCCACCGGCGGGTTCGGCCGACGACATTCTGCGCGCCTGTTACGGCAGCACGGACTTCAAGGAAGGCGTCAGCGCCTTCCTTGAGGGCCGCAAGCCCCGTTTCTGGGGCGTCTGACCGATCGGCTTACGGATTCCGTAAAAGTGAAGCAGGTTCACTTTTCTCAGAACAGCACCCAGCAGATCAGCGCGCCTACCACCATCATCGACAGGCCCCACGCCAGCAACTGGTTGAACAGCTTCTTGGCGTCGGCTTCAGCCGGCAGCGCCGCAATGCACAACGCGCCAATCGTCGACAGCGGCGACAGGTCGACGAGGTGGCCGCCGACATACATCGCCGAGGCGATGGCGAGCGGATCGGCGCCTAGCTGCTGCGCCAGCGACGGCACCGTCGGCAGGAACGCCGGCAGCACCACACCCGAGGTGCTGCTGTAGACCGAGACCACGCCCGTCACGAAGGCAATCGTCAGCGTGACCGTCCCGGGCGTTGAGATTTTGGCCAGCAGGTCGGCGAACAGCGACATGCCTTGCGTCTTCTCCAGCACGCCAATCAGCACCGTGACGCCGCACACCATGATCACGACGCCCCACGGCATCTTCTTGATCGCGTCCTTTTCGTTGCCGGCCCCAGCGAGCGAGAGCAACGCGGCGCCGGTCAGGGCGGCCATGCCGACCTGCATCTTGAACAACACCACGACCAGGACCAGCGTCGTCAGGATGCCGATGGTGAGCCAGTGAACCCACTCCAGGGGTTCGGTCGCGACCAATTCCGTTTCGGCCCGGGCGCCCGCCTGGTCACTCTGCAACAGGTGTGGCTCCGCCGCCTTCCTGGTGAACAACTTCAGCCCGCCAAACAAAAAATAGGCAGCGAACGTGACGACGAGGTGGGCGAACAGGTTGTTGCCGTAGGTCTGCATCTCGTGCCCGCCGAGGCCGATGCGACCCATGATGTCGTTGACGATCGCGCCGGTCGGTGCGAAGGGTGACAGCGCACCGGCTTGCGCGCCGTTGCCGACCATCAGGGCCATGAGAAACGGCGAGACCGCGGCCCGCGCGCCAACGGCCATGGCCATCGGCGCCAGGATCGCCGTCGTCGCGATGTTGCCCGGTCCGATGCTCGACAGGGCCAGCGCGATCAGGAAGAACATGACCGGGATGACGCCGGCGTTACCGCGGCACAGCCGCACCGCGCGCGAAGCGAGGCGGCCCAGCGTGCCGTTGAGGCCGGCCATCCCAAAGAGCAGGGTCACGCCAACCAGGGTCAGGAACAGCTGGATCGGGAACGTCCCGATCACCGCGTCGAGCTTCATGCCGCCGAGATACACGCCGACGATCCAGGCAAAGGCCAGCGAGACGACGCCCACGTTCACCTGGGTCAACATGCTGAGCGTGATCGCGACGAGCAGCGCCACGAGCGAAATCCACGCGAGGTTCATCGGGTCTCCTAATCCTTGTAGTGTCCGGCGTCAGCCGGGCCTGACCAGCAACGAACTGAGCAGCACGGCCGGGTGTGTCGCGCGCACCCCGGTGAAGTGCGCCACCTGGTGCCGGCAGGACGTCCCGCCGGCGACCAGTGTGGATCGATCGTCGAGCGCCCGCGCGGCCGGCAGCAGCCGGCGTTCACCGATCGCCTGCGAGACTTCGTAGTGATTCCTGGTGTAGCCAAACGAGCCCGCCATGCCGCAGCATCCGGCTTCGAGGTCTGTGACCTGGGCTCCCGGAATCCGCGACAGCAGGGCCTTGGCCGGCGCCGCCAGTCCCATCGAACGCTGATGGCAGTGCGGATGCAACTGCACCCGGTCAGGACCGGCCTTGAGCCGGAGATGCGCGCGTCCACTCTGCAGCTCACGCTCGAGATATTCCTCGAACAACACCGACGCCTCGGCAATGACGCGGGCGCGGCGCTGCATTTCGCCGCGCAACAAGCCGGGCGCGTCTTCGCGGACCGCCGATAGACAGCTCGGCTCGACGAAGATGATCGCCGTGCCACGCTCAGCGAGATCGTACAGCGCGTGCACATTCGCGGCGGCCTGTTTGCGGGCCTCGCGCAGCAATCCTTGTGAGATCAGCGGCCGTCCGCAGCAGACATTCGGCGCGAGACCGCCGCCGAGGCCGGCGGCGTCGAGCACGTCGATAGCCGCCACGCCGATCTCCGGATCCTCGAATTCCGTGAACGTGTCAGCGAACAGCACGGCTTTGGGCTCGGCGCCGACCGGTGTGCGGCCGGCCAGCCGCTTCCGCAGCGTCTGGCGGGTGAACTGCGGCAACCGGCGGCGGCGATCGATGCCAAACGCTGCTTCAGCAAGCCACTTCGCCGGCGCGCTGCCGGCAATCAGGTTCGACACCGGCGCGAGTCGGCTGCCCCATTCCGCCGCCGAACGCGCATGCCCGAAGAGCTGCGCGGCAGGCGACAGGCCATGCCGCTCCCAGTAGCCGGCCAGGAACTCGCTTTTGAACTTCGCGACGTCGACACCGACGGGACACTCGGTCTTGCAGGCGCGGCACTCGAGGCACAAGTCGAGCACTTCATGCACGCCCTTGTCTGACAAGGCGGCTTCACCCAGCTGTCCTGTCATCGCGAGACGCAGCACGTTTGCTCGCCCGCGGGTCGAGTGCGATTCGTCCTTCGTCACCATGTACGACGGGCACATCGTTCCCTCGCGTGTCTTGCGGCACAGGCCGACACCGCTGCACATTTCCACCGCGCGTCCGTAGCCACCGTGCTCGGCGTAGTCGAAGAACGTCGCCGGACTTGGCGTCTGATAGCCGGCCCCGAACCGCAGGTGCGAGGTGATGGGTGGCGTGTCGACGATCCGGCCTGGGTTAAAGAGGCCGTTGGGATCGAACGTGCGCTTCACGTCGCGGAAGGCCTGGTACAACTCAGACCCGAACATCCGCTCGTTGAAGGCGCCGCGCACCAGCCCATCGCCGTGTTCGCCCGAGAGCGCGCCGCCGAACTCGAGCACTAAGTCAGCGACCTCGTTGGCAATGGCCTCGAACGTCGCCACGCCCTGCGCCGTCTTCAGGTTCACCACCGGACGCACATGGAGGCAGCCGACCGAGGCATGGGCGTAGACCCCGGCAACAGTGCCGTGACGTTCGACAATGCCCACGAAGCGGGCGATGTAGTCGCGCAGCTTCTCGGGCGCGACCGCCGTGTCTTCGACGAACGAGATCGCCTTGCCGTCGGACTTCATCGCCGTTGACAGGCCCAGTGCCGCTTCGCGGAAGCTCCAGATGCGTTGCTGGGCGGCGGTATCCACGACCTGGCGGCAGCGGCACGAGATGCCGGCGCCCTTCAGGTCGCGCTCCACCGTGTCCATCCGACCGGTCAGATCGTCCGGCTGATCACCATAGAACTCAACGCACAGCAGAGCGGAACCGTCGCGATCGACCATCGAGCGCCGCTGCGCATCGAGCACGGGGTGGCCCTGGGCGTGGCGCAGGATGAAGTCATCCATCACCTCGATTGCGGACGGACCGTGCTTCAGGATCAGCGGCGTCGCGCCGAGCGCATCGAGCAGCTCGTCGAATTCAATGGTCAGCACGGACTTGCTGGCAGGCAGGGGCACCAGGGCGAGCTTGGCCTCGACGATGAAGCCGAGGGTGCCTTCCGAGCCGACCATGATGCGCGAGAGATCGACCATGCCGCCAGGAGTCACGAACTCGTCAAGGTTGTAGCCGCCGACCCGGCGCAGGATCTTCGGAAAGCGGCGGTCGATCTCAGCCGCGTGACGCAGTCCCAATTCCGGCACCGCGCGATAGGCGCGGGCCTCGATGCTGTCGCCGCGCCTCGCGTCGTCCAATTGCGCGGCCGTGAGCGGCCGCAGGTGCGCCAGTTGCCCATCCGACAGCACGACGTGCTGCTCGCGAACGTGGTCGAGCGTCTTGCCGTAGAGCACCGACCGCGCGCCGCTGGAGTTGTTCGCCATCATGCCGCCGACGGTGGCACGGCTGGCCGACGACACGTCCGGGGCGAAGCGCAAGGTGAATGGGCGCAGTGCGGCGTTCAGGTCGTCGAGCACGACGCCCGGTTGGACGCGCGCCCACTGCTCATCGGGGTTGATCTCGAGGATCTTGTTCAGGTGCTTCGAGGTATCAAGCACCAGGCCCGCGCCAATGGACTGGCCGGCCTGCGAGGTGCCGCCGCCGCGCGGTGTGATCGGCACGCCGTGCCGGGCCGCGATTTGCACCGCCTGCGCCACGGCCTCCGCCGAGCGGGGAATGACCACGCCGAGCGGTTCGATCTGATAGACGCTGGCATCGGTCGAATAGAGCGCCCGCGAGATGCGATCGAACCGCACCTCGCCGTCGATGGCCGCCTCGAGTTCGCTTTGGAGAACACCCATCTGTGCCTAATCTGCGGCCCTACTGGCTCTTGCCGCGCGCCGCAATCGGCCACACGGCCTCGACGCGATCGCCTCGCAGTGCGTAAATCGAGTCGTACAAGTTGACGGTGGGGTCGCAGTGCGGCGGGATGAACTCGAGCCGGTCGCCGACCTTGAGTTCCCGCGGTGAATCGGCCAGGTTCAACCGGCCGTGCTCGTCGCCGGCCCACCCATAGGTGACGCCAGGCAGGTCCACCGGCCGCGGCGTGAAGGGCCGGTCAGTCGAGAAGGCCTTGTAGCCGCCGTCGACAATGGCGAATCCGGGGGGCCGCGAGACCACGGTCGTCACCACGGTCAGCGCATTCTTGAAGTCGCGGTACTCGGGACCATCGGCTCCGCCGATGCGGCCGTAGTCGAGGTCCATGAACACGAAGCTGCCGGGCTGCAATTCGGTGATGCCCGGATTCTCCGAGTCGAAGCGATAGGTGCCGGTAGAGCCGCCGGTGATCATCGGGCACGCGATGCCGTCGCGTTCGAGCATGGCTTTGGTCTCGATGGCTTGTGCCATTGAGCCGTCGGTGCGCAGCTTGCGCGCGTCGAATGGCGTCGTGTGGGCGGCATCGCCATCGTATGACTGCAGGCCCATCAACGTCAGGTTCTTGAGCGTCGCAATCACCCGCGCCAGTGCCAGCGCGGGCGCACCCGGCAAGATGCCGGTGCGGCCGAAGTAGAGGTCGATCGCGACCAGAACCGTGACGCCCGCAGCCTGCGCCGCCGCGTTCAGGTCCCGCGCGTTCGCTTCATCGTCGACGCAAAAAATGGTGTCGGGCGCGCGCTTGGCCAGGGTCACGGCTCGCGCGATCTTGTCCCGGCCGATCACGGCGGTGGTGATCAACAGCCCAGGAATGCCGTGATCGGCAAAAACCTCGGCCTCGGCCAGGCGAGCCGCGCAGCAGCCGATGGCACCGGCGGCGACGAGCGCCCGCGCAACCTCCGGGCACTTGTGGGTTTTGCCGTGCGGACGAAAGCCCTTGCCCCGCACACGCAGGTGCGCCGCCATGGTCGCGATGTTCGACTCAAAGGCGTCGAGGTCGAGCAGCAGGGCAGGAGTGGGGAGGTCGCCGCGAAATTGCATCGAGCGCGAATGCTATCACTGCTTCCGCCGCAGGTTGCAAAATCTACCACCGCGAAGTGCCCTCACCGCCTTGCCGAACATCAGGCACCAGGAGCTATCGGTCCGCCTGGTTGTCGCGTTGGCCAATTTCCTCGAACCGAATCCCGTCGCCGTCGTGATTCCACGCGCCGTTGGACTGCGTGTTCACCTTCTTCGATGTCGTTGCACCCGATTTGCTGGTGGTGACCAACGACCAGCGGGAGATTCTGACCAAGAGGAATGTGGGTGGCGCCCCGGCGCTGGTGATCGAAATTCTCTCGCCAGATTCGTCGGCCAGGGACAAGCGCCGTAAACGGACCCTCTACGAGCGCGTCGGCGTACGCGAGTATTGGGTGGTCGATCCCGACAACGACTGCATCTCGGTCTACCGCCTTGAAAAGCCTGGGCGGTTTCGAGTGCCCCCGTCATCTCTTCGCCCAGCCGGATTGCTTCTTTCCGGAACTCAACCAGAAAAGTCGGGCACGTGCCACCGCCGGCCTGTGCCTGCGTGATGGCGCGTGAGGTCAGCATCACCAGCCATTTGTGACTGAAGGCACCCGCGTCGTTCTGGCTCAGGGTGGCATCACCCGAGCGCCGAATGCCGCTGACGACCCCGCGCGACACGCTGTTCTGCAGCGTCCCCAGGGCGGATCCAATCGTGGTAACTTCCTGCCCAGGCCGCAGCGTCCCGGCACCGCGGCGGGAGGTCGCGTGACCGTCCAGTAGCCGGTGCCTGCCACGGCGACGCGCAGCAGGACGCCAACCATCACGTTGATCAAGGAAAGTCCACCACCGGGGGTGGGGCCGTCTTCACTGGCCTCCCCCCCTGCGTCGGGGACTGGGGTCCCGCAACGGCACGTGGTGACGGTCCCCGGGACGCGCCGGCCGCACGACGGGCAGAGCCGGCTGGATCCCGGGCCTGAGTCAGGCATGAGTCATAATAGTCAGGATAGTTTGTCGCGCACAGGTCCGGCTGAAGCCGGACGCTACATTGACAGGCACGAAACCCCACATCGGCAAGCCAGAAATAGTCCGTGAATCAGCCCCACATCCGCAATTTCGCGATCATCGCGCACATCGACCACGGCAAGTCGACGCTGGCCGATCGCTTCCTTGAAGTCACCGGCGCGCTGCAAATGCGCGAGATGTCGGCGCAGGTGCTCGACAGCATGGACCTTGAGCGCGAGCGCGGCATTACCATCAAGGCGCATCCGGTGCGGCTGAACTACATCGCCAAGGATGGCCAGACCTACGTGCTCAACCTGATCGACACACCGGGTCACGTCGACTTCAGCTACGAGGTCACGCGATCGCTGGCGGCGTGCGAAGGCGCGTTGCTGCTCGTGGACGCATCGCAGGGTGTGGAGGCGCAAACCCTGGCCAATGCCTATCTGGCGGTCGAGAACAACCTCGAGATCATCCCGGTCATCAACAAGATCGACCTGCCCAGCGCGCAGCCTGACGAGGCGCGGCGCCAGATCGAGGAGATCATCGGCCTCGATGGCGACACCGCCATTCTCGCCAGCGCCAAGGAAGGCACCGGCGTCGTCGACATCCTCGAAGCCGTCGTGACCCGGCTGCCGCCGCCTGAGGGTGATCCGTCCGAGCCGCTGAAGGCCCTGATCTTCGACTCGTGGTACGACGCCTATCGTGGCGTGGTGATCGTCGTGCGCGTGCTCGAGGGTACGCTTCGCGCCGGCACCAAGGTCACGATGATGAACACCAAGCAGGACCACGAAGTGGAAACGCTAGGCGTGTTTACACCCAAGGCCGTGCCGGTGGAGCAGCTCGGGCCGGGCGAAGTGGGCTTCATCGCCTGCGGCATCAAGGTGGTGTCGGACGCGCAGATCGGTGACACCATCACCGAGACTCACCGGCCCACCCTCGCGCCGTTCCCGGGCTTCAAGGAACTGAAGCCGATGGTGTTCGCCGGCTTGTATCCGGTCGAGAGCCACCAGTACTCCGAGTTGCGCGAGTCGCTCGAGAAGCTGCGCTTGAACGACGCGGCCTTCTTCTTCGAGCCGGAAACCTCGCTCGCGCTCGGCTTTGGTTTCCGCTGTGGCTTTCTCGGCTTGCTCCACATGGAGATCGTCCAGGAGCGGCTCGAGCGCGAATTCAACATGGACCTGGTCACCACCGCGCCGGGTGTGCTCTACCGCGTGACCAGGACCGACGGCGAGATGGTCGAGATTGACAGCCCCGCCAAGCTGCCCGAGGCCGGTCACATCAAGAAGATCGAGGAGCCGGTGATCACGGCGATGATTCTCACGCCGGCCGAGTTCGTCGGCGCCATCCTGCAGTTGTGCCAGGATAAGCGCGGGGTACAGAAGCAGCTCGAGTTCAAGGCCGCCGATCGCGTGCTGATTACCTATGAGTTGCCGTTCAACGAGGTCGTACTCGACTTCTATGACCGCCTCAAGACCATCTCGCGGGGCTATGCCTCGCTCGACTATCACGTCACCGGCTACTGGGAATCGCCGCTGGTCAAGCTCGACATTCTCGTCAACGCCGAGCCGGTGGATGCGCTCTCGATCATCGTCCACCGCGACCGCGCCTACGATCGCGGCCGGATGTTGGCGTCGAAAATGCGCGAGCTGATTCCGCGGCAGATGTTCGAGGTCGCGATTCAGGCGGCCATCGGCGCCCGCATCATTGCCCGCGAGTCGGTCAAGGCGCTACGCAAGAACGTGCTGGCCAAGTGCTATGGTGGCGATATCTCGCGCAAGCGCAAGCTGCTCGAGAAGCAGAAGGAAGGCAAGAAGCGCATGAAGCGGGTCGGCACCGTCGACATTCCGCAGGAAGCGTTCCTGGCCGTGCTCAAGCTCGGAGACGAATAGCCATGGCCGAGGCAACCTTTCAGAAGTCGACGATCCGCGAATACTTCGAGTCGATCGTCGTCGCGGTGATCCTGGCGCTGTTCGTCCGCACGTTCGTGTTCCAGGCCTTCAAGATCCCGACCGGATCAATGAAGCCCAACTTGCTGGTCGGCGATCACCTGCTGGTTAACAAGTTCGTCTTCGCGCCCACCGCCAGCTCGCTCGAACGGACGCTGTTGCCGATGCGTCCGATCGAGCGCGGCGACGTCATCGTGTTCAAGTTCCCGGAGGAGCCCGAGCGCGATTTCATCAAGCGCGTCATCGGACTGCCCGGTGACACGCTCGAATTGAAGAACCAGACCATCCACATCAACGGCATGCCGTTGCTCGAGCCCTACGCTCACTACCTGTATGCGCCGATCAGCGACCTGCCGGCCGACAGCTTCGACCTGCGCCGCAAGTACGGCCCGGTGACCGTGCCCGAAGGCCACTACTTCATGATGGGTGACAACCGCGACGACTCGCAGGACAGCCGCTTCTGGGGCTTCCTGCCCGCGTCCTACGTCAAGGGCCGCGCGCTCTTCATCTACTGGTCGTTCGATACCCCGGACGATGGCTCGGCGACGACGTCATTCCTGGGTGTGCGCTGGGACCGGCTGCTGCACCAGATTCACTAGCCTAAATTAGTCCGGCTAGAGCCGGACGCTAGGGAACGGGCGTATGATGTCGGCCGGCGCCGATCTCCTCCCCACGCGCCGTGTGGATGCATGACGACGATTATCAAGCTCGTACTGGTCTTCGCGTTGATCACGGCGACGTTCCAGGGAGCGCGGCCGATGGTGACCAACTACCAGTTCAAGGACGCCGTGGAACAGGTGCTGTTGTTTACGCCGAACGCGCCTGATGCGGATGTGATCGAGCGGATCATGGCGTTGGCCGGTGACTACGACCTGCCGGTCGCGGCTGAGGACATCTCGATCAGCGAACACGGCTCCGACCGCGTCGTCGAGATGACCTACACGAAAGATGTGGAATTCATCCCGGGCATCATCACCCAGCCGATCACGTTCAACCCGTCCGCGTCGGTGCGCCTGCTGACCAAGCGTCCGCGCTAGTTAGACCAGCCGCGTGAGGGCCGCGGCGGCCTCGAGCAACCCGATCGCCACGCCCACGTCGCTGACCGCCAGCGTCGTTAGCGTCACCACGAGAAGCTGAAGCGCCCATCGCGCTCCTGCCAGCGCCGCCTTCTCGGTGTCACTGTTGGTGTTCGACTTCGCGAGGCCGGTCACCATCACCAGCAGTGACGCGCCCATGGCGCCCGCGCAGGGCGTTCTCGTAGCCGCGCATCACGGTCTGGAAGCGCTGCTGCCGAAGGTCGAGAGGTGTCACTTTCCTGTGTAATCCCTTGCCCCGAAAATCGCGGTGCCCACGCGGACCATGGTCGCGCCTTCTTCAATGGCCACGGCGAAGTCGTGGCTCATGCCCATTGACAATTCACGCAATCGGGCCGGCGGCACGCCGCCCTCGGCCAGTTGGTCGCGCAAGCCCCGCAGCCGGGCAAACCACGGCCGGGCGTCTTCCGGGTCTTCGGCCAGTGGGGGCAGTAGCATCAGTCCCACCACCGTGGCCGCCCGGCAGTGGTCGGCGGCGGCGAAGATTCCTGGGACTACGTCCACGGTGGCGCCGTGTTTCGTCTCCTCGAGCGCCAGGTCGATCTGGACGAGCACTTCGAGCGAGTGGCCGGCGGCCGCGGCCGCCTGGTCAACTTTCTGCAACAAATCAACGCTGTCGATGGCGTGGATGGCGTGAACGACCGGCGCCGCCTTCTTCGCCTTGTTCGACTGCAGGTGGCCGATGAGATGCCATCGTAGTCTGGTATCAGCCGACTGCGCGATCTTCGGCAGGGCCTCTTGCACCTTGTTCTCGCCGAAGTCGAGCTGGCCGGCGTCGGCGGCGGCGCGTACCGCATCGAAGGGGTGGGTCTTGGAAACTGCGATCAGCCGGACCGATTCAGGCAACCGGCCGGCCCGCCCGACGGCGTCCGCAATGCGATTGCGAATCTCCGCCAGGCGCCCGGGAATGTGTTCGTACACTACTTCTTCAGCTGCGCGATCATGCCCTTGGCCTGGGTCGCGTACTGACCGGCGGGATCGAGCTTCACGTAGCTTTCGAACGCGGCGACCGCATCAGGCAGCTTGCCTTCATTCAGCAGCGCCATGCCGAGCTGGTAGTGGGCATCAGCGTGGGCGGGGTTGGTCTTGAGCGTCTCTTCGAACTTGGCTTTGGCCTCGGCAATCTTGCCCTGGTTCCACAGGATGATGCCCTGGTTGAAGGTGGCGTCGGCGTTGCTGCCACCGCCCGCCGCCGCCGCCTTCGCGCTCATCGCCGCCGCTTCATCGAATCGCTTCTGGTTGTTGTAAAGCGTCGACAACGCGTTCATCGCCTCGGCGTAGTCGGCTTTGAGCGCGAGTGCCTTCAGCCATTCGGCCTCGGCGGCCTTCTCGTCCTTCTTGGCAAGTTGCGCGACGCCGATGTTGAACTGGCAATCGAAGCAGGCCGGCGACAGGGCGAGGGCGGCCTGGAACTTCGCAATCGCCGCGTCGTGGCCGCCGCCGCGGCTGGCGGTGACGCCTTCTTCAAAGACCTTCTTCAATTCCGCTGCCTTGGCGTCGTTATTGGCGGCCGTTGACGGCGCCAGCACCATGTTGGCTTCGCTGGTGCGGCCGAGGCTGACGCGCAGCTCGGTTTGCGCGCTGCCAACTTTCTCGTCGGTGGCGGTGATGCGGTACTGCCCCGATTCCGTCAGCAGCTGGATGAACTCGCCGCGCTTGTCGGTCTTGGTCGTCAGCTTGCGAGTGCCGCCGACGGGTTCAATGAGAATCGCGACCCCGACCATCGGCTGGTCCTTGGTGTCGAGCACCTTGCCCTTGATCATGGTCGATTGCGCCAGTGCTGACGATGCTGAGATCAGCACCACCCCGAAGACCATGGCGACGAGGCTCTTTAAGGAAGAGTGAATCATCTGTGTCATCTGTGTTGTCTACAGCCCGGGTGACGTGATCGTGTCATCGGCGGCCGCGCCTCTGTATCCTGAGTCTACGTCAGTCGGCGAAAAACCGGGAGACGGCCTCGGGATTCTGGGTCACCGGCGCGGGTGGAAACGAGTCGAGAAAACGCCGGCCGTAACCCATGGTCCGCAGGCGCGGGTCCAGCACCGCCAGCACGCCGCGGTCGCTGCGGTGGCGGATGAGGCGGCCCAGGCCCTGCAGCATGGCCAGAATGGCCAGCGGTACCTGGTATTCCTGGAAGGCGTCGCCGCCCTCGGCGGTGATGGCCTCGATGCGGGCCGCCGTGATTGGGTCGCCGGGCGAGGCAAAGGGCAGCTTGTCGATGATGACGCAGCTCAACTGCTCGCCCACGACATCCACGCCTTGCCAGAAGGATGACGTGGCAAACAGCACGGCATTGGGGGTGGCCCTGAACTGCGCCAACAAGGCACTGCGCGGTGCCGTGCCCTGCACGATCAGGGGATAGGGCAGGTCGAGCTCGACACGGTCGCGCACCGACCGCAACATCGCGTAGCTCGTGAACAGGACGAATGCGCGGCCCTCGGTTCGGAGGAGCAGGTCCAGGACCTCGCGCGCGACGGCTTCGCCGTACTCCGGCGATTTGGGCGCCGGCATCTGTTTCGGCAGGTAGAGAATGGCTTGTTCGGTGAAGTCAAACTCAGACGGCACCCGCAGTTGGTTGGCGTCATCGGCGCCAAGACGCCGCTTCACGTACTCGAACGAGCCGGCCACGGTCAGCGTGGCCGAGGTGAGGATGGTGGCGCGCATGCGGTCGAGCAACTGCTCGCGGATGATCGACGAGACGTCGATTGGCGCCGCGCGCAGGAACACGCCGCGGTTGCGCGTCTCGAGGAAGTAGACGAACGAGGGGTTAGAGGCCTCGAGCAGGAACGAGAGGTTCTCGCGCATCTCGCCGGCGCGCTGCGACAGCGAGGCGGCGTCTTCGTTGGCGATGCTGCCGCCGGTGCCGGTGCCCGCCATCCTCGCCATGTCGTGCTGCAGCGCGTCCAGCCCACTAATCAACCCCAGCCCATCGTCGACGATGTCGCCGAACCACTCACCGCTGACCCGCACACGTTCTTCGCCGAATGATCCTCGCGATTGCCGGGCCATGGCGAGCCGGCCGAAAAACTCGCGCGCGTGATCGTCCACCCGCCGCAGCGAGCGGCGAAGGTTCGAGTCGGCGTCTTCGATCGTCCCCAGGTTGAGCGCGCGCTCGCCGTCGCGCACCAGGTCATCCACCCGGTAGTTGCTGATGGCGATGCCGAAGTACTGCGTGGCCACGTCCTCGAGCTGGTGCGCTTCATCGAGCACGGCGTAGCGACACTCGGGGATGACCTCGCCGTAGCTGCTCTGGCGCACCGACGCATCCGCGCACAGCAGGTGGTGATTGACGATCACGAGGTCGGATTCCGCGGCCTTCTGGCGCATCCGCGTGACGTAGCATTCCTGGTACTGCGGACAGTCGTTGCCGAGGCAGGTGTCGGCGGTCGCCGACACGTCGTGCCACAGCGACGAGTCTTCCGGGAGGTCGCGCAGTTCGGCGCGGTCACCCGTGTCCGTGACACTCCGCCACTCATCCACCATCGAGACGAAGTCGTGAAGGACGGCGGGGGAGGCGCGGAGTTGATCCAGCCGATGCAGGCACAGGTAGTTGGCGCGGCCCTTCATGTAGGCGGCCTTGAACGGCACGCCCAGGGCCTCGCGCAACACCGGCAGGTCCTTGAAGTAGATCTGCTCCTGCAGGTTCTTGGTGCCGGTTGAGATCAAGACGCGCTGGCGGCTGAGAATCGCCGGCACCAGGTACGCGAGGGTCTTGCCGGTGCCCGTACCGGCTTCGGCGAGCAGCACGCCGCCGTCGCCAAAGGTCTGGGCGACAGCGAGCGCCATGGCGCGCTGGCCGGCGCGCGGTTCGAATTGCTCGACCGCTTGTGCGAGCACGCCGCCATCGGCGAAGGCCGCCTCGACGGCCGAGACTAGGCCCGGCGTTCCGGGTAGAGCGGGAACTTCCGGCACAACTGCTCGACTTCTGCCTTGATCATCGTGAGGGCGGCGCTATCGTCCGGCGTGGCAAGCGCGCGCGCGATCAGGCCGGCGATTTGATCCATCTCCGGCTCGCCCATGCCGCGGGTGGTTACCGCCGGCGTGCCGAGACGCACTCCGCTGGCCACCATCGGCGGGTTCTGGTCGAACGGGATGGCGTTCTTGTTCACGGTAATGCCGGCCGCGCCGAGCGCCGCCTCCGCGACTTTGCCGGTGATCCCCTTCGAGAAGGTATCGACCAGGACGATGTGGTTGTCGGTGCCGCCGCTAACTATGCGGAAGCCGGCCGCGGTCATGGCCGCCGACAGGCGCTTCGCGTTGGCGACTAGCTGTTTCTGGTAGTCCTTGAACTCCGGCGTCGCCGCTTCGCGGAAGCACACCGCCTTGGCGGCGATGATGTGCATGAGCGGGCCGCCCTGGATACCCGGAAACACCGCGCGGTCGAGACCCTTGGCGTACTGCTCGCGGCACATCACCATCCCGCCGCGCGGGCCGCGCAGGGTCTTGTGCGTGGTGGTGGTGACGAAGTCGGCGTGCGGCATTGGGCTCGGGTGCTGGCCGCCAGCGACCAGGCCGGCGATGTGGGCCATGTCCACCATCAGCGGCGCGCCGACGGCGCGGGCGACCTTGCCCATGCGCTCGAAGTCAAGCACCCGCGAATAGGCGCTGGCGCCGGCGATGATCATCTTCGGCTGGTGCTCGTGCGCGAGCCGCTCGAACTCCTCGTAGTCCACCCGCTCATCGTCCTGGCGCACGCCGTAGGGGACGATGGTGTAGAGCTGGCCGGAGAAATTCAGCGGATGCCCGTGCGTCAGGTGGCCGCCGTGCGCGAGGTTCATGCCGAGCACCACGTCGCCGGGCTTCAGCAGCGTGAGACAGACGGCCATGTTGGCCTGGGCGCCCGAGTGCGGCTGCACGTTGACGTGGTCGGCGCCGAACAGTGCCTTGGCGCGGGCGATCGCCAGCCGCTCGGCGACATCGACGAACTCGCAGCCGCCGTAGTACCGCTTGCCGGGGTAGCCCTCGGCGTACTTGTTCGTCATCACCGAGCCGGCGGCTTCAAGCACGGCACTGCTGACGAAATTCTCCGAGGCGATCAGCTCCAGGCCCTCGGCCTGGCGGGTCGTTTCGTGGGCGATGGCCGCGGCAATCTCGGGATCCGATTGCGCCAGGGATCGTTGCATCAATGACAGGTTGTCCATATGGGAGTTTCAATTCTACCAGCGCCGGGGTCAGGCCCCTTCGATCTTCGCGACGCGCGTGGCGTGGCGGCCGCCGGCAAACGGCGTTGCCAGGAAGACCTTGACGATCTCGCGGGCGCGAATTTCAGGCGTGACCCTGGCGCCGAGCGTGAGCACGTTCAGGTCGTTGTGCTCGCGCGACAACGTGGCCGTGTCGGTGTCAACGATCGCCGCGGCCCGGATGCCCGGCACCTTGTTGGCGGCGATCGCCATGCCGATGCCGGTGCCGCACACCAGGATGCCGCGATCGCATTGCCCGCTCGCGACGCCATGGGCGACGGCCTGCGCGAAGTCGGGGTAGTCCACCGACTCGGCCGACGCGGTGCCGAAGTCCTGGTAGGTCGCGCCGAGCTCGTCGAGCGTGCGCTTGAGTGAGTCTTTCAGGTGGAAGCCCGCATGGTCGGCGCCCAAGGCGATGTGCATGACCGATTCTAGCTTGTCTCGCCGAAGCGGCCCGCCGCCGCGCCGGCGGACGCCGTGACACTATAGAACGGTGAACCCCACCGCCATCGTCAATGCCAAGGGCGAAGATCGCATTCGCGGCGGCCATCCCTGGATTTACCGTTCCGATGTGGTCGATGTCGCCGGCGTTGAGCCCGGCATCGTTGTCAACGTCCGCGGCCCGCGCAATCGCGACCTGGGTCACGCCCTGTTCAGCGACCAGTCACAGATCACGCTGCGGATGATCGCGCGCGACGACCGCGCGATCGACACGGCGTTCTGGCGCGAACGGCTGGAACGCGCCATCAGCTTCCGCGAGATTCTCGAGATCGATGCCACCGCGTGTCGACTGGTCCACGGCGAGGCCGACCTGTTGCCGTCGCTCGTGGTCGATCGCTATGGCGACTACCTGGTGATGCAGGCGCTGTCGCAGGGGATGGACCGGCTGACACCGGAGCTGGTGCCGCTACTGGTCGAACTCACCGAAGCCAAGGGCGTGCTGGCGCGCAACGACCCGAAAGTGCGGCTGCTCGAAGGCCTGGAGCAGAAGGTGGAGGTCGTACACGGCGCGGTGCCAGAGACCATCAGCGTGCGCGAGGCCGGCGTAACTTACGACGTCGATCCGTGGCGCGGGCAGAAGACCGGCTTGTTTCTCGACCAACGCGAGAACCGCGAGGCCGCTGCGCGTTACGCGCACGGTGCGTTACTCGACTGTTTCAGTTACAACGGCGGATTTGCCCTGGCCCTGGCGCCCCGGTGCCGGACGGTGGAGGCGCTCGATGTGTCGGCCGACGCCGTGGCCCGCATCACCGCCAACGCCACGGCCAACGGCATCACCAACGTGACGGCCCGCGAGGCTAACGTCTTTGACGAGCTCCGGCATCTGGAACGGGAGGGCGGGCGCTACGACACCATCGTCCTGGACCCCCCGGCCTTCGCCAAGAACAAGGCCTCGATCCAGAACGCCCTGGCCGGGTACAAGGAAATCAACCTGCGGGCCCTGCGCCTGCTGGCTCCAGGGGGCTACCTGATTACGTGCAGTTGTTCCTATAACGTGGACGAGGGGATGTTCGCCCAGGCGGTGTTTGAGGCCTCGGCCGACGCCCATGTCCCGGTAACGGTGGTGGAAAAACGCATGCAGGGGCGGGATCACCCGGTCCTGCTGGGGGTCCCGGAGACCTACTACCTGAAGTGCTTGATTCTTCGCAAACTGCTCTAGGATGCCGAGCCGATAGACAGGGATGGCGTCATGCGCTTAGGTGGTGGCAGCCAAGAGGCTATGGCGGGAGTGACAGGCGGTAGTATCGCGTGTATGCTTCCAAGGCGCGCAGCGTAGGTCTGCCGTCAGGGGCGGGAACAGTAAATTTTTCGGAGGAGAATTGAAGATGGCTAACGGTATCTTCGGCCGGGTTTTGGCTGGGGCGGTGGGCGTGATGGGCCTTCTGGCTCTTCCGGCGTCGCTTTCAGCTCAGACGACCGCAACGCCGACGTTCACCAAGGATGTCGCGCCGATTTTTCAGAACAAGTGCGAGTCGTGCCACCGCCCGGATTCGATCGCGCCGATGTCGCTGATCACGTTCGAAGAGGCCCGTCCGTGGGCGCGTTCGATTCGTGAACGCGTCGCGTCGCGCAACATGCCCCCCTGGCACATCGACAAGACCGTCGGCATCCAGCACTACAAGGATGACCGTTCGCTCAGCGACAAGGAAATCGACACCATCGTGAAATGGGCGGCCAACGGCGCACCGAAGGGCGACCCCAAGGACATGCCCGCGGCGAAGAAGTGGGACGACGGCAACGGCTGGAACTACGCCAGCAAGTTCGGCGGCCCGCCCGACCTCGTCGTCAAGTCGCCCAACTACACGCAGAAGGCCGTGGCCATGGACGCCTGGTACAAGCCGGTCGTCGAGACCGGCCTGACCGAGCCCCGCTGGGTGCGTGCCATCGAAATGCGTCCCAGCACGTTGAAGGGCCGCAAGATCACCCACCACGCCCTCGCCTACCTGATGCAGGACGAGAAGGAAG
>NSIL01000010.1 GCA_002737365.1 Acidobacterium sp. | reverse complement strand
CGACGCTTCGAGGCGCTCGCGGTCCTCGCCCTTGGTCTGGCCCTGGTGTACTTCGCCCCGCGTCAGCTTCGGAATAATGCGATCAACCTCGTAGTAGAGATCGGTCGACTCTTCCGCTGGTCCCGAAATAATCAGTGGCGTGCGCGCTTCGTCGATCAGGATGCTGTCGACTTCGTCGACAATCGCGAAGTGGTGGCCGCGCTGGACCATCGCGCCGAGGTCGAACTTCATGTTGTCGCGCAGGTAGTCGAAGCCGAACTCGTTGTTGGTGCCGTAGGTGAGGTCGCAGCCGTAAGCGACCTGGCGCTGCTGATCGTTCAGGTCGTGCTGGATCACGCCAACCGACATGCCGAGGAAGCGGTAGAGACGGCCCATCCACTCCGAGTCGCGGCGGGCCAGGTAGTCGTTGACCGTGACGACGTGGACGCCCTTGCCTTCGAGTGCGTTCAAGTACGCGGGCAGCGTCGCGACCAGCGTCTTGCCTTCACCGGTCTTCATTTCCGCGATGGTGCCCTGGTGCAGCACCATGCCGCCGATTAGCTGCACGTCGTAGTGCCGCATGCTGAGAATACGGCGGCCCGCCTCGCGGACGACGGCGAAGGCTTCAGGCAGCAGATCGGCGATGGTCTCGCCATTGGCTAGTCGCGTTCTGAACTCAACCGTCTTGGCCTTGAGCTGTTCGTCGCTCAGGGTCTTGATGTGGGCTTCGAACGCGTTGACCTCGGCGACGCGCGGGCGCAGCTTCTTCAGGTCGCGATCGTTTTGACTGCCGAGGACTTTAGTAAGGAGCTGACCAAGCATGATGGAAAGAAGGCAGGATGCCTATCCCGTGATTATACCCGCCTTCGCCAAGGCTACGGCGGGGCCAGCCCGGCTAAATTTAGTTGCCGGTGGCGCGGCGGGGAGTCAGCAGGAGCTGGAGGGGGTTCAGGATGCGGCCGTTGGCGCGCACTTCGTAGTGCAGGTGTGAACCGGTGGTTCGTCCGGTGGCGCCCACCAGGCCGAGCAGGTCGCCGCGCTTCACCGCTTGGCCGTCACGGACCTTGAACGCTGACAAGTGGCCGTAGCGCGTCTCGATGCCGTAGCCGTGGTCGATGATCACGAGGTTGCCGTAATTGCCGGCCATGGCCGCACTCGACACCTTGCCGTCCGCCGTGGCGTAGACCGGATCGCCCTTGTCGGCGGAGATGTCCAGACCGGGGTGGAAGTCTCTCTCGCCAGTGAGTGGATCGGCGCGGTTACCCATGCTCGACGACAGCCAGCCATGGGTCGGCCAGATCGATGGGGTCGCAGCCGCGAGCGAGTTGCGCTTATCGACGTTGGAGCGAACCGTCTGCAGGCGGCTCTCGAGACTCTGCAGCAGGTCTTTCAGCACGCTGAACGTGGTCTCGGGCGACGCCAATCCTGGCATCACAGTGGTCAGTGCGGCGCTGGCGGTCGGGCCGCCCATGGCGCGGTTCTTCACCACGGTGGGGAGCTTGTCCATCGAGTTCTGTAGCCTAGGGTCGAGTGCGGCCTTGGCGCCAAGATCCGACATGGTTGTCTGCAACGCCACGATCTGGCCGGCCAGCGTTTCAGTGGCGGCGCGGTAGTTGGCGTTCTCGAGTTCCAGCGTGGCGTGCGAGGCATACAACTGCGCCACGTCGTACTTGGCCTTGAACGCCGCACCAACGCCGACCAGCATCGGTACGCACGTCGCGATCACGACCACGGTCGCCGCCGCCTTCACGCTGATCGCGAAGCGACGCACGACTCCGGTCGTGCGGTCGGCGAAGACGATGGTGTATCGCTTGGAGAACATCAAGTACCTGATTGAATTGGGTTTCTCGCCTCGTCGACGTTAATCCCCAAGCCTAACATGGCCCCTCCGGGATCCCGAAGCTGAAATTGCCGGAGTGTGTAAGGTTCGCCCGTTGATCGCCCCTGATGGGGGGGGCCTGAATGGTTACGGCTCGGTGGTGAGCGGGTCGATCGGTTCCAGAAACGGAAAGCGGTGGAAGTCAGTATCGCGGGTGCAAATGCGGCGAATGCCGTGCTCGCGCATCAAGGTTGCGGTTTGGCTGTCGTGGATGATGTTGCCGGCCAGCCCCGGCACCTCGGCAACCACCGTTGTCAGCACGGCCGCGTGGCGGTTCGTCGGTACCAGGAACGCCAGACCGGGTGATTCCTGCAGCGCCGCGATGAACGCGACGCCGGCCTCCATCGTCCAGGGCTGCCGCATCACCCTGGGGTGGGTCACCACCCTCAGGAATTCATAGACCACGCCCCAGGTCAGGAACCACGCGCTGTGACGTCGGCGCCATTGCTCGATCAGGGCGCGGCAGCGCGCGTGCTCGACGGCGCTCTCGTCGGCGGCGTACACCAATACGTTGGTGTCGACGACGAACATCAGCGCCCTTCCATCGCACGATACAGGGCCTCGCGGTCGGCGACGTCGACGAGGGCGCCGCCACTCGTGAAGGAGGGCAGCGGCCGCAGTTCGACCGCCGCCGGCTTGGCCTGCAGCAGGCCTCGCAGTGCGGTCTCGACGAGCTCAGACATGGTGCGGCCCGTGCGAGCGGCCTCTCGCCGCAGCCGCAGCATCACACCGTCATCAATGTTGAGGGTGGTCTTCATATGTAAAACCATATCATTTGTATGGGTTGACGTCAATTCTGTGTCGTCAACGTTCGCGGGCATCATTGGTGACTCTCCTGGCGTTACGAGGTTGATTCAACGAACCGGTACTGCAGTGCTTCCATCAGGTGCTCGGTGGCAATGGCCTCGGCGCCCGCCAGGTCGGCAATCGTCCGCGCGACGCGGATGATGCGGTGGAAGCCACGGGCCGACAGGTGGAGCTTATCGGCCGAGCGCTCCAGCAGGCGCCGGCCGGCGAGGTTCAGTGGCGCGTGTTTCTTCAGCTCCGTCCCGCTGAGCTGCGCGTTCACCCGCGCGCGGGCGCAACGGGCGAGTTGACGTGCCCTGGCCGCCAGCACGCGTTCGCGAACCGCCGCCGACGATTCCCCGGCGGGGCCTTCAGTCAAAGCGGTGATCGGGACCGCCTCGACTTCCACAATCAGATCCAGGCGATCGCGCAGCGGCCCGGACAGCCGGCCGCGGTAACGCGCGATCTGTGGCGGCGTGCAGCGGCACACGCGTTTCGGATCGCCCAGGTATCCACACGGGCAGGGGTTCATCGCGGCCACGAGCACAAAGCGCGCCGGGAACACCACCGATCGCAGGGCGCGTGACACCGTGATGCGGCCTTCCTCAATCGGCTGTCGAAGTGCCTCGAGCACGCGACGATCGAACTCCGGCATCTCGTCGAGGAACAACACGCCGTGATGCGCCAAGCTCACTTCGCCAGGCCGTGGCGTGGACCCGCCGCCGACCAACGCGACGTCGGAGATGGTGTGATGCGGCGCGCGAAACGGCCGTTCACTCAGCAGGCCGACGCCGGATCGCAGTTGCCCAGCCACCGAGTGAATGGTGGTGGCCTCAATCGCTTCATCGAATGACAGCGGCGGCAGAATACCGGGCAGCCGTCGCGCCAGCATGGTTTTGCCCGCGCCTGGTGGACCAACCATCAAGAGGTTATGGCCGCCCGCCGCCGCCACCTCCAGCGCGCGTCGGGCGAAGGCCTGGCCGTGAAGGTCGGACAGGTCAAGGTCGAGGGTGCCAAGAGTGCCAGGGGTGCCAAGGGTGCTCGGTGCCGGTATTGGCCAGTCGGCTGGCGATTGGTTCAGGCGCGTCACCGCCTCGACGAGCGTGCGGACCGGCAGCAGCGTGAGGCCCGAGACGACCGCGGCTTCGGCGAGGTTGTCGTAGGGCAGCAGTAAGGCTCGCGCGCCGTGGCGCCTGGCTTCGGCGGCAATGGCCAGCACGCCACGGGCCGGCTGGATGGCGCCGTCGAGCGACAGCTCGCCGACGTGCAGGATGCCCGCCAGGCTGGACGGTTGTACTTTGCCGGTCGCGGCCAGCATCCCGAGGGCGATGGGGAGGTCGAATGCCGGCCCCGCCTTGCGCACGTCCCCCGGCGCCAGGTTGATGGTGATTCGATGCGCGGGAAACTCGTAACCCGAGTTTCGAATCGCGGCGCGAACGCGGTCGCGGCTTTCGCGGACGCTCGCGTCTGGCAACCCGACCAGCTGAAAGTGGGGCAGGCCGAAGCTGACGTCAACCTCGACGTGCACACGGCAGGCGTCGATGCCAATGACGGTCGCGCTTTCGACGGTGGCCAACATGCGCCCTCCAGGTGCAAGCGGACTGCCGCCGGTGGTGTGACGAATTCGGGCGCAATTGTTCCGAGGGCGTAGTTCCCGTCTCCGGGATATTGCAGGAACAGCCACCCGGACGGGCCAGGGATGCCGCAATTTCTGCGGCTACCGGCCTGTCCTCCCGACCCTCCGGCGCGAGATACCCTCGAGCGTGTCCGAGAAGATCACCGCGCCGGACGGCGAGCTGCAGACACATCGCCTGGCGGTCAACCAACTGGCATCGCAGGCGCTCGAGAACCAGGCCACGATCGAAACCCTCCGCACGGAGTGCGCCTGGTTCGAGGAACTGCGCGGGCAACTGAAGGTCTCGACCGCCGAGGTGGCGCGATCGGTCGACGTGGTCCGCTCGCGCAACTGCAGGAACTGAGCAAGAACACCAAACAGCGGCTTACCTCGCTCACTGCCCTGGCCGAACACGTCTCGCAGAAGGCGACGGCGCTCGAAGGAAGTCCTGATCTCTTGAACTCCTGTTGATTGATCCTACTGGTTGGCGTTCTTGGCGGTGGGCGGCTGCACGATCAGCCGGTCGCCGACGTTCAGCCTGGTGCCGCGCATCTTGTTCCAACTCTTGAGCTGGGCCACACTCGCACCCGTCTTCCGCGAGATGGCTGACAACGTATCGCCGGCGCGCACTCGGTAAATCCTGGCGGGCGCCGGTTCCGGCAGCGCCGTCGTCTCAGCAAGAATCTCGGCTACGGTCGCGGCCGCGGCGTTCTCGAGGTCGGCTGACGAAGCCCTGGCCAGCAGGGCCGATGACGGCATGCGCGGGATGATCAGCCTGGTGCCCACCTTGATCCGCGAGTTCACCTTCAGGTAGTTGGCTTCGGCGAGATCGGTGCGATTGACGCGCAGCTTCTTAGCGATCGCGGCGATGGTCTCGCCCTGCTTCACCGTGTGCCACTGCATGGCGTTCAACTGACCAGGCGCGGCCGAGGCCAGGCCCTCGCGGACGCGGTCGGCTGTGCCCTGCGGCACGCGAATCGAATAGGCACCCGTCTTGACCGGGGTCGTCCAGCGGCGGAATTCGGGGTTGAGCTTCTGGATCTCGTCGACGGGCACGCCGGCCCACTCGGCGACGCGACGCAGGTCGAGCGCCGGTGGTGCCGTCACCGATTCGGTCACCGGCAAGACCATCGGGGCAATGTCGAAGCCGTACTGGGCGGGGTTCTTGGCGATGATGACCGCGGCCAGGATCATCGGCACGTAGTCGCGCGTTTCGCGCGGCAGGTAGCGCGTGGTCGCGCTCAACTGCCAGAAATCGTTCTTTTGGCTGCGGGTGAGCGCGCGCTTCACGCGACCGGGTCCGCCGTTGTACGACGCCATGGCGAGGTGCCAGTCTTCGAACATCCGGTGCAAGGTCTTGAGGTACTTGGCCGCCGCCTGCGTGGCCTTCTCGACATCTGCCCGTTCGTCGAGATACCAGTCGGCCTTCAGGCCGTTCTCGAGAGCCGTGCCGCGCATGAACTGCCACACGCCACGGGCTTGCGCCCGCGACAGCGCCGACGGCTTGAAGGCGCTCTCGATGAGAGGAATGTAGGCCAGGTCCAGCGGCAGGCCCTCAGCCCGGAACGTCTCCTGAATCATCGGCAGGTACTGCGTGCCGCGCGACAGGCCGTCAGTGAGAAACTCTCGCAGCCGGCCCTGAAACAACTCCACGTAGCGAAGCACGCGGTCGTTGGTCGGAATCGGAATGTCGTGCGTCGTGGTCTCGAGGTCGGCTTCAACCCGCTCGGCAGTGGCCAGCGCGGGCTTGGCGGTGTCGAAAGTTTCAATCGCCAGCAACGCGTCAATCGAGGCCGGCTCGGTCCTGGTTTCGGTGAAGCCGTCGCCCTTGGCGAGTGCCCCTTGCTCGAGCACGCTGATGCGGTCGACGAGGCGGTCGAAATGCTCGCGCCGCCTGGCATCGGCGCGGGCGCCGTCGGGCGACTCGAGCAGGAGGTCGAGCGAACGGTTGAACTCACTTCGGGCGCGCTCGAGGTGTCCGAGAGTGAGCTCCTGTTGGCCGGTCGTGAAGTGCTGATCGGATTCCGCCATCAGGGCGACCGCCGGATCGGGCAAGGCGGGCGCGGCCGGCGCCGGCGGCAGGACGGCCGTGGGCGGTTGTGGAATGACCTTAGCGGCCTTGGCGCCCGAGCCTGTGGCGCATCCGGCCAGCACCGTGGTGCAGCACAAGAGCGCGATGGGGAAGGAGCAAGGACGCAGCATTTGACTTGGGAAAGACTTGTCCCGCGGCAGGGTAGCACGCCCCAAAGTTTGGGGTCAACCTGTTGTGGCTCAGCTGTTTACGGAAGGCCAGCCGACCTGCACGAACACCTTCGCCGCCTCACCTGCATCCCGGGCAGCCGGAGTGACGATGGTTCGCTCGCCGATCAGGAGCGTTCGACCCTGTTTAATGGCTAGTCGGACGTCATCCTCGCAAACGAACTTCTCGGCGACAGCAGGTGCCTGGAGCCTGCCTTCGCGGCTGGAGGCCGCTTCGGCGAGGTCTCGCCGCAGCTCGCCTGCTTCCGGGCGAGTGGCGGCGGATGCCGGTGCCAAGCCCCGGGTCGCCAGGAACTGGTCGATCCGGCTGGTCAGTGCGTCCGCCGAAATTGCATCTGGTTGCGGTCTCGCGGGCGCTTTGGGAAGCGCAGGAGCACCAGATGTGAGCACCCCAAGCACCTCAGGCACGTTAGGCACCCTTGGCACCTGCGGCGAAGCCATGGCCGGCCGCAATTCGTAAGCGACCCGTTTGATATTGAGGAGATGCTTCGGTGAAATGTTGTCCGACGTGATGTTGCCGCCGAACCCGCCGCAGCCAAGCGTCATCGCCGGGTCCAGACCGGTGGTCAGGCCGATTGAGCCATGGGTGGTCGGCGTGTTCACGCAAATGCGGTAGGCCGGCTTGTGCAGTCCAAATGCGAGAATGACCGCGTCGTTCTGCGAGTGAATCGACATGGTGTGACCCATGCCGCCGTACTTCAGGATCTGCTTGCAGCGCTCGCAGGCGTCGCGCCAATCCTCTACGACGTAGTACGACAGGACCGGGCACAGCTTTTCGATCGACAGGGGAAAGTCTCGGCCGACGCCCGTCAGTTCCGCAATCAGCGCGCGCGTGCCCGCCGGCACGGCGATGCCGCACTGCTCGGCGATGTAGACGGCCGACTTGCCGACAAACGCGGGGTTGGGCAATCGCTGCGGTGTCACCAACTGCCTCGCCAGCGTTTCCGCTTCCGCCGACGACAGGAAGTAGCCACCCTGATCCTTGAACTGACGCCGCGCTTCCGCCTCGACGGCTTGATCCACCACCACCGAGTTGGGCGATGAGCACAGCACGCCGTGGTCGAATGCCTTGCCAGTCAGGATGTCGTTGGCGGCCTTGCGCACGTCGGCGCTCGACTCGATGTAGCACGGCGCGTTGCCCGGGCCGACACCGTAGGCGGGCTTGCCGGCGCTGTAGGCCGCGCGCACCAGGCCCATGCCGCCGGTCGCGAGAATCACCGCGACCTCGCGCGCCTTCATCAGTGCCTGCGTGCCTTCGAGCGTGACGGTCGTCATCCAGCCAATCGCGCCGTCGGGCAGCCCGGCGCGGCGACCGGCCTCGTTCATGAGATCGGCCGTCTGGGTGATGCAGCGGGCGGCCGACGGATGCGGCGTCATCACGACCGCGCAGCGCGCCTTGATCGCAATCAGGATCTTGTAGATCGCCGTCGAGGTCGGGTTGGTGGATGGAATAATGGCCGCCACCACACCAAACGGTTCGGCGATCTCGATGATCTTGCGATCGTCGATCCGGTTGATCACGCCGACGGTCTTCATGGGCTTGATGAACTCGAACACCCGTTGCGAGGCAAACAGGTTCTTCTGGATTTTGTCGCTGACGACGCCGAAGGTGGTCTCTTCCACGGCCAGGCGCGCGAGCGCCTCGGCATGCGGCACGACCGCCATCGCCATCGCCTCGACAATGCGGTCGATCTGGTCCTGGGAAAATTCGGCGAGCGTGGCCTGTGCCAGCTTCGCCCGGCGCGCGAGCGCCCGGGCCTCGGCGATCGACGCGAGGTCCTGGTCCGACAACCGCTAACCCTTCGGAAGAATCCGTTCGACCTCGGCGTGGGGCCGCGGGATGACGTGCACCGAGACCAGCTCGCCGACCCGCCGCGCGGCCGCGGCGCCCGCGTCGGTTGAGGCCTTGACGGCGCCGACGTCACCGCGAATCAGGACCGTCACGTAGCCCGCGCCGATGTATTCCGTGCCGATCAACACGACATTGGCCGCCTTGACCATGGCGTCGGCCGCCTCCACCGAGCCGATGAAGCCCTTTGTCTCGACCATACCTAGTGCGTCTTGTGGAGTGTCCATCTGAATGGTCTGCATGATATTCTCGTTTCGACCCCTATGCAACGAAGAGACATGGTTAGTAGATTTTGGACCCTGACGGTCCTGACCACCCTGGCAGTCACCCTGGCGGCCTGCGGCAAGGCTGAAGACACCACCCCGCCGGTCGGGACACTGCAGGTGTCGCTGTCGCGCGCCAAGGTGGCGCTCGGTAGCCCGGTCGAGGTGACCTACAAGTTCACGCCGGCCGCCAACGCCTCGAACCTGGGCCCGCGCCGCATGTTCGTCCACTTCCTCGACGCCGACGATGAGTTGATGTGGGCCGACGACCACGAGCCACCGACCCCGACCATCGAGTGGAAGGCCGGCCAGACGGTCGAGTACACCCGCACCATGTTCGTGCCGAGCTACCCCTATGTCGGCGCGGCCAAGGTCGTGGCCGGTCTTTACGCTCCTGGCAATAACGAACGCCTCAAGCTGTCGAACGAGGACCGCGGCGACCGCTCGTACAAGGTCGTCGATTTCGAGTTGCTGCCGCAGACCGAGAACATCTTCGTGATCTTCAAGGATGGCTGGCACCCCGCCGAGGTCGTGGCCGAGGGCGCCGGCCGTACCGAGTGGCAGTGGACCAAGAAAGACGCGACCCTCGCGTTCCGCAACCCGAAGCGTGATGTCGTCCTGTATCTACAAGTGGACGATCCCGCCACCGGCCCGAACGCCGCGCAGCAGCTCACCATTGCGGTGGGCGACCAGGTGTTGGCCACCGTGCCGTTGAGCGCCACCGAAGCGCCCGTGCGCACCTACCCGATCACCGCCGCGCAGCTGGGGCAGGGTGATATGGTCGAAATGAAGTTCACGGCCGATAAAACCTTCGTGCCGGCGCTCGAGCCCGCCATGAAGAGCGGCGATCCGCGCGAACTTGGCGTTCGCGTCTTCCACGCGTTTATCCAATAGTAATGCTCAGAGTCTTCGCGCTGTGCTCGGCGGTGCTGCTGTTCGCGAATGTCGCGAGCGCGTAAATTCTGGTCTTCAAGACCGGCCGCACCATGTCGGTGCAGTCGTACCGCGTGGACGGCGCCATGGCGACGGCGCAGCTGAGGGCCGGCGGGGAAGTGTCGTTTTCCGCAGCGATGATTACCCGGTAACCCGCTTAGGACTATTCGGCCTGGTCGACCGTCTAAACGGGTGGGAATACAGGTTCCAGTTCCGTATAATCCTCTGTGGGTCAATCTGTTAGGGATGGAATTCCGCTGCCGGCTCGGCACCATATCTGGTGAGATCATCGAGGGCGTTTACGTTGCCCAGAACGAAGCGGCCCTCAGGCGTGAGCTCGAGGACAAAGGGCTGCACGTTCTGGCACTTCGCCCCCGGCTGGGCTTTGGCAACGTTTCGTTCACGACCGGTCGCAAGATTTCCCGTCACGAATTCCTGGTCTTCAACCAGGAACTGGCGACGCTGCTGAAGGCCGGCATGCCGCTGGTGCAGTCACTCGACATCCTGCGCACCCGCCTGACGAACCCGTTGTTCAAGTCTGTCCTCGACGATGTTTATGAGAAAGTGCGGGGCGGCACGGCGTTGTCGGATGCGTTTGCCGGGCACGGCGAGTTGTTTCCCAGTGTCTACACCGCGTCGTTGATGGCGGGCGAGCGCGCCGGTAATCTCGATGCGGTGCTGCGGCGCTACGTGTCGTATTCGAAGACGGTCGATGCGGTCCGCTCGAAGACCATTTCCGCAATGATTTATCCGGCCATCCTGATCGGGCTCGCGGTGGTGCTGGTCGCGATCATCATGGTGAAGGTGGTGCCGACTTTCTCGGAGTTCTACCTGAGCTTCGGTTCCGATCTGCCGCTGTCCACGCGCGTCATCGTCGCGGTCTCGGACGTCATCCGGCAGCAGTTTCTGCCGATCGTGATTGCACTCGGTGTCGGCGGCGCCGCGTTCTGGAGCTGGGTGCGGCAGCCGGGGCATGGACCGAAGTTCGATTTGCTGCTGTTGAAGCTGCCGTTCGTGGGGACGAGCTTTCACAAATTCGCGACCACGCAACTGGCCCGCACGCTGGCGACGTTGCTCGGCGGCGGCATTCCGCTGGTCAACGCGCTCGAGATTGCGGCCCGGTCGACCGGCAACCGCCACCTGGGACAGGAACTGGCGATTGCGGCCACCAGGGTGCGCGAGGGACAAAGTTTATCGGCCACCATGCTCGAGCGCAAGACCGTGCCGGACGTGGCCATCAAGATGATTGAGGTGGGCGAGTCGACCGGCGCACTGACGGAGATGCTGAACAGCCTGGCCGACTTCTACGACGACGAGATCGAGACCGACGTCGCCCGGTTCGTGACGGTGATTGAGCCGGCGATGCTGGTGTTCATGGGCGTCGTGATCGCGGGCATTGTGCTGGCCCTCTACATGCCGTTGTTCGAGCTCACCTCGGTGATGGGCAACCGCTGATGACGAAGGGCCGCGTCCCATGGATGTAACTCCGGACCAGCCGCTCGACCCGGCGGCGCTGATCGATGAGCCGGCCACGGCGCCGGAGGTCTCGGCCGCAGAGCGCAGCGCCGAGGAGGCCGCGGCCCGTCGCCTGGCCGAGCGCTACCGGCTCGACTTTCTGAACATGCATGACTTCCGGATCGATCAGAAACTGTTCCGTTCGATTCCGGCGGACCTGATGCTGCGGTATGGCTTCGTGCCGTATCGCCGGGATGGCCGGTCGCTGGTGATTGTCGTGTCGGATCCGACCGACCTGCCGATGATCGACGAGCTCGGCGTCATTCTGGGCACCCCGGTGCGGGTGATGGTCGGCGCCCGTTCGGCGATCGAGGGCATGCTGAAGAAGAGCGAGAGCTCGCAGCGCGTGCTCGACGATGCGACCGAGGAATTCCAGATCCAGGTCCTCAAAGACGATGACCGCGGTGATGACAACCTGACCGTTGAACGGCTGACCAGTGACAGCAGTCCAATTATTCGCCTGGTTGACTCCACCATCTACACGGCCATCCAGCGTCGCGCCAGTGACATTCACATCGAGACGCAGGACGATGGGGTCTACGTGAAGTACCGCATCGACGGTGTGCTGCAGTCGGCGATGCGACCGATCGCCAAGCGGTTTCACAGTTCGATCCTGTCGCGCATCAAGGTGATGGCCGAGCTCGATATCGCCGAGAAGCGTGTGCCGCAGGACGGCCGCTTCCGCTTGCGCGCGGCCGGCAAGACCATCGACTTCCGGGTCTCGGTGATGCCGAGTGTACACGGCGAGGACGCCGTGATCCGTATTCTCGACAAGCAGTCGATGAGCGAGCAGTTCACCGAACTCCGGCTCGACATCCTCGGCTTTCCCGAGGAGGAGCTCAGGCGGTTCCGCAAGTACATCCGTGAGCCGTACGGCATGGTGCTGGTCACCGGCCCCACCGGCAGCGGCAAGACCACCACGCTCTATGCGGCGCTGGCCGAGATTCGCACCAGCGAAGACAAGATCATCACCATCGAAGACCCGGTCGAATATCAGTTGAAGGGCATCACGCAGATTCCCATCAACGAGAAGAAGGGACTGACTTTCGCGCGCGGGCTGCGCTCGATTTTGCGCCACGACCCCGACAAGGTGATGGTCGGAGAAATCCGCGATCCGGAGACTGCGCAGATTGCCATTCAGTCGGCCCTGACCGGTCACCTGGTGTTCACCACGGTGCACGCCAACAACGTCTTTGACGTGCTCGGCCGCTTCCTGAACATGGGCGTCGAGCCCTACCAGTTCATCTCCGCGCTCAACTGCGTGATGGCGCAGCGCCTGGTCCGCAAGATCTGCGCGGCTTGCAAGCAGCCGGTGCTGATCGCCCCGGAGTTGCTGGCCGAATCGGCCATCGACGCGGGGGTCGCCGCAAAGCACACCTTTTACGAAGGTGCCGGCTGCATCGACTGCAGCGGTACTGGCTTCAAGGGCCGCATGGCCATCTGCGAGTTGCTCGATCTGACCGACCACATCCGCGAGATCATTCTCGACAAGCGCCCGATCTCGGAAGTGAAGCGGGCGGCCCGGGAGCAGGGCATGCGGCTGCTGCGCGAGTCGGCCGTCGAGCGGGTGCTGAACGGCGAGACCACGCTGCGCGAGATCAACAAGGTGACGTTCGTCGAATGACCGTCCGCGCCTTCTTCCAAACGCCGCCCCCCGACGTGGCCATCGAGATCGATCATGCGCACGTCGGCGCCGCCCGGCTGGAATGGCGCAGCGGCCAGGCCGTGATCGCGGCGCATGCGCACGAGGCGCTGCCACCCGGGCTGGTGGTGCCGTCGTTGTCGGTGCTGAACCTGACCGACGTGCCTGCCGTGGCGACGGTGGTGGCTCGCGTGCTGGCGCAATTGGGCCAGAAGACGTCGCGCGTCGCGTTGGTCGTGCCCGACACCGTCGCCAAGGTGTCATTGCTGCGGCTCGAGAAGGTGCCGGTCAAGGCGGCCGACCTGCGGGAAATTGTTCGCTGGCAGGTGCGCAAGACCGCGCCGTTCCCGATCGAGCAGGCGGTCCTGAGCATCTCGCCGGGCGCGGCGGCCGTCGACGGCAGCCACGAGCTGCTGGTATCGTTGGCGCGCGCCGACGTGATTCAGCAGTACGAGCAAGCCTGCCGGATGGCCGGCGCTCATGCCGGCCTGGTCGACATCGCGTCGTTCAGTGTCATCAACGCCATTGTCGCGGCGCCCGCGCGTCCGACTGGCGACTGGCTGCTCGTGCACATCACCGGCACCTACCTCACACTCGCGGTGATGCGCGAGCAGGCGCTGTTGTTCTTCCGCCATCGCGGCGAAGAGGCCGAGGGGACGCTCGCGGATTTGGTCCACCAGACGGCCATGTACTACGAAGATCGCCTGCACGGCAGCGGCTTTGGGCGCGTGCTGATTGCCGGTGGCGCGCGCCTGCCCGGCGGCGCCGAGAGCGTGCGCCGGGGGCTCGAAGAGCGGCTGCGCGTCGGCGTCGAGTCGGTCGATCCGCGGCCGGCGGCGACGCTGGTCGACCGCATTGGCGCCACCCCTGAACTGCTGGACCTGCTGGCGCCGCTCGCGGGCATGCTGGTGCGCGAAAGACGGGTGGCCTAGCCATGCTGCGCGCCAACCTGTCGACGCAGCCGTTTTACAACACCCGCGCCGTGCGGGCCGGGCTGATCGGGTTCGCGGTGATCGCCGCGGCGCTGACGGTGTTCAACTCGCTCGAACTGTGGCGGTTGCAGCGCGCCACTCGTGAGCTCGGCCAGGTCGTGACCGAGAACGAAAATACGGCGCGCGAATTACGGCAGAAGGCGCGCACCGTGCAGCAGGCACTCGATAAGACCGCGCTGTCGCAAGTGGCGGCGGCGGCGCGTGAAGCCAACGAGCTCATCAATCGTCGTGCGTTCTCCTGGACGGAACTGCTCAACCAATTCCAAGCCACGTTGCCGCCAACCGTGCGGGTGTCGTCGGTGCAGCCTCAGGTTGACAGCGACGGCCGCCTGCTGGTCGCCATCACCGTGCTGTCGAAGCAACAGGAAGATCTGGACAGCTTCATCGAGGCCCTCGAGAAGACGGGAGTCTTCCGCGACGTCCTGTCACGGTCCGATTCAAGCGTTGAGGACGGCGCCCTGATGTCGGTACTGCAGGCTTACTACGGATCCCCGCCGTCGGCGCCGACGGCGCCGGCAGCCATTCCGCCAGCAGCGTCTGAACCAGGCAAGGACACCCCGGCGAACCGCTCGGCAGCCAACGTGGTGGCGGGAGAGCGGCCATGAACCTGCTGTTGGCAGTCGGCGGCGACGTGCCACTGGCGCGAATGGTCTCGGAGCACCGGCGTGTCCTGCTGCCGCTGGCGGCGTTACTCGCCGTCAACATCGCCGTGCTGGTGCTGTTGGTGCTGCCGCTTCGGGTCTCGGTGGAGCGTGGCGGCGTGCGGGCAGGCGTGTCGAGCCAGGCCTTGAGCGACGCGCGCACTGAATTGACGGCGGCTGAAACGGCCCACGCTGGCCAGGCGCAGGCGACCCGGGACCTCGAACGGTTCTACCGCGAGGTGCTGCCGGCCAATATCAGTGCGGCGCAGCGCCTCACGCACTCGCGACTGAGCCTGCTGGCCCGGTCGCATGATGTCGTGTTCCAGCAGAGTTCGACCACGCCGGAGGTGTTGCGGGACTCGTCGCTTGAACGGCTGGTCGTGAATTACTCGTTGAGCGGCCAATGGGACGATGTACAGCAGTTGATTCACGCCATCGAGACCCTGACTGAGTTTGTCGTGATCGACAACTTGGCGTTATCGGAAGGCAGTTCTGGCAACGATGGGTTGGCGTTGAGCTTGGCGGTATCGACGTACTACCGCGCGAGGAGCGATGTTCGCTGATCGCCGCCTGAAGGCGTCGGACCTGAGCCCGATTTACATCGGGATGCAGAGCAACATGACGCTCGGCGGCGGTCAGCCAGTGGCACCGTCGCCGGCCGCCGGCGCCACGCGCCTTTCGACCCTCGCGATCTCGTTGACCTACAATCCGGCTCTTGTGCGGGTCCGGAGCATGCAGCAAGGTATCTTCACGCGGCCCGGCGACCAGACCGGCGCGTCGAGTGAGGGCTTGCTGGCGGCGTTGCTGCTCGAGCCGCCGCAGTTCCTGCCGGCCGGCATCACGGTGCGGTAATGGCGCAACGGGGCTTCACCTTCATCGAGTTGCTGGTCGTAACCAGCATCGTGCTGATTCTTGCGTCAGCGATTCAGCCGCTCGCCAGGGTGACGATCCAGCGGACCCGTGAAGCCGAACTGCGGCGGGTGTTACGCGACATGCGGACCGCGATCGACAAGTTCAAGGACGCGGCCGATCTCGGCCAGATTCCGACCACCGCGCTCAAGGCCAATAGCGAGGGCTATCCGCCCGACTTGCAGACGTTGGTGGATGGCGTGTCGGTGGCCAACGACGCGACCGGCCGTAAACTGAAGTTCCTGCGCAGTGTTCCGGTTGACCCGACCATGGGCGATGACGAGTGGGGACTGCGCGCGTATCAGGACAAGCCTGACTCGTCCAGTTGGAGCGGGCAGAATGTCTACGACGTGTACTCGAAGAACCAGGGCACGGCGCTGGACGGCACGAAGTACCGCGACTGGAACTGAGGCAGGACGGGCATGAAGCAATCACGACTTGCATCGGCACGCGCGGACGGGTTCACGATGATCGAACTACTGGTAGTCATCACGCTGATCGTGATCCTCGCCACCGTGGGCATGGCCCAGTACCGCAACAGCGTCACCCGCGCGGAAGAGGCGGTGTTGAAGGAAAACCTGTTCCGCATGCGCGACGCCATCGACCAGTTCTACGCCGACAAGAACAAGTACCCGACCGACCTCGCGGAGCTGTCGTCGGAGAGCTACATTCGTGAGGTACCCACTGATCCGATGACCAAGTTAAAGGACACGTGGACGACTACGCAGGCCGAGCCGGATGCGAACAACCCGGCGTCGCAAGTCGGCATCTACGATGTGAAGAGTGGCTCCGACCGCACGGCGCTGGACGGCACGCGCTACGCCGACTGGAATTAGTCAATGTAGCGTCAGCCTTCAGATGTGGTGTCCGGCTTCTTGACCGCTGTCGCCTCGGCGACGGTGGTCAGCCGGACCACTCCAAGCAAACACAAAGGGCCAGAGCGCGAATCGCACTCTGGCCCTTTGTGTTTTGTGTGAGCGCCGAGGTCAGCCCTGAACGACCAGTTGGCTGGTTGTGACACTGCCAGCAGAGTCCGTGACGGTCGCGGTCAGGATCGAGTTCGCCGACACGCCGGACGTTGCAAACGTAATCGTGCCGCTGCTCGGTTACGGTGGCGGTGATTTCCGCCGACCCATCGATCGGCACGATGTTGGTGCTGGCGCTGGGGAGAATGGTCGACCCGGTCGGAGAAGTCAGCGGCACCCGGTCGCACGACACGGCGACCACGGCGGCGACCACGGTAAAAGCAACCGTGGAGGTAGGCACGGCGTCATTACCCGAAGGGAGCGAACCGAGCGATGGAGCCAAAGATGAAGGCGGTTGGAACGTGACAGTGGAAGGCCTATTAAAGATAATAGAATCATGAAGTTAGCGGGTCAAGGAGGCTATGCAATGGCGGCCTTGCTCGTCGGCATGAGCGTGATGGCCGTCTTGCTGGGGGCCCTGATGCCGCACTGGAACACGCTCGGCCAGCGCGAAAAGGAGCAGGAGCTCATTTTCCGCGGTAACCAATACGCCCGCGCCATCGGCCTGTTCCAGAGAAAATTCGCCAATACGGCACCGCCGTCCATCGATGTGCTGGTCGAGCAACGCTTCCTCCGCAAAAAATATAAAGACCCGATGACCGACGGCGAATTCCAGCCGATTTACGCCAATCAGGCCGCCCAGGCGGTCACCTCGCCCACCGGTGCCGCCCGTCCGGGCGAGCAGGGCAGCGCAACCTCGGGTACTCCAGCCCGCCAAGCCGTGCAGTCCGGCGTTGGCACCACCGGTGCCACGGGAGCCGGCGGCATCATCGGTGTGACTTCGAAGAGCACGGACGCCTCGCTCCGGATCTACAACGGTCGCAGCAAGTACAACGAATGGGCGTTTGTCTATGTCCAGACGACGCAGCGACTCCAGGGGCCGGGGCAAGGTGTTCAGCCAGGGGCCGGCGGGGGGCCTGGGCAGAATCCGTTTTCGCCGGGTGGTTCGCAGCCCAGCCGGCCGCCAGTGACTCAACCAGGCCAGCGACCGTTCGGACAATAGCCACTAGCCGGCGACCGCCAGGTCGTGCACGACGGCATCGTGCAGCGCTCGACGCGCTTCCTGAATGCCCTCCCCGGCTCGCGTGGGGTGGACGCGATTCGAAAGAAACACCACGTAGAGATCCTGCTCAGGATCGATCCACAACGACGTGCCCGTAAACCCGGTGTGGCCGATCGCGCTCGGTGACAGTCGTGTGCCACACGACGAGGTCGGCAGCATCGTGTCCCAGCCAAGCGCGCGAGAACTGCCAGGGGTGTTGCTCTTGCGGGCGAAGAGCGGACGCGCGGGAGAGGCCAGCCACCAGCGCGCGCATGCGCCGACCGCGGCGGCGGTCCCGAATAGCCCCGCGTGACCGGCAACGCCATCAAGCGCCGCACAATTCTCGTCGTGCACCTCGCCGCGGCGTTCTTCGCCGTGAGGGGTGTCTTCGGTGGGAGCGATTCTTTCGAGCCACGCCGAGGCTGGACGGAACCCGACCTCGACCGACGGTCCCAGCTCACGCGAACGCCACGCATCAAACTGCTGGTCGAGCGCTTGCGAAGCGGCGTGCTCGATCGCAAACCCCAGCAATATGAAGCCCGGGTCGCTGTAGATGGCTTGGGTGCGCGGCTGGCAGGCGAGCGGCTCTTCGCAAATGGCCAGCTCAAAGGACGCGCGGCCCCGCCGCTGTTCCCAGTATGGGCGATGCGCCGGCAGGCCGGAGCAGTGCTCGAGTAAATCCTGAATCGTCACGGGCTGGCGCTCGTCACCGGTCCACGACGGGATCCAGTGCCGTACGCGGTCATTGAGCCGCAGGCGTCCGCGGTCCACTTCTCCGACCATCAGCGCGGTGGTCGCCAGCACCTTGGTGAGTGACGCGAGATCGTAGACCGTGTCGAGCGCGACCGCCGACGCGTCCGATGCGTAGGTCTGGGCGCCTCGAACGATCGTCGCCAGGGCGCCACCGGCGCGGCCGACCTCGACGACCGCACCCGGGAACACACGGCGCTCGATGGCGCGATTGAGAACGCTGGCAACGGTCGGGAACGGCGCGGACATGATCATCACCGCGAGACGACCGCGCGCGGCCAGATCATTGACAAGGCCCCGGCAACGCCGCAGGTCGCGACCGTGCCGACCAGCACGTACCAGGTGAAGGCCACCGGCGTGCTCCACCACACGCCCGTCATGACGACGAGTCCGGCAACCATGCCCCAGAAGGTGTCGCGCTCGCGGACACCTGGCGCCAGCGTGCCGAGAAGGAACGCACCCAGCACCGGCCCTGACGCGAACGACAACACCGCCAGACCGGCATCGAGCACCGAGCGCTCCATCCACTGCGCGCCGATCGCTACGGCCAACTGCACCACGCCCCAGCCGACGGTCGCCAGCTTCGAGACTCGCATCTGCGTTGCCTGATCGGCAGCCGGGTTGAAGTACGGCAGGTAAAAGTCGCTCACGGTCGTGGCCGCCATCGCATTCAGTGACGGGGACAGGGCCGCCGCCACGATCGCCGCAACAATGAAGCCCGCCAGACCGTGGTGCAGCTCACTGACGACGAAGATTGGCAAGATCTGATCAGCGCGCGACAGTGTCTGCGGCAGCGGGACATGCTGGTAGTAGGTGAACAGCATGACGCCGATCAGCAGGAACAGGATGAACTGCGCGAACACGATGAAGCCGCTCAGGATCAGTCCGCGCGAGGCTTCCTTGGCGCTGCGGGCCGACAGCAGCCGCTGCACCAGGAACTGATCGGTGCCATGCGTCGACAGCGTCAGCGCGACACCGCCGAGTACTCCGGCCCAGATCGTGTACGCCCTCGTCAGGTCGAAGGCTGGATCAAAGAAGACGAATCGGCCCGTCTCTTGCCCGGCGCGAACGACCTCGGGCCAGCCACCCGGGATGCGGTCGAGCAGCGACCAGGCCACCGCGACGGCACCGGCGATGTAGACAAACATCTGCACCACGTCGGTCCAGATCACCGCCGACACGCCGCCGCGCATGGTGTAAACGATCATGGCGGCGCCGAGGACCAGGACGACGCCGGTCACCGGCACCTGCGTGACGATCGAGATGACCAGGGCCGTGGTGAACAGGCGAATGCCATCCGCCAGCGATCGGGTAATGAGAAAGATCACGGCGGCCAGTGTCTTGACCCTGGTGCCGAAGCGTCGCTGCAGCAGCTGGTACGACGTGAACAGCTCGCCGCGAAAGTAGGCGGGGATGAAGATGATGCTGACCAGGACGCGGCCGATGATGTAGCCGATGGCCAGTTGCAGGAACGTCATGTTCCCGCCATACGCCTGCGCAGGAATACCGATGAACGTCAAGGTGCTGGTCTCGGTGGCGACAATCGTGAAACAGATCGCCCACCAGGGCACGCTGCGGTCGGTCAGGAAATAGTCGCGGGTGGTCTTCTGGTATCGCGCGAACCACGATCCAAAGGCGGTGATGGCGAGCAGGTAAGCGCCGATGACGGCGTAGTCGGCTGCGGACAGCGACATGGCAGCCCGCAGTCTAGTGCGAACTGGCTCCGAATGCCGCCCGGCCCAGCTCGCTGAGGGAGCCGGCGTTGTTGGGAGCCGCAATCAGGGCGTCGTATGAAAACAGGATCACGCCGCTCACGCCGAGCGTGCGCGCGACGGCCATGTGCTGCAGCGTCTGTGCGGGCGTGAGGCGGTAGGCGCCAATGCCGGCCCACACCGGCACGTTGCCCGCGTAGTTACGTGCGGCCGCGATCTGCTGGGAAAATACCGCCGGGTCAGTCGTGTACGCCATGGGGCACAGCGCGTCGAGCAGCGACTGGTCCAGCCAGCCGCGCCAGTCCTGCAACCGCGATTCGGTCGCTTGGCGAGCGTCCGGGACGACCGCCGCGCTGATAATGGTGCCCGGCCGTGCCGCCTTGACGGCCGCCCGCACCTTGACAACGAGCTCGGTCAGGCCCGACCGGCGGAACTCGTTCCAACGCTCGGGAAACAGGTTGGGATAGGCGGCCGGATCCAACGGTTCGCGGGCGGCGGCCGCGTGCCGCTCCTGATTGGTGAGGTCGGGGAGAATTGTGGTCTTGAACAGTTCGATCGCCGCCGGGCTGTAGTCGAACCGCTCGTTTGGAAACCGGACGTAGTCCAGGTGGACGCCGTCGACGGCGTAGTTCTGGACCAGTTCGCCGATGACTGCCGCCGCGTGCGCCTGCGCGCCGGGATGCACGGGCGAGGTATACAGCCCCTCGACCTCGTCCGAGTGGGCGCGCGTCCACCGGGCCAGCCGGCCAATATAGGCGGGACTGCGCACGTCGACCTTCTTCATTTCCGCGGCCAGCTCGAGCGGAACCATCAGCCACTCGGGTGCGCGGTAGATCACGTGATGGCGTGCCGCCGGCAGGCTGACGGAGCTGGAGACCAGGTTGACGGCGACCCAGGCATGCACCGTGAGGCCTGCGGCATGGGCGTCCTGCAGCACGGTGGCGAGCGGATCAAACGCCGGCTTGGCCGCCAGTTCCGAGGCGCGCGGTTCAACGGTCCCGTTGTAATAGGAGTCGCCGCGTCCGCGAACCTGCACGACCAGGGTGTTGAAGCCGCCGGCCGCGGCGGCGCTCACCAATTGGCGAATGCTCTCGGGAGACGCCATGGTGGTGCGCGTCACCCACAGGGCGCGCGTGGCCACCTGCGCGCGTTGCGCTGCGGTCGACAGGGCCACCGGGGACGGCGGAGCGGCAGCCCTGGCGCGAAACGTCGTCGTGACGCAGAGACTGGCGAGCACCAGCCAATAGGCCGCGCGCACGACCACGGGGGGAATGGTACGAAGCATGGACAACACATCAACTTAGCATGCCGGCAGCCGCGGCGCCCGGGTTGTAAGCTAGCAGCATGCATGTGCTGGGCATCGACGCTGGCGGCACCAAGACGGTGGCGCTCCTCGCGGATGCGGATGGGCAGGTCGTGGGCGAAGGCCGTGCCGGCGGCGCCAACCTCCAGGCGCACGGCGAACTTGAGGTCGAGAAAGTCCTGCATCACGTCATCGACCTGGCCCTTGACGGGTACGGCGCCTCGCCCGTGGCGGTGTGTCTCGGCCTGGCGGGCGTCGACCGCGACGGCGATGGCGAGGTCATTCGCGGCATCATGCGGCGCCTGGGATTCCGCGAGCGCACGCTGATCGTCAACGACGCCCTGATCGCCCTCGTGGCTGGTGTGCCGCTCGGCCAGGGCGACGGCACCGTCGGCCAGGGGGTCGTGTTGATTTCAGGCACCGGCTCGATTGCCTATGGCGTGAACAGCCGCGGCCAGGCCGCCCGGGCCGGCGGCTGGGGCAGCTCGCTTGGCGATGAGGGTTCCGGCTACTGGATTGGCCGCCGGGCGCTGAAGGCGGTGGCGCGAGATGCCGACGGCCGCGGGCCGCGCACGCGTCTCACGCCACTGGTGCTCGCGCATTTCTCTGTGTCGCGGCCCGAACAGCTCGTGTCGGAGATCTACGATCACGTCCAGGGCAAGCGTGCCATCGCCTCACTCGGGCAGACCGTCGACCAGGCGCGTGCCGAGGGAGATGTCGTGGCGACTGAAATCATGCGGAAGGCCGCTGACGAATTGACGCTCGCGGCGGCGTCGGTGGTCGCGCGACTCGAGATGCGCGGCGAACAGTTTCCCATCCTGCTGTCAGGCGGCATGATGCGCGGCGCGCAGTGGCTGGCCACCGCAGTGACCAACCGGTTGGCGGAAGTGGCGCCGCGTAGCGCGGTCGGCTCCCTCGAGGTTGAACCGGCCATTGGCGCGGTGCGCCTGGCCCTGGCGGAGGCCCGGGGCGGCATCCGCATTCCTCCATACCTTGATGCTAATTGAACGATTCGACACCGACGAGGTCCTGGCCTCGACGCTCGCCACTCGCCTAATCGACGCCATCTCCCTCAACCCGCGCCTGGTCCTCGGCCTGCCGACCGGGCGGACGCCGGTGGCGCTCTATCGCGAGCTCCGATGGCACAGCCAGCGCGGCCATCTCGATTGGTCGCACGTGCGCACGTTCAACCTCGACGAGTTCGTCGGGCTTGGCGCCGGCGACCCTGGCAGCTATCGCTCGTACATGCAGGCGGCGCTGTTCGATCACGTGCGCATGACACCAGAACAGATCGGCATGCTTGATGGCCGCGCTCCCAACCTGGTGGCCGAGTGCGCACGCTACGAGCGCGCGATTGCCCAGGCCGGTGGGATCGATCTTCAGATTCTGGGAATTGGCGCCAACGGTCACATCGGGTTTAACGAGCCGGGCGACACGCTGGAGGCCGAGACGCACGTGGCCGAGCTGCGCGCCGAGACGCGGCGGGCCAACGCGGGATGGTTCGGCGGGGACACCACCCAGGTGCCGAGCCACGCGTTGTCGATGGGGATCGCCACCATTCTTCGCGGCCGAGAGATCGTGCTGATGGCGACGGGAGCCGGGAAGCAGGATGCCGTCGCCGGCCTGGTGAACGGGCAGCTGACCCCGCGGCTCCCCGCGTCGTTCTTACAACTGCATCCGCGGGTCACGGCCATGCTCGACCGCGGCGCTGCACAAAGACTGGCTTAGAGTGCGCCGGCGATCAGCGCTTTCAGGCGGGGCTCGATGTCCTCGCCGATCGCCTCGCGGATCAGGTCGTTTGACCTGCGCAGGCGGGCAATCGACTTGGCGTGGGTGAGGCCGGTCTTCTGCATCACGATCGCGACCTTGACATTCCACTTCGCCTTTTTCAGCAGCTTCTCGGCTTCGTCGTAGTCGAGGTCGGTGACGATGTGCACGATGCGGCGCGCGCGGTCGCGGAGCTTCTCTGACCCGAGCGCGTTGACGTCCACCATCAAGTTGCCGTAGGTCTTCCCGATCAGGATCATCGCCGACGTCGTCAGCATGTTGAGGACGATCTTGGTGGCGGTGCCGGCCTTGAGGCGCGTCGAACCGGCGATGATCTCCGGCCCGACTGCTGGCGCAATGGTCAGGTCGACAAAGGCCTGGAGTTCGGTGCGCGGATCACAGGTGACGAAGACCACGCGTGAGCCAGCCTTGCGCGCGCTGGTCAGCGCGCCGCGCACGAACGGCGTCATGCCACTGGCCGAGACCCCGATGACCACGTCCTTCTTGGTCGGGTCGAGCCGGGTGATGGCGCGTGCGCCTTCCTCGTAATTGTCTTCCGAGCCTTCCTTGGCGCGAATGATGGCGTTCTTGCCGCCCGCCATGATGCCCTGCACCAGCAGCGGGTTGGTGCCAAAGGTCGGTGGCATCTCGGCTGATTCGACGACGCCCAGGCGGCCGCTGGTGCCGGCACCGACGAAGACCAGCCGGCCGCCCTTGCGCAGGGCCTTCGAGCATATGTCCGCACCGAGGGCAATGCGATCGCGCTCCTTGTGCACGGCAGCCAGCATGCGGCGGTCTTCGGCCAGCATGAGGTCGACAATGCCACCGGCGTCGAGCTTGTCGATGTTCAGCGAAGCGGGGTTAATGGCTTCGGTCGGGAGCGACTGCCATCGCGAACGTGGGACGGGCACTAGCGAGCCTCTATTTCGATCACGGGAAATGCTGATGCTAGTCCTCGGTGTCGCTGCTGTCAATGACGCATCGCTCTTGGAATGTGGCGTCCGGCTTCAGCCGGACTATCCTTGTGCAGTGAGCGCGTTGGTCGATACCTATCTGACCCATCTGGCGGTAGAGCGCCGGCTGTCGCCCAATACGGTCGAAAGCTACGGCCGTGACCTGGTCCAGCTCGCGCAGTTTGCCGCCGGTCTGGAGCGGCCGGTGGCAGACCTCGATCGCCGCAGTCTCGAAGCCCTCGTCCGGCAACTGATGGGGGAGGGGCGCTCGCCTGCCTCGGTGGCGCGCGCGGTGGCCTGCTTCCGCGGGTTCTATCGCTTTCTCGTGGTCGCCGGGCATCGTACCGTCAATCCGGCCGACGACCTGCAAGCGCCTCGCGCCTGGAAGACGCTACCGAAGTTTCTGTCGAGTGAAGAGGTCGAGACACTGCTGGCCGCCCCTGACATCACGACGCCGCGCGGGCTGCGCGACCGCGCGCTGATCGAAGTGCTCTATGCCACGGGCCTGCGCGTCTCTGAACTCATCAACTTGAAGGCGCCCGACGTGAACCTCGAGAGTGGCTACCTGACCACGACCGGCAAGGGACGCAAGCAGCGACTGGTGCCGCTTGGCGATGAGGCGGCCTCGTGGGTGATTCGTTACCTCCAGGAATCACGGCCGGCCTTGCTCAAGAAGCGCTCGGCCACCCGGCTGTTCGTCAACGCGCGGGGCGGCACGAGCCTGACACGCGTCGGCTTCTGGAAGATCCTGAAGGCGTACGGTCGGCAGGGCGGGTTGGCGACGTCACTCAGTCCTCACGTGCTGCGGCACTCGTTCGCGACCCATCTGCTCGAGCGTGGCGCTGACCTGCGCGCGATCCAGATGATGCTGGGGCACAGTGATCTGTCGACGACACAGATCTATACGCATATCCTTGAAGCACGGCTGCGGACGGTGTACGACAAGTTTCACCCGCGGTCTTAACGAGATGATGCGGAGATTCGGCTACAGGGGAGCGCGCGCGCTGGTGATCGGCGCCGGCGCGACCGCGCTCGCGTTGCTGGCGCTGCTGCCCTCCGCGCCGGTCATGACGCCGGCATTGCCCGGTCTCGGCCCGACAGCACGCGGCGCGTACCACATCCACTCGGACCGCTCCGATGGCAGCGGCACCGTCGGCGAGATCGCCGCGGCGGCGGTGCGCGCCGGGCTGCATTTCATCATCGTTACCGACCATGGCGACGGCACGCGACCGCCTGATCCGCCGCACTACCGATCCGGGGTTCTCGTCATCGACGCTGTCGAGCTCAACACCACCGGTGGACACCTGGTGGCACTCGGCCTGCCGGCGACACCGTATCCATTCGCCGGTGAGGCTGCCGACGTAATCGAAGACGTGCACCGCCTGGGAGGATTCGGCATTGCGGCGCACCCCGATTCACCGCGGCCCGCCTTGCGGTGGACCGCCTGGGACGCTCCCATCGATGGTCTCGAATGGATCAACGCCGACAGTGGTTGGCGCGATGAGTCGAGGGCGTCGCTGGCGCACGCGATCCTGGGCTACGGCCTGCGGGCTCCCGGTGCGTTGGCATCGCTGCTGGACCGACCCGATGACGTGATGGCGACTTGGGATCGGTTGGGCGTGACGCGCTCGCTACCGGCCCTGGCCGCTGCGGATGCGCACGCGCGCGTCGGCGCCGACGATCCTGCGCCCTCATCCTGGCAGGTACCGCTGCCAGGATACGAATCGGTGTTTCGGACGTTCTCGAATCAGGTGTTACTCGAACTGCCACTGACGGGGAACGCCGCAGACGATGCGGCAGCGGTAGTGACAGCCATCACCCGCGGCCGCGTGCTCTCGGTGATTGATGCGCTCGCTACACCTGGCGGGTTGACGTTCACGGCGAAGGCCGCCGGGCGAACCATCCCAATGGGCGATGCCGTTCCCGCCGGTATTGAGGTCACGTTGCAAGCGCGCACTAATGGCCCCGCGGGAACACGATTGGTGGTGTTGCGAAACGGATCCCCAGTGCGGGCAACGACCGAGGCTGAACTGACCCTGGCGGGCGTCCGGGACGCCGGTGTGTATCGAGTCGAGGCCTACACGCCGGGAGGCCCGGGGACGCCGCCGGTCCCGTGGCTCGTCTCGAATCCGATCTATCTCGGCTTGCCCCGCGACCGGATGACGGCGCCGAGCATTGCGACGCTCGTCGCCCGGATTCCTGCGCGATCCGAAGAGGCGGCCGTGGAGCAGGGCAGTGCGGACGTCAGCGAGCTGGTCGACGCGAACCTGGCCGATACGCGCGAGCGCCGGTTGGCTGGTGAGCCGCCGATCAGATGGCGATTTGCCCTGTCATCGGGCGTCGCGGCGGGACAATTTGCCGCCGTCCGGTTGCCGGTCGCTGGCGGGCTCGCGGCCTTTGAGCGAGTGCGATTCCGCGTCACGGCGGCAGCACCGGTACGCGCCTGGGTGCAGGTGCGCGCCGGAACCGCGACGGAGCGGTGGGGCCGAACGTTCTACGCCGACCGCGAGTCCCGCCTCGTCGACCTGGCTCTCACGAGTTTCAGGCCGATCGGCACGACCTCGAGTGCGACAGCTCCGCTCGATCGAATCGACTCGTTGCTGTTGGTGATCGATACGCTGAACAGTCGCCCCGGCGCGTCGGGCGCGATGACGATCTCAGAGCTCGCGTTCGTGCGTTAGGTCTGCCTAAAGACGGACGCCACACCAGTCGGCGTAGCATCCGGCTTGAGCCGGATTAATGTCTGATTCCGTGGCGGACGCTGAGCTCCCAGATCAGCACCGCCATGCCGAGGCCGAGCAGGCCGCCGCCCAGTCCGAGCCAGGCAATGGCGTAGCCCAGGCTGTCGCTGCCGTAGCCGCCGCGCTGCAGCACCAGCACCATCTGGATGAACCCGGCTGGCAGGCACACCATGGCACCGATCAGGCAGACGCCAGCCGTGACATAGCGAGTCGCCGACGGTTGCTGTGGAACGTTGCTCATGTCCGTACGGTCAGTAACAGGAACGCCGCGGCCGCGCCGAAGATCAGGTTGGGCGCCCAGGCCGCCAGCACCGGGTCGAGCAAACCGCCGATGCCAAAGGCCGCAAAAATGCTGATCATCACCCAGTAGACCAGCGCGAGGACGATGCCGATGCCGATGCCGTACATCGCCCCGCGCTTGCCGGTGGAGACGGCGAACGGGATGGCGAGCAAGGTCATCACGACCGTGACGAAGGGGAACGCGACCTTGCGGTTCAAACCGACCTCATGTTCAAGCACGTTGTAGCCGCTGGCGCGCAACTCTTCGATGTAAGTCCGCAGTTGGCCGAAGTTCATCAGGTCGGGCTCGCGCGTCTCGGTGACAAAGTAGTCGGCGGCCTCGAGCAGCGCCAGGCGGTCGGTGAATTGCGAGAACTCCTTGACCTGGCTGCGCGGCCCGAACTCTCGCGACCACCCCTGTTCCAGTCGCCACTGCGGAACCTGGCCGGTCGGCCCGGCCGCCGGCGCATAGACCGCCTTGGCGGCGAACACCCGCGACCTGATGGTGTGCGCGGCCTCATCGAAGTTAAACACCGACAGGCTGCTCAGCTCGCGCTGGCGCGGATCGTAAAACTGGTAGTGGTAAACCTCGCCGTTACGCCCGACCATCCACTTGCGGTTCATGACGCCAAAGGTCTGCGGCGACCCGGTGCGGATGATGTGTTTCAACCGGTCGGCGTTGCGATTGGCCGTAGCCAGCAGGCGCTCTTCCATCGCGAACAGGACCGCGCTGGCCGCACAGGCGAACAGCACCAGTGGCAGCGCTGTGCGATACAGGCTGATGCCGCACGCGCGCATCACGATGAGCTCGCTGTTCTTGGTGAGCAGGCCAATGGTCACAAGCGACGACAGCAACACCGCCAGCGCCAGGATGTAGGTGAGCCACTCGGGCGTCGACCAGAGCAGAAACTGGGCGAGCATGCCAAGGGAGGTCTGGCCCTTGAACCACTTGTCCGACAAATCGACAAACGTCGAAATATAGAACAGGCCGAGCATGCCAACCGTGGTCATCCCGAGAATGCGGAAGTACTGCTTGGCCAGGTAGACGTCAAGCAGGCGTGGACCCGGCAGCGAGAACTGAGGCACTTTGACCACGATCACCACGCGGTCGATGCGTGTGCTTACGCCGGCACCGGTCCGGGTGATCGCGGCGTCGGTGGCCGGTGCGCGTCGGCTCAGCCAGCCGGGCAGCGAGATTCTGATCGGGGAGCCAGCCGAGCGCGAGCGCAACGCCAGCAACACGAGGCCGGCGAAACCCAGCAGGAAGTTCGGCAGCCACATGGCCAGCCACGCCGGCATCCAGTGGCCCTTGGCGAGCGCCTCGCCGCCATACATGACGACGTAGTAGGCGAAGATGACGCCGATGCCGAGGACAAACGCAGCCAGCTTGCCGTCCTTGCGGCTGCTGGCGCCAAGCGCGAGGCCGAGCAACGCGAACACGAAGCACGCCACCGGAATGGAGAACTTCTTGTGGATCTCCATGACCTGGTTATGCGGCGACAGGCCCTGCGCGCGCATTCCCTCGGCCCTGGCGGCCAGCTGTTCGATCGGCAACTCGCGGTCGCCACGCGCCGGTCCCTGGCGGGGAAACACGCTTTCCGGATCGAGGGCCAGGATCGTGCTTTGGAAGCGCGCCACTTCGTAGTTGGTGGGATTGTTGAGATCGGTCCGGTGCCGCGTGCCGTCTTCGAGCACCATCTGGATCGTCCGGGCGGTGCGGTCAATGACCATCCGGCCATGCTTGGCCAGGTAGATCACCTGCTGCGCCGGATCCCGCGAATCCGCCGCGAGCACGTCGTTCCAGCCGGTGCCGCCCATGGGCACTTCGTTGACGTACAGCACGAGGTTGGGGAAATCCTCGAAGAAGATCCGCGGCCGCACTTCGCCCTCGGCCCGATCCATCACGATCTTGTTGGAGATCTCGCGAAAGGTCTGGTTCGCGTTGGGCATCGCCTCGAGCATGACCCACGACGCCACGCCCCAGCAGATCACGCCGAGGAACAAGACCGGCTGCAGCAGCCGGTACGGGCTGACGCCGCACGCCATCAGGACCACGACCTCGCGATCGGCCGAGAGCCGGCCCATGGCGACCAGGATGCCGATCAGCAGCGCCATCGGGATGGTCAGTGCGGCGACGCCCGGTACGAGGGTGGCCATCAGTTGCAGCAGGGTGGTCCACGGCACGCCCTTCGCGATCATCTGTTCGGCTAACTCGATGATGAAGGGGATAATCAGGATGAACGTGAACACCAGCAAGGCGATCAAGAACGGCGGGAGGATTTCCCGAATCACGTACCGGTCGAGGATGCGCATTCGCATGTGGCTGGTCTCCCCCCATTATTGTCCATGGTGAACCTGGCCCTGCTATGGCACATGCACCAGCCCTATTACGAAGATTTGGCGACCGGCGAGCACATCCTGCCGTGGGTCCGGCTCCACGCCATCAAGGACTACTGGGGCATGGTCGCCCTGCTGGAGGAATTCCCCGGCGTCCGGCTCACCTTCAACCTCGTCCCGTCGCTGATTGTGCAGGTCCAGGCCTTCGCCGAGGACCGGGCTCGCGACCGGCACCTGGCGGTGGGCCTCAAGGCGGCGGATGAGCTGACTGAGGACGAGGCGCAGTGGTTGATGGCGAATGGCTTTCACGCGCCGTATGAACGGATGATCGGGCCGTACCCGCGCTACGCGGAACTCCATGCTGCCCGCATGGCCGGCCGGGATTTCTCAGCGGGCGACCTGCGCGACCTGCAGGTGTGGCACAAGCTGGCGTGGATCGATCCGGACTGGCTGGCGCGGGACCCGAGACTGCAAGCACTGCTCGCCACGGACCGCGGCTACACCGAAGCGGACAAATCCATGCTGCGTGGCATCGAGCTCGAGTTGCTCCGCCTGGTCGTGCCGGCCTACCGCGCCGCCGGCGACCGCGGGAACGTCGAGCTCTCGTGCTCGCCCTTCTATCATCCGATTTTGCCGTTGCTCTACGACACCGATACCGTGCTGCGGAGCTTTCCTCAGTCAGAGCGTCCGCGCACCCGGTTTTCCCGCCCCGGCGACGCGCGGGAGCAGGTCTCGCGGGCCCTGTCGTTTCACGAGCAGACGTTCGGCCGCCGGCCTGCCGGCATGTGGCCATCGGAAGGGTCGGTCTCAGACGAGGCGGTCGCCTTGATGGCGGCAGCCGGCGTGGCCTGGATCGCCACCGACGAGGACATTCTGTCGCGGTCACTCGGCGCGGCCCTGCCGCGTGATGAGTACGGGCACTCGGTTCGGCCGGACCTGCTATACCGTCCGTATCGCCTCGGGCCTGGTGGCCCGGTCGCATTGTTTCGGGATCACGCGCTGTCGGACCGCATCGGCTTCCATTATCAATCGTGGGACGCCGGCGCGGCGGCCGCGGATTTCGTCGAGCGAGTCCGCGAAGCCGGCCGCCGATTCGGCGCGGCCACCGGCGGGGAAGTCGGCACCGTCAGCGTGATCCTCGACGGCGAGAACGCCTGGGAGCATTACCCCGGCGGGGGCCGCCCATTCCTGCGCGCCCTGTATCGGGCACTCGGCGAGGCGACCGACATCCGCACCGTGACCATGGCCGAGGCGGCGACGGCGCCGGCGGTTCCGCTGGCCTCGGTCCATGCCGGGTCTTGGATCAACGCTGACTTCGACATCTGGATTGGCCACCGCGACGACCGCAGGGCCTGGTCGCAATTGGCCGAGGCCCGCGCGATGTTCGACCGCCGCGCCGATCAGGTGTCGGCCGGCCAGCGGGAGCGCGCGTTCGAGGAACTGCTGATCGCGGAAGGCAGCGATTGGTTCTGGTGGTACGGCGATGACCACTCGTCCGACCACGATCGCGACTTTGATGAGCTGTTTCGGCGACACGTCCGCAACGCGTACGTGGCCCTTGGTGAGCCGATGCCGGACGAGCTGCATGCCTCGAACATCTCGACCGGTCCAGCGCCCGATCGGCTCGAGCCCGCCGGCCTCGTGTCGGTCATCCGTGACGGCCGCGACACCAGCTTCCTGGAATGGGTGGGTGCGGCCCGGGCCCACCTGGGTCGACCGGCTGGCGCCATGCATGAGGTGACCCTGGCTTCCCGCGTCACCGAACTCCTGGTCGCCGTCGACACCGCCGGTGGTCTCTGCCTTCGATTGTCAGGCCCGGCCATCGTCGACTTGATCGCTGCAGGATCGGTGACCGTGGTTGTCCTGGTGACGGCGCCAGAAGTTCTGAGCCTCCCGGTCCGCGCAAGTTGGTTGGCGGTCGACGAGGTGGTTGAGGTGGTTGTTCCGGCCGCCGCTTTTGGCCCGGTTTCCGATCGGACATTCGCGTTTCAGATCCAGGTTCGCGACGGCTCGGGCATCGTCCTTGAGACCTTGCCGCACGCTGGTTCGTGGACACTGGCGGCAGGTCCGACGGCCCCTGGTTGGCAAGTCTAGGGCAGTCGCCCAGAAACACACGCGCAGCCACAACAAACCATCCACAGGCCTTGCTATCTATTGATTTACATTAAGTCTGATAATACATGTTATGTTAACTTGATAGCCTGACTCGCCAAAAACCAACGACGTAAGCCTACCTGGCGTGCTTCAGTTCCTGAAGAATGTTCTCAAGCGCGGCAATTACTTCGTCCTTGCTCGCGTTCTTCTTGTTGAAGCTCAGGCGCAAGTTAAACGCTTTGCTGGGCGGGCGGAACGCAAACACGAACGCCTTCGGGCGCCCCGGTTTCACCTTCTGCGTATCCTTGCGGAGCTGCTCGCGGGTCGCCCCCTGGGTGGCAATCTTCTCCACCAGGGCCAGCATCTTTTGCGGGTCGCCCTGGCGGACGACCTGCAGCAACAACGACCGGCTGGTAATCCCGGCCAGGCGGCAGACCTTGCGGACCTCTGGCGGAATCCCGTTGATCGACAGGACTTCGGTAATCGACGTCCGCGACTTGCCCAGCCGCTTGGCCAGGTCTTCATGCGTGTAGCCGCAGCGTTGCGCCAAGGCCTGCATGGCTTCAGATTCTTCGAAGGGCGTCAGATCCTTGCGCTGGATGTTCTCGACCAGAGCCAGTTCCAGCATTTCACGGTCGTCGACGTCGCGGATGACGACCGGCAGTTCGGTCAAGCCGGCCTGGACCGAGGCGTGATACCGCCGTTCGCCGGCGATGATCTGGTAGCGCGGGCCGCGTTGGCGCACCACGAGGGGCTCGATAATCCCCTTTTCGGTGACCGACGAAATCAACTCGGCCAGGTCGCCCATGGCCTGGCGCGGTTGGTCCGGGTTGGGGTCGATCTGGTCGATTGGCACCATGCGCCCGACCGGGGCGCCGGCCGAGGCCGCCAGGGTCTCGACGTAATGCGCATCGTGGCGCATCCGCAGGTTGTCGGGTAATCCGCGAGGCTTAGGCACGGTCGATCACCTCCTCACACAAACGGTAATACTCGGTGGCACCGGATGATTCCGGCGCGAACGTAAAAATCGATTCCCGGTAGGCCGGGCTTTCTTCGAGCCGCACGCTCTTGCTGATCACGGTGCGGAAGACCTTGTCGCCAAAGACCTTGCGAATCTGTTCCTGGATGTCGCGCGCGAGTGCCGTGCGCTTGTCGTGCATGGTGATGACCACGCCGAGGATTTGCAGTTCGGGATTGGGCCGCTGGCGAACCTTCTCGATGGTTTCGAGCAAGTCGTCCGTGCCCTCGAGCGCGAAGTACGAGGACTGAATCGGGATCAGCAGGTGGGTTGAAGCCACCAGCGCGTTGATGGTCAAGAGGCCCAGTGCCGGTGGACAGTCAATCACGACGTTGGCGAACTGCCCTTTCAGCGCGGCGATCTCGTCCTTCAATCGAAACGGCGCATCCAGTTCACCGACCAGCCGCGACTCGAGCTTGGCGAGGGCGATTCGGGCCGGCGCAATCGACAGGTTCGGCAACGACGCCGGCACGATCACATCGGCAAGGTGGACGGTGTCGTCCACGAACACGTCGTACATGCTTTTCGTGGCGGTGCGGATGTCGATGAACGACATGCTGCTGTTGCCTTGTGGATCGAGATCGATCAGCAGCGTCGGCTTGCCTCGCATGGCGAGAGCTGCCGCGAGGTTGATGGCGGTGGTGGTCTTCCCCACCCCGCCTTTCTGATTGGCGATACTTAGGATCATTCGTGCGAGTGCCTGCATTCTAGCGCACGAATGCGAATTTGGTGACCTGGCGATCGAGCGAGGTGGTGATTACGTGGAATTGCCGGAGGTAAAGCCATGCGAATGTGTGGTTTAGCGAAATTGTCGGCGTGCCGACATTTCGACTCGGGCCAGCCGGTCGTTTCCGGCCGCCTGGCCCTCGCTCAATGCCAGCGTGCTTACATCTTATACTTGCCCATATCGTCCGGATCCAGTTGCTCAAGCCACTGCTGCAGGCGATCGCTGTCCTGCTTCTCGTTCGACAGGTCGACCGTCTTGGCGTGGTCGATAACTTTCTCATCGACCAGAATCGGCGCCCGCGTGCGTAGTGCCAGTGCGATCGCGTCACTCGGGCGCGCGTCGATCGCGACCGGACCGAGCGGCGTCTTGAGGTGGATCATCGCGTAGAACGTGTTCTCCTTCAGGTCGCACACCACGATTTTGTCGACGGTGGCCTGCAGGTCCTGGATGATGTTGCGCAGCAGGTCGTGCGTCATCGGCCGCGGCGTCTGGATGTTCTCGATCTGCAACGCGATGGCGTTGGCCTCGAACACGCCCACCCAGATCGGCAGCACTTTCTGCCCGTCCGAGTCGCGCAGGATGATGATGGGCATGTTGGTGATGGGATCGACCATCAGCCCCTTGATATTCATCTCGATCATTAGCGTGGGTCCCCTACCGCCTGTCCCCAGACCGAGTTTGGTCCGGTTCGTTCTATCGTCACGTCAACCATCTTGCCCAGCCACTCCGGTGGTCCTGGAAAATTGACCACTGTGTTGCCGCTCGTTCGTCCCGTCAGTTCCCACTCGTGGCGCCGGCTCGTCGCGTCCACCAACACCTGGTGGGTCGTGCCAATCGACCGCTGGAAGAGGTTCGATTGGACCGACCGCTGCAACGTTTGCAACGCCACGATCCGCCGTGTCTTCTCTTCGTCCGTTACGTCATCAGGCATCCGCTTCGACGCCAGCGTGTTGGGACGCTCCGAGTACTTGAACGAATAGATGCTGTGGTAACCGACGCCATCGGTCAGGCTCAGCGTCTCGTCGAAGTCCGCTTCCGTCTCACCGGGGAAGCCAACAATGATATCGGTCGATAGCTGCAGGTTCGGGATAGCCGCGCGAATGCGTGCAACCAGGTCCAGGTACTCCCCGCGTGTGTGCCGCCGCCGCATCATCGCCAGCACCCGCGACGACCCCGACTGCACCGGCAGGTGGAGATGCTTGCAGACCTTGGGCAGATCGCGCACGGCCGCAATCACGCGGTCGCTTGTGTGCCGCGGATGCGGACTCGCAAAGCGGATGCGGTCGATGCCCGGCACCTCGTGCACCGCTTCGAGCAGCGCCGGGAAGTCGCATGACGGGTCGTCTGGGGCCTGGTAATGGTTCACAATTTGTCCGAGCAGCTGCACCTCGCGCCGGCCGCTGTCGGCCGCCTCACGCACCTCAGCCAAAATCTCGGCTTTGGACCGCATTCGCTCGTGCCCGCGGGTATACGGCACGACACAAAAACTGCAAAAATCGTTGCAGCCCTCGATAATGGTCACGTAGGCGCGGACCGGGTCGCCGCGTCGGACGATACCCAATGGGAACGACGGATCTTCGTAGGGGTTCTCGATCGCGATGCGCCCCTCGGGACGCCAGGGCCGGCCGTCGATCATGAACAGCTCGCTCCGCGACGCAGCTGTTTCCTTGACCAGCATCGGTAGCATCTTGACCTGCTGCGTACCGACGACCAGGTCTACCACACCCTTCGAGCGCTTGATCAGCCGGTCGCCTTCCTGCTGCGCGACACAACCGGCCACCACGACCAGCGGGGTACGGCCAATCTCGCGGCTCATTTCCTTGATCTCACCGAGCCGCGTGTAGAGCTTTTCCTCGGCGCGCTCGCGGACGCTGCAGGTGTTGACGATCACGATGTCGGCGTCGCGGTCAGACTCCGCGGGATCGTATCCCGATTGCTCGAGCAGGCCAGCCATTCGCTCCGTGTCATGCACGTTCATCTGGCAGCCGTAGGTCTCGATGAAGTACTTCATGTCAGCTTTGCTTTCGCCCGTCGCGGGCTTTCGCCTTTCGCTTTCGCCGCGGCTTCACCTTTCGCCCTCAGGGTTTCCAGCAGCTCGCGAGCGCTGTCGAGCGCTTTCTCGCCCACCGCTGCGCCACCCATCATGCGCGCCACTTCGGTCACCCGGTCCTCATCTTCCAGTCGAGTCACGCTGGTCACCGTGCGACTTCCTTGCACCCGCTTCTCGATCAGGAAGTGGGTGCCACCGCACGCCGCGATCTGCGGCAGATGGGTGATGCACAGCACCTGGAACCGCTGGCCGAGGGCCGACAGCTTGTCGCCGACCACACTGGCCACTCGCCCACCGATGCCGGCATCGACCTCGTCGAAGATCAGGGTCTTGCCCGGCATGCCGTCCTTGGCGCCCAGGGTCTTGAGCGCCAGCATCACCCGCGACAACTCGCCGCCCGAGACAATGCGGGCCAGCGGCCGCAGTTCCTCGCCGACGTTCGGGGACAGAAAGAACTCACCGGCATCAATGCCGGCCTCGGTCCACTGGTCTTCCGACCGGGCGCTCTGCAGGCGGACCTCGAATCGGGTCTTGGCCATGGCCAGGTCGGCTAGCTCAGATTCGATACTCTTGGCGAACCGCGTCGCGGCCGAACGCCGAGCGGTGGACAAGGCGCCCGCCTCAGCCAGAAACAGACGGCCAGCCGCGGCCAGCCGCTGCTCGATGTCGGCCAGTGTGGACTGTCCGCCGGTCAGGGCCTGGTGCTCCGTCGCCAACCGATCGCGACGGGCAATCGCCTCTTCAAGAGTTCCGCCGTGCTTCCGTTTCAGACGCTCAATCAGCGCCAGCCGATCCTCGACTTGCTGCAAACGGCCGGGCGACGCGTCAATGCCGTCGGCAAAGTCGCGGAGCGTGAAGGCGAGGTCTTCGAGCTGAGCCTTGATGCCGTCGCGGGCGTCCAGATAGGGCGCGAATCTGGGGTCGATGGCGGCCAACTCCCCGACCCGCTTCCAGACCCGGCCGAGCGCGCCGAGGGCCGCTGCCTCCGTGTCGTACAGCTCGGCATAGCCCTCGTTGCAGAGTCGCTGGATCGTGTCGGCACTGCGCAGCAGTTGCCGATCGGCCGCGAGCGTTTCGTCCTCGCCGGCCTGTAAACTGGCCTTCTGCAATTCGCCCAACTGAAACTCGACGAGCTCAAGCCTGGCGGCCCGTTCCCGGTCGTCCATCCGCAGGCGGTCGAGCTGTTCCCGGTAACCGCGGACCGTGGCGAACGCCGCGGCGACGCGGGTCCGGGGGGCCTCGAGTCCGCCCCAGGTGTCGAGCAGGGCGAGGTGTTGCGACGGGTCCAGCAACTGCTGATGCTCGTGCTGGCCGTGCAACTCGACGAGACGGTTCGAGAGGTCCTTGAGAGCCGTGGCCGTGGCGAGTGTGCCGTTGATGAAGGCACGGCTGCGACCCTGTGACGTGATCTCGCGACGCACGATCAACTCTTCGCCGTCGGCGGTCTCGAACAACGCCTCAACGCTGGCCAGGTCTTCACCGGTGCGAATGAGGTCTTGGGCCGCTCGGCCACCCAGAAGCAGGCCGACCGCCTCAACGAGAATGGATTTACCGGCGCCGGTCTCACCAGTCAGGATATTGAACGAGTGTTCAAAGTCGACCTCGACTGACTCGATGACCGCTAGATTGCGGATGGCGAGGTAGCGGATCATACGGGTGGCGCCTCGTGTGCGGGAATCCTTTTGGCGAGCGGAACTGCCATCGTATCATGGGTTTGACAGAATTTCGCATGCCGTGCTACGGTTGCACGGTACGGCGCTTCCCAGCGCGCATTTTCCCAATCGACCTGATTCGGAGGCTTTGTTGCCGACGCCTGGATCGTTCGTCCTGGCATTGCAACTCGAGGGCGGTCTTCCGCCCGCTCGAGCGGCTGCCGGGGATTTCGCCGACTTAATCTTCGCTGCCAGCCCTATCGTCCTGGTGGTGATGGCAACCCTGCTCATTTTTTCCATCATTTCCCTTGGCATCGTCCTCCACAAGTTCTGGGCGTTCCGTGGCCTTGAGAAGCAGTCCGCCACGTTCCTCGAGGTCTTCCGCAAGAGCGCCAAGTTCTCCGAGGTGCAGGCGGTCTGCCCTTCGCTCACGCTGAGTCCGCTCGTCGGGATGTTCCAGGCCGGGTATGCCGAACTGACCGCTCAGTTGCGGCAATCGCAAGGGACGGCCAGTCCCGGGCCGCCTGCGGTGCGGCCAATCTTGAAGAGCATCACGGCGGTCGATCGCGCGCTGTTGCGGGCTTCGTCGATTGAAGTGGCCAAGCTCGAGAAGCGGATGACGTTTCTGGCCACCACCGCGAGTATCACGCCGTTCATCGGCCTGTTCGGAACCGTGTGGGGAATCATGACGGCGTTCATGAACATCGGCGCGCAAGGCTCCACCGATCTCGCCGTGGTCAGTGGTCCCATTGCCGAGGCGCTGATCGCCACGGCGCTGGGCTTGTTCGCCGCCATTCCCGCCGTCTACTTCTACAACCACTTCACCTCGAAGGTGAAGAACTACGCGTCGGAAATGGACGACTTCGCACTGGAGTTCCTGAACATCTCGGAAAGGAACTTCACCTAGTGCCTAAGATTTCGGCCCCACCCGACGCCAACACCGGCCGCCGCCGCGGCCGCCGCGTGACCTCGTCGCTGTCGGAGATCAACGTCGTCCCGCTGGTGGACGTCATGCTGGTGTTGCTGATCATCTTCATGGTGGCGGCACCGATGATGCAGAAGGGCATCGAGGTGAAGCTGCCCGTGTCGCGGCGGGCCGACAAGCTGACGTCGGTGCGTCCTTATATCAGCGTGCCGATGTCCTATCGCACTGACCGCCGAGTGTGGATCGATGATGAGCCAATCAGGGCCGAGGTGCTCGCGGAACGAATGCGCCAGATGATGGAAATGCGAACCGACAAGGACGTCTTCCTGCGTGGCGATGCCGGGGTGACCTTGCAGGAACTCTACGAGGTGATCGACCACCTCAAGGCGGGCGGCGTGCAGAACGTCGGCGTGACCGCCCAGCCCAGGGCGGCCCGCTAGGCATGGACGCCGTCTCGGAGGTCCTCATCGGACGGTCGGCCAAGTCGGACGGCCTGACGTCGATGGTGGCATGGTCGGCGATGGCTCACCTGGTGCTGGTGGCAACCGTGGCCTTTGTGCCGGGCGCCTGGTTCGGCGCGCTCGAACAGGAACCCGAGGTGGTCATGCAGATCAGCCTCGGCGGGCCCATCGGGCCGGCCGACGGCGGCCTCGCCACCCTTGGCGGGCGGACCATCCAGCAAGTGGTCGAGACCAAGAAGGCCGTCGAGCAAGTCCGCCCGCCCGCCGCGCAGACGCCGGCGATGATCGAACCGACCAAGGCACCGCCGCGCAAGACGACGCCGGCCAAGGCCAACGTCAAGGATCCGCGCGGCGCCACGCCGACGAAGGGTGCCGAGATCCAGAAAGGTACCGCGATCGCCGAAACCGGCGCGAAGGGACAGGGCTTTGGCCTGTCGTCTGGTGCCGGCGGCAAGGGCGGCTACGTCGATGTGGTCAACTTCTGCTGCCCCGGCTATCTCGCGACGCTGAAGGACCAGGTCACGATGAACTGGAGCTCGAAGCAAGGTACGGTTGCCGAAACCCAAATGCGATTCGTGGTCCAGCGCGACGGACGCATCGTCGATATCTCGGTGGCCAAGTCGAGCGGCCGGGCCGACCTGGATTATCTGGCCTCGCGGGCCCTGCAGCTGGCCAAGCTGCCCCCGCTGCCGGCCGAGTTCACTGAACGAGCGCTTCCCGTCTATTTGTGGTTTGAGTACGTTCGGTAAAGAGCAGAGAACGTGAGTATGACGAAATCCATTGCGACAAAGCTCCTGGGTGTGGCGGTGCTGGCAGCCTCCGCGGTGCTGACGGCCCAGCCCACCTCCGCAACGGCTACGGCGGGCAAGCAGCAAGCCGCAACGCCATCGCAGCCGACCAGCGTTGAACTGCGCCTGACTGGCGAACCCGGCTCGCCGCCGCGCCTGGCGGTTCCCGATTTGTTGGCGCTGTCGCCCGATCGCGAAACGCAGGACGCGGCCCGCGTCATCAGCGAGGTGCTCTATGCCGACCTCGACTTCGAGCGGGAGTTCGCATTGATCCCGCGGGACACCTACAAGTCGATTCCAGTGGCCGGCTCGATCGATGCCGTACCGTTCGATCGCTGGCGCGAACTGGGCGCCGACGGGGTGCTGATTGGCACGGTGCAAAAGACGCCGACTGGTGTGCGGGTCGAGATGCGCCTGTATAACGTCCGCGCGCGGCAGTCGGCGTACGGCCGCGAGTACACGGGCTCGGGCGCCAATCCCCGCGTCTACGCGCACACCATGTCCGACGAACTGCACGACTCGCAGCGGCAGCTGCGCGGCGTTGCCAAGACCAAGCTGACGTTTATTTCCGACCGCAATCGCGAAGCGGTGCTGGCGACGGTTGAGAAGCGCGACGTCAAGGAAGTGTTCATCGCCGACTATGACGGCGCCAATCCGCGCCGGATCACGATCAACCGCACCATGAACCTGACGCCCAGTTGGTCACCCGATGGCCGGTCGATCGCCTACACGTCGTACCGATCGGGTGCGCCCGACCTGCTAATCTCGAACATCTTCGCCGGGACGATGGAGTCGCCGACCAGGGGCGTGGGCCAGAACTGGCTGCCGGCGTTCTCGCCTGACGGCTCGCGGCTCGCCTTCACCTCGAGCCGGGATGGCAACTCTGAGATTTATGTGATTAATCGCGACGGCTCGAACCTGGTCCGGCTCACCAACAGCCCGGCGATCGATTCGACGCCGACCTGGTCGCCGACCGGCACGCAGATCGCGTTCACGTCGGAACGGCGCGGCCAGCCGCAGATTTTCGTGATCAATGTCGATGGCACCGGTCTGCGGCAGATTTCGTTCGAGTCGTATGCCGATCGCGCCACCTGGTCGCCGGCGCCGTACAACGAAATCGCCTTCACCGCGCGCACGGGCCCCGGATTCGACATCAAGATCCTGGGGATTGCCTCTGGCGAGACCCGGCAGATCACGTTTGGCGAAGGCAGCAACGAGAGCCCGGCGTGGGCGCCCAACGGTCGCCACCTGGCCTTCATGTCGACGCGCGCCGGCCGCAGCCAGATCTTCACCGTCGACCGAGACGGCCGTAACTTGCGACAGCTCACCAAGGATGGCAACAACACGACGCCGAATTGGTCACAGTAGAAAGATTAGGGTGCCTACGGTGCCACGACCCGCACAAGTGCGACAGGGATTGAGTTGAGGTCAGATATGAACAGACGAGCACATGCGTTGATGGTGATGGTGGTTCTGCTTTCAGTGGTGGTGGGCGCGTGTTCGAAGAAGGCGCCGCCAGTCGCGCGGCCCATGCCGCCGCCCCCGGCGGCGATGACCGCACCTCCGGCGCCTCCCCCGCCGCCGACGCCGGTGTCCGAACCCGTCCCGGTGCCGATGCCGCCGATGCCGGTCGAAGACACCATTGGCTCGAAGTCGCTGGACGATCTGAACCGCGACTCGCCGTTGCAGCCGCTGTTCTTCGAGCTCGACAGCTCCGAGGTCAGCGTCGCCGGCCAGGTCGTGCTGCAGGCCAACGCGGCCGTGATGAAGAAGTACTCCGCGTGGCAGGTCACGATTGAAGGCCACTGCGACGAGCGCGGCACGGCCGAGTACAACCTGGCCTTGGGCGAACGCCGCGCGCTGGCCGCGCGGACCTATATGGTCTCGCTTGGCATCCCGGCCGACAAGGTCAAGATCGTCAGCTACGGCAAGGAATTTCCGTTCGCTGCCGGCCACGACAATGCCGCCTGGGATAAGAACCGGCGGGCGCATTTCGTGATCACAGCAAAGTAAGATAGGTCGCATGACTCGACGGCTGCCGGCGACTCTTCTGGTGCTGACGGCGGCGGTGCTGTTGGCCGCCCCGGCGGCGGCGCAGTCACGCCGCGAAATGCAAATGATGGCCGACATCCGCATGCTGCAGGAACAGACCCAGCAGATGCAGCAGCAACTGCAAGCCGCGCTCGACGCCATTAGCGCGCAGCTGAAGGCAATTTCAACTCGCGTCGACGACCAGGCCGGCGCCACCCGCAAGTCGTTTGCCGATCAGAAGCTGGCCGTCGATCAGTTTGGCTCAGATCTGCGGATCGTCCGTGAACGCATCGACGAGAGCAACGTGCGCATCACCAGTCTGTCGCAGGAAGTCGAGGCGTTGCGCCTCGCGATTCCCGAGATGTCCGCAGCCCCAGCGGTGCCGGTGGATCCGAATGCGTCACCGAGCGACGTGCAGGCTGCCCTGACACCGGCGCCGCCCGTGACGATGTCACCGGGGATGTCGCCCCAGCGATTGTTCAGCACCGCGCTGGCCGATTTCACCGCCGGCCAGTGGACGCTGTGCATCGATGGGTTCAACACCTATCTCAAGAGCTTTGCCCGCACCGATAATGCCGACGACGCGCAGTGGTACATCGGTGATTGTTATTACTCGGATGGCAAATTCACTGAGGCGATCGACGCTTATAATCGCGTGGTCACCAGCTACCCGAAGGGCGACCGCGTGCCGGATGCCTACTACAAGATGGGCCTGGCGCTGGCGGCGACCAAGCAGCCTGACCGCGCCCGCGAAGCGTACGAGACGTTGATCAAATTGTTCCCGGACTCGGACCTGTCACGACTGGCCAGGCAGCGGCTCGACTCGATGGCGCGGGCGAAGCCACCGGCGGACTGACTCTGAGCACCACAACACCGCAACACAACGACAGCGATCGAAGAGCGATAGCACGGTAGAAAGGCGACTAGACATGGGCAGCGTGAATAAAGTGATTCTGGTGGGCAACCTCGGCAAGGATGCCGAAGTGCGCGTGACACCTGGCGGCCAGACGGTGGCGAGCTTCAGCATTGCCACCACGGAAAACTGGACGTCGAAGGAAGGCGAGAAGAAGGAACAGACCGAGTGGCATCGCATCGTGCTGTGGGGCAAGACGGCCGATTCGCTGCAGCCGTACCTGGTCAAGGGCAAGCAAATTTATCTTGAAGGCCGCCTCCAGACGCGACAGTGGGAGAAAGAAGGCCAGAAGCACTACACCACCGAGGTGAAGGCCGACAAAATCGTGCTGCTCGGCGGCGGCGGTGCCGGCGGCGGCAGCCGCGGCGGCGATCGCCAGGTGGAACGGGGCGGCGACGGCGGCTACCAGGACCCGATGCGCGATCCCGCTCCCGTCACCGACGACGACATCCCCTTCTAGGTCACGCCGAACTGCGTGACCTGGGTCACGTTCCCTTCCGTCCATACCGATCCTCGAGCCGGACGACATCGTCCGTCTCGGGGGTCGAGACTTCGAGCACATCTGAGTCTTCGATGGCCGTCATGCGATGCACGGTCGGTGGCGTCACGTGCACGGCCTCGCCCGGGCCCATCTCGGTGCCGACGAGCTGGCCGTCCACTTCCCGCTCGAACAGGATCCGGCCCGACCACACGAAGATCGTTTCGTCCTTTTTGTTGTGGTACTGCAGGCTGAGGGCGTGGCCCTTGTTGATGTGGATCTGCTTGCCGACGTAGCGATCGGTGCGGGCCCACCACAACTCGTATCCCCACGGCTTTTCGACGCGATGCAACGGTTCACTCACGAAACGGACTCCTTTGAAAGGGCGACGCGGCCAGCGCGTCGAACAGATATTGCTCGATTTCGGCAGCCGTGGCCAGCCGCAGCGCGTGGCTGGCCAGCCGTCGCGCCTCGGTGGCACTCAATTCCTCAACGACGTGCCGGATGATCGGAATGGCGCCGGGGGTCATGCTGAACTCCGTCAGGCCGAGTCCCACCAGCAGTCCCACCAGCGCCGGGTCCGATGCCATCTCGCCGCATAACGACACTGGAATGTGATGGCGCGTGGCGGCGCGGCGGACGATGCGAATCAATCGCAGCACGGCCGGATGCAGGGGTTCGTAGAGATCAGAGACGCGATCGTCGGTGCGATCGACGGCGAGGCAAAACTGGATCAGGTCGTTGGTGCCGATGGTGAAGAAGTCCACTTCAGGTGCCAGCAAATCAGCGGCGAGTGCCGCCGACGGCACCTCGATCATTGCGCCAACCTTGAGCTGCGTCGGATCAATTCCACTGAAGCCGGAAACAACCTCCGCCAGCATCTTGCGGGCGTCGCGCACTTCCTCCACCGCGGTCACGAACGGGAACATGATGCGCAATGGACCGTGTGCCGAGGCGCGGACCAGGGCGCGCAACTGGGTCCTCAGCACCGCCGGATTGGCGAGTCCCAGGCGCAGACCGCGCAAGCCCGGTCGAGTGCGGCGCCGTTCCGGACCGCGACCGGGACCGGCGAAGTGTCGCTCGTCGACGTCGAAGGTCCGAATAGTGACCGGCCGCGGTGCCACCTGTTCAATCAGGCTGCGATACAGCGCGTACTGGTCATCTTCGGTGACGCTTTCAATCGGGCGTCCCGACAGCATGAACTCCGATCGGTAGAGGCCGACCCCCTCGGCGCCATGCTCATTTAGAAACGGCAGGTCTTCGAGCAGCTCGATGTTGGCCTCCAGGCGGATGCGCATGCCATCGGTGGTCGAGACCGGGCCTGCCGCGGTCGTCGCGGCCCGCCGCCGGCGCGGCGGCGTCGCTCGCCGATGCGCTTCGTCGATCTGCGCGGGCGTCGGCGCGACGGTCAACTCGCCGGTCGTGCCATCGAGGACCACCGGGGTACCGGCCGCGATACGCAGCGACGCGTCGTGCAATCCGACGATGGCCGGCACCTTGAGTGAGCGTGCGAGAATAGCGGTGTGATACGTGCGGCTGCCGGCATCGGTGGCAAACGCCTGCACCCGCGACCAGTCGAGCTGTGCGGCGACCGAGGCCGTTAACTCGTCGGCGATCAACACGGACGGTCCGTCCACCTCGCTCAGCAGCTCCTTCGGGCCCTTGGCGCCATGCCGCAGGTTGAGCCTGAGCCGGCCGGCCACATCGGCTACGTCGGTCTCGCGTTCACGCAGGTACGGGTCCTCCATCGACCGGAACACGTGATACAGCTCTTCGTAGGCGCGATGCACGGCCCACGCGGCGTTGACTCGCTCGGCGCGGACAATGCTCTCGGCGCGGCCGACCAGCATCGGGTCGTCGAGCATCAGCAACTGGGCGTCGAAGAGCGCCGCCAGTTCACTGCCCGGCCCGTGTTCGACGCGTGCCTTGATGTCCTGGAGCTGCTGCCGCGACGCCGCCTGTGAACGAAGCAGTGCGGCGACCTCCTGCTCCACCCGCTCGGGTGGAATCGGAAAGCGCATCACTTCGGTGCGCTGGGTCAGGACGACGGCGCGGCCGAGCACCACCCCCGGCGAAACGCCGATACCGGTCAGGCGCTCCACGGCTCTTCTCCAAATCCGCTTTCGACCAGCCGGCCGAGCGCGTCGACGGCGTCGGTTTCGTCGCTGCCCTCGGCCGTGATCACGATGCTCATCCCCGCTCCGGCGGCCAGCAGCAAAATGCCCATGATGCTCTTGCCGTCCATGGTCTTGCCATCACGCGAGACGCGAATGTGCGACGAGAACCGGGCCGCGAGGTGCACGAACTTCGCGGCCGCCCGAGCATGTAGACCCAGCCGATTGCGAATCACGCATTCGCGAGTCGTCATTCAGTGGCACCGCGGTCACTGGTCGCCTCGGCACCTGATGCACCCGAGGCACCAGTCAGCAAGTCAGACGCTACCCAGATGGCGTTGCGCCCGTGCTCGCGCAGCATTCGCGCGACGTCGGTCAGGCGCGGACCATCGGGCAGGTTGGCGGCCTTGATCAACATCGGCAGGTTCACGCCGGTGACGATCTCGACGGCGTCTTCCTTGAGAAACGTCAGGCCGAGGTTCGACGGCGTACCGCCGAACATGTCGGTGGCCAAAAGCACCCCGCCGGGCTGTTGGACCCGTTCAATCGCCGCAGCGATCGCGTCGCGGGCATCCTGCACGTCTTCGTGCCAGCCGATGGAGACCGCCGCGAAGTGCGGGAGATCGCCAACGATCGTCTCGGCGGCGTTGACCAGTTCGGTCGCCAACTGCCCGTGCGTAATTACGACTACTGCAATCATCGGGTCCCTTTCGCCAGGTCGCGGTGCGCCACACGCGCTGAGACGCCCTTAAGATCCGACAGTTCACGCTTTAGCGCCTCGGCCACGTAGACCGAGCGGTGACGCCCGCCGGTGCAGCCGATCGCCACCGTCAGGTACGACTTGCCTTCCTGCACGTAGAACGGCACCATCCAGCGCAGCAGCGAGTTGAGCCGCTTGATCAGCGCGCGCGCGGTCGGCTGCCGCCGAATGTAGGCCGCGACCGCCGGATCGCGACCGGACTGCGGCCGCAGCGCCGGCACCCAGTGCGGGTTCTTGAGGAAGCGCACGTCGAACATCACGTCCGCCTCCGCCGGGGGTCCGTTCTGGAACCCAAAGCTGAGAACGGTCAGCACCAGCTGCGAAGCCTGCTTCTGCCCCGACACCAGTTCGCGCAACTGCTGTCGCAGTTCGTGAACGTTCAGCTTCGAGGTGTCGACGACCTTGTCGGCCATGGTCCGAATAATACGCAGTGACGCGCGCTCTTCCGAGAGCCCCTCGGTGATGGGCCGGTCGGGCGCCAGCGGATGTGGCCGGCGGGTCTCGCTGAAGCGGCGCACCAGCTCGGCGTGACCGGCCTCCAGGAAGATCAGCTTGGTCCGCAGGTGCTTGTTGGTCTTCAGTTGGCGATACACGCGCGGGAAGTCGCTGACGAATCGTGACTCGCGGACATCCATCACCACGGCGACACGGTGGTGTTCGGTCTGGCGCTCGCTGAGCTCCGCCAGTACCGGCAGCAGCGACACCGGCAGGTTGTCGACGCAGTAGTAGCCGAGGTCTTCGAGCGCCCGGATGGCCTGCGATTTCCCCGAACCAGACAGCCCGGTCAAGACGATGAAACGAGCCCAGGTCATGGGCGTGGTGCGCGCTTTGTTCACAACTCCTCGTCTTCTTCCAAATGCTTCGGTGTTGAAGTGAAGGGGTGCTCAAGGGCCGTGGCGCTGAGCAAGCTGGCATCAAGCTTGTTGACCAGTTCGCGCGCGGCGTTGATGCCGCGCATCCGCAGCAGCTGGTTGCGGGCGGCCACTTCCACCAGGATCGCGAGGTTGCGGCCCGGCGCGACTGGCATGCGGATCACCGGTATTCGGAGGCCGATCAGGTTGTAGGAGGCATCATCGAGACCGAGGCGATCGTACTCACGGTCAGGGCCCCAGCGATCCAGTTGCACCACCAGTTCGACCCGCTTCGAAGTCCGGGTCGACGCCACGCCGAACAGGTCGCGAATGTTGATCAACCCAAGACCGCGTACTTCCATGTGGTGTCGGGTCATCTCTGGACAGGTGCCGATGACGATCGAATCACCGCGGCGCCGCACCTCAACCGTGTCGTCGGCGACAAGACGATGGCCGCGAACGACCAGGTCAAGGGCACATTCGCTCTTGCCGATGCCACTGTCGCCAACGATTAGTACCCCCAACCCGAGAATGTCGAGCAGCACGCCATGAATGATCTCGCGTACGGCCAGCCGGTCTTCGAGAATGGCCGTGAGCTTGCCGATCGCCGTCGCGGTTGGCACCGGCGTCCGCAGGATCGGCAGGTCAGCGCGCTCGCCTTCCTGCACCACTTCAGGCGGCAACTCGGCGCCACCGGTGACGAGCAGGCAGGGCAACGCCTCGTTGAAGCACTTGGCCAGCGCCAGGGCGCGCGCGGCTGGAGCCAGGCTCTCCAGGAACCGCACTTCGCTGTCACCGAATAACAGGATGCGGCCGGCCTGCAGGTACTGGTGAAAGCCGGCCAGCGCGAGGCCGGTCTTCTGGATGTAGGGGCTGGTGATGCAGCGCCCAAGTCCGTTGGCGCCGGCCAGCAAGTCAATGGTCAGGCCGACCGACTCGGGCTGCGCATCGAGCAGACCGCGAACGGTGATGGCCGGGGTGATCGTCATCGTCTCGGGCAAAGTCCCGGCGGGCGACTGGCCCGCCTCGTTGACTGCTAGAACATGACCTTGCGCTGGTTCGAGGTGGGAATCTTCAGCTCTTCCCGGTACTTCGCAATGGTTCGTCGGGCCAGCATCAGCCCCTCACGCTGCAGGATGTTGACGATCTTCGAGTCGCTGAGTGGCTTCTTGTGATCTTCGCTGTCAATGATTTTCTTGATCCGGTTCTTGATCGTCACCGATGACACGGCGTCGCCGTATGAACTGCTGATGCCGCTGTGGAAAAAGTACTTCATCTCGAACACGCCCTGGGGCGTATGCATGTACTTGTTGGTGACGACGCGGCTGACGGTTGACTCATGCATCCCGATGTCGTTGGCGACGTCGCGCAGCACCAGCGGGCGCAGGTGCTCGATGCCGTGATCGAGGAAGTCGCGCTGGAAGGTGCACAGACTGGTGGCGACCTTGCGCACGGTGCTCTGGCGCTGCTCCACCGACTTGAGCAACCATTTCGCCGAATTGAGCCGCTCTTTGACGTAGGCGTTTGTCTCGGGGTCGGCGTTCTCCTTGCTCAAGAGACGCCGGTAGGAGGGGCTGATCCTGAGCTGCGGCAAGCCGTCGTCATTCAGGACCGCGACGTACTGATCCTCGACCTTGACGATATAGACGTCGGGAATGACGTACTGCGATGGCTGTGGGTTGAAGCGGCTGCCGGGCTTGGGGTCGAGGTGTTGGATGATCTCGACGTGGCCCTTGAGCTCTTCGATGGTCAGCCCGAGCTTGCGCGCCAGCTCCGGCATCTGGTGGTTATGCAGCAGGCGCAAGTGTTCGGAGACGATCTTCTCGGTCGGTGTGCCCTCGAGCTGCAAGTGCCTGATCTGCAGCGTGAGGCACTCCTGCAGGTCTCGCGCTGCCACCCCGATCGGATCGAAGCTCTGGATCAGGCGCAGCGCGGCCTCGACATCATCAGCGGGCCACGGTCCCATCGACGCGATTTCGTCCACCGACGCCACCAGGTAGCCATGGTCGTCGAGGTTGCCGATGATGGCTTCGCCGATCTCGCGAATGGCTTCGGCCTCGGTCTGCAGCGACAACTGCCACTCGAGGTGATCGGTGAGCGATGAACTAGTGGAGAGGGTGTTCTCGATCGGCGGGAGTTCCTTGACCTCTTGCGGCGCGCGCGGACGATAGCTGTCGTCCAGGTAGTCGCCGAAGAAGTACTCGTAGTCGGCGTCGTCCCAGGAATCGGTCTTGTCGGCCTGGGCCTTGGCTTCCGCATCCTTCTCAGCCGCCGGCGGCGCATCCACAGGCTGCAGGTCTTCGGTCGGCACTTCTTCGAGCAGCGGGTTCTCGACGACTTCCTGGTTCAGGAGGTCGGCCAGCTCCAAGGTCGACATCGGCAGTAGCTTGATCGCCTGTTGCAGTGACGGTGTCAGGATCAGCTTCTGCGCGAGCCTGGTTTGTAACTTCTGCTGAATGCCCATATCCGGCTCGTGCAATCTTAGTCCAGCCGGAAATCGGTCCCGAGGTAAATCCGCCGGACTTCTTCGTCGGCGGCGAGCACCGCCGGCGTGCCGCTGCGGAAAATGGCCCCGTCGGTCACGATGTAGGCGCGGTCGGTGATCTTCAGGGTCTGCAGAACGTTGTGGTCGGTGATCAGGATGCCGATGCCGCGGTCGCGCAGGTGGAAGATGATTTTCTGAATCTCGGTGACGGCGATGGGATCGATGCCGGCGAACGGCTCGTCCAGGAGGATGAAACGCGGGTTCATCACCAGCGCCCGGGTGATCTCAGCGCGCCGCCGCTCGCCGCCAGACAAGGTGTAGGCCGGGGAGTTGGCCAGCGGCGTCAGCCCAAGCTCAGCGAGCAACTCGCGCAGACGGCGGCGGCGCGCCGCGGCATCCAGGTCCAGCGTCTCCAGAATGGCGAGAATGTTCTGCTCCACCGTCAGGCCGCGGAAGATCGAAGCCTCCTGCGGCAGGTAGCCGATGCCTTTGCGCGCGCGCACGTACATCGCATCGCCCGTGACGTCCTTGCCGTCGAGCGTCACGCGCCCCGAGTCGGGCGCGGTCAGCCCGACCGTCATGTAGAACGTCGTGGTCTTGCCGGCACCGTTGGGGCCGAGCAATCCCACCACCTCGCCGGAATTCACGTCCAGGCTCACGCCCCGCACCACGGTGCGTCCGCCGTAGGTCTTGGTCAGTTCGTGTGTGCTGAGGGTCGAAGACATTATTTGGGCGTTGGGGCACATTTGCCGCCGCCCTTGGTCTGCGTGCGGATTTCGTCGTTGCCGTCAACTTGGACTCTATCGGACGCCTTGAAGAAGGTCAACGTCTTGCCGCTCAGCTCCTGGCAGTCAGCATCGACCATCGTGACAGGAGCGCCATTGACGACGTACTTCTCATCGGCCGGCACGTACGACAACCGCGCGCCGGTGACGGTGCGCTTGTCGACCAGGGCGGTGACCTTGTCGATGGCCTCGAGGCGGGACAGGCTGTTCTCTTCCGGCGCCAGCACGATCTCGATCTTCTCGGCGCGCAGGTTACCGGTTTCACCATCAAGGGTCGCGGCCGTCAGGTAGGTCGCACGGCGGCCCTGGTCGGTGTAGGTGAATGAGCCGCTGCGGCCGATCGTGGCTGGCGACGGCGTGCCGGCCGTGGCGTTCTTGCGGAGGATGGCGAGCGACGTGATGACCTTGCCCACCGCAATCAGGTCGCCCTTGCTTTCGTCAATCGTCAGGCTGTCGGCGTTGATCTGCGTCTGGCCCTGCAGCAACACCGCCTGTCCCTGGTATTCACCACGGCGCTGCACTTCGTCGTAGGTCAGTGACTCGGCAATGATCTGCACTGGATCCTGGTCGCTCAGCAGACCCGGGCGCTTGCCGGGACCGGCGGCTCCGGCGGACTTCCCTGGCGGCAGCAAGGCGCTGCGAACCTTGCCCGTGGCCACCATCCTCCTGGGGTTCAGCGTCACGTCGATGGTGGTGGCCTCGATGGTGAGCGCCTCGTCCTTGATCTGCGGATCGGCGGTGCCCTGCTTGCCGCTCAGGGCCAGCGTTCCGGCACCGATGCGATACTTCGCTAGGTTGCTGGTGGCGGTCAACGGGCCATCGGCGAACTGGAACGTGCCGGTGAACGTGGCCTCTTGCAGCGTGCCGGCGGCCGGATCGAGCGCCGCCACCAGGCTCTGCGCGCGAGCCACACGGGCGCCCTGTGTCCGCGTCGCGGCCTCGGTGTAATTCACGCCCTCGGTGAAGTTCATGGCCGACAGCCCCTGCGCGCCGCCGGTGGCCGTCAAGACATTCGAACGAATAGTTCTGGCGGCCGTATCGCGCGTGGCCGGCAGCGTCACGGTCACGTTCTGCCGCGACGACAAGCTGCTGACACTGCCATCAGGCGCCAGAGAGATTTCGAGAAATTCGCCCTCCAGCGCCTGGCCCGATGCACCGCCCTTCCCCGCCAACTGGATGGCGCTCTGCCCAGCCAACGTCGCCTGCTGCAGCGAGCGGCCGTCATCGCGATAGTCCAGATTCATGTCGCGCGCCGACATCGACTGGAGCGCGCCCATGCCCGTGCCGCCCGAGACACGCGAGTCGCCGCGCAGTTCGATTAGATCCGGCTCATCGCGATCCGTGAAGAGGTGCACGACCGCCTCGTTGGCATCAATGGTCTGGCCCTCGCGGTCCATGTGCATGGTGCGCTCGAAGCGCATGTAGCGGTCGGTACGGGCAAAACCAAAAGCGCCGGCCATGACGTCCATGGGGCCGCTCGTGCCCTCAGGCGCGACGTGAATCACTGCCTGATCTAGCAGCCACAGGGTGTCACGTTGCTCGTCGTAGGTGAAGCCGATGCCGGTGCCGGACATGCGACCACGAGTAAAGCGGACCGGACCGGGCGCCTTCACAATGTTCTCGGCGTCGGCATAGGTGGCCTGTTCAGAGAACGCCGTCAATCCGTCATTGGTCTCGAGCTTGACGTCGCCCTGGAGGTCGTAGCTCGTCTGGTCCTCGCCGACGCGGGCTTCCTTGCCGGTGATGGTGTAGCTGCGGCCGGCGCGGTTGTCGACCGAGACCTTGACGCCGATCAGCTTGGTCTCGCCGGTGTCGTAGGTGACCTGACTTTCGAACTCGATGCGCGCGTCTTGCCGCGAGCCTTTTAACTGGATGACATCGCCGCCGCGCGTCTCGATCGTGGCCTTGGGATCAAGCCGCTCGAGGACGGCTGGCGCGAGGCGCGCTTCGCGCGGGCGCAGCGTGTAGCCGACCGCGCCGACCACGCCGAACGCGACCAGCGCCAGCGCCGCCTGCGCGCGTGTCTGCCAGGAAGTCACGCCCTCGATTGTACCAGCCGCAGATTCAATAAGTACAGCCGCAGACTGGGCTCGACCCGGGAGTCAGGTGGACGACCCAGCCGACGGAACCCGATGACTGAACAATCGGCGTCTAACCGGCGGCTGTCTTCTCTGTGGCTCTGAAGTCGTCCAGTCGCAGCTCCACGTGTTTCTCGCCGCGGAACTCGTTCTCTTCGACCGTATAGGCGATCTCGACGCCGTCCTTCTGGGCCGTGAGCTTCGATTCGCGCTCGGCGGCATTCCACTGGATGGCGCGCAACACCCGTCCGTCCTGCTTCAGACTCATCTTGAGGTGGCGTTCCTTGAGGAGGCGCGGGCCATCCACGATCGCCACCGGCCCGGTGTGGAACCGGGGCTTCGGGTTGCTCGGCCCGAACGGCGCCAGCGCGGCAAACTCGCCGATCACACGGTCCGTCAGTTCGCTCAGTTTCAGCGGACCGTCCAGCCACAGGCGCGGGCGAAGATCGTCGGGGCCCAGGCGGTTGTCAGCGTGCGCGTTGGCCGCCTGCCGAAAATCCCTGATGCGTGCCGCTTCAAGCTGCAGGCCGGCCGCCTGTTTATGACCGCCAAAGCGGCTCAGCATCGGTGCGCACGACTCCAGGCACGCCAGCATGTCGAAGCCGGGAATGCTGCGGCAGGACCCGTGCGCCATACCATCCTCGATCGACAACACGATGGCAGGCCGATAGAACGCGTCGACCAGCTTCGACGCGACGATGCCGATCACGCCGCGATGCCAGCCTTCGCCAGCGACGACCAGCACGCTGCGCGCCCCGACCTCGGGATCGGATGCGACAATCTTTTTGGCCTTGGCTAGAATGTCCTGATCTTCCGTCCGTCGTCTCGTATTCTCGGCTTCGAGTTGCCCGGCCAGGGCCCGCGCCTCCTCCTCCATCGAGTCGTCCGAGGCCAGCAGCAGCCGGGTGGCAATGTCAGGCGTGCTCATACGGCCGGCGGCGTTGAGGCGTGGCGCGACCATGAAACCGATGTGGTACGCATCGATCGTCTTGCCGGTGAGGCCGGCGACCTCGAGCAGCGCGCGCAAGCCGACCTTGTGTGGCCCCTTGGTCAGCATCTGCAGGCCCAGCTTGGCGATCACGCGGTTCTCGCCAATCAGCGGCACCACATCGGCGAGCGTGCCGATCGCAGCGATTTTCACAAACCCCGGCAGCCACGACGACTTCCCGGTGCGGTGACACAAGGCTTGCACCAGCTTGAGCGCCACGCCGACCCCGGCCAGGTTCTTATCGGGATAGCGACAGTCGTGACGCTTCGGGTTGACCACCGCAAAGCAGTCGGGCAAGGCCGTGTCCGGCTCGTGATGGTCGGTGATGATCAGGTCGACGCCCAGGTCACGGGCGCGACGGGCGGCCTCGGCGCCACGAATGCCGCAGTCAACCGAGACGATCAACATCACGCCCTCCGCATGCAACCGGTCGATGGTGTTGGGCTGCAGGCCGTAGCCGTCGGTCAGCCGTTCGGGAATGAAGTGACCGACGTCGGCGCCGAGCAACTCGAGCGCCCGGCGCAGGATCACCGTGGAGGTGATGCCGTCGACGTCGTAGTCGCCATGCACCGCGATGCGTTGCTTCGCGGCAATCGCCGCCAGGAGCCGGTCAGCGGCCTTGCCGACATCGGTCAGCAGGAAGGGATCCAACAGCTGGTCGAGCGACGGCTTGAGAAAGCGCGCCGCCTCGTCCGGATCGATCAAGCCACGAATCGCCAGCAGGCGCGCGGTGACTGGTGACAGCCCGAGCGTCGTCGCGAGCACCGTCGCCTGCGCCTCGTCGTGAGGGCGGGTATTCCAGATTGGAGGAACCACCACGCTAGGCTTCGATGATCCCGACGGAGCCCATCTTGCGGAACTTGGCGTAGCGCTGGTCCAACCGCTCCTCGACGCCGAGCGCCGAGACCTCGGCGAGCGAACGTTGCAGGGCGACATCAAGCAGCGCGGCGGCCTGGCTGGGATTGGTATGCGCGCCGCCGACCGGCTCGAGCACGATCTCGTCAATGACCTCGAGCTTCAGCAGGTCGGGGGCGGTGATCTTCAACGCCTCGGCGGCCTCCACTTTCTTGGCCGCATCGCGCCACAGGATGGCGGCACAGCCTTCAGGCGGAATCACGCTATAGATCGCAAACTCATGCATCAGGATGCGGTCGCCGACCGCGAGGCCGAGCGCCCCGCCACTGCCGCCTTCACCGTGTACGACCACGATCACGGGCACTTCGAGCATCGCCATCTCGCGCAGGTTGAGCGCGATCGCCTCGGCCACGCCGCGCTCCTCGGACTCGATGCCGGGAAACGCCGCCGGGGTGTCAACGAACGAGATGATCGGCCGTCCGAACTTCTGCGCCATCTGCATGGTGCGCAGGGCCTTGCGATAGCCGTCGGGCCGCGCGTAGCCAAAGTTCCGGTAGATCTTCTGCTTGGTGTCACTGCCCTTCTGGTGACCGACCACCATGACGGGCGCGCCCTTGTAGAACGCCGTGCCGGTGACAATCGCATGGTCATCGGCAAAGCGGCGATCGCCATGCAGCTCGACGAAGTCGGTGAACAGCCACTCGACATAATCGAGCGTTGTCGGCCGGCCCGGGTGCCGTGCCACCTGCACCCGCTGCCAGGGCGTCAGGTTCTTGTAGAGCTCGCCGCGAATGGCCGAGACGCGCTTCTCGCGCCGGGCGATCTCACGGTCGCGGTCGTCGCTGACCGCGAGCGTCAGCAGCGCCTCGATTTCCTTTAGCAGGATGGCGATCGGTTCTTCGAAGTCAAGTAAGTCAGGCATAACGGGGCTTGGGCCTTGAGGCTTGGGCATCAGGAATGTACGGTCACGGAGCCCGGGCCGCAAATGCGCTCCACATCGGCCACAAACTGTTCCGATGTCCGGACGCGGATCGAGGCGGTGACGTCGGCGCGAACGATGACGTGGTGAGCGCCGCCGTTCAACTCGACCTCGAGAGCCACCGGCCGGTCGCCACGGTGCTTGGGCAGCAGCTCCCATAGCGCCTCAATCGTCTCACGCGGGCAGGTCGCCTTCAACCGGATCCTGACCCCGCGCGACAGCCGCTCCTTGAGCAGCGCCAGCGGCATCATGTCGGTGCACTGGAACCGCGAATTCTCTTCATCGCGCTCGAACTTGCCGCGAACCAGCAGCAGCGCACCATTCTCGATCACCGTCCGGTGCTTGCCGTACATTTCCGGGAACACTACCACTTCGACCGAGCTCTGGTGATCCTCGAGCGTGAACACGCACATCGGATCGCCCTTCTTGGTCTTCAGGCTGCGAATGCCGCCGACAATACCGCCGACATAGACATCGTCCAGGACCAACCGGCCTGTGGCGCCGTCGACACCCTCCGGGATTTCGCTGAGCGTCAGGTCGCCCACGGTCTTCGCGCCGAACGCGCGCAGGCTCTCCGCGTGGCGATTGATCGGGTGGCCACTGAGATAGAGACCGAGCGCCTCCTTCTCGTGCGACAGCAACTCCATCTCGGTCCAGGGCGGAGCATCGGGAAGACGGATGATCGAGAGTCCGCCCTCTTCCCCGCCGCCAAACAAGTCGGCCTGACCTTGATCGCGATCGCGCTGCGTGCGGTTGCCGTGTTCAATGGCGCTGTCGACGGCGCCAAACAACTTGGCGCGACCGGCCGTCAGCGGGATGTCCTTGGGCACCAGGCTGTCACACGCGCCTGAGCGCACCAGTGCTTCGAGCACCTTCTTGTTCACCAGCCGCAGGTCTAGTTCTTCGCAGAGCTGATGAACGGAGGTGATCCGCCCCGCCCGCTCGCGCACCTCGATCAGGCTGCGGATGGCGCCTTCGCCCAGACCCTTGATGGCGGTGAGCCCGAACCGCACCCCTTCCGGGACCACCGTGAAGTGCAACTGGCTGACGTTGATGTCGGGCGGCAGTACCGCGATGCCGCGCTCGCGCGATTCGCCGATGTAGACCGCCAACTTCTCGGTGTTGGCGGCTTCGATGGTCAACAGTGCGGCGGCAAAATGCCTGGGGAAATTCGCCTTGAGATATGCCGTCTGGTAGGCCAGGAACGCGTAGGCCGTGGAGTGCGACTTGTTGAAGCCATAGCCGGCGAAGTACTCCATCAACTCGAAAATCTTGCTGGCCTTCTTTTCGTTGACCTGCTTCTCCAGCGCGCCCTTCATAAAAGCTTCGCGCTGCGTCGCCATGACCTTGGGATCTTTTTTACCCATGGCCTTGCGGAGTACGTCGGACTGGCCCATGGTGAAGCCGGCCACCACCGACGCCATGCGCATGACCTGTTCCTGGTAGGCAATGACGCCGTAGGTGTCGGCCAGCACCGGCTCCAGGATCGGCAGGTCGTATTTCACCACGCTGCGTCCCGCCTTGCGGTTGATGTAATCGTCGACCATGCCGCCCTTGAGCGGACCGGGACGATACAGGGCGTTCATGGCGATCAGGTCTTCGAGCCGTTGCGGCTTGGCGCGTCGCAGAATCTCGCGCATGCCCGAGCTCTCAAACTGGAAAATTCCGTAGGTCTGGCCCTCGATAAACAACTGATACGTCTTCGCATCATCGAGCGGCACGTTGTCAATGTCGAGGACGATATTCTCGGTGCGCTTGATCTCAGCGAGCGCGTCGTTGATCAGCGTGAGCGTGCTCAGGCCGAGAAAGTCCATCTTCAGCAGGCCGACGCGCTCGACCTCTTTCATGGCCCACTGGGTCGTGATTTCGTCGCGGTTGCTCTTGTAGAGCGGGGCGTAGTCGGTGATCGGTCCTGGCGCGATCACGACGCCGGCCGCGTGGACGCCGGCGTTTCTCGACACCCCCTCGAGCCGCTTGCCCATTTCCAGCACGTCGTTGACGCGGCTGTCAGCGCGGGCCATATCGCGCAGGATGGGATTCTCGGCCAGCGCCTTCTCGAGGGTCATGTCGAGCGCCGGCGGAATCTGCTTGGCGATCTTGTCGACGTCCGCGTACGGCATGTCCATGACGCGGCCGACATCGCGAATGACCGCCTTGGCCTTCATCGTGCCGAAGGTGATGATCTGCGAGACGTTCTCGCGACCGTACTTCTCGGTCACGTAGGCGATCACTTCCCCACGCCGCCGCTCGCAGAAGTCGACGTCGATATCAGGCAGCGACACGCGCTCGGGATTCAGGAAGCGCTCGAAAATCAGGTCGTAGTGCAGCGGATCGACGTCGGTAATGCGCAGGGCCCAGGCCACCAGGCTGCCGGCGGCCGACCCGCGGCCGGGTCCGACCGGGATGCCGTGCTCGCGCGCATAGCGGATGAAATCCCACACGATCATGAAGTACCCGGGGTATTCCATCTTCTTGATCATGGCGATTTCGTAGGCGAGACGTTCGTCGTACTCCGCCAGGGTGTGGCGAAGCTCGCCCTTGTCGTCGACCTGGCGCAGGCGCTCCAGCCGCAGCTTAAAGCCTTCGCGGGTGACGTGCTCGAAGTACTCGTCGAGCGTGTAGCCCTCGGGGACAGCGAACTTCGGCAGGTGGTTCTGGCCCGACGGAATGGTCACGTCGCAGCGCTCGGCGATCAACAGCGTGTTCTTCATCGCCTCGGGATAGTCCCCGAACACCTCGGCCATCTGCGCAGCGGTCTTCAGGAAGAACTGGTCGCCGTGATACTTCAGGCGATTCTCGTCGTTGACCGACTTGCCGGTGCCAATGCACAGCAGGATGTCGTGCGGCTTGTGGTCGCCGTGCCGCAGGTAGTGCACGTCGTTGGTGACGACCAGCGGCATCTCCAAGTCGCGCGCGATCGGGAGTAAGCCGTTGTTGACGATGCGCTGCTCCTCAATGCCCTGGAACTGCATTTCGAGGAAAAAGTTGCCCTTACCCAGAATGTCGCGATACTGCGCGGCAGCGGCGAGGGCCTTGGGCATCTGCTCGGCGCGAATCCCGCACGCCACTTCACCCTTGAGGCAACTGCTCAGGCCAATCAGTCCTTCGGCGTGCCGCGCGAGGAGTTGCTTGTCGATGCGCGGTTTGTAGTAGAAGCCCTCGGTGTAGCCAGAAGAGACCAGCTTGATCAAGTTCTTGAACCCCTGCTCGTTTTCGGCCAGCAACACCAGGTGGTTGGCGGTCTCGCCGGGCGTGCCGCTCTTATCGCGGCGATCGCCCGGCGCGACGTAGACCTCGCAGCCGAGAATGGGGTTGATGCCACGCTTGCGCGCGGCATCGTGGAACATCACCGACGAAAACATGTTGCCGTGTTCGGTCACGGCCAGCGCCGGCATCTTCAGTCGTGCGGCTTCGTCCAGCAACTCGTCGATGCGGCAGGCGCCGTCGAGTAGCGAGAACTCGGTGTGCAGGTGAAGGTGGACGAAGTCTGTCATGACCGACCCACCATCGGCCTACGGCGCCAGGCGCCGCCCACGCCCGAGGGGCGCCCCCTGATCATTCCCATTCAATGGTTGACGGCGGCTTGGAGCTGATGTCGTAGACGACGCGGTTGATGCCGCGCACTTCGTTGACGATGCGCGACGAGATCGAGGCGAGCAGGTCGTGCGGCAGGCGCGCCCAGTCGGCGGTCATGCCGTCGAGGCTTTCCACCGCGCGCACGGCCACCGTGAATTCGTAAGTGCGGGCATCGCCCATCACACCGACGCTCTGCACCGGCAGCAACACGGCGAAGCTTTGCCAGATGCGCTCGTACCAGCCGGCCTTGCGGACTTCATCCGCGACGATCGCATCGGCCTTCTGCAGCAGCGCAATCTTGTCGCGCGTGATGTCGCCGAGAATGCGGACCGCGAGGCCCGGCCCAGGGAAGGGTTGGCGGATCAGGAATTCTTTCTCGATGCCGAGGTCGCGGCCGACCCGCCGCACTTCGTCCTTGAACAGCTCGCGCAGCGGTTCGACCAGCTTGAACTTCATGCCTTCCGGCAGGCCACCGACGTTGTGATGGCTCTTGATGGTGGCCGACGGACCACGCACCGAGACCGATTCGATCACATCCGGATAGAGCGTGCCCTGCGCGAGGAAGTCGAAGTTGCCGAGCGCTTGAGCCTTGTCGTTGAACACGTCGATAAAGGCGGCGCCGATGATCTTGCGCTTCTTCTCGGGGTCAGTCACGCCGGCGAGCCGCGTGAGGAAGATGTCGGTCGCATCCACGTGGTGCACCGGCAGCGCCAGTTTCTTGTAGCGCTCCACCACCTGCTGCGCCTCGTTCAGCCGCAAGAGGCCGTTGTCCACGAAGATGCACTGCAGGTGATCGCCGATGGCGCGATGGATGATCGTTGCCGCGACCGTAGAGTCGACCCCGCCTGACAATCCGCACACCACTCGCCCGCGGCCCACCTGGGCCTTGATGCGCGCCGTGGCCTCATCAATGAACGAAGCGGTGGTCCAGTCGCCAGTGCCGCCGCAGACGTCGAACGCAAAATTACGGAGCAGCTCGGTGCCGCGATCGGTGTGAGCGACCTCGGGGTGGAACAGCATGGCGTAGTAGCCGTGTTCCGGCGCTTCCATGACGGCCACGGGCGCGTTGTCACTGGTGGCGGCGACGGTAAAGCCGGGCGGCGCCGTGGCGACGAAGTCGCCGTGGCTGGCCCACACCTTCAGCTCGTCCGGGATTCCCTTCAGCAAACGCGAGGCCGTCGCCGGCTGGCGTCGGACGAGCGCATGGCCGAATTCGCGATGCGCGGAGCGGCCCAGCGTGCCGCCCAGCATGTCGGTCATCAACTGCATGCCGTAGCAGATGCCCAGCGCGGGGACGCCAAGATCGAGCACTGCACGATCGCAGCGTGGTGCCCCCTCTTCATCAACGCTACTCGGTCCACCGGACAGGATGACGCCAATGGGCGCCTTGGCCTTGATGGCGTCGAGTGACGTGTTGAACGGGAGTACTTCGCAGTACACCGACAACTCGCGCAAACGGCGAGCGATCAGCTGGGTAAACTGCGAGCCGAAATCCAGAACGATGATGGTTTGGTGGGCCACGAAATCTCGAATGAGAGGGTAAGCCGCTATTATATGGGCTGATGGCTCTTTTGTTCGCGGCGCTGGTCGCGATTTTTCAGGCTCCCGTCACCACGGTGGCGCCGCTCGACCCGCGCTGGTCGATTCCCTTCGACACGCCACCCGTGGCCGCGGCGGGGTTTGACGCGACGACGGCCTACGTTCCCCTCAAGGGCGGCCAACTCGTGGCTGTGGATCTTGATTCTGGGACCGTGCGGTGGCGCCTGGACCTTGCGACCGCGTTCACGCCGGCCACTGGCGAAGGCCTGGTCTTTACCACCACGGAATCGTCCATTGAAGCCCGCGATGCGCTGACTGGCGCGACGCGTTGGCGCACGCCGCTCCCGGGTGGCGCGGCGGTGCCGCTCTATTGGGACACCGGCTGGCTACTCGCCTCGACTCCCAATGGTGATCTGGCCGCGTTCCGCGCCTCGGACGGCACGCTGGTCTGGCGGCAACCGCTTGGCGCGCCACTCGCCACCGCGCCGGCGCCAGCCCTGGACCGCTTGTACTTGCCGCTGGCCGACAATCGGCTCGTGTCAGTCCTGCTGGCCTCCGGTGAGACTACCTGGACGCGAACGCTGGCGTCTCGCATCACGGGTTTGCTCGCGCTCGATGATCAACTGGTGTTCGGCACGGCCGGTCGCGATGTCGTGAGCGTGAGCCTGACCACTGGCCGCGACCGTTGGAGGTGGCGCGTCGGCGGCGATGTGTCGGGGCTGCCGGCCGCCGATTCAAAGCGCATCTACTTCGCGGCGCGCGACAACGTGCTGCGCGCCGTCGACCGCAAGAGCGGCAACCTGCGGTGGAGTGTCTCGCTGCCGTCGCGGCCGTCAGGCAGTCCCCTGCCGCTGCCGAACATGGTGCTGATGCCGCTCGTCGGTTCGGCGATCGCCGGTTTTGACCTTGAGCTGGGCAAGGCCACGGTCACTGTCCAGTCTGCCGGTGAACTGGGCCTGCAGCCGTTCTTCCGGCGCGAGGCGCGGCCCACGGCCGTGAGGCTGGTGACGGTCAGCCGCGACGGCCAGTTGCAGGGATTCGCCCAGCGATTCGAGCCGGTGCCGGCGGTGCTTGGTGAACTGCCGGGCCACCCGGCCGTGCCCTAGGCCACCGATTAGGCGCAGATTGGACACCGATTCAATCCACTCACGGGAGCTCAGACTATCTCTCCCTCGGGGGCTCACTCTACCCAGACTCCCCTCCCCCGCTACCCGAAACCCCAACCGGCTTAACGTACTCGGCCTGAGCCGCGGCGAATCCAGGCCTCGGTGAGCACCCGGCTGTCGAACGCCGGCTGCTAACTGAAGTTAGCCAGCCATTCGATTCAAGACGTACTTCTGAAGGAACTCCTTGAGCGCCAGACGAGCCTCCTGCCCTAGCGAGATTCCCGCAAGAACAACGCGGCGTGCCCCCATGCTGCGCCCGAGGATCCGTGCGGCCAGGTCGGCTTCTTGAGACTGACATAGCCGGCCTGCCCCTCGCCGCTCAATGCGGGATCGAAGGTCAACTGTCCGGTCTGGTCATCGAAGCGCAGGATGAAGAAGCCTTCTTCGCCGCCAAGCTCGGCGCCGAGCACCAGCCGGTTGGACTGCGGGTCGCGCGCCAGCCAGTGCGGGTTGAAGGTGTCCGGTGTCTTGAGGCGGAACACTTCGCGTGGGCTCGCAGGGTTGGCGATGTCGAGCACGACGACGCTGTGCAGCTTCCCCGCGGGATTGATCCAGTAGTGCCCGAAGACCACTGGAATGCCGCATGCGCCGCGGATCGAGCCGAGCCTCGTCGGCGGTGGTGTATCCAACGCAAAATAGGTATCTAGCCGTGGCTGGTCGCTGCCGATCTCGCTCAGCCGGTAGAACGTGCAGCCATAGCTGTTGAGAAAGACCGACCCATCCTGGAGCACGCGCGGACCGAAACCTGCGCGCTGAGAGCCAGCCACCTCCTGTCCGTCAGTAAGCCTGCCAGCCGGCAGGTCGATCGTCTTGAGGAGCGTGAAGTCCGAGTAGCGATAAACCTGCAGCACGTCGGCCGACGCGTTCTCCATCATGGGGGCACTGGTCACCACGAGCCGGTCGAGCTCCGGGAGCAGCGCGAACGCGTAGGGGCGGACGGGCTTGCCGCTCGCATCGCCGGCCACCGCCGTGCGCAGCAGCTCCGCGTCGGCGCTGTACTCCGCGATGCCGCCGTGGTTGCCAGGCGTGACGGTTTCAGCGGGATCGATGCTCTGGCCCTCGCTGCGCAAGAAGCCGACCAGGCGCGTGCCCTTGGGCGTGCGCGTGTAGTCGTGCGGGTACCGCAGCGGCGCGGGAGGCATGAACGTCTTCGCCAAACGAAGCACGCGAGGGTTCGAAACATCCACCAGCATGCTCATCTCGTGGTGGTGGGCGTTCATGAAGAGCAGCTCGCCGACCGGCGGCATCACATATTCCATGTGATGCGGCATCGACGCTTTCATGCCGGTCGGCAGTGTCGAAATTGCCGTGCCGATGTCGGAACTGCCGGCCCGCAGGTCGATGACGGCGAGAAAGTCGCTGTCGGCGTCGTCGGCATCTCCGGCAGACACCAGCAGGTATGGCGACGGCTCGCCGGGCTTCGCCTGCTCGTCGCGAGACGGCGAGGCGCAGGAGACTACGACAGCGCATACGGCGAACGCAACGAGCGATGTACAGAGCCTGCGGCCTTGGTGCCGCCTGACGCTACAAGCCGTGCACGGTGTCCTGGACATGCCGACCTCGATGTGGTTCTGTCGTCTGCAGCGGCTGTTAGGCCGTGACCTGCTCGTACGAGAACTGCGGAATATCGGTCCGCTGAGAAGCGTGCTCAATCGTGATCGAGCAGATGTTGCCATCTACGTCGACGTCGAGAATCGTATTCTCATCGAGGTCGCGCGTTTCCGCCACTGGGCGATCTTTGAACTCAATCAGCAAGGTATCGGTGTCGGTGAAGTAGCGAATTCTCATGATTTAAACCCACGGTCGAAAAACGCGTGGTGCACGGTCTCACCATCCGGAAGCAGCACCACGCGAAGGTGCTTCCCTTCAGCCTCGGGGATGACTGCCCACCGGCGAATACGCCCGTCTTGCTGGATCACTTCGCGAATCGGGGACTTGACGGCTCGGTCAAGCCATTCGAGCCTGATGACGGCTCGATCCGGGCGCGCGCGCATCGCCTCGAAGTAAGCGGTCGTCATCACTCTGCAACGCTAACAGAACCGACGGGCCAAACCAAGATACCGGTCTAACAAGTAGTCGGCAGAACAACCTAGTCCACCTTCAGCACTCGAGCGGAGTCTAGTGCCGGCGCGGGTTCGCGTCAAACGCGCGGTCGGCCTCTTGAACACAGATACTTCAAGCTTAACCATGGCCTCCGTCTGAAGGAATAGACCGATCGGCCTATCTCGATAGTCCAGTCTGACCCCAACCAGATCGGTGCACAATCGGCGTCTCATCGGCGGCGGTATTTGCTCAGTGGCTGTTGATGGCGGCCGCGAGCCGGGCAATGCCCTCGGTGATCTGTTCGTGGCTGGTGCCCGCGAACGACAGCCGCGCAAATCCGTGGCCCTGCCCGTCAACGAAGAACGCGCTGCCCAGCACGAAGCTGACCTTTGCGGCCAGCGCCCGATCGAACAACGCCCGATCATCCAGACCCGCGGGCAGCGCGATCCACAAGAAGAAGCCACCGCGAGGTGACGTCCACGTGACGCGGCCGGCCAGCGTCGACTGCAACGCCTGCTCCATCACGCTGCGCTTCGCCTGGTAGTGCGCCCGCAGTCCCGGCGCAATGCGATCGACCACGCCGCGGTCCATGGCGCCGTGGACGATGCGCTGATCGAAGACGCTGCTGCAGATATCGGTGGCTTGCTTGGCCAGCTCGACCCTCTGCGCGATCTCGCGTGGCGCCACGAGCCACGCCACACGGAGGCCTGGCACGAGCACCTTGGAGAAACTTCCAAGGTAGATCACGCGGCCGTCAGTGTCATCAGCCTTGATCGGTCGCGTGTCGGCGGCCGTGGTGACGTCCTCGAAGTAGATCGAGCCGTACGGGTCGTCCTCGAGGATCAACAGCTCATGCCGTCGTGCGAACTCCAGCAACGCGAGTCGCCTCGCTCGGCTCATGAGCAGGCCGGCCGGGTTCTGGAAGTTCGGCGTGACGTAAATGAATTTGGCCGTCTTGCCGTCGGTCTTGAGGCGAGCGATGGCGGTCTCGAGCGCCACGAGATCAATGCCTTCGCTGTCTTGCGGCACTCCGGCGAACTGTCCCTGCAAGTTGTGGAACGCGGCGATCGCGCCGCTGTAAGTCGGCAACTCGACCAGGATCACGTCGCCCGGATCGATCAGCACGCGGCCCACCAGGTCGAGGCCCTGCTGCGAGCCGGTAGTGATGATCATGTCCTCGAACGCGGCCGTGATGCTCCGGTCGTGCAGCGTCTTCGCGATCAGTTGCTCGAGCAGCGGCCGATAGCCGCGCGTCGCACCGTACTGCAGCGTGTTGCCGTCCCGCCTGGCCAGCAGATCGGCGGTGATCGACGCGAGGTCGTCCCACGGAAACACCTCCGGCGAGGGATACCCTGCCGCCAGCGAGATCAATCCGGGCACAGCGGCGCCGAGAATGCCGGCGCGACGAATGGCCGATTCCTCGAAGTGCTGGGCTGCGGTTGACAAACCTAAAGGATTGTCGCCACGGGTCATCGTAGTCATGCGCGCGTCACCTGCTGAAGGTCGTCGGATGGCCGGACAAGAACTTCCGATGCTTGTAACGTGCGATGCAGGCGCACGTAGGTCGCGACCCCGGTGAGTCCGACAAACTGGAAGACGACGCCGCGCACCAGCCAGGCGAACACCTGCAGCGGCAGCGCGGCTAGGCCGACGAACGGCACGAAGGCGATCAGGCCAAGTGCGGCCGTGGCTAGAATCGACACGCCGGTCGCCATCAGCATCAGCGCGAGAATCGACGTGAGCACCTGCCCCATGGCCTTGGTCCGTCGTCGTAACAGTCGGGCGACGTGTGGCACGGCTTCGAGCACCCCGCAGTCTTCGAACGCGACCACGATCTGCAGCAGCAGATACAGGAAGTTCACCAGCGTGACCGCGAGGATCAGGGCGAGTGATGCCAGCGTGACGGCCAGCGGGCCGTCAACCGTGGCCGTGGCCGGAGGGCCGAACACGAGCGCCATGTAACCGCCGGCCAGCAACGCATAGACCACGGTGAGTCCGACGCCCAGACGCAGGTAACGGCCAAACAGCGTGCGGACGCCGGTCGTGAATCGCTCGACGTTCGAGCGGTTGGCCTGCGCGAATGACGACAGCCGCAGTGGTGGCTGCTCGATCGGTCCGGCGGCGTGTTCGCCGGCCAGAAGCACCGTGACGCTGCCGGCCTTGACCGCAAACATCAGCACTGAGCCACCGCTCAAGATCAGGCCGAGCGCCAGGAGGAACGCGGCCAGCGCAAACGGCTGCGCCAGCAGGACGCCGACCATGGTGGAGACGATCTGGCTCGGCTCCAGCCGGATCATCTCAACCGGATCGCCGCCGACAACCAGCGCCACCAGGACCAGGCCGCCGACAATGGGCACGGCGAGCAGCGTTTTGAACAAGGTGTCAGCCACGAACTGGACGAGGACGACTTGCCAGTTGGCGGCCGTGACGAGCGCGCCGCGCTTGAGCGAGAACTTCAACGAACCGGCTGTGCTGGACAGATCCACATTCTACAATGGTCATGCGGATGGTCTCTCCTTCCTTCGTCGCGCGCAGCGTCCAGAAGTTGGTCCTGGGCGGAGCCGTGGTGGCGATGGCCATCTGGATTACCGGCGAGGTCGCCGAACGCACGCAGTTGGGGGCCGACCTGGCCGCGTCGCGGGCTCTTCTGCAGGCCGAGGTCTCCGGGCAGTTCGTGACGCTCGGCAATCGCCTGGACGAAGCGGTCCGGGCCGTCACCCTCGACGCCGAAACGGTGCTGCTGGCGGAACAGGGCGATGTGGCCGCCTCGCGGCGGCTGTTTGACCTGGCGGCGGCCGGTGCCCGCACCTCACCAGGCTCCGTGGCGATCACGATCTACGGCGCGCGCAATCAGCCCGTCGCGTGGGTGGGCCGGTCCGAAGACGTGCCCGATGCGCGCCTCGCGGGACCTGCCTCGCTGTTCCTCGGGCAGAGCACTTACGGCCTGCAACTGGTCCGTGTGCAACCGGTCGTTGACGCCGCTGATCCCGAACGCCAGATCGGGGCCGTCGTGGCCGAAACCCCGCTGTCGCGCGACGGACCAACGCCGATGGCCGGCGCGGACTTCGCGCTCGAGACCAGCATGGTTCCCGTCTCGCTGCGGCTGCAGTTCGAGGACACGGCCAGCGCCGGACCTGACACGTTCATCGTCAGGACCTCGTCGGGCGAGCCGCTGGCGGCGGTCCAGCTCTCGGATGCGGACCTGCAGGCGTCGCGCCAGCGGATTCGCGACCGACGCATGGCCGCAGAGCTCACGCTGGCGGCTCTGCTGCTGCTGTTGTTCGCGGGGCCGCTGCTCGACTGGCGGCGCTCGACGCGCTCGCTGCCGCTGGCAGCGGGCCTGACCACCGGTATCGCGTTGCTGTTGGTCGCCGCGCGGGCGCTGCTGTGGATTACCACGCGGCGCCTCGGGCTGGCCGAGCCGGCATTGGTGCCGGCGGCCCCGTGGGCGCCGGCTTCGGCCGTGTTGATGGCCTCGCCGGTGGACTTTCTGCTCACGGGCCTGACTGCGCTTGGCTTGACGGCGCTCGGGACCGCCACCTTCATCGAGTGGCGGCGCGCGCACCGGCCGGGCATCGGCGTCGTCGTGGTCGATCGACCATCGCTCGGTGCGTGCTACCTGGCGGTGCAGGTGGTGGCCGGCACCGCAGTGGTCGCCTTGCTGGTCCGGCAGGCGACGTTCTTGCGGTCGTCGCTCTCCCAGGTGGCGGTCGACATCCTGAGGTTCGCGATCGAGCCCGGTGACTGGGTGCGGTTGTGCGTCGTGATCGGCCTGTTGGCACTCAATGCCGCGGTTATTGGCCTGGCGGTACTCATTCTCCGCACCGCGGCTTCGCCCTGGGTGTTCACCACCTCGCCGATCGGCTGGCGTCTGCGTGGCGCGGCGGCCTGGATGCTGCCAGCGGTCGCGCTCGCGTGGCCCGGGCTTACCGAGACTCCGGCCGCACTGTGGCCGACGCTCGCGGCGGTCGTGTTCACCGCCGCAGCTGCCTGGGCTCTGCACCGCTTCGGTGCCGCCTTGCCGCGCGGTTCGCAGGCGCAGCGGCTGGTGGTGGCGCTACTCGCACTCACGTTGCCGTCGGTGGTGTTCTATCCGTCGCTGGTCGATGCCGCCGATAGCGCGCGCCGGCAGTTGGTCACCGAGCGCTTTGCGCCCGAGGTGCTGAACCAGCGTCCTGACGTTCGCCTGAAGCTGTCACAGGCGCTCGCCGAAATCGATCGCATTGAAGGGCTGGATGCGCTGGTGCAGGCCAGCGAACCGCCGGTGGCAGGACCACCGTCGACCGACGCGGCGTTCCTGGTCTGGTCGCAAACCCAGTTGGCCACGCAGCGCCTGACCTCGAGCGTCGAACTGCACAATCCGGCTGGGGCCATGGTCAGCCGGTTCGCGTTGAACCTGCCCGACAACGCGCAGGGACAGATCTGGAACGAGTCCTCCTGCGAGTGGGAAATGCTCGAGGAGGTCTCGCCGTTCTTCTCTGAAGAGCGCCGGCTGCTGCATGCCGGCCGCGCGATTTGCACCAGCGACGCGGGTGGCCGCCGCGTGGTGGCGGGTTCGGTGGTCGTGCACTCGATGCTCGACTACGCCAACCTGTCGTTTATCTCGGCGCAGAACCCGTACACGGCATTGATGCGTTCAGGCCAGGCTCGTCCCGAGCCCCGGCCACGGGCCGAGGTCGAGCTCTACGTCTACGGATGGAGTCGGCGGGTGTTGTACAGCTCGGTGGACGCACCGCCGCCGCTGACCGAGGAGGTGTATCGCCGCGCCTATGAATCGCGGCAGCCGTTCTGGTCGACGATTACCCGCGGTTCAGCCGCGATCGACGTCTACGTGATGAGCGACCGCGCGGCCATCTATGTGCTCGGGGTGGTCAAGCCGACGGCATTCGGCCACGTCAACACGATCGCCGAACTCGTCACCCTCGCGTTCGCCGTCTTTGTCATCCTGCTGCTCGCTGGCGGCGCCGCCAACCTGTTGACGTCACGCGTGCCGATGACCGGCCGCGCCCTGTTGGCGGAGGTGCGGGCCAGCTTCTATCAGAAGCTGTTCCTCGCCTTCGTGCTCTCGGCCGTAGTCCCGGTGCTGGCGCTGGCGGTGGTGTCGCGCGAGTACATGGCGCGGCTGATGTATGCCGACATCGAGAGTGAGGCGACGCGCCTGGCGAATGTCGCCAGCCGCGTGGTCGAAGACGTCGGCGTCCAGATGGGCCAGGCCGCCGTCGACGACAACATCGTGGTCTGGCTCAGCCGCGTGATTGCGCAAGACGTCAACATCTTCCAGGGCGCTGAGCTGTTGGCGTCGAGCGAGCGCAACCTGTTTGCGTCGGGTCTGCTGCCGACCCGCACCCCGGGCGAGGTGTTCCGCGCGATCGTGCTCGATGGCCGGCCGTCATACGTCGGCCGGGAGGAAGCCGGGGGGCTCGAGTATCTGACCGCGGCTACGCCCGTGCGCATCCAGGGCGGACGACAGGCCGTGCTGACAGTGCCACTGACCTCGCGTCAGCAGGAGACGCAGGCGCAGATCGACGAGCTCGACCGCCGCGTGCTGCTGGCAGCCCTGCTGTTCATCATGCTTGGCGCCGGAATTGGCTATTACATGGCCGAACGCATTGCCGACCCCGTGAATCGCCTGATGCGGGCCACGCGACGCATTGCCCGCGGCGACCTCGACGCGCGGGTGCTGGCGACCTCGGCCGATGAACTGCGGCGGCTCGTGGAGGCCTTTAACCAGATGGCGGCCGACCTGCAGCGTCAGCGGCAGGAACTCGAACGCACGAATCGACTGGCGGCCTGGGCCGACATGGCGCGCCAGGTGGCGCACGACATCAAGAACCCGTTGACGCCAATCCAGTTGAATGCCGAGCACCTGCGGCGGGTGCACAGCGACCAGGGCCGGCCGCTCGGTGGCGTGATCGACGACTGCGTTGCCAACATTCTTGGACAGGTGCGGCTGTTGCGACAGATCTCGTCGGAGTTCTCCAGTTTCGCGGCTTCGCCCGAGCCTCGGCCCTTGGCAACCAACCTGGCGGACCTGGTGGCCGAGATTATCGACCCGTACCGTGTCGGCCTGGCTGGTCGCGTCGCCATTGAGACGCACGTGCCGGCAGCGCTCCCGCGGTTGCGCGTCGATCGCATGCTGGTGGGACGGGCGCTGACCAACGTGATCGAGAACGCCCTGCACGCCATGCCCAGTGGCGGTTCGCTCACGATTGACGCGGCACTGGCGCCGGATCGCATGGCGCAGCTGCGCATCACGGACACCGGCATCGGCATGGACCGCGAGGCGCTGGCCAAGATCTTCGAGCCCTATTTTTCGACGAAGGCGATTGGGACCGGACTGGGTCTGACAATTGCCAAGCGCAACGTCGAGGCGAACGGCGGAGCGATCAGCGTCACCTCAGAACAGGGCAAGGGCACCAGCGTCACGCTCACCTTGCCGCTGGCATGACCCAGGTGTCAGCTGACTTCGCGGCTTTGCTTCTCGGCCAACACCTCGGGCTGGACCGTGTCAGCGTTCTTGCTCTTCAATTTGCTCATCAGCGTCCCGATGAAGCCGGACGCGAAGTACGAATACGCGATCACCAGTAACACTTCGTGAGGAAAGGTCGAGAGCAGGCCGATGAAGGCCGCCACCAGCAGCAGGATTCGGTAGCCACCCTGCATGCCGAGGTCGAAGCTCTTGAAGCTCTGGAAGCGGATGGTGCTCACCATCAGCAAGGCCGGCACGGCCAGCATCACCAAGCCAAGCCACGCCTGCGGCTTCGCTGTCAGTCCTTCCGGGAAATAAAAGATCGTCGCTGCGACCAGGCCCGCTGCGGCGGGGCTTGGCAAGCCGATGAAGTATCGCTTGTCGGTGTTGGTTTGGATGTTGAACCGCGCGAGTCGCAGCGCCGCCGCGGTCAGGTAGACGAAGCCGACCGCCCAGCCCATGCGGCCGAGCGGCACCAGGCCCCACTGGAACGCCAGTACCGCCGGCGCCATGCCGAACGAGATCAGATCGGCCAGGGAATCCAGCTGCACACCAAAGTCGCTGGTGGTCCCGGTCATGCGGGCAATGCGGCCATCGAGCATGTCGAGCACGACGGCGACGCCGATCAACGGCGCCGCGGTGGCAAACTCGCCGCGCATGGCGTGGACCACGCAGGCCCAGCCGCAGAACAGGTTGGCGAGCGTGAACAGGCTGGGCAGCAGCGACACGCCACGGCGCAGCGCGCGCCGATCGTGGGCGCGATTGAAAGCGTGCAGGCGAATAGGTGACCCGTGCCGCGATTCCACTTTACGACTCCAGTGTTGCGATCGTTGTCTCACCGGCCACGACCTTGTCGCCAACCTTCACGCGGATGGTCGCGGACGGCGGCAGAAACAAATCCATGCGTGAACCGAACTTCATGACCCCGTAGCGTTGTCCCCGCTCGACGCGGTCCCCGACTTGCAGCCGGCAGACAATGCGCCGGGCCAGCACGCCGACGATCTGGCGGGCGACAATCGCGCCGCCCGGCCGGTCAAACCAGACCTCGGTCCATTCGTTCAACTGCCCGGCCTCCTTGCGATAGGCGGGCAGGAACTGGCCGGGATGATACTCCACCCGCGTCACCGTGCCGTCGACCGGGGTCCGGTTGACGTGCACATCCATCGGTGACAGGAACATGCTGACGACCTGCCAGTCGCCCGGAGGCGCGCCGGGCCAGACGCGGTCGCCGGCAGCCGTAATGCGGGCGTCTGCCGGCGAAACCACCAGGTTGCCGCCCGTCGGGATGGTGCGGTTGGGGTCGCGAAAGAAGAAGGCGAAGAACGCCGCCAGAACCAGAAAGGGGATCGACCAGGCGCGCCCAAACCACAACCCGGCGCCGAGCGCCAGCACCACGGCCACCCCCATGAAGGGCAGGCCGGCCTTATCAATGAACATCCTCTTGATAATAGGACGCCGGGCGGGTTTTCCTGAAACTATTGCCGCAGGATGGACTCCATGCGGTCTTTGATGTGGAGTTTGCGTTTCTTGAGACTGACTTCTTCGACGTACTCTTCGTCCGACCGGTGCTGCTTGGCTTCGAGTGCGCGCAGCCGATCGTCGAGCGTGTGGTGCTTGACGGCCAACTCGCGGTATTCCTCGTTGGTCTCGAGGAGCTGATGCTTCACGTCCTCAGCCATCTGTCCGCCTCCGTTGCGGGGTCGGTCCGGGAATGCGTACCGCCCGATCGGCTGCAGTCTACTCCCCTGAATTCGTGAAAGAAAGCGACAAGGTCAGGGCGTGGATTTGCAGACGAGCACGAGGGCATCCTCCACCGGCTGGGTGTAGTAGTTCCGCCGTACGCCGGCCTCGACAAATCCGGCCTTGGCGTAGAGCCGCAGCGCCGCGGTATTGGAACGGCGAACCTCGAGGGTCGCGCAATCGACCCCCATCCGGGCTGACTCGGTCATCACCTCCGCCAGCAAGTGACTGGCCAGCCCCTGGCCTCGCCACGCCGGCAGCACCGCCAGGTTGTTAATGTGAATCTGATCGACCACCCGCCAGAAGGCACAGAACGCGGCCACCGGGCACTCCGGCGTCCGCAGCACGTAAATGAAGCAGACCGCGGGCCGCTTCAGTTCGGACTCGTACCACTCGCGCGTCGTGGGGTTGTTGAAGGCCGCATCCTCGATCGCCAGCACCCCGTCCAGATCGGCATCGGTGGCCAGCCGTTCCACCGTCACGGCCGCTCCCGGCGCTCGCGCTCGATCTCGACATCGGGCCGGCGGACATAGATCGGCGTGAGCTGCTGCGGCAGTCCGGCTTCGCCTCGCGCGGCACGGATGCGGGCAAGGCGCGCCAGCGCCGGTGCGAGAGGCGGCGGCCTGCGCGTCGACCACTGCCCCGCTCCGGCCTCGGCGACGAGCGCGGCGTCGCGCTCCGCCGCATCGCCGATGAACACTGCCGTGTGGCCGTCGAGGTGCGCGCGCCAGGCAGCGAGGACGACGGCTGGCGGCGCCGCCAGCGGCGATTCCAACGTGCGTCCGGAGGCCGCGTCGAGCAGCATGGCGAAGACCTCACCTCGCTGCGCGTCCATCCACGGTGCGACCAGCGTCGCGGTGCCAGCGGGCACTTCGTCGGCGAGGGCGTCGAGCGCGGAGATCCCGATCACCGGGCGGCAGAGGGTCATCGCCAGTCCCTGCATGGCCGCCAGTCCGATGCGCAGCCCCGTGAAGGCACCCGGACCGGTGGCGACCGCCAGCAGGTCAATGTCCGCGCGCAACAGGCCGGCCTCCGAGAGCGCGGCTGCGATCTCGCCTGGCAGGCGCTCGCTGTGCGAGCGGGTCGCGTCGCCGCGCACCAGGGCCAGCAGTTGCGCGTCGCGCGCGATGGCCGTGCTGCCGCCGCGGGTGGTGGTGTCGAGGGAGAGAATGACCACGTAATTTGGGGTGCAGGCCATCGTATACTCGACGAGCGTCTTTTCGAGCCGCGACCGTGTCCCAACCGCCATCTTTTGCCTCTGCGCCGCCGACCGGCGCGCAGCTGACGCCGGCCATGCGTCAGTACTTTGAGGCCAAGCGCCAGTACCGGCACGCGCTCGTCTTTTTCCGGATGGGCGACTTCTACGAGATGTTTTATGAGGACGCTCTGGTGGCGTCGCGGGCACTCGACCTGACCCTGACCTCGCGGTCCAAGGACTCCGCCGGCACGCCGGTACCGATGTGCGGATTTCCATACCATGCGGCAGATGGCTACCTCGCGCGGCTGGTGAAGAAGGGCTACAGCGTCGCGATCTGCGAGCAGATCGAAGATCCCAAGAAGGCCAAGGGCCTGGTCAAGCGCGACGTCGTGCGCGTGGTCTCGCCAGGAACACTCACCGATTCGGCCTACCTCGAGGCGCGCGAACCGGCGTTCCTGATGGCGATTGTCGCCACACGGGCGGCCGCCGGACAACAGGCCGAATACGGCGTCGCCCTGGTTGACCTGTCGACCGGTGAGTTCGACGTGGCGGAGTATTCCGGCGTGGAGGGACTGGCCTCGCTGCGGGCGGAGGTCGCCGTCCTGCGGCCGCGCGAGATCGTCGTCGCCTCAGCCGCCGACGCCCGCGCCCTGCTGCCGGAAATCGCCCAGCAGGCGGTGCCGGTCACCGAGATCGACGGCTGGCACTTCGAGCTGGAATCGGCCCGCCAGACGCTGCTCGATCAACTGCGGGTCAGTGGCCTTGAAGGCTTCGGCCTCGAACGGCGGCAGGCCGCCGTCTGCGCGGCCGGTGCGTTGGTGCGCTACCTGCGCGACACGCAGAAGGCCGACCTCGCGCACGTGCGATCGGTCCGCCTGCGCCAAGTCGCGGATGGCCTGCTGATTGACCCCACGACCCTCAAGCACCTGGAGATCGTTGAGTCGATGACCGGCGGCCGTGCCGGCACGCTGCTGGACGAGATCGATCGCACGGTCACGCCGATGGGCGGCCGCTTGCTGCGCGCGTGGTTGCTGCGTCCCCTCACCTCACTTGAAGCGATCCGCGATCGGCTGGATGCCGTCGAAGAACTGGCCGTCAGGACGACAGACCGCGGCAAGCTACGCGAGACACTGAAGTCGATTCTCGATCTCGAACGGCTGATCGCGCGCATTGCCCTGTCGACCGCCAGCCCGCGCGACCTGGTCGCGCTCGGCCGTTCACTCGCGGCGGTGCCCCGCCTCGCGCTGATGCTGACGGAGTGCCAGGCCCCGTTGGTGCGGAGCCTGATCGGCGAGCTGGATGACTTGAGCGACGTCCGACAGTGGGTCGAGGCGGCCATCATGGACGAACCGCCGGCGCTCTCCCGCGAAGGCGGGTTCGTGCGCGACGGCTTCGACCCCACGCTCGACGAGTTGCGCACCATCAGCCGGTCCGGCAAGCAGGTCATCGCCGAGATGGAACAAGGCGAACGCGCCCGCACCGGCATCTCGTCATTGAAGGTGCGCTTCAACCGCGTGTTCGGGTACTACATCGAAATCTCCAAGTCGAACCTGCACGCGGTGCCAGCGGACTACATCCGGAAGCAGACCATTGCCGGTGGCGAGCGCTACATCACCCCCGCCCTCAAGGAATACGAAGAAAAGGTCCTCGGCGCCGACGAGCGCATCATGACGCGCGAATTGGAAATCTTCGAGACGCTCCGCCAGCGGGTCGCCGCCGAGGCGCCGCGGGTGCTCGACACCGCGCGCGCCGTCGCGGCCCTTGACGTCCTGGCGGGCCTGGCTGAGACGGCGACGGTGGGCAATTACACCAAGCCGCATGTCCATGACGGCGACGAGATGGTGGCCGTGGATGTCCGTCACCCGGTGGTGGAACGCCTGGCCGCCGGTGCCTTCGTGCCGAACGACATCACGCTGAATGGCACCACGCACCAACTGGTGATCCTGACCGGCCCCAACATGGGCGGCAAGTCCACGTATTTGCGGCAGGTCGCGCTGCTGTGCCTGATGGCGCAGACCGGTTCGTTTGTCCCGGCCCGCGAAGCCAAGTTGGCGCTCATCGACCGGCTGTACGCGCGGGTGGGCGCCTCTGACAACATCGCCCGCGGCCAGTCCACCTTCATGGTGGAAATGCAGGAGACCTCGCACATCCTGAGTGGTGCGACCTCGAAAAGCCTGGTGGTGCTGGACGAGATCGGCCGGGGCACGGCGACCTTCGACGGCTTGAGCATTGCGTGGGCGGTCGCCGAGTTCATGGCCACCAACGAACGTGCCCGGCCGAAGACGCTGTTTGCCACCCACTATCACGAGCTCACCGACTTGGCAGAGGCGATTCCCGGCGTTGTGAACGCGCACGTGACCGCGCGCGAGTGGAACGACGACATCATCTTCCTGCACAAGATCCTGCCGGGCCGTTCGGATCGCAGCTACGGCATCCAGGTCGCGCGGCTGGCGGGCCTGCCCGCGAGCGTCATTGCCCGCGCCCGCAACATCCTGGCCTCGCTCGAGCACGACGAGCTGGCGCGCGGCGGCAAGCCCTCGCTGAGCGGCGTGCCAGTCGTGCCGCAACAGCAGCTCGGTTTGTTCCAGGCCGCCTCCCCGGCCGACGAGAAACTGCGCGAGCGGATTCGCGAGGTGGATATCAACCGCACGACACCGATCGACGCCCTGCAGATCCTGCAGGACCTCAAGCAGTCCCTTGACGATTAGACCCTCCGCCACCGTCGCCCTGGTGTTCGCGCTCAGCGCCTGCCACGACGCGCCACCGCAGAACCACATCGTCACGCTGGCCGTCCTCACTTCGCCCAACAGTCTCGATCCGCGCGTCGGCTCCGATGAAACGTCGCAGCGGGCGCATCAACTGATCTACGACAACCTGCTGGCGCTCGATGACGAGCTGCGCGTCACCGGTGGTCTGGCGTCGAGTTGGCAGCAGCGCGATCCACTGACCTACGACGTGGTGCTGCGGCCAGGCGTGTTGTTTCACGATGGCCACGAACTGACGGCCGCGGACGTCGTCTTTACCTTCAGCTCGTTCATCGACCCGTCGTTCATCTCGGCCCGCAAGGGCGCCTACCGGGTGCTCGACAAGGTCACGGCGCTCGATCGCTACACGGCGCGATTCTCGTTGAAGGAGCCGTTCGGCTCGTTCCCGATCCAGTTGGTGATGCCGGTCGTGCCGAACGGGGCGACCGCCGCCCTGCGGGATCATCCGGTTGGGACGGGGCCGTACAAGTTTGTCAGCTTTGCCGTGGACGACCGCCTGGAGCTCGCAGCGTTCCCGCAATACTTCCGCGGCGCGCCGGCCAACGCGGGTGTGGTGCTGAAGGTGGTGCCCGACGAGATCATGCGGGCGCTCGAGTTGCGCAAGGGCACGGTCGATCTGGTGGTCAATGACCTGTCGCCGGATGTGGTGCACCAACTGGCGACCGACCAGACCATGGCGATTGCGAAGTCGCCGGGCACGGACTACGCGTATGTCGGGTTCAACCTGCGCGACCCGGTGCTCGGCGATCGCCGGGTGCGTCACGCCATCGGCTACGCCATCGACCGCCAGGCGATTGTCGATCACCTGCGGCGTGGCCTGGCCAGCCTCGCCGTCGGCATACTGCCACCAGTGTCGTGGGCGTTCGAGCCGAAGGTGTTTCAGTTTGCCCATGACGTCGCCACGGCCAAGGCGCTGCTCGACGAAGCCGGCTACCCCGACCCGGACGGTGATGGACCAGAGCCGCGGTTACGGCTGACCCTGAAGGTATCGACCAACGAGTTCATTCGGTTGCAGGCTGCGGTGATCCAACAGGACCTGAAGCAGGCGGGCATCGAACTGGACGTCAGGTCATACGAGTTCGCCACGCTCTACGCTGACGTGTTGAAGGGCAATTTCCAGTTGTTCACGCTGCAGTGGGTGGGCGTCTCGGACCCCGACATGCTGCGGCGGGTGTTTCATTCCACGCAGATGCCGCCGTCGGGATTCAATCGCGGCTACTACGAGAATCCGGAGGTCGATCGCCTGATCGACGCCGCCGGCGCGGCCGCCACCGAAGCCGAGCGGCGCCGGTTGTTCAGCGAGGCGCAGCGGCTGGTCTCGCACGATGCGCCTTACATCAGCCTGTGGACCAAGACCAACGTCGCGGTCTCCCGTACCGGAATCGAGGGCGTCAAGCTGACGCCCTCGGCGGACTTTACGTTCTTGCGTGCGGTGACGAAGCGTTAGCCCTTCACCTTGTTGAGTTCGACCTTCGCGTCGGCCGCCAGCGGCGAATCGGCGTGCTTTTCGACCACCTGGGTCCAGGTCTTGCGCGCATCGTCGGTCTTGCCGGCCAGGCGATATGCGCGGGCCAGCTCCATCAAGATCGCGTCAACCGGGAGCGTGGTGTTCGCTTGCTCCGCGGTCTCCTTCAGGGTGGCAATTGCCGGGTCGAACTGTCCGGCGCGAAGCTGCGCTTCGGCCTTGCCCAGCCGTGCCATGCGCTGAATCAGACTGGCGCCGCCGGCCACCACCTGGTCGTACTGCTTGATGGCCTCGTCGAAGCGCCCGAGCGACACCAGCACGGTCGCGGCGTGATAGCGCGCGGTCAAGCCCGACTCCGATGAGGGATAGGCGTCGGCCGCGGCAATGAACTTCGGCAGCGCCGCACCCAGCTTGGCTTGCTGCGTCGGGTAAGTACCCGGGGCCTGGCCGGGCGTCTGCGTCGGGTCGGTGGTGGTGCCGGCCGGCGGGCCCGGTGGCATCACGCGCGATTCCTCGATCACCATGGCTTCGGCCAGCAGCGTCCGCGCCTTGGTGTCGGTGCTCCGCGAGTACAGGGAGTAGGCGGCAATTCCGCCGCCGACCACGACGACCAATCCCAGGAGGGCCAGGAGGTTCTTCTGGTTCTGCTCGACCCAGGCCTGCGCGCGGGTCAGCGCCATGGCCAGTTCGTTGTCTTTCAGGTGATGCCGTTCCGTAGTTTTCATAGTGTCTCTTTGATGAGCGATGGTGCGCCTGACAGGGATCGAACCTGTGACCTCCAGTTTAGGAAACCGGCGCTCTATCCAACTGAGCTACAGGCGCAGTAGAGTCCGGCTTGAGCCGGACTAATACTGCAGAACAGAATAAACCGGCTCGCCCGCTAATTTGTCGCGGCCCTTCAAGAAATCCAGCTCGATCAGGAACGTGGCGCCGATGACCTTGCCGCCGGCCTTTCTGGCCAGGTCGATGGCGGCGCGGGCCGTCCCGCCGGTCGCCAGCACATCATCGACGATCAGGACGCGCTGGTTGCTGCCGCAGGCGTCCTGGTGAATCTCCAATGCGTCGGTGCCGTATTCCAGGTGGTAGCTTTCCTGGTAGGTCGCGGCCGGCAGCTTGCCCGGCTTGCGGATGGGTACAAAACCACACCCCAGCGTGTTGGCTACCGCCGCGCCGAGGATGAAGCCGCGGCTCTCGATGCCAATCACGTGGTCAATGTCCTCACCCATGTACGGTGCCGCCATCGCGTCAATCGTGTCGCGGAACCCCTGGGGGTCGCACAGCAACGTCGTGATGTCGTAGAACAGGATGCCCGGCTTGGGAAAGTCAGGCACGTGTCGAATCTTTGCCTTCAGATGGTCCATGAATCGTATCTAACTACCGAATGTTGCGCCTACCGAATCTCAAACCCGGCGTTGAGGCCTGCCGGCACGACCTCGTTCACCCGCACGTGCGCCACCTGCGATCGCGACGGCCCCTGGTGCAAAGCCCGCTCAAAGCGCGTCATGGCCTCAGCCTCGCCTTCCGCCACCACTTCAACCGATCCGTCGGCGTGATTGGTGACGTGGCCACCCAGGCCTTCGCGGCGCGCCGCGTTCCTGGCATAAAACCGGAACCCGACGCCCTGGACGTGACCGCTCACCAGGAACCTCCGGGCGACGCGCATCCCACCATTCTAGCCCAGCCGGCGCGCCTGCGGGGTGACCGCGGTCGGACCGCCGTACTAATCCACTACAATATCCGGGCGTGAAAGGGTTGATGCTGTGTTCCCGCCGCTGAAGCGGCTTTTGGTCGGGCGTCCGATCCCGACATTTCAGGCTCACCACCAGAAGTTCGGCATGCTCGCCGGACTGGCCGTACTCTCCGCCGATGCGCTCTCGTCGGTAGCCTATGCGACCGAGGAAGTGCTGCGCGTGCTGGCGCAAGCCGGCCCCGAGGCGCTGAGGGACGGGCCGTGGATCGCCAGCCTGATCGCCCTGCTCCTGCTGATCATCGTCTCGTCGTACCGCCAGACGATCTTCTCCTATCCTCAGGGCGGCGGCGACTACATCGTCACCAAAGAGAATATTGGCACCAACGCCTCGCTGGTGACGGCGGCGGCGCTGCTGATCGACTACACGCTCACGGTGTCGGTGAGCATCGCGGCGGGCGTGTCCGCCATCACATCGGCCCTGCCCGACCTGCATGTGAGCCGTGTGCCGTTGGCGCTCGCCTTCCTGACGCTGATCGCAGTCGGTAATCTCCGTGGTGTTCGCGAGTCAGCCAAGTTGTTCGGGATCCCGGTCTACTTCTTCCTGGGCAGCGTCCTCATGCTGATCGTGGTCGGGGCCTGGACAGGCTGGCTTGGGACGGCGCCGCCCTTTGAGGCGGCGGAGCCAGTCGCGTTCCTTGGCACTGGCACCCTCACCACGTTCCTGCTGCTGACGGCATTCGCGAATGGTTGCACCGCAATGACCGGGGTCGAAGCCATTTCCGACGGCGTGCCGGCGTTCCAGGAGCCAGCCGCGCGCACGGCGGCGCGTACGCTGGTGCTGATGGGCGGCCTGGCCATCACCATGTTCGTCGGCATCAGCCTGCTGGCCTTTCACTTCGGCATCGTCCCGGCCGAGCGCGAGACCGTGGTGTCGCAGCTGGCGCGCGCGGTATTCGGCGGACGCAACACCTTTTATTACATGGTGCAGGCGGCGACGGCGATGATCCTTGTGCTTGCCGCCAACACCGCGTTTGCCGACTTCCCCCGCCTGGCCTACTTCGTCGCCCGCGATCGCTACATGCCGCGGCAGTTCATGAACCTGGGCGACAAGCTGGCCTACTCGAACGGCATCGTGGCGCTCGGGCTGGCAGCCGCGGTCCTGATCACGGCGTTCCGCGGCGACGCGCACGCGCTGATCCCGCTCTATATGATCGGCGTGTTCATGGCCTTCACGCTGTCGCAAACCGGGATGTTGCTGCGGTGGTTTCGGTCGCGGCCGCCCGGATGGCGGGTTCGCGCCGCCATCAGCGGGCTGGGCGCGACTGTCTCCGGCATTGTCCTGATCATCGTGGCGGTGACCAAAGCGACAGAGGGCGCGTGGATTGTGCTCGTGCTGGTCCCGATCCTGATGTTCGTGTTCAAGCAGACGCGCCTGCACTACGACAACGTCGCCTCGCAGCTGTCACTGGCGGGACATGAAGTCGACCTCACACCGCACGGGCATGTCGTCGTTGTCCCGATCGGCGGCGTCCATCGAGCGGTGATCGAGGCCCTGCGCTACGCCAGCTCACTCTCCAAGGACGTGCGCGCGGTCTACGTCAATGTTAACCCCGACTCCATGGTCGCGATGAAGCGCGACTGGCCGCAATGGGGCTCGCACGTGAAGCTGGTGGTGCTGCAGTCCCCGTACCGCTCGATGACCGAGCCGCTGCTCGAGTACATCGACCGCCTCGAGCGGGAGAATCCCGAGGACTACATCACGGTGGTCTTACCGGAATTCGTGGTCAAGCACTGGTGGCATCACTTGCTGCACAACCAGAGCGCCTTCACGCTGAAGGCGGCGCTGTTGTTCCGGCCCCGCGTGGTGACGACGTCAGTGCCGTTTCACCTGAAACAGTGATGACTGGCTTGGGACCCAAGCCCCAAGCCCTACAGTTCCACCTGCATGCCCAGTTCGACGACCCGTTCCGGCGGGATGCCGAAGAACGTCGTCGCGCGCAACGCGTTCCGGGACATCAACACGAACAACCGCTCGCGCCACAGCGGCAAGCCGGGGCGGTCGGTTGCCAGCAGCGTCTCGGTGCCGAGGAAATAGGTCGTCTCGGCCGGCATGATCGGCCGGCCCGCAAGCGAGGCTTGCGCGAGTACGGCGGGGATGTCGGGCGTCTCGGTGAAGCCGTAGCTGGCCCGCACGCGGAAGAAGCCCTGCTGCAGCGGGGTGACGGTGAGCCGGTCCTCCAGTGCGACGACCGGGCTGTCCTGAGTGACCACGGTGAGCAGCACAATTCGCTCGTGCAGGATTTTGTTGTGCTGCAGGTTGTGCAGCAACGTCGGCGGCGTGCCATCACTGTTGCTGGTCATGAACACGGCGGTGCCACTGACGCGGTGCGGAGGCTGGCCGGCAATGTCTGCGAGAAACGTGTCGAGTGGATACAGGTGGTCGATGAATCGCCGCGCCAGCAGCGCCCGCCCCTGCTTCCACGTCGAGAGCAGGATGTAAATCAACACACCGACCGCCAGCGGGAACCAGCCTCCCTGTAGAAATTTCGTCAAGTTGGCGGCGACGAATCCAAACTCCACCAGCAAGATCAGACCGGCGAGCGAAGCGGCGGTCGAGCGACCAATCCCCCACGAACCGCGGGCCACCAGATACGTCAGCAGGGTGGTGATCACCATCGTGGCTGAGACGGCGATGCCGTAAGCGGCGGCCATGGCGGTGGAACTGCCGAAGCCGATGACCAGGCCCACGCACACCACCATCAGGATCCAATTGATCTGCGGGATATAGACCTGGCCTTGGTGGCTGGCCGAGGTGTGCTCCACGCCCATGCGCGGGCAGTAGCCCAGCAGCATGGCCTGGCGCGTCATGGAAAAGACGCCTGAGATCAGGGCCTGCGAGGCGATTACCGCTGCCATGGTGGCCAGCATCACCATGGGATACAGAGCCCACTCCGGTGCCATCAAGAAGAGCGGCGACGAGGCCGCCTCTGGCTGTTGCAGCAGCATGGCGCCTTGTCCGAGGTAGTTCAGCACCAGCGCGGGAAAGGCCAGCCCGAACCAGGCCACGCGGATCGGCTTTGGGCCGAAGTGGCCCATGTCGGCATAGAGCGCCTCGCCACCGGTGACCACCAGGAACACCGAGCCCAACACGATGAAGCCGTGCCAGCCATTGCGGACAAAGAAGCTGACAGCGTGGATCGGGTTGAACGCCGCGAACACTGAAGGGTTGACGAGGATCCACGACAGGCCCAGAACCGCCAGCGTGCTGAACCAGACCACCATGACGGGGCCGAACATGGCGCCAACCGTTGCCGTGCCACGCGATTGAAGGAGGAACACACCAATCAGAATGGTGACGGTGATGGGCACCACGTAGGGCTCGAACACGTGCGTGGCAATGGTCAGGCCCTCGACCGCGCTCAAGACCGAGAACGCCGGGGTAATCATGCCGTCGCCGTAGAGCAACGCCGCGCCAAACAGGCCGACGCTGATGAAGGCGGCACGGCTACGCCGCGAGGCATCGGCCTGGCGCGACACCAGGGCAATCAGTGCCAGCACGCCGCCTTCCCCACCGTTGTCGGCCCGCATTACGAAGACCAGGTACTTGATCGAGATGATCAGGAACAGCGACCAGACGATCAGCGACAGCACGCCCAACACGTTTTCGGGCGTGGGGGCGATGCCGTGGGGGCCGTGGAAGCACTCGCGGAGGGCATACAGCGGGCTGGTGCCGATGTCGCCGTAAACGATGCCGAGAGCGCCGAGGGTGAGGACGGCAAGCTGCCGTCCTCGAGGAGCGTGGGTGCTGGGATGTGTCACTGGGGCTTGGCCGTCGGCGCCGCTGGGCCGCGCTGCGGCTGGGCCGCCCACATGATCATGCCGCCGCTCTGGGCGATCAAGGCGGGGGCCAGCGATGACACGGCGGAGAGTGCCACGCCAGCCATCAGGCCGACAGCTAAAGTTACTTTCAACAGCTTCATGACGGGTGCTCCCGGAACAGCGGTAGCTCTCTCTCAATTCTAGCGTGAACGTGTTCTCTGTGTCCCCGGTGGCTAACGTCCGTGGACTGCCAGAACTAATGCCGGGCTAGTCGGATCAGGCCAAAGACGTTGAGCACCATGATGCGCAGGCGGCGCACCAGCGCGAGCGTAACGCCGGCGGCGGGACCCATACCGATCACCTGCGCCACGGCGCCGGAGCCGGCCTCGTCAATGCCCAATCGATAGGGGATGAACTTGAAGGCGATGGTCACGAACCGTCCGGCACTTTCGAGCAGGAACGCATCAACCAGCGTGGCGTCGGCCGCGCCGGGTAGCAAACGCAGCACCAGCCACACCTCGGCCACCGCGGCGACGTGAAAGATAGCCTCCCACGATCCGATCCGGGCCAACCGGCCCATGCGCCACCCCAAGACGCCGTAGATGCGCGACTCGACTTCGCGAATGGCTTCCGCCGGAACGGCGGCGCGGCCGGCCAGCCTGGTAATGAGCGGCGCGAATCGTGACAGCAACGCCGGCTGCGACCGTGCGAGCCACACGCCGATGACGACGGCGATCACGATCGCCATGACGATGACCTCGGCCAGTTGCTCGAGGGCGGGCGGCACGTCGGCGCGTTGAAAAAAGAACCACGTCCCGGCCAATAAGACGACCGCGACTGACGCGGTGTAGAACGCGTTCTCGGTGGTGACCGACGCCACGCTGGTCACGGTCGAGATTCGCGACCGCGTCAGCATGATCTTGGTGGGTTCACTGGCCAGCAGGCCGAGCGGCGTCAGGTTCCCCAGCGCATCGGCCGCGAGCATGGCGCCGAAGGCATCTCGGAACCGCAGATTCGCATCGTCGGCGCAGATTATCCAGGCCCGCGCGCGACACGCCATGCGGCTGGCGCCGAGAACTACGACCAGGATGAACCACCAGCCGACGCTGGCGACGCCCGACACCACCTCGCTCCAGCCGACACGGCGGACGGTGAAGATCAGTACAGCGATGCCGATGATGGCGACGAGGATGTTGAGCAGGGAGAACTTCGGACGCATCAGAGGACCACAGCAGGCTACAGCTTTTCAGCACCATCTCGCTTGGCGAGACTGTGGTTAAAGGTTCCCACAGGCAGGTGGCCTGCCTTCCTCGCCAACTCGAGGAGTAGCGCATCGGAGAAGCTCACGGCGGGCTTGCCCTCAATGCCAGCCAAGGCTGCTTCAACGACGTCTGGATCCTGAATGGTGAGCTGTTCGTGAGCCAGGAGCATTCGCACTGAGGTGGCGACCTCGGGCAGTGACATTTCATAGACGGACGCGAGAACCCACGTTGCTTCCGCCAGCGCGAGTAGCGACACCCACGCACCGGTCGCGACAAAGGCGTCGGCCTTGGCGGCCTGGCGCGGATCGTCGCGCGTGATCATCCGAACGAGGACGTTGGTGTCAATCGCGCGCATCGCGGGCCCGCATGTTCCTGGCGATGCCCTGCTTCAATTCCGTCAAGGATCGCCGCTTCGGCGGGCCGCCGGGAAACAGCACTTTGTGAATGTCCTGAGACGAGTACCGCCCCTTCCGTCGGACGACCACTTGCTCGCCGTCGGCCTCCCACTCGATAACGGAGCCTGGTCCGAGGCCAAGGCGCCGACGAACTTCGGCGGGAACCGAGATTTGCCCCTGTGCGGTAAGTTTTGATCGGGCCAGCGCCATGGGATCATATTACCACGGTAATGGGCCATGCCCCTCCAATCCGAGTGCCCTGATGGCGAGCTTGCCTCAGGGGCCGACGCGGACGTTGACTCGGGTGCGTTCCGTAAACTCTGCATCTGACGCGGTGAGTTCCAGTTCGTACAGCCCCGGCGCCGAGAACGTCGCCTTGGTGCGGGCGGCACCGGGGATCGTGAACGTCACCGTGCCTGGCCCGGTCAGCATCTTCCATTCAACCACCAGGCCCTTGCCTCTTGGCAATCCTTCGTCGTGCGCGCTGCCGAACAGGTTCAGTTCCTCGTTCGGCGCCACGGTCAGCACCGGCGGGTTGTTCGGTCGCGCCGTGACGCCGAGGACGCGGACCGTGGGCCGCTGGTTCAGGCAGACGCCCTTCGGTACCTTGGCGTAGTCGAGTTTCGACAGCGCGGGCGCGCCTTCCACGAGATTCCAGTTCGACTGCAGCATCCGCTCGCTGGTGCCGGTGGTCGTTCCGGCGTAGCCCAGAGTCCATTTCATCTTGCCGTCGAACTCCGGGCCGACCACCATCACGCACTGAAACCGCCAGTGGCCCGGTTTGAAAGTCATGGGCTGCATACGGTCGGCGGGCGCCGGCCCAAAGCTGTTGGCCGGGCCTGGGGCGATGGTGACGACGTCGGCGTTGTGGCTGAAGTAGGCAAACGACAGCGTGTAGCTGCCGTCTGGGTTCTTGAGGAAGCCGTCGTAGGCCGGGTAAACAGGCTGGTTTTGCTGGCCATGGGCGGTGGCTCCCAGTGCCACTGCCAGCGCCCACGCGACCGCTCGTGCCGTCATCTATCCCTCCCCAGGTTGTCGGCACCCCCTAAAAGGGGTGCCCTACGAGTGCCGCGATGCTAGAGTATGCCCCACAGGAGGCTTGATGGTCACCGTTGGAAAGCTTACCGGCGTTGCTAGCCTGGCGTTTGCCGCCAGTATCGTCTTCTACCCGGCGCCGGTCACCCATGCGCAGGCTCCCGCCACGCCGGCCCCTACGTTCCACAAGGACGTGCTTCCGATTCTTCAGCGCTCGTGTCAGACGTGCCATCGGCCCGGGACACACGCGCCGATGTCGCTCGTCACCTACCGCGATGCGCGGCCGTGGGCGCGCAGCATGAAGCAGAAGGTCACCAGCCGCGAGATGCCGCCGTGGCACATCGACCGTAGCATCGGCGAGTATCTCGAAGACCCGTCGCTCAGTGACGCCGAGGTCAACCTGATCGCGGCCTGGGCAGACGGCGGTGCCGTTGAGGGCCGCGCAGCTGACGCGCCGCCGGCGCGCACCTTCTCCTCAAATACCGAATGGACTTATGGCGCGCCGGACCTGATCGTCCGCATGGCCAAGGGCTTCAAGATTCCCGCTGACGGCCCCGATTTCATTCCCGAAGAACACGTCGATCCCGGCCTGACCGAGGACCGCTACGTGAAGTGGGTGCAGATCATCCCCGATGCGTTCCGTGCCGTGCATCATGCGCACGTGTATGTGGATCATCCGGAGGGCGTCGACACCAGTGGCGTGAACCTGGGCATGGGCTCCAATGTCGGCAACTCGCTCGACCTGATTGAGTACGGCGCCGGCAACGACGCCGACATCTTTCCGGACGGCACCGCTAAGATCCTCAAGAAGGGCGCGCAGTTTCGTTTCGAGGCGCACTATCACCCCTACGGCGAAGCGACGTTCGATCGCATGCGCGTCGGCATCAAGTTCTATCCCAAGGGCGTCGTGCCGTCGCGGGTGGTCACGTCGCACCGCATCCGCACCGGCGTCGGCAATGACTGGGCGCTCAACCGCGAGCGCATCGAAGACCTGCTGCTGCGCGCCGGCCAGAAGATCGCTATCGATGAGCCGTCGATGCCGACCGGTTCCCTGATTGCCGAGAATCCGCTGCACGCGGCGGCGTTGCTCAGCATCCCGCCAAACACCGTGGTTCAGCACGAGCGTTTCTGGCCGCTACCGAAGCCGGCGCTGATCGTCAGCTTTCAGCCGCACATGCATTTCCGTGGCTCGAAGCTGTATCTCGAAGCCATTCACCCCGACGGTCGCCGCGAGATGCTGACCAGCGCCACCCACTACGAGCAGAATTGGCAGGTCACCTACAAGTACAAGACGCCACACCTGTTCCCCGCCGGCACCATCCTGCACACCGTGTCGACTCACGACAACACCGCCAACAACAAGCACAACCCTGATCCGACGGCGTGGATCGGTTGGGGCAGCCGGACGATGGACGAGATGGGACATGGCTGGACGGACGTGGCGTTTCTGACCGACGCGCAGTATCAGGAAGAGCTTGCCGCCCGCAAGGCCCAGCGCAAGGCAGCCACGACTGAGGCGCGGCAGCAACAGTGAGGGCATCGTCGAAGGCGGGCCTGAAGACCCGCTTCTACGTTCTACTTCTGCTCTTCGTGCCGGCGACGCTGGCCGCGCAGTACGGCACCACCGGCGGCGAGTGGCGCACGTGGGGTGGCGATCTCGGCGTCACCCGCTATGCCCCGCTCGATCAGATCAACGCCACCAACTTCAGTCAGCTCGACGTAGCCTGGCGTTTCAAGACCGATAATCTCGGCTCGCGCCCCGACTTCAATCTGCAAACCACGCCGCTGATGATCAACGGCGTGCTGTACCTCACGGCCGGCGAGCATCGCAATGCGGTGGCGCTGAACGCCGCCACTGGCGAGATGCTCTGGATGCATCGGCTCGAGGAAGGTCCGCGCGCGCTGCGGTCATCCCGCCGCCTGTCGGGTCGCGGGGTCGGCTACTGGACCGACGGCAAGGGCGACGAGCGCGTCTTCTACGTCACCATTGGCTATCAACTGGTCGGGCTCGATGCGAAGACCGGTCGACCACTCAAAGACTTCGGCATCGACGGCGTCGTCGATCTGAAGAAAGATGCGGACCAGGAGCTCGATCCCGTTGAGGGCGAGATCGCGTGGAACGGCGCGCCGGTGGTCGCCAAGAACGTCGTGCTGGTTGGCGCCGCCCACCGCGCCGGCTCGATCCCGCGCAGCCGGAAAAACGCGAAGGGCTACGTCCGCGCCTACGACGCGCGCACCGGCAAGCGGCTGTGGATTTTCCACACCATCCCGCTGCCCGGTGAGTTCGGCAACGACACCTGGAATGAAGGCTCGTGGGAGTACACCGGCAACACCGGCGTGTGGACCCAGATGACGGTCGACGAGCAGCTCGGCATTGCCTACCTGCCCGTCGAGATTCCCACCGGCGACTACTTCGGCGGTCATCGTCCTGGCAACAATCTGTTCGGTGAGAGCCTGCTCGCGGTTGATCTGCAGACCGGCAAGCGCATCTGGCACTACCAGCTCGTGCATCATCCGATTTGGGACTACGACATCCCGTGCGCGCCGATCCTGGTCGACATCACCGTGAACGGTCGCAAGATCGCCGCAGTGGCGCAGCCGACCAAGCAGGGTTTCGTCTACGTGTTCGATCGCAAGACCGGCGAGCCGGTGTGGCCCATCGAAGAACGACCGGTCGAGAAGGGCACGGTGCCGCGCGAGTGGTACTCGCCGACGCAGCCCTTCCCCACCAAGCCGCCACCCTTCGAGCGCCAGGGCTTTCTCGAAGACTACGTGATCGACTTCACGCCCGAGATCAAGGCCGAGGCGCTGGCGCTGGTGGCGAAGTACAAGATTGGCCCGCTGTTCACGCCGCCGATCGTGCGCGGCGAGAACGGCAAAGAAGGCTTGCTGTTCATCCCGAATGGCGCCAACTGGCCGGGCGGCTCGTTCGATCCAGAAACGGGAATGCTCTACGTCTACTCCCACACCTTGGTCCGCGTGCTGTCGATGGTCAACGACCCGAAGCGGTCTGACATGGCCTACATCAGTGCCGGCAGCGCGTCGGAAGATGGCGGCGGCGGTCTGTCGGTGAACGGCATTCCGATTATCAAACCGCCGTGGGGCCGGATCACGGCGATCGATCTCAACAAGGGCGAAATTGCCTGGCAGATCGCGCACGGCGACACGCCCGATGCGATCAAGAACCACCCCGCCCTGAAGGGCGTCACCATTCCGCGAACGGGACGGCCGGGCGGTGCCGGCGGCAGCTCAGGCGGCATCGGCACGCTGGTCACCAAGACGCTGCTGATCTCCGGCGAGGGCGGCACCGTGGCCATGCCAGATGGACAACGAGGCGCCATGCTGCGCGCGTATGACAAGAAAACCGGCGCCGAAGTGGGCGCGGTGCAGATGTCCGGCGCCCAGACCGGATCGCCGATGACTTACATGCTCGGCGGGAAGCAGTACATCGTGGTCGCGTCGAGCAGCTCGATCAGGCCCGGCGAGTTGATGGCGTATCGTCTGCCATGAGAGCGCTTTCTCCTGCTCTCTTTATCTCCTGTTTTCTTTCGGCGGTCGTGCTCCCGCAGTCATCGGCCGCCCAGTCGCGCCCCAACGTCGTCCTGATCATCATGGACGACCTTGGCTACGGTGACCTCGGCAGCTACGGGGTTCCTGACGCCAAGACGCCGCACCTCGACCGCCTGGCCCGCGAAGGTGTCAGGCTGACCGACTTCTACGCCAACGCGCCGAACTGTTCGCCGACGCGCACGGGACTGATCAGCGGCCGCTACCAGCAGCGCTATGGCATTGAGCAGCCCATCCCGATTGGTAACACCGACATCGGTCTGCTGCCGAGCGAGAGCTCCCTGCCGCGATTACTGAAGACCGCCGGCTACACCACCGGCCTGGTCGGCAAGTGGCACGTCGGTGCCGGACCGCAATTTCGTCCGGGTCGCCACGGCTTTGATGAATTCTGGGGGTTCCTCGGCTCGAGCGCCGACTACTACCGGCATGGCTGGGCAGCGGCCGATGCGGCGGGACGCATCGATCCCGAAAAGCTGACGTCGGCGCTGTTTCATAACGACGAGCCCGTGACCTTCGACGGCTACCTGACCGACGGCATCACGGTAAATGCCAAGCGCTTTCTGGAGGCGCAGCAGCCAGTCGCGCCGTTCTTCCTCGAGGTGACCTACAACGCTCCGCATTTCCCGTTTCAAGGGCCGCACCTGCCGCCCGGTCAACGCGACCGGAGGGCACCACTGCTCGAGGGCACGCGAGCCGAGTACGTGGCGATGGTGGAACACGCTGACAAGGGCGTCGGCGAGATTCTCGCGCTGCTCGACGCGAAGAAGCTCGCCTCCAACACCATCGTCATTTTCACCAGCGACAACGGCGGCGAATGGTTGTCGCGCAACGCGCCGTTCTTCAACCGCAAGTCATCGGTGTGGGAGGGCGGCATCCGCGTGCCGCTCCTGGTGCGGTGGCCCGGGCACATGCGCCCCGGCTCGGTGTCGCGGCAGGTGGGTATGACCATGGACCTGACCGCGTCAATCGTTGCCGCGGCCGGCGTGACGCCGCCCGGCAGTTACCGTCCGGACGGCATCGACCTGTTTCCATCGCTCGCAAAGGGTACGACCATCGATCGCACACTGTTCTGGCGGGTCAACGCCAATGGCTTTGTTCAAAAGGCCGTGCGGCGCGGTGCCTTCAAGTTCCTGCAGGAAGGCAGCGGCACCGTGGAGGGCTATCACGAGTTCCTGTTCGACCTCACGGCCGATCCTGGTGAGCGTCACGACCTGTCGCAAACGCAACCAGCCAGGCTGCGCGAACTGCGGCAGCTCGTTGCCGGCTGGGAGGCCGACGTGACGGCCGAGTTCAAGCAACGCCAGGTGGTGATCAACCCCGGTGTGCATTCGAGCATCCAGATCGAACACGCCGGCACGGTGATCCAGGTTGACCCGTGGAGCGTCGGCGACCTGTCGAAGGCTAAGCCCGCCGACCTGATCCTGATCACTGACGATGTGGGGCATCACTTGGATGTGAAGGCGATCGGACAGCTGCGCAAGGCCGGCGCGCCGGTGGTGATTGCCGCCAACGGCCAGAAGCAGGTGCCCGACGGCATCGTCATGAACAACGGCGATACGAAGCAGTTCGGCGCGATCCGCGTCGAGGCGATCGGTGCCTACGACATCAAGCCTGGTGAGCCGTATCACCCCAAGGGCGAGGCCAATGGCTATGTCATCACGGTCGGTGGCCAGCGGATCTACGTGGTCGGGGTGACTGAATGTGTGCCTGAGGTCAGGGCGGTCAAGAACGTCGACGTGGCGTTCTTCCCGCTCAACCTGCCACTGGCCCGCATGGAGCCGGCGGCCGCTATTGAGTGCCTCACCGAGATGGCGCCGAAGGTGGTCTATCCCTATCACTACGACCAGGAGTGGGTGCGGCCGGTACCGGCTGGCGGCGCCAGGCCGACGCCGACGAAGCGCGGACTGCAGGAACTGAAGGCGGCGCTCACGCCGAAGAAGATCGACGTGCGACTCGCCGATTGGTATCCAAAATGAAAGGACTGGGCGCGTCGCCCGAGTGTCTGCCCGCCAGGGCCAGCACAGCTGTACGTGCGAAAGGCCCGGTTTCCCGGGCCTTTGCAGCGATAAGTTGGTCGGGGCGAAAGGATTCGAACCTTCGACCTCTCGGTCCCGAACCGAGCGCTCTACCAGACTGAGCCACGCCCCGACGACGTCTCAAGAGCATAACCCAATGTGGCCTCAAAAGGCACCAAAAGACATTTGTTGGGCTGGTGACGGCTGTGGTTGGGAATTGCCCCGGGGCGTCGTAGTATTCGCCCCATGACTCTTCGCTCTCGAGCCGTCGTCGTCGGATTGGTCGTCTTGGCCGGTATATCCAGCCTGGGCGCCCAGCAACCTGTCCGCAAGAAACTGCTCTTCCTGACCCACGCCGGGCTCTACAAGCACACCAGCCTGGGGCCCGCCGAGAAGGCCGTGATCGAGCTCGGCAAAAACGGCGGCTTCGATGTGACCACCGTCGAGGGCTACAAGCAGGAGGCCGCGAAGCTGGATTTCTCGTTCTTCACGCCCGAGTACCTCGCCGGCTTCGACGGCCTGATGTTGATGACCAACGGCAACCTGCCGATGACCGACGCGCAGAAGAAGGCACTGCTCGACTTCGTGCGCAGCGGCAAGGGCTTCATCGGCGCGCACTGCGCCGCGCTCACCTTCTACAACTATCCCGAGTTCGGCGAGATGCTGGGCGGCTACTACCGGCGTTCTGTTCTGCAGAACCGAATCGGCGTGCTCAAGGTCGAGGATCCGAACCACCCCGCGACGAAGATGCTCGGTGGCAGTTGGCCGCTGGTCGACGAGTTCTATCACTTCGGCACGGCGCCGTGGGACGCGGCGCGGCCCACAGACAACATCGACGTGCTGTTCGGCAATCACATCCCGATGGGGTTCTCACGTGATCGCGTGCACGTGCTGCTCAGCCTCGATACGGCGAAGACGAACATGGAAGGCATGCCCGACGTGGTGAAAGGCGGCGACTACCCGCAGGCCTGGACCCGCGACTACGGCAAGGGGCGGTCGTTCTACACCTCGCTGGGGCATCGCGACGACATCTGGTCAAATGATCCGGTTTTTCTAGCTCACATTCTGGGAGGAATCAGGTGGAGCCTTAGGCTCGAAAACTGACGGGAGATCCCGTGCTGGTCGGGAGGGCACCTTCCTTCGGGATTATTTTTCGAACTCGATCATTCGCTCGGATTTGCCGGTCATGAAGAACCGGGCGCGGCGGCCGGCCAGGCGGTCGGTGCCCGAGCCGGCCTCGACGCCCACGGCCTGCGGATACCACTGCCCGCCGCTCAGGATCTTCGCCGGCGCCGACCACGCGCGCGGGTCGGCCACTGTCGGCGCGAACGACACGTAGATGCCCTCCTGCCCGAACTGATTGTCCTTCGCCCGGTTCAGCAGCATCACGTACTGCTCGAGGTAGGTGTTCCAGTGAATGGCGGCGCCCCAGAACACGTCGTTGGTGGCCGAGCGATCGTGAAAGGGCCGGCTCGCCTTCACCAGCGGCGTCCCGGCCGGATAGGTGTACGGCGCGCTCTCGTCGGTCCGCGAGGTGGGCAGCCACGCGCCGTCGTTCCAGATGGTCAGCTTCCCCACCGGCTGGTGGCGATCGGCCCACGCCAGCCGCGCCACCGCCACGCCCTGCCCGGCGGCATCGCGCGAGTACTGGCTGAAGTAGAGGTACAGGTCCTGGCTGTTGGTATCGAGCACCGCCGTCACGTCGCCGACGCCGCCGAGCACAAAGCGATTGTTCGAATCGCACGCCTCGCTGCCGGGCGGCGCGTCGAGGACGATGCCGAGGTCTTCCCAAGTCGCGCCCTGATCGGTGGAGCGCATGGCGCCAATCCGCGGCAGTTGCCGCTCGGGCCGCCCGCACAAGTCCGCCGGCCGCTCGTGATGGTAGTAGCCGTACCACGCCCCTGCCTCGTCCGGGACGATCGCCTCCATCCACACCCCATCGCCGGGATGCGACGTGAAGGCCACCGGCGCATCGCGCTGTAGCGATTCGAGTGTGCCGCCGGCCGATCGCACCGGCACGCCGCCCCACGACGTCAGCACGAATAGCCGGTTCACGCCGTCCACGAGCGCCCACGCCATCGGGTTGCTGGAGTCGATCTCTCCGGGAAAATCAATGCGTGAAGCGGAAAGGAGGCGAGCCGTCGGTATGCGGGTCGACTGAGCCTGTAGCGGCGACCACAGCAGCACGGCGACGCCCAGGCACGCAGCCGCACCGTGGCACCACCCCGTCAAGCATTCCCGTCCCGACAAGAAGTGCCCTCCCGACAAGGTATGCCCTCCCGCTACTTCAGATCTCTGACGAGCCGCTCGAGCATGTCGTAGGCTGTCATGTCGGGCTGCAACGGCGTCACCGACGCGTAACCTTCCATCACCGCCTCGTAGTCTGAACGGCCGCTGTCGGGGTGGTACTCATCGAGCGCTTCTTCAATCCAATAGTACGCGTTGCCGCGCGGATCCGTGCGGGAATTGATCTGCGTGACGTGATTGCGCTTGGCCTGCGTCGTGACGCGCAGGCCCTTAGGAATTCCAGTCGGGACGTTGATGTTCAGAAACGAACGCGGCGGGATGCCCTTTGACAGGACCATCTGCGCCACCGTCGCAGCGACAGCTGCGGCCGGTCCGAAGTCGTAGCTCGGGGTGCGCCGCAACGACACGGCAATACCCGGTGCGCCAAGCAGCGCGCCTTCGAGCGCGCCCGACACCGTGCCCGAGTAGGTGATGTCGTCGCCGAGGTTCCAGCCCTTGTTGATGCCTGACACCACCAGGTCCGGCAGGCGCTTGAGGATGATCTCGCAGCCCAGGTTCACGCAGTCGGTCGGCGTTCCGTCGACAGCATAGACGCCGTCGCGGATGGTTTCAATGCGCAGCGGCCGCCGCAGCGTCAGCGCGTGACCGATCGCACTCGCCTCCTGCAGGGGGCCGACGACGACCACGTCGCCGAGGGGTTTCATGGCTTCGGCGAGGACGTGAATCCCCTCCGACTGCACTCCGTCGTCATTTGTGACCAGAATCAAGGGCATGGAACCTCTGATCATACCCGACCGCCGAACTCGCTATAATCCCAACTATGGAATGGTGGCTGTGGCTCGCTGGCGGTTTGACGTTGGTGGTGGCTGAACTGGTCACTCCCAGCGGCTTCTTCATCATCTTCTTTGGGATTGGCGCGATTGCCGTCGGCCTGCTGGCCGCCAGCGGCCTGGTTGAGTCCCTGTGGATTCAAGGTCTGTTGTTCACTGTTCTCTCGGTGCTCTCGCTGGTGATTTTTCGGGGCCGGCTCGAGAAGACCTTCCAGGCCCCTCCGCCCCCCAACATTGACTCTCTCGTCGGCGTCCTCGCTGTGGTGCAGGAGAGCCTCACGCCGGGGGTGGTTGGCCGAGTCGAAGTACGTGGCGCCTCGTGGAGCGCACGCAACACCAGCGACGTGACGCTCACGGTGGGCCAGCGCGCCAAGGTGTCGGGCATTGACGGCCTGCTGCTGACCGTCGTTCCGGAGTAGGCGCAAGCCCCAAGCCCCATAAGGAGTGCATGAAATGGAAGGCGGACTGTTCGTCATCGTCTTGCTCGCGATCATCACGCTGGTCATCCTGGCCAAGACCGCGATCGTCGTCCCGCAACAAAGCGCGTTCGTGGTCGAGCGGCTCGGCCGCTTTGCGGGAGTGCTCGATGCCGGCTTTCACATCCTGGTGCCGTTCATCGACGTCATTCGCTACCGGCATTCGCTCAAGGAGATGGCCCTCGATATCCCCGCACAAATCTGCATCACGCGCGACAACGTGCAGGTGCAGGTCGATGGCGTGCTGTATCTCAAGGTGCTGAATCCCGAGCGGACCTCGTACGGCATCACCGACTACATGTTCGCCATCTCGCAGTTGGCGCAGACGACGCTGCGCAGTGAAGTCGGCAAGATCGACCTCGATCGGACGTTCGAGGAACGCACCAACATCAACATCTCAGTTGTTGCGGAACTCGACAAGGCCACCGAGCCGTGGGGCGTGAAGGTGCTGCGGTATGAAGTGAAGAGCATTACGCCGCCGGCCGACATTCTGGCCGCTATGGAAAAGCAGATGCGAGCCGAGCGCGAGAAGCGCGCCGTGATTCTGACGTCCGAAGGTCAGCGCGATGCGGCCATCAACTCGGCTGAGGGCGAAAAGCAGCAGGTGATCAAGGCGTCCGAGGCGCGGCGTCAGCAGCAGATCAACGAGGCCGAAGGCCAGGCGTCAGCCATTCTCGCGGTCGCCACCGCGAACGCCGAGGGCATCAGGCGCGTCGCCGAAGCCACGCGAGCGCCTGGCGGCGCCGAGGCAATTCAGCTGAAGGTGGCCGAGCAGTACATCGCCGAGTTCGGCAAGGTGATCAACAGCGCCGACACCATCATCCTGCCGTCGAACCTCAGCGATGTGGCGTCAATGATCACGACGGCCATGAGTGTTTTGGCTCAAAACAAGAAGTAGCGCAGCCACCAAGGCCAGGGCCCCAAAGCCCTGGACGGCCGCGTGCCAGCCGAACGCCTTCGCCCGCATCCCCTCGGGTGACAGGGACCGATTATAGGGTGCCAGACACCGTGGCAAATTCTGGAACGGTGTCTGACGCCCTACGGGACGTAGGCGATGCAGTCGATCTCCACCCGTAGGCCGACGCCCGGAAGGCCGGCCGCCTGAATTGTGGTGCGTGCCGGCCGATGCTCGCCGAACACGCGGGCGTAGACCCCGTTCATGAGCTGAAACTCCTTCATGTCGAGCAGGAACACGCCGCAGCGCAGCACGTGCGGCAGGTCCGAGCCGCCGGCCTTGAGAATGGCCTGCAGGTTCTTGAGGCACTGCTCGGTCTGAGTCTCGACGTCGGCGCCGGCCAGCTCGCCAGTGGCTGGGTCGGTGGCACCCTGGCCCGAGACGAAGATCAGGCGCTCGAAATTGACCCCCGGGGAGTACGGGCCGGCGGGTTTCGGAAGATTTGCGGCGTGAACAGGTCTGTGAATCGACATGCGGCATTATCATGATTGTTCGTGCCCAGATACAAGCTCACGATCGAATACGCGGGAACGCGCTACAGCGGCTGGCAAAAGCAGAAGAACGCCAAGACCATTCAGGGTGAGATCGAACGGGCGATCGGCGAGCTGACGCGCGACAAGACCTTCGAATTCTACGGCTCCGGCCGCACGGACGCGGGCGTCCATGCCTTGCGTCAGGTGGCCCACCTCGACCTGCGCAAGCCGTTACCGGCTGAAACCCTTCGCCGCGGGATCAACGACGCCTTGCCGGCCGACATTCACGTTCTCGCCGTGGACACGGTGCCGCATCGCTTTCATGCGCGACATAGCGCGGTGGCGCGCAGCTACCTGTATCAGTTGTCGCGCCGGCGCAGCGCGTTTGCCAAGCCTTTCGTGTGGTGGGTGCGCGAGCCACTGGATCTGTCCCGCATGCAGGCCGCGGCAGGCCGGCTCACGGGGATGCACGACTTCCAGGCCTTCAGCGACGATGATCCAGATGAGAAGTCGACCGAAGTCCTGGTGGACGAGGTGACCCTTATCGAGGACGGTGACCTCATCCTGGTCCGTGTGGCCGGCTCGCACTTCATCTGGAAGATGGTGCGGCGCATGGTCGGCGTGCTGGCGGCGATCGGCAAGGGCGGGATGGCCGTTGAGGACATCGACCGCCTCCTTGCCGCAGGCGGGCCTGAAGGCCCGCCTCTACATTCGAAGTCGACACCGCGTGTCGGCAAGCCGACACCGGCGGAGCTTACTGCGCCGTCATCAGGCCTGTTTCTAGAGCGAGTGTTTTACGAGGGGGACGGGCGGCAATGGCCGCTGCGTCCCGCAGTACCGGTGCCGCCTGGGCGCGAGTGACGTAGCGCTGGTAGCACTTGTAGCAGAGCGCGTAGTAGGGATCCCACTTGGCAATGCCCTCTTGGCGGAACAGGCTGCGCCGGTTCTCACAGTGCTGGCACACCTTCTTGGCGGCGGGAGCGGGTCGGCGGAAGCGGATGCGAATCGTCATAACGACACCTTATTGGCTGCGCGTGACAGATCAGGTCAGCAGGGTTTCCCGTCGCGCATTGGCGGGACGCCGTTTCATCAACTTGCACACTGCTGCCTGCTGATGCACACGGTGTGCCAGCCCTTAAAGTTCACCTCTCTGCCTGATTCCAGGACCCCATGGAACGTCATACCGAGATAGTCCGCCAGTGGCGCATTTTGCTGACCCTGGAGGGGCGGGCCCGGGGGTTGTCCCTCGCCGAGGCCAAGGACGTCGTCGGCGAGGGGGTCTCGGAACGGACCATCCGGCGCGACCTCGACGCGCTGACCCAGGCCGGCTTCCCCATTGAGGCCATCAAGCGCGATGGCAAGACCGCGTTCACGCTGAACCGCGAGGTGTTCAAGGGCGTGGCAGCGGCGGGGTTCTCGTTGTCGGAACTGTGCGCGCTGTATCTCAGCCGAACGGTGCTGTCGGCGGTGGCCGGAGGGCCGTTCCAGGACAGCCTCGCCTCGGCCTTCGACAAGCTCTACGAAGCGCTGCCGCCCGCGCTCTGGAAGTTCATCGAGAGCCTGCCCGACGCGCTTGGCGCCAAGGAGCATGGCTCCCGACCGCTGGCCGGCACGACTGCGGCCAAGGCGGTGGACACGCTGATGTCGTCCATTCTCGGCCGCCGCCGCGTCCGCATGCGGTATCACTCCTTTTCCAGCAAGCAGCTCAAGGACTACATCGTCGAACCCTACCGGCTGGCGTATGCGCAGGGCGGTTTGTATCTGCAGGCGTTCGTACCCGCCTACGCGGAGATGCGGACGTTCGCAGTGCAGCGTATCGAGCAGGCGGTCGCACTCGAAGAGCGCTTCAGTCCGGTGGCCGACTCCCCTGCCGCGGTGTTTCCGCATTCACTCGGGGCGTTCTCGGGGACGCCAGAGCCCGTCGTGATCGAATTCACGGCCGCTGAAGCGCCGTACGTGCGCGAGCGCCAATGGCATGCGTCGCAAGCCATTGAGGAACGCGCCGATGGGTGCCTTCGCCTGACGTTGAACGTCGTGCTTGATTGGGAACTACAGGCGTGGGTGATGGGCTTTGGGCCGGCGGCGCGTGTGGTCGCGCCGCAGGCCTTTGCCGACCGCATCCTCGAGAGCCTCGAAGAGGCGCGCGCCACGTACCTGCGAACGATCTAAGGGCGAGATGGCGTCCGGCTTTAGCCGGACCCCGACATCAAGATAGGCGCTTCAGCCCCTCGCGAATTGGTGGCAGCAACCGCCGGACGCCAGCATTCTCACTGTTGGTGACGCTCGCGTAGAGGCTCAGCAGGAACGCGCGGGTGTTGTGTCGCCGGGCAATGCCCCACTCCGATGCAAATGCCTCATCCCACGTCGCCATCGGCACCGTGCGCGACACCGTGCCGAAAGCTCTCGGTGTTGTTGCAGGCGCGGTAGTCGCGGATGTTAGTCAGGTACTATGTGGCCGCCAGCGCGGCAAAGGGTCGTCGAAATCCCTGCGGGCCGCCTACGGTTCCCCACTGCCCGAGGCTGGCGCGGCCGGGGGCTGAAAGCCGGTGAGTTGCGCGAGCCGGGTTTGGGTGAGGACCTCGGCGTAGCGTTGGCCGTTGATGACCCACGTCGGGTAGGTCTTGATCCCTCGGCTGCTGCATTCCGCCGTCTGCGGCGTGCCCTGTCCACCCGTGCTGCACTCGACGTACGGAAGACGCTTCGAGGCTTCGCCGAACAGCTGCTTCTGCTGCCGGCAGTGGTCGCACCAGTGGGCGCCGTACATGACCGCGCCGCTCTTGGCCAGGTGAACGGCAAGGGCGCGCGACATGGGGTCCTCGACGCCCGGCACCCGGCCCACGACGCCGATGTAGTTCAGGTGCAGGAACCCGATCATGGTGGCTGACACCGCGCCACGCCAGGTGAACCACCGCTGCCAGGAGAAGCCTTTGATGGTGAACGGCCGCTGGAGGGTGACGACGACCAGGATCGACGTCATCAGGGCCAGGCTGGTCAGGCAATATGGGCAGGTCGCGCCGAGCATGGTCAGTGAAATCGTCGTCAGGTAGATGCTGTAGAGCGCGCCGAAGAAAGCCATGGTCCAGGCCCACCGCCACTGTGTCTCGGCTCGCCGGATGAACGCAGTGCCCGCCAGCGCGAGGTAGGTCAGCAAGCCCCACACCGCTGTCGGCACACCTAGCAGCGTCGCCCATCGGCTCGCCAGCACCGCATCGCAACCGCCGCCTTCGGCGCAGCCTTGCACGGCCGTGCTGGTCACCGCGGTCCACGACAAATAGCCGGCCAGTGCCACGCCGACCAGACTGAGCGCCAGCAGCGGCCAGTTGGGTGACGGCCGGAACGATCCGGAGATGTCCGCGGTTGCCGCTTTCTTGCCCTTGGCTTTTCGACCCATTCGATTCCTTACCTCAAGACGCCAGATTACCTGGCGAAATTCCCGATCGCGGTCAGCTAGAACGTCGCGAGGATGTTGGCCGGCGAGCCAGTGCCGCCCTTCACCGCCAGCGGCGCGATGGTCAGCATGAACGACCAGCGCTTGAGCCGCAAGGCGGTGACCGCGAGGCTCTCAAGATCCTGATTGTCCAGCAGGTTGATCCCCATGCCGGTCAGCAGCAGTGTGTGCACCGGCAGGGCGAGACCTTCGACCATCGAAGGCACCACGTCCTGCGCCGCGTCGCTGCCGACGAAGGCCACGCCGCGAGCCTTGATCCACGGCGCGATCGAGGCGTGAAAACCCGCGGCGTTGCGCCCGACGTTCCAGGCTCCGACCTTGTCGCGGCGGGCCCAACGGCCGGTCCGCAGGAGGATGGCGTCGCCGGGGCCGATCCTGATTCCCGCCTTCGTCTCCCACGCCTCGATGTCCTCGACGTAGATCGCCGTACCCGGTTCGAGATACGGAACCCCACGCAGCAACGGGATGTCGATCAGGACGCCACGCGTGATCACGCCCTGCTTCAGGTTCTCGATGCCGAGCTTGACGCAGCCGGCGGGCGTGTTGACGTCCGCCGTCGGGTAGCCGTTGTAGGTCTGGCCCTTGTAGAGAATGTGGCACAGCCCGTCGATGTGGCTGTGCGCGTAGCCGTGGTACGACACGCCATACTTGTCCATGTTGTTGGCGCCGAGCATGGTGTGCTCGAACGGGCTGGCGTTGTCGTCGGCCTTATCGGTGATCAGATTATGCGAGAGCGACACCGACTCGCCCGTCTTGGCGAGGGCAATGGCACGCTTGCGCGTCTCGGCGGTGAGCAAATTGGCCGAGCCCAACTGGTCGTTCGCGCCCCAGCGGCCCCAATTCTTGACCTGCTGAAACACCACCTCGAACTCCTCGGCGTTGCGCGGGGCCCGCGAGGCGGGCGCTTGCGCGGAGGTGGAGGGCGCGACCTGTGAGAGGGCGCCAGCGAGAAACAGTGCGACGACAATGGCTCGGGTCACAATGGCACACCTGTCTACTGACGAACGGATTGATCGATGGCCACCTTGAAGCGCTGTCGAAGACCTTCGGGACTGGCCGGGATATTCTGCGCGAACAGCATGACGATGAGCTGCCGCTCTGGGTCGATCGAAAAGAACGTGCCTGCCGATCCGTCCCATCCGTACTCGCCGGCGGACGTGAGATACCCGCGCGGGCTCGGCGTGACGACGACGTCGACGTTGGCAAGGCCCCAGCCCGTAGCGCCGCCGCGTTGCTGCAGCACCGGCGACGCCAAGCCGTTCTTCGTCATCACCTCCACCGTCTTTGCTGAGAGCAATCGCACGCCGTCGAGTTCACCCTTGTTGAGCAGCATCTGGCAGAAGCGCAGGAAGTCTGGGGCCGTCGAAACGAGGCCCACGGCACCCTCGATCAAGGCTGGCCGCCTGGTGAACGGCACGTCCTCTTCGATCTCGAACGGCGTCAGCCCGCCGGTTGGAGCCAGGCGATAGACCGTGGCGAGACGGGCCTGCGCCTCGCCTTCCACCCAGAACGAGGTGTCGTCCATCCCCAGCGGCTTCAGGATGCGCTCGGTCACGAACGTATCGAACGGCGTGCCCGACCAGATCTCCACGAGGCGCCCGAGCACCGTCGTGCCCTCGCTGTAGCGAAAACGGGTGCCGGGATCCTCCATTAGCGGCGCCTGCGTGATGTTGGTGACGAAGCGCGGCAGCCCCTGCGATCGGACCCGCACCTGGCGCTGTCGATACGGCGCATCGTTGCGATGGCTGAGGCCAGAGGTGTGCAGCAACAGATCCTCAACCGTGATCTCACGAGACGGCTGGCGCGATCCGCCGTCCGTCGTCAGCACCATGACGTGGTTGAATTCCGGCAGCCACTTCGCGACGGGATCCGCGAGCTGGAACTTCCCTTCGTCACGCAGCATCATGACCGCGACCGCCGTTATCGCCTTGGTCTGCGAGTAGATGCGAAAGAGTGTGCGCTCACCCATGGGCGCGCGCGACGTGACATCCTGCCAGCCGACTGGTTCCAGGTACGCGATCTTGCCGTGCCTCGCGACCAGGGCCACGGCACCGGCAATCTTGTGATCGACGACCGCTTGGCGCAGGACGGCGGTGGCGTTCTGTAGCCGCTCGGCCGATAGGCCCACAGCATCGGGCGTGGCGCGTGGTGTCGGCTTGGCAGCAGCGAACAGGCCAGCGCTGAGGGTGAGGCCGCCTAGGGCCAGGACGATGTGGTGCATGGTGGTGGCTAACATTCTATTCGCGGGCGACCGCCGTGAGGTGCATCGGTCAACATGCGATTGGCCTCATGATACGCTCCGTTGGGTGGGCACCGCGACACCTGTTGATGATGAGACTGGCCTCATCGCCCAGCTGCGCGCCGGCGACGAGTCGGCGTACGAGCAGGTCGTTCGCACCTACGGCGGCCGCCTGTTGGCCGTGACCCGCCGCATCCTCGACTCCGAGGAAGATGCCCGCGATGTGGTGCAGGACGCCTTCCTGAATGCCTTCAGGAACGTCGACCGTTTCGAGGGCAACTCCAAGTTATCCACCTGGCTGCACCGCATTGCCGTGAACGCGGCGCTGATGAAGCTGCGCACCCGCAAGCGCAAGCCCGAGCAGTCGATCGAGACCCTGCTCCCCTTCTTTCTGGACGATGGGCACCACGAGGAGCGATTTAGGAGCTGGGAAGAGCCGGTTGACATCGCGATGGAGCGGGCCGAGACCCGCCAGTTGGTCCGGGCCAAGATCGACGAGTTGCCCGAGAGCTACCGTACCGTTCTCGTGCTGCGCGACATCGAAGGGTTGGATACCGAGGAAACCGCGAAAATGCTGGGCTTGACCGCGAACGCCGCGAAAATTCGCCTGCACCGGGCCAGGCAGGCCCTACGGACGTTGTTGGCGCCCCACCTGGCCGGGCCGGCCTCTGCGAAGGCGGGAGAGACCCCGGGAGGGAAGCTGTCATGAGGTGCCGCGAACTGGCGGAATTCCTGATGGACTACGTGAGCGGCGAGCTCCCCGCGGAGAACCGCGAGCACTTCGAGTTGCACCTCACCCGCTGTCGCAACTGCCGCGAGTATCTGGTTCAGTACGAGGGTTGCGTCAAGGCCGGCCGGATGGCCTGCGACGAACAGAGCGATGAGCTGCCCGTGGATGTCCCGGAAGACCTCGTCAAGGCGGTACTCGCCGCGCGCAAGCTCGACCCCTCCAGCTAACCTGCCGCGTGCAGCGTCGGCGGACGTATCCTAAAGACAGTGGATTTCAAGGACTACTACACCACGCTCGGCGTCGCGAAGACGGCCTCTGAGAGAGAGATCAAGCAGGCGTTCCGCAAGCTCGCGCGCAAGCATCACCCCGACGTGAATCCTGGCGACAAGGGCGCGGAGGCGAAATTCAAGGAAGTGAACGAAGCCAACGAGGTGCTGAGCGACCCGGCGAAGCGAAAGAAATACGACGACCTGGGCGCCAACTGGCGCGCCTACGAGAACGCGCCCCCGCCGCGAGGCGGCCAGCCATTCAGCCAGGGCGCGGGCGGCGGCTTTCACGCTATGTCGCAGGAGGACATGGCCGACATGTTCGGCGGCGAGCGCCCATTTTCGGATTTCTTCACGACTTTTTTTGGTGGCATGGGCGGCCCGGAGCCATCGGCCGGTAGCCGCGGTGGCCGCGGCCGTCCTCGCAGTCGGAAGGGACAGGACGTCGAACATTCCTTCGAGCTGGATCTTGAAGACGCGCTGCGCGGTAGCGTGCAGCGCTTGCAGTTGCGGCACGACGGGCACCAGCGGTCGGTCGAGGTGCGCATCCCCGCCGGGGTCACCGACGGCTCGCGCGTGCGCGTCGCCGGCGAAGGCGGCCGAGGCACCGGGAGTGGCCCGAGCGGCGACTTGTATTTACGCGTGCAGCTGAAGCCGCACCCGATCTTCGAGATCAAGGGCCGCGACGTCTACACCAAGACGCGCGTGCCGGTGACGATCGCGGTCCTGGGCGGCGAGGTGGACGTCGTGACCCCGGAAGCCAAGACGTTGCGTCTCAAGGTGCCGGCCGGGACGCAGAGCGGCCAGCGCTTTCGGCTGCGCGGTCAGGGCCTGCCGTCGGTCGGCAAACCCGACGAGCGTGGCGATCTCTATGCGAATGTGGACGTCGAGATTCCGAAGGCGCTCAGCGACGAAGAGCGCGCGCTGTATGAATCGCTGCGTAGCATCAAGAAATAGCCCACAGCGAATAGTGAATGGCGGCGGCGATCATGAATCTCAACAAGTTCACCGAGAAGGCCCAGGAGGCCGTGCTGGCGGCGCCGCAATTGGCGTCGGAGTTGAGCCACGCCCAGGTGGAGCCCGAGCACTTGCTGGTCACGCTCGTCGAGCAACCGAACGGCGTGGTGCCGAGCGTGTTTCGCAAGCTGGACGTCGAGCCCTCGGCGGTGGCCGGAGCGGTGCGTGCTGCGCTGGCGAAGCAGCCGAAGGCCCACGGCGGCAGC
>NSIL01000001.1 GCA_002737365.1 Acidobacterium sp. | reverse complement strand
CCGCCGAGACGGCCGCGCCGGCGATCCACGTGATCACGAATTGGCTGAAGGCGACAAAGGACGCGGGGAAACAGTAGCCGCCCAATAACAGGAGCGGCGCCGCTGCCGTGACTACCTGAATGCTACTGTCCACTAAATCCTGGGAACTTCAGGTCATTTTTCGGTGAGCGGCAACATTCCTTACTTGATGATGGCGGTCGCCTTCTTGCCCTTGTACTGCAGGGTGATGTGCGAGGCCGTGCAGAGATCGAGCTCGGTCCACTCGATTTCTTCGTCGCGTTCGTCAACGATCTTCAAGTCCCAGTTGCAGGTCTTCTCCGTGCGCGAGAACGTGATGTCCACTGAATCGCCGTTCGGCAGCACGTCCTTGCCCATGATGTCGTCTTCCCAGTCATCCGAGTGGTTGGGTGTGACGTAGACCTCGGCAATAACGACGCCGGTGTCGTTCTTGAGGGTGAAGTCCAGCTTGCTCTGCGCCACCATGGGTGAGAGGCTGCCGACGAGGAGCACGAGCGTGAGCGCGAGTGATTTCATGGTCCAGTTAATCCCTTGCCGCGATTACGGATACAATTAAATTTTGATCTTATCGCCACCACCGGGCGCAGCACAAGTAAACGTGGTGTAACGGAGCAGCGGTGTGGTCTCCGGTGCCCGCCGATGCTGTGTGGCCTGCTCGTAGGCGTTGGCCAGCTTGATCAGCGTCGGCTCCGACCACGCGCTGCCGACGGTCACGCGGGAAGACCGCGCTGCGAATGCCAGAGTGGCGATCAGCACGCAGTTCGGCAGCAGGCGTTCCTTGACTTCGTGCTGTCTCACTATGTCGCGGTCGGCGTGCTGGAGCTGGAGACGCACAAGTTGACGCCCTTACTGAAGCTCCGGCATCACGACTCGCTTGCCGACGCGGTGGCCGATCTCGGAGCCCCCGAGGACATCGGGAAATTTTGTCCGGATTGCAGCAGTATCTCTAGCAGGAAGTCGCGGCCTAGTGGCGTGGACGTTTGTGTGCTGCAGCATTGCTGAAGCGTCCCGGGGTTCTCGGGAGGCGGCATGCATTGACTCCGCCACGGCGGCCTAGGCGGAATATCGAGGGGCGTCTCGACGACTCGAAACGCGATGCGGATCGGGCTTTGGGCCGCCGCTCCTCACACCGCCAGTCTGCGCCTACCGCGGAAACGGCACCACGCGCCCGAGGGATCCGGCGAGGCGGCCACTGCTCAGGCCATCTGCGCCGCCACGTCGGCGTCGAGTTGCTCAGCTGTCGTGGAGGACCCGTAGCGCTTCAACACGTCACCGCTGGCGCTGACCAGGAACTTTGTGAAATTCCATTTAATGGCTTCAGTCCCGAGTGCACCAGGCCTCGCGGACTTGAGGAGCGCAAAGAGCGGATGAGCCCCAGCTCCGTTCACGTCCACCTTCATGAACAGCGGAAAGGTGACGCCGTAGGTGCGGCTGCAAAAAGCCGCGATCTCCGCCTCCGTGCCGGGCTCTTGTCCGCCGAACTGGTTGCAGGGGAAGCCCAGCACTAGGAACCCACGGTCATGGTATTTCCGATACAAGGCCTCGAGGCCGGCGTGCTGTGGCGTGAAGCCGCACTGGCTCGCCACGTTGACGACCAAGAGCGTCTGGCCTCGATAGGCGTCCATCGTGCGGGTGGTGCCGTCGATGGCCGTGACGGAGATGTCGTAAATCATGCGCTACCTCAGGGGCTATGGCGAGTTTACTGTCGAAACGGTATGACAGATGCTGACGTGGTGCCGTGGATGAGGGCATCGAGGTGCCGTCCCCGGGTGTCGAGGGCGTGGCGCGGCCAAGTCTGCATCATGTATTATCCGCAGGTTCCCTTGGCCGCAGGACTGGCGGCGCTGCTGAGCCGATGGCCGGCAGGTCACCGGCGTCATGTTGACTCGGGACCCTCTGATGTCGCGTATCGTCCGACCCGTATTCTCTCATTACTTCTTAATCCTTCCTGGAGGTCGAACATGAAGCATTGGCTTTGCCTGAGCGTACTCGTCACTTGTTCTTCGAGCTTGTTTGCGCAGACTGCGCCAACGATCCACGAACTCAAAGCCTCTCCGCAAACGGTTCATCGTGGTTTCTTCGATGCGTCGTTAAAGCCGGTTCTCACGATCAATTCCGGCGATGTCGTGAAACTTGAAACGGCCACCGGAAATCCACGCTACTTCGAAGGCCTCGGTGTGCCGAAAGACAAGATCCCCCAGGAACTTTACGCTGTTTATGAAGGCGTTGAAGGGGCCGGCCGCGGCGATCACACGCTCAACGGACCGATTTACGTCACGGGCGCACAGGCCGGCGACATGCTTGAGATCCGAATCCGCTCCGTCGATTTGAGGCTGCCTATCGCGGGCCAGGGCTTCGTGCCTGGACGCGGGTTACTCTCCGATGAGTTTCCGGTAGCCAAGGATCGAGTGCTCTGGTTAGACCTGAAGAATAAAACGACAGAATATGCCCCCGGAGTCGTGGTTCCTTTGAAACCATTCTGGGGAGTGATTGGTGTAGCGCCGCCGGCCGCCAGAGGCCGCGTCTCGAGTGGCCCCCCAGATATTTTCGGCGGCAACATGGACAATCGAGATCTCATCGGTGGAACCACGCTCTATCTTCCCGTTTTCGAACCCGGCGGTTTGCTCTCTGTGGGCGACGGACACGCGGCGCAAGGCTACGGCGAGATCTGTCTCTCAGCGATCGAAACTTCGCTGAAGGGTGAGATCCAGGTGATCCTTCACAAAAACAAACGCTTGCAGCAACCTCGCGCCGAAACACCGACGCATTACATGACGATGGGTTTGCATCAGGATCTGGACGAAGCGGCAAAGATTGCGGCGCGTGAGATGCTGGATTGGATCGTCGAACTCAAGGGACTCCGCCGGGACGATGCCTACATGCTGGCAAGTGCTGTCATGGACCTGGTCGTAACGCAGGTCGTTGATGGAACGAAAGGCATCCACGCATTCATGCCGAAGGCGATCTTCAGGAAGTAAGATGCCTAATTCTCAGGAACGAAAACTGGTCTGAGAACGGGCCTGACGTTGACTCGGGAGGCCGTTCATATCGCTTATTGTCCGCGACCGTATTCGTCGGCTGGCCTTGCCTGATCCCAAGCGTGCCATCGTGTCCACTTTTCGGACGGTGTCCACGGGATCGGATCAAGCCCAAGCGCTATTCTCTCAGGCTTCAGGTGGTCCGAAAAAGACCGGGCCGGTGAGTTTAGACGTTCTTGTAACTGAAGACATGATTTTTAGTAGATAACCACCCGATCACTTCATACTGACTAACGACAACGAATCCAAATGGGTCGAAAAAGAAAAAATACCGCCGACTGGGCAATACAGAATCGTGTCGTGGCGTTCCTGATGCTCTGTGCACAAGGCGTGCACTTCAGCGTGCGCAATCCCGTGCACAAGTACCTGCCTTCATTAGGCCTGCTGCCCGAGTGACCTTTCACCCCGCGCTGGCGTTCTGCACGGGCGCCGCATTCGTGGCCTACGGCCTGAGCTGCCTGCGCTCTGAATCAATGAAGGCTGAGTTCAGGCGCTTTGGACTGGAACGTCTCCGAGTGCTGACCGGCGTGCTCGAAGTGCTTGGTGGGCTTGGCCTGCTGGTGGGCCTGGTCTGGCCGCCGGCGATGTGGCTCTCGTCGGGCGGCCTGGCGTTGCTGATGATGCTTGGCGTCGGCGTCCGAGTGCGGGTGAAGGACAGCTTGCTGCAGACGCTGCCTGCGCTCGTCCTGATGCTCGTGAACGGCTTTATCTTGTTCGCATCCTGGCCTTGGTGAGGCTGGCACTCGCCGACATCTCAGCGGGCCCTCACCTGAGCGACCAACGTCGCGAAAGCCAGGCTCGAGGGCACTCAGATCCCCACGCACAGGCTTTCTCGCGCTGCCCTTAGAACCACAGGGAGACCGAGAATAGGAACGAAAGAGAAGCGGCAATTATCAAAGCGTAGTCGCTACGGTGAAACACGGCGGTCTCCCTCGGGACAGTTGTTGCCTACCCCGGCTGGACGCGGGCTCGAGCGGCCAGAATTCGCACGCCGATGTCGTGACGGGTGTGACGGCTGCTTCAGCAGCCGTTGCGGACGGGTTTCAGCCCCTGGGCTCGGCCGTAATGCCGAGTTTGCGGCGGAGCAGGTCGGCGTCGAGAGTAATCTGGGCTTGGGCCTGCGGCGTCATGCGGTCAACGTTCTTCAGAATCATCGTCATCCGCTGGTTGTGCGCCATTGGCTCGCGGGTGCGGATCAGGAAGTCCCAGTAGAAGACCGTGACCGGGCAGGCCGACGGGCCGGTGCGCTCGGCGGGGTCGTAGCGGCAGGCAGTGCAGTAGTTGCTCATCCGCTCGATGTACTTGCCGCTGGCCGCGTAGGGCTTGGTGCCCACCAGGCCGGTGACGCCCTTGCCCGCACCAGCGCGCCGATCGGCGTGCATGACCATACCGAGCGCGTTGGGCAGCGTCACCCAGTCCACGCCGTCAACGAACATGCCCAGGTACCAGTCGCTGACAGCCCGTGGGTGGACGCCACTGATGAGGGCGAAGTTGCCGGTGACCATCAGTCGCTGGATATGGTGGCCGAAGCCAGTGTCGAGCACCTGGCCGACGCAGACTTTCATGCAGGCCATATCGGTGTCGGCGGTCCAGTAGAAGGACGGCAGTTCGCCGTGTCGATCGAGCCCGTTGCGATCTGCGTACGCTGGCCCTTCGAGCCAGTAGACCCCGCGAATAAACTCGCGCCAGCCGATGATCTGCCGCACGAACGCCTCGACCGATTGCAGCGGAGCTTTGCCCGCGCGGTACGCCGCGATGGCCTGCTCGCAGCACTCCCGCGGATTAAGCAGCTTGAGGTTGAGCGAGCTTGAAAGCGTGGAGTGGTAAAGCGTCGGCTCGCTGGACCACATCGCGTCTTCGAAGGGGCCGAACCGGGCGAGACGGTGCGTGATGAAATCGTCCAGTGCGGCGAGGGCCTGTTTACGGGTCACCGGCCAAGCGAAGGAGTCGACGGCACCAGGCAAGTCGGGGAGCACGCGTGCGACCGCGGCAAGGGCGGCGCGGGTGGTTTCGTCGGGCTTGAAACTGAGCGGCGGACGCGGGCGGGGACTTGGGCCTTGCTTGCCGAAGGGCAAGCGGTTCTCCTTGTCGAAATTCCACTCGCCGCCGGCGGGCTTGGCACTCTTCCCCGTGCCCTCCATGAGGTAGCCGGTCTTGCGGCGCTGCTCACGGTAGAAGAACTCCATCGTGAGCGCGGCTCGGTTCGACGCCCAGGTGCCGAACTCGTCGGACGTGGTGAGAAAGTGATCGTCGGGCAGGATGCAGAGCGGGATGCCGGTGGCGTCACGGACGCGCTCGAGCATCGCCAGCACCCGCCACTCGCCAGGGTGCGTGCAGACGATTTGCGACGGATTGACCACGGTGATCGCGCGGGCGATTTCCGTCTCGAACGCACCGGTGTTCTCAGTGGCATCAAGTGCGACGTAGCTGACGCGGACCTTGCGCCGAACCAGCTCCGCGGCGAAGTGGCGCATCGCCGAGAGAAAGAGAAGGGTCCGTTGCGCGTGGCTGGGGACATGCCGCGATTCGGACGCCACTTCCATCATGAGGACGGTGTCGTCAGGTCCGAGTGAGCGGATGAGCGCGGCATCCAGATCGAGTTGGTCGCCGAAGACCAGGGCCAGCCTCGCCGAGGTGGGCTTTGGCAACGAGCGCTTCGGGGCGACAGCTGGGGTCCGCGGCATTCGTATAAATTGTATGGCGGAAGACCAAGTTCGTCCTCGTTATTGAACAACCGTGTCGTGCCCGACCATCACCTGCCCACCCGCGTCCAGCCGGATCGCAAGGAGTTGGCGCGCCTGAGCAACGAGCCACCCTGATCCCGATGGTCCATGCCGGTGCCACGTGGTTCATGACCGGCGCGGTGAACCTCCGCACGGCCTTCGCGCTGACGAGGGCAGCTGGGGTAATTCTTCAAGTTGTTCAGCGTGTCCACCTCGCGAAAGATGTCGACGAGACCGGATCACGCACACTTCCTGATGCTGGAGCAGTGGTGTTAGGCCGCGTAACGCGATAGAGTCGTCAACCAGTCGGCAGGAGCGTGACGCCAAAACGCTTTTCTACCAGACTCGCGACACATTCCGGTCGATTCGAAAGTGAGTGGGTTCAGTGACTACGACACAGAATCTCGCGTTGGTGACGATGTCCGCCGCGGTACTCGGTGGCGGCTGGTTCTTGCTGTCGCAACCCGGTAAGGTCAGCGCGCAGAGTGTGGTCAAGCAGGCGCCGATGTTCGAGGTCGACCCGTTCTGGCCGCGACCCCTCCCCAATCACTGGGTGACCGGCTCGACCATCGGCCTCTCGGTGGACGCTCAGGACCGGGTCTGGACCATCCACCGACCGAACACGGTCGAAGACAACTTCAAGGCGGCTGACATCACGGTGGGTGACGAACGGGGCCGCGATCCCGAAGCGCTTCCCGGCAAACCCGGAGACCAGATGCCCGCCGGCACACCAATCGGGGCCTGCTGCAAGGTGGCGCCGCCGGTGCTCGTGTACGACAACGCGGGAAACCTGGTGAAGTCGTGGGGCGGGCCGGGGAAGGGGTATGACTGGCCCGACAGCAATCACGGCATCACCGTCGACCACGACGGCAACGTCTGGCTTGCCGGCAACGGCGACAAGGACACGCAGGTGCTCAAGTTCAGCGGCGCCGGTCAGTTTCTTTTCCAAATCGGCAAGCACGGCGTTCACAATGGCAGCAACGACATCGAGAATTTCTGGAAGCCGACCAAGGTGTTCGTTGACCCGTCTGCCAACGAGGCCTACGTTGGCGACGGCTATGGCAACCGGCGCGTGATCGTGTTCGACGCGGCGTCCGGCAAGTACAAGAGGCACTGGGGTGCCTATGGCGCCAGGCCCAGCGACGACGCTGTCCCCCCCTACAATCCGAACGGTCCGCGCTCCCGGCAGTTCAACACGGTCCACTGCGCCATCGTTTCGACCGACGGACTGGTCTACGTCTGCGACCGCGTGAACGACCGGGTCCAGGTGTTCCGCACGGACGGCACCTTCGTCAAGGAGGCGGTCGTTGATGGCAACACGTTCCGGTCAGGGTCGGTGTGGGACATGGCGTTCTCCAGGGACCCGCAGCAGACGTACATCTACGCGGCCAACGGAGTTGATGAGCAGATTCATATTCTGCTGCGCAACACGCTCGAAGTACTCACGTCCTTTGGGGATGGTGGGCGAGCGCCAGGACAGTTCTTCGGCATTCACAACCTGGCCACCGACTCCCAGGGGAACCTCTACACGGCGGAGACGTACACCGGCGCACGGGTGCAGCGATTCAGGTATAAAGGCGTGGGGCCAGTGACCAAGGTAGACTACGGTGTAGTGTGGCCCAAAGGTCGCTGAGTGCTATCCCTGAGGACACCAGTCATGCTCCGGATCGTTGCCGTTGCCATCGTCTTCGGCCAGGGCGCGATCAGCAGCTCGGCCTCGTCGGGAAAGATGCGGAGAGAGTCGAGTAGTCGTCCACTGAGCCGCCGCTGAGTTTCAACAGCGAACGGGACAACTCCAGCGACGCTGCTGCATCCGGGCAAGTTCGTTAGCACCCTGGCAATGGTTTATCTGCGTCCATCTCACTAAAAGGATTAACAATGGCTTCATCGTTGGAAAAAGTTCTTGAGGGCAAGAATGCCAGCTTGGCACTTCTGCAAGTTCTGGCTGAGAACAGTTTTGATTCAATCTTGGTAACCGATGCTTCCTCGGCGGGCAAAATCATCTACGCAAACAAAGCCTTCAAAAAGCTGACGGGACACGATCCTGCGGATGTGCTTGGGCAGACTCCGCGCATACTTCAGGGGCCGGGAACGGACAAGAAAGTCATCGATCGACTTGCCAGCGCCCTCAAAGCTGGCGGACGGTTTGAAGGCAAGGCAATCAACTACAAGAAAGATGGCACGCCGTTCATAATGCACTGGAAAGTTTTGCCGATAAAAACTGGCAAGAAAATCGCGGCTTGGGTGGCGATCCAGCGCGAGGGCTCGATCGCTTAGTAAACATGCACCGCTGCCAGTGGCATTACTACCGGTGCCGTCGCGGCACGTGGCGCTTACCACGACAACTTCGGGCGAGAGGCGGGCGACCCCGGCAGACGTATCTCCGTTGCTGGAGCCGTGGTGGCTGGCCTGCGGTTCGGCTAGAATTGGCGGATGCTCTCCGCTGAACTTGCTGCGCTCTACACGCGAGACCTGACACGCCTCGTTCAGGAACTTCAGGCCTTTCCCGATACCGATACCCTCTGGCAGACGCGCGCCGGCATCACCAACTCCGCCGGCAACCTCGCGTTGCACCTGGAAGGCAACCTGCGCGAGTTTATCGGCCGGTTACTCGGCCAACTCGACTACAAGCGCGACCGGCCGCGCGAGTTCAGCGATTCAGGGATCGAGAAGAGCGAACTGATCGCGCGGCTGTCGGCCGTGCGCGACGACATTCCGCCGGTGGTCGCGGGCCTCTCGGCCGAACAGCTCGAGGCAGCATATCCACAGCTCTATAGCGGCATGACGCTACCGACCCAGCAGATGCTGATTCACCTCGAAGGTCACCTGAGTTATCACCTCGGGCAAATCGACTACTTGCGCCGCTTACTCACCGGCGACGGCGCTATTTCGTTAGCCGAGCTTCAGCAATAAGCGCCAGGCCATCGGCCTCAGTGATGAAGCGGGCGGCGACCAGCGCCGTCACGTTCGCCTCGACCGCCGTGGCGTAGTCACCCGGTTTCGGATACAGCTCCGCGAGCCGGGGTGCGGGCCGAAAGTGAGGCCAGCGCGGTCAGGATCAGGATAATGGCGGACTGGGTAACCTCCATCATCGTGCCGTAGTGTAAGATTGAAGGTTACAGGCATGAACAAATTCGCGACCGTCGGCCTGCACCCAAATTGACCATGCCGTCCGCCTCTGAAACCAGCCCCCTCATTATTCGCGGTGCGCGTACGCACAACCTCAAGAATGTCGATCTGACCCTGCCCACGGGCAAGCTGATCGTCTTCACCGGGGTCAGCGGATCCGGCAAGTCTTCGCTCGCGTTTGACACCATCTACGCCGAAGGGCAGCGCCGCTACGTCGAGTCGCTCTCCGCCTACGCCCGCCAGTTCCTCGAGCGAATGGAGAAGCCGGACGTCGACAAGATTGAAGGCATCTGCCCGTCGATTGCGATCCGTCAGAAGAACAGCGTCCGCAACCCACGCTCGACCGTCGGCACGGTCACCGAGATCCACGACTACCTGCGCCTGCTCTACGCGCGCGTCGGCCGGACCATGTGCCGCAAGTGCGGGCTCGAAGTCATCCGCGAGACGGCCGAAGTCGTCACGAAAAAGCTGATGGCCCTGCCCGAAGGCAGCCGCCTGCTGCTGGGGTTCGACCTGCCAGTCGTGCAGATGAACACGAGCCGGGCCACAGAGGAGACCGAGGACACAGAGCAGGAAGGTCTTGAACCTGCGTCACCTGCGGTCCCCGACGATTCGTCGTCCCCAGCGGCGCTGCTTGAGGGTCTCCGCCGTAAGGGCTTCGGGCGTCTCCTGCTTGATGGCCAGGCGGTAACTTTCGAGGACGTCCCGGCGTCGGCGCTGAAAAACGCATCGATGTTAAGGGTCGTCGTTGACCGTATCAAGACCGCGCCCGAGGCGCAGACGCGCATCACGGATTCGATCGAAACCGCATACGCCGAAGGCGGTGGCGCGGCTTGGGCGTTGCAGTTGGTCGACGTGGGCGACCCCGTCTGGCACCTGTTCTCTGAACGCTTCGAGTGCCGCACCTGCAGCATTCTGTATGAGGATCCGCAGCCGCGGCTGTTCTCGTTCAACAATCCGTTTGGCGCTTGTCCGACTTGCCATGGCTTTGGCAACATCATCGAGCTCGACCTCGAGCTGGTGGTGCCCGACCAGGCCAAGTCGATCAACCAGGGCGCGATCGAGCCGTGGACCAAGCCGCACTATCGCTCGCAGTTGGCCGAGCTGAAGCGCGCCGCCAAGACCAAGGGCGTGCGGATGGACGTGGCGTGGGCCGATCTCACGCCGGACGAAGTGAAGTTCGTCGTTGATGGCGATGAGGATTTCGAAGGCATCCGCGGGTTCTTTCGATGGCTTGAGAAAAAGAAATACAAGGTGCACGTCCGCGTCTTCCTCAGCCGCTATCGCGGCTACCTGACCTGTCCCGATTGCCACGGCGCCCGCCTGCGACGCGAGGCACGCGACGTGCAGGTAGGCGGCGTCACCATCGACGTGGCGTCGAGCCGGACGGTGCGCGAGGCTGAGAAGTTCTTCAAGCAGCTGCAGCTCACGGCGAAGGAAGCCGCGATCGCCGACAAGGTGCTCAAGGAGATCCAGAAGCGGCTCGGATTCCTGCGAGATGTTGGCCTGGACTACCTGACGCTCGACCGCCTGTCGTCGACGCTCTCTGGCGGCGAGGCGCAGCGCATCAACTTGGCGACCTCGCTCGGGTCCGCGCTGGTCGGGACGCTCTATGTGCTGGACGAGCCGTCGATTGGTTTGCACACCCGCGACAACCAGCGCCTGATCGACATCCTGCGCCAGCTTCGTGACCAAGGCAACACCGTGATTGTGGTCGAGCACGACGCCGACATGATCGGCGTCGCCGACTTCATCGTCGACATGGGGCTCGGCGCCGGAGAGCACGGTGGCCGCGTCATCTTCACGGGCACGCTCGAGCAGTTGATGGCGGAGCCGCGCTCGCTGACGGCGAAGTATCTGCGTGGCGAGCTCAGCATCCCGGTGCCGCACGCACGGCGTAAGGGCGGACCGCAGCGCATCCGCCTGATCGGCGCGACCGAGCACAACCTGAAGGGCGTCGACATCGAGTTCCCGACCAATACGCTGACGTGCGTGACCGGCGTCAGTGGTTCGGGCAAGTCCACGCTGGTGCACGACGTGCTGTATGCGGCGATGAAGCGGGCGAAGGGCGATTGGGACCGCAAGGTCGGCGCGCACACCCGGCTCGAAGGCCACGAGTACGTGAGCGATGTCGTGCTGGTGGACCAGACGCCGATTGGCCGCACGCCGCGGTCGAATCCAGTGACTTACCTGAAGGCGTTCGATCCGATTCGCGAGTTGTTTGCCTCGACCAAGGATGCCAAGTCGCGCGGACTGACGCCCAGTCACTTCTCGTTCAACGTGCCGGGCGGGCGCTGCGAGGCATGCCAGGGCGAGGGTGAAGTGCGCGTCGAGATGCAGTTTCTCGCCGACGTGTTTGTGCCATGCGAACAGTGCGATGGCCGCCGCTTCAAGTCGCAAGTGCTCGAGGTCAAGTACCGCGGCAAGAGCATCACGCAAGTGCTCGAGTTAACGGTACGCGAAGCGTTGACGTTCTTTGCCAGCACCCCCAAGGTGCTGCGGCGCATGCAGGTGCTCGAAGAGATCGGCCTCGGCTACCTGCGGCTGGGGCAGCCGGCGACCACCCTGTCGGGCGGAGAGGCGCAGCGCATCAAGATCGCCGCGCATCTGTCGTCGCATACCGGCGAGCGCCTGCTCTACATTCTGGACGAGCCGACAACGGGCCTGCACTTCGACGACATCGCCAAGCTGCTGGCGGCGTTCAGGAAACTGCTGGAGGCGGGACATACGCTGGTGGTCATCGAGCACAACCTCGATGTGATCAAGGTGGCCGACTGGATCATCGATCTCGGTCCAGAGGGCGGCGAGAGCGGCGGTCGGGTGCTGGCCGTCGGCACGCCCGAGCAGGTGGCGCATGTGAAGGAATCGCACACCGGCCGCTACCTCAAGGAAGCGCTGTCGTCGCACAAGGTGCTGCTGACCGTCGGTCATCGGTGAGAACCATGATGCGGATGCTGAGCGTGTGGTCACTGTGTGTGCTGGTCGGGACGGCGGCTGACGCGCAGCCGATCCTGATCGATGTCCTGGCCCGGCACGGTGTGGAGTTGCCGGGCAAGAACTTCGAGGCCGCGTTCGATGCCGGACTGGGGCCGACCGTGGCGGTTGGTGCGGGTGCGTTCGCGACCCCGTTGGCCAGGCTATCGGTGGCCACCGGTAGTGATCGGGTGGCGGCCGCATATGCCTTTGGCATTCTGGCTGGACGCTCAGCAAGAGAAGCGTTGCCGGGGGAGTTGGCCGCGGCTGGACAGGCGCTGGTGCAGATGATGGGTTCCGGAGACCGGCGGTCGCGCATCGCCGGGGCCCGGGTCGCGGGCCGCGTGCTGGCCGCCTCGTTTGAGCCTGGTGGGGTTCGCCCGCCGCTGCCCGCTGGCCTCACCGAGGGATTGTTTTCCCTACTGAATCAGCCGAACGAGTACGAACAACTGGCGGCGATGGATGCGCTGGGGCTCGTTCGCGAAACCAACGCCGTGGCGGCACTCACCGAGCGTTACGCGTTCTATCGCGCTGATGGCAAGCGCGCGCGGGCCGGTGGCGCCCTCGAAGCGCTGGCTCGCATTGGCGATGTCTCGACGGTGGAGCTGGTCAAGACGGTGGCGGCCGAGCGCTGGGCCGAGGGCCGCGACGCGACGGCCTTGGCGGTGGCATTTGCGCGCGAGCGCCTGCTCAAGGATGGCTCGATCGTCATCATCCAGCAGGCGGTCGGCAGCCAGTCGCACCGGGTCCAGGCCCGCGGCTACCTGCAAGAACTCGGTGCAACGGTTCCGTGGTGATTGGTGCCTGCGCGCGCTTGCGGCGTTCAAGTCCTTGCGCGCTGCCAGCGGCCGCCTGCATCGCCTACCGGCGCCTTTGCGGGCGTTCCTGCTGTGCTTCGATCGGAATGCGCAGCGTCGTTCGCTGACCTTCGCGCAGCACTTCCACGCGCACGGTCGATCCGATCGCACTGTCGGAAATCTGCCGCACGAATTGCGACGGGTCGGCAATGGCCTGGCCGTTGAGCGAGATGATGATGTCGCCCGGCAGCAGGCCGGCCTTGTAAGCGGCCGACGCCCGCGCCATCTGGTTGACGACAATGCCATCGGACTTCGGCGCGCGCAACTCATCGGCCAGCCGCGACGTGAGCGGCATCACTTCCAGGTAGCCAATTGAGCCGCGGCGCACCCGCCCGAACTTCATCAGGTCGCCGACCACGCGGCGGACCAGGTTGCTGGGGACCGCGAAGCCAATGCCCTGGTAGCCACCGCTCTGCGAGAAGATCGCGGTGTTGATGCCGACCAGCTCGGCGCGGCTGTTGATCAGTGCGCCACCCGAGTTGCCGGGGTTGATCGCCGCATCGGTCTGGATGAAGTCTTCGTACTGCGTAATGCCGACGTTCGCGCGGCCGAGCGCGCTCACGACGCCAAGCGTCACCGTCTGGCTCAGCGAAAAGGGACTGCCCACGGCCATCACCCATTCGGCGACCTTCAGTTTCGATGAGTCGCCATAGGGGATGACCGGCAAGCCCGTGACGTCGATCTTCAGCAGGGCGAGGTCCGTCCACGAGTCCACGCCGACGATCTTCGCGCGGACATCGCGATAGTCACCGACGGTAACCGTCACTTCGGTCTCGCCCTCGCCAACCACATGGTTGTTGGTGACGACATAGCCATCCGCGGAAATCACGACGCCAGAGCCGAGACTCGACTCGGCGCGCGGCTGTCCGAACATCTCGCCCTGGTCGCCGAAGAAATATTGGAAGAACGGATCGTTGCTGAAGGGCGAGGCCTGTCGCCGCCGTCCGACCTGCACTGACGAGATGTTGGTGACCGCCTTGACGGTTTGGGCGGCAACTCTCGTGAAATCAGGACCGGGGATGGCGGTGGCAGGAGCGGCGGGTGCGGCGGCCGCCTGTTCGACCACCAGCTCGGCGCTCGGGCGGGCGAGTACGGCCTCGCGGCTTCCGGCCGTGCCCGACAACACCAGGCCGGCCACCAAGCCAGCCACCAGCAGCAGGGCGATGAGGGAAAGACGTTTGATCATGAGACTTCGATGCGGCGCGGTCCGGCGTCCGGCAACTTGGGGAGCGTAATGGTCAAGATACCATCGCGCATGTCGGTAACGACGTTCAGGGTGTCTATGGACAGTGGCAGCACCACGCTGCGGCAGAACTCGCCATGTCCGCGCTCGACCTGGTGATACTGCTCGCACGACACGCGGGCCTCACGGCGGCCCTGCAGGGTCAGCTTGCCGTCGCGGATGTCGATGCGGACCTGTTCGCGCGTCACGCCGGGGAGCTCGGCCGTCAGGACATAGGCGTGCGCGGTCTCGCACAGGTCCATGGCGGGCGTCCAGCCCTGCGGCCCGGTCGCCAGGCGCTCGAGCCGATGCTGAATTGTGAGGAGGTCGCGGAACGGGTCCCAGCGCACAAACGCCACGATGTCTGGCATCGTAGCACGGCCCTCGGACTGGCCGGGCTGGCGGTCCCTATGTTAAACTCGTAAGGTTCTACTAACTGATAACAAAGACTTTATGGCAGACAATCTTCTGGCAACCCAGCTCCGCAAGGGCATGATCGTCAAGATCGAGAACAAGCTGTTCCGCATTCTCGGATGCCAGCATGTGACGCCCGGCAATCTGCGCGGCTTCGTGCGCGTGAAGATGCGCAACATCCAGAACGGCGCGATGGCCGAAGAGAAGCTCCGCTCGGAAGACATCGTTGAGCGCGTGTCCCTCGAACAGAAGGCCATGCAGTACCTCTACAACGACAGCGACGGTTACCATTTCATGGACACGGTCACCTACGACCAGGTGCAGCTGACGGCCGCACTCATGGGGGATTCGGTGGGCTTCCTGAAGCCAGAAATGAGCATCGAGGTCGAGTTCTACGGCGAGAATCCAATCGGCATCGAGCTGCCGCAGACCGTGGACCTTACGGTCACCCAGACCATGCCGGCGATCAAGGGCGCGACCGCCACCAACCAGACCAAGCCCGCTACACTCGAGACCGGCGTCGTCATTCAGGTGCCGCCCTTCATCGAAGAGGGCGACGTGATTCGGATCAACACCGAAACGGGCGAGTACTCGACCCGGGCCTAAGCGGATTTGGTGATTTGGTGACTTGGCGATTTAGGCCTAATCACCAAACCATTAATTCACCAACTCGCCAGATCATCTTCCTCCGTATAATCGGCGTATGGACGTCGTCCGTACCCCCTCCACCGGCTGGATTGAAGTCGTCGTCGGCAGCATGTTCAGCGGCAAGAGCGAAGAGCTGATCCGCCGCTTGCGCCGCGCCGAAATCGCCCGGCAGCGCGTACAGATCTTCAAGCCTGCGGTCGATACGCGTTTCTCCGACGACCACATCGTCTCGCACAGCGAGCTGCGAATTCCGTCAGCGCGCGCGCGCGACTCGGCTGAGTTGCTGTCGCAGATCAAGCCCGACACTGAAGTCGTCGGCATCGATGAAGGGCAGTTCTTCGACGCGGGTTTGCCCGCCGTTGCCACCGAGCTCGCCGCGCGCGGCATGCGCGTGGTGATTGCCGGCCTCGACCAGGACTACCTGGGTAAGCCGTTCGAACCCATGCCGCAGTTACTGGCGATTGCCGAGTACATCACGAAGACCCGCGCCATCTGCATGGTGTGCGGCAATCCCGCGAATCACACGCAACGCCTCATTCATAGCGAGGACCGGGTGTTGCTCGGTGCGCAGAATATCTACGAGGCGCGGTGCCGGCAGTGCTTCGATCCGACGTTGTCGCGCGCCGACGAAGCCACCAAGGCCGAGGCGCGATGAGCGCCGATGAGTTTGCCGGCACGTTACGGCAGGCCCTCATCGCCCTTGGTGCACTGTTCGTCATCGTCAACCTGCGGGTCAGCTACGAGCTGGCCGCCTGGTGGCGCTTGCGGCGCGACGTCATGCTGACGTGGCCATCGCCAAAGCCGCCGTTCTTCGCCATCAACCTGGCCATCGGTATCATGCTCGGCGCGATCCTGTTGCTCACTGCGTATCGCATGCCGCGCTCGTACTCGTCGCTGTTCGGCGTGGCGATGATGTTCACCTACTACGGCTACCTGCTGCCGCTCTCCGCGCGCATCAAGCCAGGGCTCTACCGCGACGGCATCTGGACCGACAGCGGCTTCATGTCGTACCGGGAAATTGGCGGCCTCACATGGAAGAGCGGTGGCACGCTGATCCTGGCATCGCGCCAAAAGACGCTGGCCCGGCAGTTGACGGTCCCGGGCCCCCATCTAGGCGAAGTGCGGCACCTGCTGCGCGAAGAGATTGGCCGCCACACCATCGCGTTCGATGAAGGGCCCGGGGTGCACCTCGGTTCCCGCGATACGCGCGAATCCGCGTAGCTTCGGCACCACGCCGCCGAGATCCGCACTATCGATTAGATCGACGAGCTGCGCGAGGGGCGCGGTCAGGTCAATCCGGCCGAAATGAAGCTGGCCCTTCAGGTGGTCGACCTGATGGAGGCCCTGCGCAAGAGCCTTGACCAGGTGAGCAGGGGCAAGAAGAAGACTGCCAGGACCGCACTTTAATGCCGCCGTCTAATTCATTAAATAACCCAGCAATCCCAGGCCGCTCGCCGCAGGATCCTGAAGCCAATCGGGCGGCACCAGCCAGACGAACGCGAGAATAATCGCGACCCAGATATCGTAGGGCATCGTCGCGCGTTCGTCCCGCCAGAAGAAGAAACGCGCGAACACCCCGGTGGGCATCGGCTTCTGGTTCAACGCCAGGTAGGTGTAGTGAATGCGGTTGCTGACCGTGATGATCGACAGCACCAGCAGCACCCACAGCACGCCTGCCATGCGGTCGGTGAAGGCGCCGATCATGAACAGCACAATGCGCTCGGGCCGTTCCATGAAGCCAACCTTGCACTTGTCGATCAACGACTCGGCGCGCGCTCTGGCGTAGCTGGTCATGATCGAGAAGATCAACGCCAGGGTCGCGACCAGCACGTAGCCGTTACTGCCGCGCTCGGCGTAGAGCCAGATCAACCCGGTAAAGAGCGCCAGGTCCGAGAACCGGTCGAGCGTCGAGTCCCAGAACGCGCCGAATTCCGACTGCTTGCCGGTGATGTGCGCCACCTTGCCGTCGATGAAGTCGAAGATGTTGGCGACGATCATGATCACGCCGGCCAGCACAAAGCTATCAACCGCCAGGGCGCACGCCGCGACGATGTTGATCAGCACGCCGATGAGGGTCAGGACGTTGGGATGGATACCCAGGGCCACCGAGGCGCTGATGATGGCCCGGAGGGGAAACATGCAAACGGCGCCGATCGCCCCTGTGAAGGTCATAATGGAAGGTGGGCTAAGCGTACCCGATGCCTATCCATGATCTCAAGGAACAGATTAGCCGCCTCCCGGAGCAGCCGGGCGTCTACCTGTATTACAACGCCCAGGGCGAGACCATCTACGTCGGCAAGGCCCGCTCGCTGCGGGATCGGACGCGCTCGTACCTGGGCGCCTATGGCAGCAGCCCCAAGACCAACGCTTTGCTGGACGAGGTCGCCGGCCTCGAGGTCATTGTCACGGATTCGGTGGTCGAGGCGCTGGCGCTCGAAAACAATCTCATCAAGCAGCGGTCGCCCAAGTTCAACATCCTGCTGCGCGACGACAAGAACTACCCCTACCTGCAGCTGACCACCAGCGAGGCGTTTCCGCGCGTGCTGGTGGCTCGCTCGGTCGAACGCGACGGCAACGTCTATGCCGGGCCGTTCTTGCCCGCCAAGTTCGCCCGCCGGACCATGTCGCTGACGCACAAGGTGTTCGGCATCCGCTCCTGCAACGAGGTGATCACCGGCCAGCGCCAGCGGGCGTGCCTCGAGTACGACATCAAACGTTGCCTGGCGCCGTGCGTCGAGACGATTTGCTCGCCCGAGCAATACGCCGTGGCGGTCGCTGATACGCGGTTATTTCTCGAAGGCCGCAACGACGAATTGGCAGACCAGTTGCAGATCCGAATGATGGCGGCCGCGGCCGACGAGCGCTTCGAAGAGGCGGCCCACTTGCGTGATGCCATGCGGACCGTCCAGACGCTACAGGAACGGCAACAGAAGATGGCGTCGGCTGAACTCGGCGACCGCGACGTCTTCGGCCTGAAGCTCGGGCCCAAGGGCGCCGTCGTGCAAGTGTTCCTGGTTCGTGGCGGCCGCGTCATCGAACGCGTGGAGTTCGTGACCGACGCCAAGGAAGACGGTGAGACCGAGAGCGAGGTGGTGGAAGCCGCGATTCAGCAGTTCTATTTCGACCAGGCGCCGCCTCCGGAGATTCACATCCCGGTCGAACTGGCGGAACAGGAACTGCTTGAGGACTGGCTGGCCCGCAAGGCCGGCCGCAAGGTCCGGCTCGTGATGCCCCAGCGCGGCGACAAAAAAGGGCTGATGGAACTGGCGCTGCGCAACGCCGCATTGGCGTATCGCACGCGCTTCGACGCCAACGCCACGGCTAACTTCGAGGCCCTTGAAGTGCTGCAGGCGGCGCTGCGCCTGCCGAAACTTCCGCGCCGCATCGACTGCTTCGACATCTCGACCATCCACGGCAGCGAGACCGTGGCCTCGATGGTGGTGTGCGAGGAAGGGCGGATGAAGCCGGGGGAGTATCGGAAGTTCAAGATCGGCCAGCGGTTCCAGGACGACTTCGCGGCCATGGAGCAGGTCGTGCGGCGCCGCTACGCGAGAGTGCTGGAGAACGGCGGACCGTTCCCGGATCTGATCGTGATCGATGGCGGCAAGGGACAGCTCAACGCCGCCTATGCCGCGCTCGAGACGGTGGGGCTGTCGAACCTGGTGGCCGTTGGCCTGGCGAAGAAGGAAGAACTCGTCTTCACCCGCGACAGCGTCGAGCCGCTCGCGCTCGATCGCCACGGCTCGGCGCTGCACCTGCTGCAGCGCATCCGCGATGAGGCGCACCGCTTCGCGCTCACCTTCCACCGCCAGTCGCGGACGAAGCGCGACCTGCGGTCGGAACTGGACGTCATCCCCGGCATTGGCGTCCGCCGGCGCAAGACACTGCTGACGTCGTTTGGCAGCCTGTCTGGTGTGCGCCGCGCGACCCGGGAGGAACTGGCCAGTGTGGTCGGCGACCGGACCGCCGATGCCGTGATCGCTTACTTCGCGGCCAATCCGTAAGGGAGTCACGGGCCATCCCTGTGATAATCTTTTGAGCTCTGGCCGGCATCGATTTCACTCAGGTTCTCATCCAACTCGCCGTGCTGATCGCCTCGTTGTCAGTTCACGAGGCGGCGCACGCGTGGGCGGCCTATCGCCTCGGTGACCGCACGGCCGAGCATCTCGGCCGGCTCTCGCTCAATCCTGCGGTCCACATCGACCCCGTCGGGACGCTGCTGTTCCCGCTGATCTCCATCCTGACCGGCTTGCCGCTGATCGGCTGGGCCAAACCGGTGCCGGTGGACACGCGGTTTCTCAAGCATCCGACGCGCGATTTTGCCCTGATTGCCGCGGCCGGTCCGGCCAGCAATGTGTTGATGGCCATTGCCGGCGCCATCCTCCTGTTCGTCATTCCCGGCGTGGCCCCGGGTGACATCGTCGGGCGAGCCGTCATGACGCCCCTGTTCCAGTTCCTGGACATGTTCGTCGTCATCAACGTGCTGCTGGCCCTGTTCAACATGGTGCCGGTGCCGCCGCTCGATGGCGGCAATGTCTTGCTCGGCGTGCTGCCGCCGGCCGCAGCCCGCATCATCGAACTGATGCGGCCGTACGGCTTCATGATTTTGTATGCTTTGATGCTGACCGGCGCCCTGAGCACCCTGCTGGGGCCCGTTGCATACTTCCTGCTAACGCTTCTGGGTGTACGGTGACGAAGCAACGCGTGTTGTCGGGGATGCGCCCGACTGGAAAACTCCATCTCGGCCACCTCGTAGGCGCGCTCCAGAACTGGGTCGACCTGCAGGCCAAGTACGACTCGTACCACTGCATCGTTGACTGGCACGCGCTGACGACCAACTACGCCGACACCTCGGACATTGTCGCCAACGCCTTCGACAACGCGGCCGACTGGATTGGCTGCGGCCTCGACCCGGAGCAGAGCACGTTCTTCGTCCAGTCACTGGTGCCCGAGCACGCGGAACTGTATCTGCTGTTCCAGATGGTCACGCCCATTCCGTGGCTCGAGCGGGTGCCGACTTATAAGGAGCAGATGGCGCAGTTGAGCGAGCGCGATCTCTCGAGCATCGGCTTCCTGGGTTATCCGCTGCTGCAGGCGGCCGACATCGTCGTCTACGACGCGCACTGGGTGCCGGTGGGCGAAGACCAGGTGCCGCACGTCGAGCTCGCGCGCGAAGTGGTGCGGCGCTTCAATAACTTCTATCCTTCGTCTGCGCTGGTGGAGCCGCAGGCGCTGCTCACGCCTACGCCGCGGCTGCCCGGACTCGACAACCGGAAGATGAGCAAGAGTTACAACAACACCATCGACCTGTCGGACGATACCAAGACCGTGCAGAACAAGGTGCGGCAGATGTACACGGACCCGAAGCGGGTGCGTGCGGACATCCCCGGCACCGTCGAGGGCAACCCGGTGTTCATGTACCACGACGCGTTCAACCCGAACGTGGCCGAGGTCGATGACCTGAAGGATCGCTATCGCGCCGGCAAGGTGGGGGACGTCGAGGTCAAGACCAAGCTAGCCGTGGCCATCAACAGCATGCTCGACCCGATCCGCGAACGCCGCGCGCAGGCTTTGGCCAGGCCGGGCTACCTCCGCGAGGTGTTGATGGCGGGGTCGAAGAAGGCCCGCGTCGTGGCGCAGGGCACCATGGACCGCGTGCGTGCAGCCGTGAAGTTAAAGTACTAATGGCCGAGACACCCGAGATTCCGCCCGTTCCGCCGGTCGACCCGGCCGCCGAAGAGGCATTCGAGTCGCAGCTCGACTCCATTCAAATCAAGCTGCAGTCGTTCGAAGGCCCGCTCGACCTGCTGGTCCATCTGATCAAGAAAAATCAGATGAACGTGTATGACATCCAGATCTCGGTCATCACGAAGCAGTACCTCGAATACCTGAACTTGCTCCAGGAGTTGAACCTCGACCTCGCCAGCGAGTTCCTGGTGATGGCGGCGACGCTGATCCACATCAAGAGCAAGATGTTGCTGCCGCGGCCAGAGACCGCTGCCGGCGACCCGGCGGAAGAAGAAGATCCGCGCGACTTGCTGGTACGGCGCCTGCTCGAACACCAGCAGTTCAAGGTGGCCGCGGAACTGCTGCACGACCGGGAGACCCTGCGCAACGCGCAGTGGGGCCGCCCCGATGCGCGCATCGCAGAGATTGCCGGCGACGACTACGAGCCGGAGTTCGAAGTTGACCTGTTCACGCTGCTGTCGGCCTTCAAGCAGGTGCTCGAGCGCGCCCGCGAGCGGCCGCCGGTGGTGCTGCCGGCCGAAGAGATCCCGATCGAGCTGCGCATCGACCAGTTACTCGGGCGGCTGTCGGAGACCGACGCCTGCGGCTTCGAGGATCTGTTCGACGATGTGGCGTCGCGTGGGGACATGATTCTCACGTTCCTGGCCTTGCTGGAGATGATTCGACTGAAGCTGATCCGCGTGTTCCAGACGGGTGGCGTGGGCGGAACGATTCGCATCTACAAGCGGGCCCGGCCCGCCGACGCGCCGCACCCGGCCCACGATCCGGAAGACGAATATAACGCGCACCACCCGAAGGGCACCCCGCCCGCTGCCGCCGAAGCTACGGCGGACAACGAAGGGCTGCCACCACTGACGCCGAAGGACGACAAGGAATGAGCGACGAGAACCCGGTCGAGGAAATCCCGGTCGATGAACCGCAGCCGCGGATGGAGCAGTCGCAGTTGAAGGCGGTGATCGAGGCGCTGGTCTTTGCCTCGCCCGATCCGTTGACGCCGCGCATGCTCTACCGGCTGCTGAACGACGAACCCAAAGAAGACGTGCTGGCGGCGCTCACGGCGTTGCAGGCCGACTACGTCGATCGCGGCGGCTTGCACATGGCCGAAGTCGCCGGTGGCTTTCAGATCACGACGCGTCCCGAGTACCATGAATGGGTGCGCCGCTTGTTCCACGAGCGGTCGTCGAACAAACTGTCGGCGGCGTCGCTGGAAACGCTGTCGGTGATTGCCTACAAGCAGCCGGTGACCGCCGCCGAGATTGGCGAGATCCGCAGCGTCAACACGTCGGGCGTGCTGTCGACGTTGCTCGAACGCCACCTGATCAAGATCGTCGGCCGCAAGAACGTGATCGGCCGGCCGTTCCTGTACGGGACGACCAAGGAATTCCTGATCCGCTTCGGGCTGAACGATCTCAACGACCTGCCGAAGATCGAAGAGATGGCGCAGCAGCTCGGGTTTGACCCGCCGCCGGTGCTGATGGAACGCTCGGTGCCTGAGGAAATGTTGCCGCTCGACGAAGGCGACGTTCCCGACGACCAACCCGAATAACAGGCGCGTCGACCCGGTGCGCATGAACGAACTGTTCACGCGGCGACCACTTGAAGATCGTGAACCGCGGCTGCCACGGCGTCGGCGGCGGGATAGGTGGGAGGCGCCATGGGTGCGTGGCTGGTGTCACGCCGTCGCCGGTCACGGCAGGCTGAGCGCGATGAACTCTGCCGGATGGTCGAATCCGCCGATCGCGACCACGAGGTACTGTTTCCCGATGTGGAGATAGGTCATGAGCGTCCCCGTGCTGCCGGCGTCGAGTGCCATCTCCCACACCACCTGACCGGTCGTCTTGTCGAACGCGCGGATCTTCCTGCCGCCGCCATCAGGCGGCGTGCGCACGTTGACCTGGTCGCCTTCGGTCACGAACAACAGCGACTTGGTGACGAGCGGCGCGGCGCGGACCGACTGGCCGAGCGGTGGCAGGTTGAGGTGCTTGATGGCGGGATGGTGGCGGGGACCATCGCCGTTGGCCGCCATCCACGCCTGTGTGCCGTTGGTCAGGGCGAGCGCGGTGATGCGGCCGTACGGTGGCTTCACCAGCGGTAATCCTTGCGGCCCCTGCAGCAACGCCCGCGTCGAGGCGCGGAAGCGCAGGTTCGTGTCCTTGGGATCGCCCGGCAGCAGATTGGCGACGAACGGGTTGGTTATCGACGGCACGTACAACATGCCGGTGTCGGGATCGAACGCCGCTCCCGTCCAGTCGGCCCCGCCGATTGATCCCGGCAGCTCGATCGTCCCTTTGATCTTCTCGTCGACGACCGATGGCGGCGTGAACACGGGTCCCGTGGCGTACTGCTTGAAGATGGTCAGAGCTTCGGCGCGCAACTGGGGTGTGAAGTCGATCAAATCGTTCTCGGTAATGCCTTGCCGATCGAACGCCGGCGGCTTGCTGGGGAAGGGCTGCGTCGGGGACGCCTGCTCGCCGGGCACGGTGGAGGCCGGCACCGGCCGTTCCTCGATCGGCCACACCGGCTTGCCGGTGACCCGGTCGAGCACGTAGGCCCACGACTGTTTCGTGACCTGCACGACCGCCTTGATTAGCTTGCCGTTGACGATGATGTCGGTGAGGATGGGCGCGGCCGGGTTGTCGTAGTCGAACAGGTCGTGATGCACGGTCTGGTAGTGCCACACGCGCTTGCCGGTGGCGGCTTCCACGCACACTACTGACGTCGCATACAGCGTGTCGCCCAGCCGCTGTCCGCCATACATGTCGTTGGTCATGCTGGTCGTCGGCAGGTAGACGTAGCCAAGCTCATCGTCTGCGCTCATCGGCGCCCAGACGTTGCCGGCACCGGTGTAGCGCCACGCATCGCCCTTCCAGGTCTTCAGCGCGGGATCGCCTTCCTGCGGCACGACGTGGAAGATCCAGCGCGGCTTGCCGGTGCGGACGTCGAACGCCCGCACGTTACCCGGATCTCCCTCGACCTTGGTCGCCGAGTCCTGGTCGACCATGGATGAGCCCATCACGATGACGTCGCGCGCCACCAGCGGCACGGCGTTCCAGAAATAGCCCTTGCTGAGCGGCCCGAGACCTTCGTTCAGATCGACGGAACCGCCGTTGCCGAAGGTCGCGATCGGCTCGCCGGTCATCGGATTGAGGGCGTAGAGCCGCTGATTGCGGTGGGTGATGATGCGCGCGTCGGCGCCTTGTCCCCAGAATGCCACGCCGCGATTGCTGGTGCCGGTGAGCCCCTCCGGACCCGCCTGCTGCACCCACAGCGTCTTTCCAGTTCCGGCGTCGAAGGCTTCGACCAGGCCCACCGCATTGGAGGCGTACAGGACTCCGCCAACCATCAACGGCGTCGACCGAAAATTATTAGAGAGCCGCGGCGCCGGCTGGCCTCCCAGCAGGCTGGCGTCGAGGTGCGGCCGGCGCCATGCAATGCGCATCTGGCCAACGTTGTCGCGGCGAATCTGGTCGAGGGGCGAGTACTTGCGGGCGCCGTTATCGCCCGAGTAGTAGCGCCACTCGCCCCTGGCCAGCGCCCGATCGTCAGCCCGAAGTGTGATGGCCGCCAGGCCCGCCGCGGCGACGACCAAGAGTGCTTTGCGAGTCGGTGTCATCCAAACCCTGTCTGTAATCTGCGTCAAAATCTGCGACTGTCCTGTAATCGGTGGCCGTTAGAGCGGATAGCGAAGCGTCATCCCCAACACGGTCACGAGAATCAGCACCACCGGCGTGAGCACCAGGAAGACCACGAAGGTATAGCCCATCACGTCGCGGGCGCGCAGGCCGAGCATGCCAAGAATGGGCAGCATCCAGAACGGCTGCAGCAGGTTGGCCAGCGCTTCACCGAGATCGTAGGCGACGACAACCCAGCCGAGATGGACTTTCAGTTCGTGGGCGGCGGCCATCACATACGGTGCTTCGATGATCCACTTCGAGCCGCCGGATGGCACGAACACGCCGAGCACGGCGGAGTAGACCGCGACGACGGCGGGGAAGGTCGTGGCATTCGAGATGCCGACGAACACGGTGGCCAGCTGCTGGCTCAGGTGAGTACCGGTGATCACGCCGGCGATGCCGGCATAAAACGGAAACTGAAGGACCACGCCCCAGACCGCGGGGGTGGCGGCCTGGACCGCGTGCATCAGCCTGGCCGGCGTTCGGTGCAGCAGGATACCAAGCAGCAGGAACGTCAGGTTCACGGTATCGACGGTGATGGCGTTGATCGCGTCCGGCGCGCGCATGAAGTAGCGCACGAGATAGGTGCCGCCGAGTGCCACGATGAACAGGGGCAGGATGGCCGAGTGTTCGAGCCAGGCGCCGGGCGGCACCTGCCGGCGGTTGATGACCGGCGGTTCCGGATCGACGAGGTCGATGCCAAGGTCCGCGGCCGTCCGCGTCCGTCCGGCCGGTGGGGTCGCCAGCCACATCAGCAGCGTGACCACGACGACCTCGATGATCACCGCGACCAGGCTTTGCCACAGGAAGATGGTGTGGGTGAACGGGATCAGTCCGCCCGGGATCACGCCGCCCGAGACAATCTCACGAATCTGCGGCTGCAGGGCGCCGGGCGTGGCCATTTGCAGCGCCGCCGAGCCGCTCAATCCTTGTGCCCAGATGCTGCCCAGGCCCAGGAACGTGGCGGCCGCGAGGGCGCGATAGTCGACCCGGGGCACGCGGCGTGCCACTTCTCGCGCGAGGACCGCGCTGAAGACCAATGAGAAGCCCCAGTTGAACCACGAACTCGCCATGGCAAAGAACGCCACCATTGCTACCGCGCCGCGCGGCGTCTGCGGCCAGCCGGCGATGGCGCGGATCACCGTTCGCATGGGCGCCGACGTCGCGAGCACGTGTCCCGTGATGATGACCAGGGACATCTGCATCGTGAATGGAATCAGGCCCCAGAACCCGCCGCCCCACGCGTCGACGATCTGGCCGGCGGTGGCACCGGTCCAGGTCAACGCCGCCACCACCACGATGACCGTGGCGGCCAGGGCGAAGATGAAGGCGTCGGGGATCCAGCGCTCGGTCCAGGCGGTCAGGGCCAGGGCGGCTCGGCCAATCATTTGCTGAACCTTAACACTGGTATCCGATCTGGCAAATCGTGAAGACGGCGGGTAGACTGCCCGCTGTGTCCAGCCATCGCCTGACCGTTGCCCTTGCCTCGTGCCTCTTGGTGGCCGCCGTGCCGCTCGAGGCGCAGATCAGTACTGCTGTCATCGACCAGCACAAGGCCGCCCTGGAACGTCAGACGACTGACCCCGACCAGAAGCGCGATGGCGGCACCCAGCCGCGGGACTGGGAATACCAGCTCGCCGACGGTGTTCGCACGCGACAAGTGACGTTCTACGTCGATGGCGGTGTGCCGCTCTACGGCAAGTTGTTTCTGCCGCAGGGCTTCACTACGGCCGGCAAGTATTCAGCCGTCGTGGTTGGCCACGGTATCAACGCGCTGTCGATCGGCATCGAGAAGTTCGCGTCGCGATTCGCGGAGCGCGGCCTGGTGGCGATGGCCATCGATTACCAGAGCTACGGCTTCAGCGGCAGCGGCTCCGACGACATTCGCCTGCTCGAACCCGACCCAACGACGGATGCGGCGGCCGTCACCGAGCTGGAGCGCCGCATTCTGCTCAAGCGGACCAACCTCAATAACGTTCACGAGATTGCCGACTTCCGTGCGGCTGTGTCGTTCCTGCAAGGCGAGCCCGGCGTCGATCCAGATCGCATCGGCATTTGGGGATCGAGCAACGGCGGCGCGATCGTGATGGCGGTGGCCGCCCTCGATGCCCGCGTCAAGGCGGTCGTCTCACAAGTCTCGGCGCCGCGGCCGGCACCGCGCGGCCCGGTAGCCGTCGTCGCGAATCTCCTGCCGGACGCCATCACCCGCGTAAGGACGGGGCAGGGTAGCGAGGTCGATGGCGGGTTCTCGTTCAAGAGCAAGATCGACGCGTGGTCGAATCAGCGAAATCGGGATGTCCGTCCCGGCACGACGCTCGACCAGATTCGTCCGACCACGGCGGTGTTGCTGATTCCTGCGGAGAAGGACGAGTTGACCGGCGGCGCGGCCGGCGCGATCGAGGCGTCGAAGTTTCTCGCCGGCAGAGGCGTGCCCAGCCAGGTCGTGGTGCTGCCGGGCCTCTCGCACTTTCAGGCCTACTCGTACGCGGGCTTCGAGGTCGGTTCGACCCTGGCCGCCGACTGGTTTTTGAAATACCTCGCCACGCCGTCGATTGTGCCGCCGAGTCCTCAGTCGGCGTGGATGATTCCGCCGCCGTCGGCTGCGCGCCCGGCGGCGTCGGCCGCGGGGAAGGATGTGCGCTTCTTCAGCGAGGCGGTGTCGGTTCATGGCCGCCTCTTCTATCCGCCCGGGTTCGCCCCGACTGGTGCCTCGCCCGCCGTCGTCCTCGCGCCTGGCTGGGGTGAGACGGCGGCGGCCGTCGAGAGGCAGGCCGAACAGTTTGCCGCCAGCGGCATCGTGGCGCTGGCCATCGACTATCGCGGATGGGGCCAGAGTGGCGGGTTCATCTACCTTGCGGACGGTACCCGCTGGGACGATCGCCTGCGCTTCTCGCAGCACACGTCGACCGTGCGCATCCGGCGCAAGCGCCTGTTGCCGGAAACGCAGTTGATCGACATTCGCAACGCCATCACCTTCCTGCAGGGCGAACCGGGCGTCGATCCCGCGCGCATCGGCGTGTGGGGCACCGGTGTGTCTGGCGCGCATGTCGTCGCACTGGCGGCGACCGATGCCCGGGTGAAGGCCGGCGTGGCTGTGACGCCCGGGACGGTGGGACAGGGTTCAGACCGTCTGTCATTCAGCCCGACCGTGCCCCAGCGGACCGACCTGGTGCGCCTCGCCCGGTCGGGTCAGGTGCCGGCGACGCAGGTGCTGGCGCGCGCGATGAATGCGGACGAGACGCGCCTCGCCCTGGCCGAATATCGGCCCCTTGCGTTGCTCGATCAGATCCCGAAGACGTCGGCGGTCTTGCAGATTACCGATCAGCAGGGTGACGCGGCGCTCGAGGCGGCCGTCCAGTGGTTCCTGAAGCAGCTATGGGATGTGCCGCCGCCCCGGTGACTGAAAGTGAAGCTGCTTCCTTTTTACGAACTACGTAAATAGGCCGGGCCTAGACGCTGACCTTCAGCCGCTTAACCTCGTCCGAGGTCAGGTCACGCCATTGCCCCGGTTTGAGCCGGCCCAGGCCGATCGGGCCCATCGCGATCCGGCGCAAGTCACGCACCGGCAGCCCAACCGACCGGCACATTTTGCGGATTTGCCGGTTTCGGCCTTCCCTGAGCGTGATCGTCAGCAGGGTGGTCGCTTTGGGGCCCCTCAGCGTGGTGCCGGCGTGCACGTCGGCTGGCGAGGTCCGGCGGCCGTCGATGAACACGCCTTTCCGGAGTTTTTCCATGGCCTTCGGGTCGGGCATGCCAAGCACGACCACCTCGTAGACCTTGTCGACCTCGTGGCGCGGGTGGGTGAGCCGCGCGGCGAGGTCGCCGTCGGTCATCATCAGCAACAGACCCTCGGAGTCGAAGTCGAGGCGGCCGACGGGGTAGATATAGGCGCCCTGTCCGATCAGATCCATGATCGTGGGCCGTTTCTCGGGATCGCTCCGCGTGGTGACGTAGCCCTTGGGCTTGTAGAGAACAAGGTAGCGGTCCTTGACGTCAAGCTTGATGCGGCGGCCATCGACCTTGATGGCGTCTTTCGAGGGATCAGCCTTGGTCCCAAGCGCGCGCACGGTCTCGCCGTTCACGGTGACGCGGCCTTCGAGAATCATCTGTTCCGAGGCGCGCCTCGAGGCGACTCCCGCGGTCGAGAGAAGTTTTTGTAGGCGGACGCCGGGTCCCGTGTCTCTGCTCACTGGTTCATTATGCCGCGCCAGAAACGCATCAGCCGCCAAACTTCGGTCAGGCTCGGCGTACGGTTGACCTCGGCGTGGGTAATCAGGCCACTCAAGAGGCCCGTCACCTGCGCCTTGCCCCGCAGGTGCTCCGCCAGCAGCACCGTTTCCATCGACGGAATTACGTTATCGTCGACGCCGTGAAGCAACAGCACCGGCCCGAGCGGCGGGGCCGCGCGTTCGGCCGACAGCGCCGGCATGCCTTCGTAGTCCTTCAGGCCGTCGGCGATCGGTAGCAGGATCGGCCCCAGCTTGTCGACCGCACGATCGTTGACGTAGGTCATCAGCGTGCGTGACGGCTCCGGCAACCTCACGGCATATGCCTTCATCTCGTCGAACACCTTGAGCGCGGCGGCCTGATCGGTCATCGCCAGCGACGAAGCCAGCAGGAAGCCGTCGATGCCGCGGCTGAGCGCCGCGACTTGATCGGCGGGCACCACGCGGTCCGCCAGGCTGAGCAGCACCACGGCCACGCCGTAGTCGTGGGGGGGATGCACGCCGACGTGATCGGCGCCGACGACGGCCGAACTCTGCTTCGCCCGTTCGAGATCGCCGAGCACCTGCCCTGAACAGAGGTAATGCATCACGCGGGCGAGGTCACCGTGACCGCCGAACGACAGCACGAACGCGACATGGTCGCGAATGGCCGGCCGGCCGGCGGCCACGATTGACAGGCCGCCGGAAAAGCTAATGCCCAGTAGCCCGACCTTGCCGTCGGGCGCGTACTGTTTCTGCGCGCTTGCCCAGATCACGGCGTCTTCAATCACGTCGGTGACTTGCGGTGTGATTTTGAACTTCTGGAGGTCCGGTGCGGCAATCGTCAGCACGCCGAAGCCGGTCGCCGCCAGGTCTTCAGCGAGCCCCACCAGGCGGGCTTCCTCGATGCCGTCGCGGTGAACGCCGGGCATCAGCAAGATCGTGCGCCGGATCGTCCCGCCCGGCCGATAGAAGCGCGCGGGGACGTCGCCGGTCCGCGTCGGGACCGCGAAGACCTCCTCACGGGTGAAGTCGACGGCCCGCCACGCGGCCACGGTGGCCGGCGCGCCGGGCAGGTCGGCGGCGCGGATGATGAAGCCGAGCGCATCGAGGTAGGGGGGCGACAGCCAGTCGCCCACTACCAGCAACGCGACGACCATCGCCGCCTTGCTGCGGCGCGAGAGAATCACGGCGGAATGGTACACCGGACAGTCGCCAGGTGCGCACGCAGGTTCAAGCACGAGGGTTCGCTGCAATGATCACCGCGGCGGGGGTGACGCCCAGGCTCGGGTAGTCGGCCCACATTGATGAGCAGGCGCGAGAAGCAGGTGCCCGTCTTTGTTCGATACGGCCGATGATCCTCGCGCGAATCAGTCGCGGCACACCCAAAACCCTCCCGGTCGACATGAGCAGGTTCGATCTCGGCGACAATGTCGGCGTCAAGGCTTGCTCTAGCGACACCGTGCGCTGAACTGGCGACTGAGCCGCCCAGGAAGTAGGCGATCCCGAGCGCTTCGAATGCCGCGGCCACTGGTTCGAGGGCCGCGACCAGGTCGCTGGCAGTCATCCCCGTTCCGGGTCGTGTGCGCGACGCCGGGCCAAGTCGGCACGAAGCGCCTCCGCCAAGTTTGAACCGTATTGGATCTCGACGAATCGCAGATCCCGCTCTTCGGCAGATGCGAGCGGCTGCGCCCGTGCCAGCGCGCGCCGAGCCGCGCCGATCACGGTCGCTGAGAGCGACCAGGCCATCCCCAGTCGACGGGATACCGGCGCCGCGCGGATCAACTCGATCTGCACATGATCCGCCTCGGCCGACGTGTCCGATGATCGCGGCGGGATGGTGACACGCATCGTCATGCGATCATACGTCCATCGCAGGCGACGTGAAAGGGTCCGTATCGCGCCATAAATAGTGTGACCCCAGCGGGTGTGCCCCAGGAGGGCATGCGCGTGGGATCACAGGCGAGGCAGGAGTATTTGGCGCAGATGCGGGGCCGCCGTGTGCTCGAAGCGCGAAATCGTCGGCTGCGAGGCCAATCGACCGCCGTCGCTCGGGTCGCGCCCCAGCCGCAGTTTATGGATCGGGTCGTCGGCCAACCGGCCCGCTCGCCCGCACAATGTGCCGATGCACCCACGAAGCGAACGGCCCGGAGACCTGTTCATCGGTGAATCCGACGATCGGGTTCGCTCTCGCCGCCGGTGAGGTCGCCCGGCGCGTAGAGAAATCCGAAGGACTGGGCACCCTCCCGGCCGTGAGTGCGGTGATGGACCAGGTGCGCCTTGATGATTCGGCGCAGGTAGCGCCACGGCGGCACGCCGCGCAGCCGCACCCGACGATGCACCACCACGTCGTGGAACAGGAAGTAGATCAACCCGTAGCCGGTCATGCCCAGCCCGACCGGCAGCATCCACGACCCATCCCGCACGCCGTAGTGGATGAGCGCGATCGAGGGCAACGCGAAGAACAGGCCAAACAGATCGTTCCACTCCAACCGGCCGTCGTGCGGCACGTGATGCGAGCGGTGCAGGAACCACAGCGGCCCATGCATCAGATACCGATGGGTGAAATAGGCCACGCCCTCCATCATCAGCAGGGCGCCCGCGAACAGCGCGACCCACAGGACCACGGCCATCATGATGTCGATTCTCCCATAGCCGTGGACGCTGGCGTCAACAGCCCCTGCCGCGGCAGGCGCACGGCATGTCGCCGAGTCACCGACCAGGCCGCCTCGCCCAGCGCCTGAACCACGCGGCCCACTTTCTGCCCGCGGCCGGTGGCCGCACGGGTGTCCCACGCCGAGGCGCCCCGCCGGCGGACGACCGCCCCGATGTCGGCATAGACGTGACGCGCCGTCGCGACCGACCACGCCGACCGCCACGGCAAGGCGGAGACGCCGTACCAGGCTGACGCGTAGTAGCGATCGGCTTCGTCCAGCAACCGGGCCACGACCGGCACCACGGCCTCCCGCGCCGGGAGGGACATCGCCTCGCCGGCGACCAGCGTCGCCCCGGCCTCGCCGAGCCAGGCTGCCGGCAGGTAGATGCGCCCGTTCACCACATCGTCATTCACGTCGCGCGCGATGTTGGTGAGCTGGAAGCCCATGCCCAGATCGCAGCCGCGCAGCAGCGTGTCCTGATCGCGCACGCCCATGATCCACGCCATCATCAAGCCAACTGCGCCGGCGACGTGGTAGCAGTAGGACAGCGTGTCATCGAGCGTGTCGTAGCGGCGTTCGGCGGCGTCCATCTCGAACCCGGCGAGGTGGTCGTGCACGTAGCGCCCCGGCAGCCTGGTCGCCGCGACCACCCGCGCGAGGCCCGCGAAGGCCGGCCCGGCGGCGCCGTCCCCGCCAAGGGCGCGATCGGACAGGCGCCTCAGTTCCGCCACCCGCGCGGCCCGATCCGCCACCACCGCGTGGCCATGGCCGCTCACCTGCCCATCGGTCACATCGTCGCAGTGACGACACCATGCGTAGAGGTCCCACACCAAGGGTCGCGTGGCGGACTCGAACAGGCGCGACGCCAGGGCAAAACTTTTCGAGCCGGCTCGAATCGCTTCGTCCTGCGCGGCCACGCCTGCGGCGGTCATCGCCCGGTGCCCACCAGCGGTCCCAGGTCCTCGACCATCAGCCCGGCTGTGGCTTTGGCCGAGTTCACCACGCCAGGCACGCCGGCGCCCGGGTGGGTGCCGGCGCCGACGAAGTAGAGCCCGCCGATGCGGCTGTCCCGGTTGTGCACGCGGAACCACGCGCTCTGCGTGAGCACCGGCTCCAGCGAAAACGCCGAGCCCTGGTGGGCGTGCAGCGTCTCCTTGAAGTCGAGCGGCGTAAAGATGCGCTGCGTCACGAGGTCGGCCTTGAGGTTCGGGATGTAGCGCGCCTCGAGATACGACAGGATGCGGTCGGCGTAGCGGGGTCCCTCGGTGCGCCAGTCGATGTCGCCGAGGCCCAGGTGCGGGACGGGTGACAGCACGTAGAACGCCTCGCAGCCCTCTGGCGCGAGCGACGGATCGGTCACCGACGGCGCGTGCAGGTAGAGCGAGAAGTCGTCGGCCAGCGTGCCCTTCACGAAGATGTCGTCCAGCAGTTCGCGGTAGCGCGGGCCGAAGATCACGTTGTGATGCGCGAGGTGCGGGTGCCGGCGCCTGGTGCCGAAGTAGATCAGGAACAGCGACATGCTGAAGCGCGACCGCTCAAGGCCGCCCGCCTTGCTCGCCGCCACCGGTTCCTGCCGCAGTAGGCGTCGATAGGTGTGCACGACATCGGCGTTGCTGGCGACGGCCGTGAACGCCTCTTCGCGGCCGTCGGAGGTGCGGACGCCGGTGACGCGGCCGTCGCGGGTGAGGATCTCGTCCACGCCGGTGTTCAGGCGCATCGTGCCGCCCAGCCGCTCGAACAACGCCATCAGTTGCCGGACCAGCTCGCCGGTGCCGCCACGTGGAAACGTCACGCCCCACTTCCGCTCGAGCACGTGGATGAGCGTGTAGATCGACGAGGTGGCAAACGGATTCCCGCCGACCAGCAGCGAGTGGAAGCTGAACGTCTGGCGCAGGTGCTCGTCCTTGATGTAGCGCGCGACGATGTCGTAGACGGTACGGAAGGCCTCGAGGCGCATCAACTGCGGCGCCACCCGCACCATGCTCCACAGGTTCAGGAACGGCACGTGCGCGAGCTTCGTGTAGCCCTCCTTGAACACCTCCTCGGCGTAGCGGAGGAACTGCTGATAGCCGTCGAGGTCCGCCGGATTGATGGCGCGGATCTGCCGCACCATGGCCGCCATGTCGTTCGAGTAGTCGATCACGGTGCCGTCTTCCCAGAACAGGCGATAGAACGGCGTGACCGGCATCAGGTCGACGTGGTCGGACAAGCGTTCCCCCGCCACCTCGAAGAGCTCCTCGAGACAGTGCGGCGCGGTGATCACGGTGGGGCCGGCGTCGAACGTGAAGCCCTGGTCGTGGTAGACGTAGGCGCGGCCGCCCGGGCGGTCGCGCTGCTCGAAGATCGTGGTGGGAATGCCAGCGGCCTGCAGGCGAATGGCCAGGGCCAGCCCGCCGAATCCGCTGCCGATGACGGCTGCGCGTGGTGCCGACGTGGATGGCGTCATGCTATTGGCCTCGCAGGTGCGCCAGCGCGCGCGCAAGGGGCACCGGCGGCCGGCCCGCCAGCACACGGGCCCGATCGAGCCACGTCACGCGGCCCGCGTAGAACCGCGCAATCAATGGCTCGGGCCGCTGATAGAACTGCTCGAGTACTCGGAACCGCTCTGTGGGACGCGCGGCCCGGAACAACAGGCGATTGAGCAGCCTGAAGAACGCGCGCTGGCGCCATTTACCAAGTGCCACCTGTTTCACTCTGTGATAGACGCGGTCCCGGTCGCCGAGGTCCATCCCGGCCAGCAGCTCGGCCGTCGCCACGGCATCGGGCAGCGAGTAGCCGGTGGTGGGGTGAAACAAGCCCGCACGCATGCCGATGCGGAGCGTGGCGTCGGGCCAGAACGCCTCGCCACGCCCCTCGAGTGGGATGGGCAAAGCACCAGCTTCCTCACGAATCATGGTCTTCACGGCCCAGCCGCGGCGGGTGACGTAGTCGGCGATCGCCCGGCGGCAAGTCCCGTGGTCGACCGTGGGGGTGTCGGCGTACAGCGTGTCCTCGACCAGCACACGGCGGGCGGTCCAGGGCAGGACATAGATGAAGCGGAAACCGCCGACTTGCGGCACCGTCGCGTCCATCAGGATCGGGTGCTCCATGCCGTGATCCGCCTCGAGTTCGAACTCCTGGCCCACAAACGTCTGCCACCCGACGGGGACCGGCGGCTCGAAGGCGCCGCGAGCGTCGATCACGACGTTGGCGTGGATCTCTTCACCCGATTTGAGCGTCACACGCTGGACACCGAGTTGGGCCACCGCGGTGTCGAGCTTGAGGCGGTGCCCGAGCGCCGGGGCGATCACGTCATGCAGGCGCGCCGAGGTGATGGAGAGGTAGGCGCCGGACAGCACGCGGGGGCCTTGGGGGAACCGGACCTCGTGCCGCGGCCACCGGGCCGCGACGAGCGGTGCCACCCAGTCGTGGGCGGCCGGCGGCAGATCGGTATCGTGACATGACCAAGTATGATTGCCGCCTAGCCGCGAGCCCCCTTCGATAAGGCACAGGCTGAGGTTTGGATGAGCGGTGGTGAGCCGCCAGGCCGCAAGGCTTCCGGCCAGGCCACCTCCGACGACGAGCACATCGACGATCACGGAGTGATGACTATACTACCCGCCACCCTCGAGGTCAGGCACGCCTCCCGCCGCATCGGCGACCGTCTGGTCCTGAACGAGGTGTCGCTCGAGGTCGGGCGCGGCCGGATCGTCGCCGTTACGGGCCCGAACGGCGCGGGCAAGACCTCGCTGATGCGCGCCGTCGCCGGGCGCCTGCGCCTGGACGGCGGAAGCGTCAGCGTCGAGGGTCTGTCCCCCGCCGAGGCCAGGCATCGAGGGCGCCTCGGCATCGTGCCCCAGGACATCGCCCTCTATTCGCACCTCACCGTTCGGGAGAATCTCTCGGTTCTGGCCCGGCTATCGGGCGTCGGCGCTGCTGTCCTCGGCGCCCGCGTCGACGAGGGCCTGGCCTGGGCGGGCCTGGCCGACCGCGCCTCGGCGCTCACCCACACCCTCTCGGGTGGCATGCGGCGACGGGCGAACCTGGTGGCTGGCGTGCTGCACCGGCCGGCCCTGCTGCTGCTCGACGAACCCACCGTGGGTGTCGACGCGGAGTCGGAATCGCGCCTGCACACGCTGCTCAGAAGCTTGCGGGATAACGGAATGGGCCTGCTGGTTTCCACGCACAACCTCGATGAAGCCGCCGCCATCTGTGACGACGTGGTGGTCATGCACCAGGGGCGAGTGCTCGCCCACGGGTCCCTGGCCGAGATCGTCACCCGCGCCTTCAGCGACGGCCGCGAGCTGGCGGTCTCGGTGGAGGCCGGACCAGACGGCTCGGCTCGCGCGCTCGAGGCCGAGGGGTTCAGGCAGGCCGGCGGGCATACCTGGGTCCGGTCCGCGAGCCACAGCCTGGCCGACCTCGGCGCCACCGAACAGCGCCTGCTGGCGGCCGGCGTGCGGGTGGCCGAAGCGCGGCTGCGTGAACCCAGCCTGCGCGGCGCCATCGCCGTGCTCACCGGCACAGCGGAGGTGTCGTGAGGCGCGCGGTGCTGCAATCGTTGGCGCTGGCCCTGTGGCGGGATCGCGGCGCGCTCGTCATGAGCTTCGCGCTGCCGGTGATCGTGTTTGCGATCTTCGCGGCCATCTTTGGCGGCGCGACGGGCGAACAGTTGCGGCTGCGCGTGGCGCTGGCCGACGAAGTGGGCTCGGCGCTCTCCATGAGGCTCATCGAGGCGGTGACCTCGAGCGCGAACCTGCGGGTGGTCGCGCGCGGAGCAGACGCGGCGGCCGTGGACGCCGCGGTCGCCAGTGGCGCGGCCGACGCTGGACTGGTAATCCGGCGAGGCGGGCGGGGTCTGGACGAGCTGGTTGGCGAGGGCCCGGCACCGATCGTCGTGGTCACGCATCCGGCCCGCGCCGTCGCGGGCGCCTTGCTCACCGGCACGGTCCAGCGGCTCTATTTCTCACGACTGCCAGACGCGGCCCTGCGCGGCGTCGTGACGCTGGTGGACGAGTCGATTGTCGAACTGACCGGCGAGCAGCGCGTCGAGGCCGACGCGCAGCTCGACCAGCTCGCGCCCGAACCTGGCGACGACGCCAGTGACGACCTGGGGCCGTTCGCGGCGCTGGTCGAGCAGCGCCAGTCGTCCTCCGGCGGCGCCGCGCTCGATCAGGTGGCGTACTACGCGGGCGCGGTGGCGGCGATGTTCGTCCTGCTCTCGGCCGTCCATGGCGCCAGCAGCCTGCACGACGATCGCGATTCGGGCATCGTCGACCGCGTGCTGGCCGGACCAGGCGGCATGGGTCCCCTGGTGGATGGCCGCGCGCTGTTCCTGGTGGCGCAGGGCCTGGCGCAGGTTGCCCTCATCTTCGGCGTGGCGTGGCTCGCATACGGAGTGGACCTGCCGGCGCGGGTCGGACCGTGGGCGATCGTCACCGCGAGCCTGGCCCTGGCCTCGGCGGGACTCACGTTGCTCGTGGCCACGCTGTGCCAGACGGCACGGCAGTCGCACACCGTCTCGAACGTGGCCGTACTAGTGGTGTCGGCGATCGGTGGCTCGATGGTGCCCCGCTTCCTGATGCCGCCGTGGCTGCAGCAGGCGGGCTGGGCCACGCCGAATGCATGGGCCATCGAGGGATTCGATCGCGCGCTGCACGCAGGCGGCGCCTGGACAGCGGTACTGCCGGCGGCCATGACACTCACGATCGTCGGACTTGCGGGATGGGCTGCCGCGCGCCTCCTGGCGCGGCGGTGGGAAACGGTATGACCGTGCACGACAATGGGACGATCATGACAACGGACACACACACCGGCAGCGAAAGCTTCACGGACTATGTCGCGGCCCGACGCGTCGAGATCGAGGCGGCACTCGACCGCGTGCTGCCGCGACCGCCCGTCTGTCCCGCCCTGGTCGCCGAGGCCATGCGCTACGCCGTCGGCAGCGGCGGCAAGCGGTTGCGTCCGATCCTGACGCTGGCCGCCGCCGACGCGGTGGCCAGCGCCGCGCGGCCCGCATCAGAGGCGGCCGTTCAGGAAGCCTGGCTGCAGGCGATGCCCGCGGCCTGTGCCGTGGAGCTCATTCACACCTACTCGCTGGTGCACGACGATCTGCCGGCGATGGACAACGACAGCATGCGGCGCGGCCGCCCCACCCTGCACGTGATCTACGGCGATGGCCTGGCCATCCTGGCCGGCGACGGTCTGCTGGCCGAAGCGTTCGCCCTGCTGGCCCACGAGCCGTGCGATGCCGGCCGGCCGCAGCTCACCGAACGCAAGCTGCGCGTCATGGGCCGCGTGGGACAGGCGGTGGGCGCCGGCGGCATGCTGGGCGGACAGGCGATGGACCTGGAATACACCGGGCGCATCACGGCGCCGCACCACCCGTTGCCGCCGCTCGACGCGGACACGCTGCGCGACATGCACGCGCGCAAGACGGGCGCGCTGATCCGCGCCGCGGCCACCTCCGGGGCCATCATGGCGGGTGCGACGCCGGCGCAGGTGGACGCGATTGACGCTTTCGCCGGAGAGATCGGCCTCGCGTTCCAGATCGTCGACGACATTCTCGACGTGCAAGGCAGCTCGGTTGACCTCGGCAAGACGGCAGGCAAGGATCGCGCGACGGGGAAAGTCACCTACCCGGCGATGCATGGTCTCGACCGCTCGCGCGAGATGGCGGCAGACAGCATCGCGCGCGCCGAGCACGCCCTGGTCAGCGCGGGCCTGCCGAGCGGTCACCTGATGAACATCGCCCGCTGGGTGGTCGAGCGACGCTGCTGAGATGGCCCGGCGTGCGAGCCGTTCGCGGCTGCCGACGTGGGGGCGATTCGCCGGCACGCCGACGATGTCCGTGGGCAGATCTCGCTAGGCGCCGTGGCTCAGCGTGGCTCCTCGGAACCCACTGCCGGACCTCTTGGAAGCGGATGACGTGAAAGTACCGCACGATGTCGATGCGAAAGAGACCGCAGGAGACGGCGCGGACGAACGTGTCGAGGTAAGGGTGCCGATCGGTGAGCAAGCGGAAACACCGCTCGAACTCCGGCCCCGTCGCCAGTTCGTGCGCGTGCGCGAACAGCAGTCAGGCGCGCTCATCGGTGACCGTCGGTCCAAACTCCAGGGTCACGTCCTGAAGTCTATCCCCGGCCGGGTGGGCTTGCTGGCCATGGACCTGGTGGGGGCCCGCCAGCGTCCGACTACTCAGGTCTGCGAAATGTAAACTCCGCATCGTGTTTTTAGTACGGGGTGATTTGGATGAGTCGCGTGATGTTGGTTTCAGCGGTGGTCGCTCTGATGGGTATTTCGTTGATCGCTCAGGCGCCACAACTCCCGCTTTTTGCGTTCGTGTCGCCCGACGCGGCCGCAGGGTGGCAGGCCGTAAACGACGGCGTCATGGGCGGCGTGTCCGACGGCCGATTCAGGATGACCGAACGCCAGACCCTGGAGTTTTACGGGACGCTGTCGCTGGAGAACAACGGCGGCTTCGCCTCGGTGCGGTCGCGGCCCCGGACGCTCGGCCTGCAGGCTGGCGACACTCTCGTGTCGCGCGTGCGTGGCGACGGGCGTGAGTATCAGTTGAACCTCTACACGGCAAGGCAGATGAGGGCCTTATCATATCGGGCGCCGGTGCCGACCCGCGCGGGCGAGTGGATCGAGGTGGCTATCCCGATGGACCGGTTCGAGGCCACCTCGTTCGGCGAGGTCGTGCGGGGAGCGGGCGCAGTCGATCCCCGCAGCGTCATGTCGATCGGTTTCCTGCTGGCCGAGAAGAGACCAGGCCCGTTCGTGCTGGAAGTAGCGTGGGTCAGGGTGCTTCGTGGCCAGGGCCGCTGAAACGTTCGGTACGCAGAACTAGCGCAGGGCGGCAATCGCGGCGCTCTTTGCGAGCATCAGCGCGGCAGGGAGTGATGCACCTCAGGCAGCGTCGGGGTCATGGCGCCGGTCGCCGTACCAGAGGTCGAGATGCTTTCGGCTGCGCACCACCGCTGGGCCGCGGATGACGCTGCTGAGCACGAGCGTGAACACCTCCCAGGCGGAGTGGGTCCGCAACTTACGGCCGGACGAAACCACGCGTTCGCGGAGCACGATGAAGCGGCCCTGCGTCCATAGCGAGCGGCTGAAGGCGAGTTCCTCGCCAGCGAAGAGCCGGGCGTCGAAGCCACCGACGGCGTCGAATGCCTGGCGCGTGCAGAACACGTAGCAGCCGGCGGCGAGCCGCGCCACGCGCATGCCAAACCGGAACGGATGCAGCGCCAGCCGCGCCGACCACGGCAGGCGTCCGTTCAGGTGCACGCTGGCGCCACCGCCAATCGCCCCTGCCCGCCACACCGTCAGTGTCGCCCGCAGTGTCTCGGCCGGGACGATGGTGTCGGCATCCACAAACACCAGCAGCGTGCCGCGCGCCACTGACGCACCGGCGTTCCGGGTCAGCGCAATCTGGCGATGTGCCACACGGACGACGGTGGCGCCGTGCGCCGAGGCAATGGCGGACGTGCGGTCGGTGGACGCGTCGTCGGCGACCACGATCTCGTACGACACTTCCGCCGCGCGCGCCGCGACGTGCAGGGCAGTCAGGGTCTGCCCCAGCAACTGCGCTTCGTTATGGGCCGGAACGATGAAGGAGATGTCGGGCACAGCCATTTTTTCCACGATTATGACGCAGGAACTGGAGCACCGGTTTCGCGGCCACTGTCCCACGCGGCCACTGCTCAAGATCGACTGAAGACGGCCGACTCAGGCTGCCAGCCGGGCGAACCGCACGCGCTCCACGATGACCATGTGGGGCACAGTGAGCGCGGCCAGGCCGATGAAGACGATCCGGATCGCCACGGCATCCACCGGCAGTTGGGCCATTAGGCGCCAGGCCACGAAGCCAGTCGCGACCGTACCGAGCATGGGCACACAGGCCACCAGCGCCAACCGCAGCCACGACAGGCGCGCGCGCTCAGCCGTGCGCAACAGGTGCCGAGCGCTGTGCATGCCACAAAAATACACGGTGAAGCCGACGAGCGGTGGTGCCGCAATGGCCACCATGACAGTGGCAGCGGCTTCGGCCGCGACGAACACGCGGCCACGGCGCAGTTCGACCACTGCAGCCAGGCCAAGACCGAGTGCCAGCGGGAGCGCCAAGGGTTGAAGCACACTCAGGCACCGGGCAGCGGCCGACGCCCCCGCCAGGTATCCGAGCATCATTTCGGTCTCGACCGAATGCCACAGCGCCGGCAGCACGATCACGGCGCTGCCCTGCAGTGCTCGGGTGGCCATGGTGGCGCCGCGAACCGGGTCCCCGGAAAAATGGACCGCCGACATGAACAGGAACGCGCCAAGACCAACGGCGGGCCACACGACCCACAGTGCCAGCACGGCGGCAGCAAGAGCCAGGTAGCGGGCCGCAAAGGCCGCCCACTCGCGCCAGCGCGACATCTGGAACGACAGCGACAGGTAGGCGGAATCAACCGCCCCGTGGGGAACGCCGACGGTCACGATCAGACCGACCAGGAGGCCCAACTCGACCGGCGGCGCCAGGCGCGGCAACCCCCAGGAGGCCACACTGGTACAAGCCGCCAAGATGCAGAACACCAGGCCCTGAATCCGAGCGGCGCGTTCCAGTTTCGGCGGCATGGCTTACTTGGCCGCTGCCGCCTCGGACTCACTAACCGCCACCGACCAGATGACGACGCCAAACGCGATCTTGTTGAGCACGTCGGCGAGGTTGTAGACGATGTTCAGGGCGTTCGAACTGTCTGCCGGGTTGCCCCCCGTCAGATACCCAAGGAAATAGCCAATCGGATAGACCGCCCAGCCAAACACCACGATCAGCCGCATGGTCTGGTAAGCGGACTGCACCGAGGCCGGCGCGTGGGCGGCACTCATCCGGCTCGCCTCGCCCGCGAAGATCTCATAAATCACGAAGAGCCAGCCGCCCATGCTCACGATAAAAGCCGGCCACACGCTCATGTAGCCGGTTTCGCCGAGGTAGCCGAATACCAACATGACGAAGATGCCGACCATCAATCGCCAGAAAATGCCAACCGGCGGCTTCGCGATCGCCGACAGAATCAGGTAGAACTCCGTGATCAGCAGCGGCACGGTAATCAGCCAGTCGATGTAGCGAAACACCGTCGGCGTGCTGCCGGTCGTGACCCACACTTCGCGCATGTAAAAGTAGTGCACGGCGGCAACCAGCGTGACCAGGCCAGAGACGGTCAGCGACGTCTTCCACTTTCCCGCAACCCGCTGTGTCTCGAGGAAAAAGAAGGCGGTGGCCGCGATCAGGGCCATGGAAATGAGCCAGAACGAAATACCGACAAAGTCGTCGGGGCGCAGGACGGTTCCGACTTCGGCGTAGGCAATACCAGGCGTGGCGAGGGCCGCCAGGCAGGCGACTCCTCGAATGAGAACAGCCATTGTGGATACTCCAGTGATGAGACGTGATGACGAACTACGCTGTGAGCTGCCTGTTAGGACGCCGACGCTACGAGGTCAGGTTCAGCGGGAACCCTGGCAGCACAGGCGGTGACGCCTGAGGAATCGGGCGGTAAACCGGCGGAATGAATTCGAGGGCTAACGTGGGAAAGGAAGCGTCGTGGGCGCGCTCACCGGCGCCGAAGCCGCCATCGTCGTCAACCTCATAATGAAGGCCTTAACGCGCGATCGTGCCCTTGAAGCTGATGCGAATCTGGGGTCCGACCTTCAGCATGCCCAGGAACACGGCCGGCGGTTCCAGGTTGAATGTCGCGAACTCGAGACGCGTGTTGCCCTCGACCAGCACGCCCTTGTCGGAGGACGTGAGTGTCACCGGCATGTTCACGGGCTTCGATACACCGGTGATCGTCATCGTACCGGTGGCCTGCGCTTGTGCGCCGGCTACGGCATACTTCTCGAGGCGATAGACGATCTCGGGGAATTCACCCGACTTCATTGTCTCGTTCAGGTGCTGCGTCATCTCGTCGTTGGGGCACTTGAAGGCCGTGAGCGGCACGGTGACCGTGGCGGCCTGCACGCCGGTGGCGAATCCCGGCACCGGCGCGGCGGATGTCGCCGGCGTGACCGCGATCACGCCCTGCGCCGTGCACGTCCAGTTGCGCACGGTCGAACTACCCGACACCGTGAACTCCACGGTGGACGACTGTGCCGCCGCGCCCGCGCCGTGAAAGACGACGAACGCGACGCCGAAGACGAGGGCCCGCCGGGTCATAGCCCGAACCCCTGACGGTTGTCGCGCATCATGATTGGCGTGGCTCCCGGCATGACGGACTGCGGCCCGATCTGAGCGAGCGTCGCCGTACGGGCCTGCCGCATGACCATCGTGAACTCCTCCAGCAGCAGCGCGATCACCTTGTCGACGCCTTGCTGGCCAAACGCGCCGAGGCCCCACACGTACGGCCGGCCGACGCCCACGGCGGTGGCGCCAAGCGCAAGCGCCTTGAAGATGTCCGCGCCACGTCGCACGCCGCTGTCGAACATCACCGGCACGCGGCCCTTCACGCCTGCGACGACCTCGGGCAGACTGTCGATCGTGCCGCGCAGGCTGTTCTCGGCGCGCCCGCCGTGGTTCGAGACCAGCACGCCGTCGGCGCCGTGGAGCACAGCGAGTTCCGCGTCCTCGCGCGTGACGATGCCCTTCAGCACGACCTTCATCTTTCCGGCGTCCTTCAGGCGCTTGACGTAGTCCCAGTCGAAGGCCGGGCGCGGTCCCGGCGGGCCCTGCACGCCGCGATGCATCGGGCGCTGGTAGCCCGGCTGATGGTTGTGGCAGCTCTGGCAGAGCGGCCGGTTGTAGCCCTCGCTGCCTTGCGAGCGACGCGACAGCTCGCGGTTGCTGCCGCCAATCAGATCGATGGTCCAGACCAGGACGGGGCAGCCTGCGGCGGCCACTTTCTCGATCGTGCGCTTGTTGACGTCCCAGTCCTGATTCGCATAGAGCTGGAACCAGTGCGGCTCGCCACGGGCTTCGGCAATCGCCTCGTAGGACTGCGAACTCTGGTGCGACTGGATCTGCAGGACGCCGCGCGCCCGGGCCGCACGCGCCGCGCCGCTTTCGCCTTCGGTGTGATACGCCTCGAGCGCCGCGACCGGACACAGGAACAGCGGCGTCGCCCAGCGTTTGCCGAACAGCGACACCGACGTGTCGAGCTTGGGGACGTCCGGGCCCAGCCGTTTCGGACGAAGCGACAGCCGCTGGTAGCCCGCTCGATTCGCGTAGCGCGTCTCGAAGTCGTCGACGCCCATGTGGATGTAGTTCCAGTGCTGCGGCAGTGTATTGGCATGGGCGACCGCCTCGAAATCCCAGACGTTGCTCGCGTCACCGGGCGCGTCGATCAACTGTCCGGTCAGATGCACATCGAGCGCATTGGGCGTCGGCGATTGCGGCGCGCCGGCCTGCGGCATAGACGATCGCATCGGCCGCATCGCTGGCAGCTGGAACGCCTGGCCGCAGTCGGCACAGACCATCCGCGTGGCCCGCCCGCTGGCGCTCTGGTCACGCGCCAATACCCGGTCGACTTCCCGCTGCCAGGCGGGCGACAGGCCAGGGTAGGCCATCGCCAGCAGGGGACTCCCGGCCAGCATCTTGAAAAAGTGGCGGCGACTAGTGCCAGTCTGTTGTTCGTCCGCCCGCGCCTGTTGCTTGATCATATGCGTGCTCCCTTGAAGCGCGCCTGGCCACGAGGGCCGGGTCGCCAGTCACTCAGCGCCGAAAGTGTAGCCGATCCGTCGGCTCTTCAGCACCCCAGTCACCGAACACGCTGCGCGGTCGCCGCCGTCCGCGCCGACGCCCACGCCTGTCACGCCGACCCAGTGCCGCACGGTGGGCGACCGCCTGGTCTCCGTCGGCCGCACCTCGGCGACCGGCGCCTTCACCCACGCGCCGTTCGACGTCGCTGACGTGGCGATCATCACCAACGGTGTGGAGACCAACGACCCGCGCTTCTCGTATGCCTGGATCAAGAATCGCGGCGCGTCGATCAACGTCTACGCGCCGGCGGACGGGGTGGTGATCAAGATCCAGCACAAGGCGCCGAACCTGCCGATTTTCCCCAGCGACGACTTCGACCTGATCTTCCTGGCGGCGTGCGACCCCGCTCGCCCCGTCGAGCGGGACTCGCAATTCCGCTTCAATCACACTACCGATCCGCGTCCCGACCTCAAGGCCGCGTATGGTTTCGGATCGCTGCCGGCCCCGGACCTGTCGGTCACGCCAGTCATCGACTACGAAGAACGCCAGATTCCGACCGTCAACATCGCGGTGAAGGCCGGCGAGCTGCTGGGCACCACCCGCGGGCCCTGCAGGCATTTAATCGGTGTTTAATCGGTGGCTGTATTTTGTATTTTCTTTATACTCACGCCATGCGTCACGCTCTTGCGCTCCTGATCGCGATCTCGACGACGGCGTCAATGTTGGCGGCTCCATCCGCGGAAGTGCTTCGCGTCCGTGAATGGCGGGCGAAGAACGAGCAGCAGATCCTCGCCGAATTGATGCAGCTGATCGCGTTGCCAAACCTCGCCGCGAATCGCGCCGACATCCGGAAGAACGCAGAGCTGTTGACCACGATGTTCGAGCAGCGTGGGTTCGCAGTGACGCTGTTCGAGACCAAAGGCAACCCGGTCGTTTACGCCCGCAAGACCGCGGCGGCGGCGAAGGGAACGCTGACGTTCTATATCCACTACGACGGCCAGGCGAGCGATCCGAAAGAATGGACCCGCGGTGCGCCGTACGTTCCTGCCGCGTACCGGGGAGACACGCGCGTGGATCTGCAGTCGATCACCGGGCCGATCGATCCCGACTTGCGGATCTATGGTCGCTCCACCTCTGACGACAAAGGACCGATCGTCGCGTTTCTCGCGGCCATCGATGGACTCGCGTCGGCGAAGGTCATCCTGCCGTGGAACGTCACTGTCGTGCTTGATGGCGAAGAGGAAGGCGGTTCACCGAACTTCACGCCCGCGATGAAGGAGCATGCTGACAAGGTGCGCGCTGATCTGGCGGTGATTGTCGACAGTCCGCGCCATCCAAGCGGCCTGCCAACGGTCTATTACGGCAGCCGCGGCGGCGCGAGCGCCGTGATCAAGGTCTACGGCGCCAACGGCGACTTGCACAGCGGCAACTACGGCAACTTCGTCACCGATCCGACCATGGCACTGGCGAAGCTACTGGCGTCGATGAAGGACAACAAGAACCACGTCGTCATCAAGAACTTTTACGACGACGTGGTGCCGCTGACCGTGGCGGAGCAGCGCGCGGTTGGCGATATCCCGAACGTGGATGCGAAGCTGCTCGAGGAATTCGGATTAATGCGTCAGGAGCATCCGGAGAGCCGGATCGAGCTGCAGCACAATCGCCCGACACTCAGCGTGCTGGGTATCGAATCAGGCAATGTCTACACCGGGACCCGGTCGGCGATTCCGGGATCGGCGTCCGCGCGCATCGAGATGCGTCTCGTCAATGGCTTGAGCGCCGCGAAACAGCTCGATCGTCTCGAAGCTCACGTGCGTGAGCAGGGCTTCCACGTCATCACCCAGGAGCCGGATGCCGCGACGCGGCGAAAGTATCCGTTGATCGCGCGCCTGACGCGCAGTGCCGGCGGCTACGGCATCGCCAAGACTTCGATGGAGGATCCGCGCACGGCGATCGCCGCCAACGCGATCCGCGCGCTCGATCAGCGGCTGGTGCAGATGCCGACGATCGGCGGCAGCCTGCCGTTCTCGACCTTCAGCGAGACGCTGGCCATGCCGACGATCGGGCTGGCGGTGGTGAACTTCGACAACAACCAGCACGCCGCGAATGAAAACATTCGCGTCGGCCACTTCTGGGAAGCGATCGATATCTTTGCAGCCTTGCTGACGATGTCGAAGTAGGCGCGGGCCTTAGTCCGCCCGACCGAACGCGGCCAATGTCTGCTCGATCAGGTTGACGGCCTTCCAATATTCATCGATGGGTAGGTGTTCGTTCGGCGTGTGGTCGAGCGAGCTGTCGCCTGGCCCGTACGCGACGATCGGGCGTTGCCAGGCCCACGTTGTTGCGTTCGCTTCGCCACGCTTTTTCGCAGCCCCGGAACTTGAGGCCGAATTTCGTCCTGACGGCCTGACGACCTGTGCCGCCAGCTCGTTCATGAACTGGTCGGCGTCAAAGCCCACCGGCAATCGCCACGCGAACTGCGCGTCGACGGTGTCGTGCATCTGCTCGTTCGTAGCGGTCATGAAGCGGCGAAGGCTGGGGCTGAGAAACGGTCTGGTCGGCGCTGGGTCTGAGAACGGGCCTGCTGATGGCTTCGGCAACCCGCGCCAACGTCGCCGTCAGCAACGTGCTCGCCACCCGCGCGGCGTTGAGATTGTCGGCCAGTTCAGCCCGGTCCTCGACGTATTCGTGTCCCAGTCGGTTGCGCAGTTTGCGCGCGGTGATGAACGCGTCGGCGGATGAAACGAGCCCAAGGCGTTCCGCGCGGTCGAACATCTCCACCACCGGCGGCGTCCTTACGGCACAGCGCGAGGAGACGGCTGATCCGCGCGGCTCCTATCGATAGGGGTGATAGCGAAGTGGGGACCGTCAATGCCCTCCGCCGGACACCGGGGAAAAGAGGGGACCTGCAGTTGACACTGCCTTCAGCAAGGGTGGCGAAGGTAAGTAGTCGATGATCGACAGCTTGCCTACGGCTGCGGCATCGCTTACCCTGAGGCCATGTATGCCACGGCGCTGCCGGATCTTGAGAGTCGGTCTTGACACGTGCGTCCTGAAGCTGGCCACCTTCACGCGCCCCAACAACGCGTCGGCACCGATCTATGAACTGGTCCTTCAATCACGAAGGTTCTGAACTCGCTTGAAGAACTTGATCATTGCGATTGATGGGCCGTCGGGCGCCGGCAAGGGCACCCTGGCCCGCACGCTCGCGACGCGCCTGGGCTATTTGCACGTCGACACCGGGGCGATGTATCGCTCGGTGGCGTGGAAGGCTGCCCACGACGGGCTGTCGCTCGATGACGAAGACGCCGTTGCGGCCATGGCCGAGCGCGCCGTGCTGGAGCAGCACGGCGGCACCGTCACGATCGACGGCCAGGATGTCACCCGGGCCATCCGCACCCCGGAGGCTGACAAGGCTGCGGCCGCCGTCGCCCGCCTGCCGCGCGTGCGCGAGGTGCTGGTCGCCCGCCAGCGGGCGCTTGGCGCCAACGGCAACGTGGTAATGGAAGGCCGCGACATTGGGACCGTGGTGTTCCCCACCGCCGACATGAAGATCTATCTAGATGCCTCGGCCGAGGAGCGGGCCCGGCGTCGGTCGTCGGATACGGCGCACACCGGAGGCCAGGACACACTGGCCAACGTGCAAAGTGAGCTGGTGGCGCGCGACAAGACCGATTCGACCCGTGCGGTCGCACCGCTCACGCTCGCGCCCGATGCCGTCTACATCGACACCACCGAGATGCCGATCGAGGTGGTCGTCAATCACGTGATGATGTTGCTGCTCGACAAGATCGAGATCTGATGACCCCCGAAGAGTTCCGCCAGGCCGGCCACGCGCTGATCGACTGGATTGCCGACTATCGGGCCACCGTCGAGTCGCGCCCGGTCATGGCGCAGTCGGCGCCTGGTGAGATCAAGGCGATGCTGCCACCGGCGCCGCCCAAGCAGGGCGAGCCGTTCGCGGCGATTGCGGCGGACATCGATCGCGTCGTGATGCCGGGCATTACGCACTGGCAGCATCCCCGGTTCTTCGGCTACTTTCCGTCGAATGGCACGTTCGCCAGCCTGCTGGGCGACCTGCTCAGTTCCGGCCTCGGCGTGATCGGCCTCGCCTGGCAGTCGAGTCCGGCGCTGACCGAAGTGGAAGAGGTCACCGTCGACTGGATGCGCCAGATGCTTGGCCTGTCACCGGCGTGGAGCGGCGTGCTGAATGACACCGCCTCGACCAGTTCGCTGGTGGCACTGCTGTGCGCGCGCGAGCGAACGACGCACTACAGCCTCAGCCGCGGCGGCCTGCAGGCTGAAGCCAAGCCGTTGATCGTCTACACCTCGGCGCACAGTCACAGCTCGGTGGAAAAGGCCGCGCTACTCACCGGTTTCGGCCGCGAGCACGTGCGCATGGTGCCCCACGACACGGCCTACGCCATGCGGCCGTACGCGCTCGATGCGCTGATCCAGGCCGACCTTGCCGCCGGCAATCAACCCTGCGCCGTGGTCCTCACGACGGGGACGACGACCTCGACGGCGCTGGACCCGATCGCCGCGATCGCGCCGATCACGACGAAGCATGGTCTCTGGCTGCATGTCGATGCTGCCATGGCCGGCTCAGCGATGATCCTGCCGGAGTGCCGCTTCATGTGGGACGGCGTCGAGCAGGCCGACTCGCTGATCGTCAACGCGCACAAGTGGCTGGGCGCCGTGTTCGACTGCACGCTCTATTTCGTTCGAGATCCGGAACACCTGGTGCGGGTGATGTCGACCAACCCGAGTTATCTGCAGACCGCTGCCGATGGCCGCGTCAAGAACTACCGTGACTGGGGCCTGCCGCTCGGCCGGCGCTTCCGCGCGCTGAAGCTGTGGTTCCTGATTCGCGAGCAGGGGGTGGAAGGGCTGCAGTCACGCTTGCGCCGCGACCTCGCCAACGCCGAGTGGCTCGAGGGACAGATCAAGGCCACGCCCGGTTGGAAAGTTCTGGCGCCGGTGCCGCTGCAAACGTTGTGTGTCCGTCACGAGCCTGGTTGGCTCACTGATGAAGCACTCGACTTGCATACGCAAGCCTGGGTGGCCCGCGTGAATCAATCTGGCGCGGCGTACCTGACACCGGCCATGCTCGACGGCCGCTGGATGGTGCGCGTGTCGATCGGCGCAGAGCAGACCGAACGCGTCCATGTCGAACAACTCTGGGCGCTGATGCAGCAAGCTGCGACCACGAAATCGTAAAGGTCACTGAGAACACAGAGTTCACAGAGAAGACAGTTCGGACAGTGGCGGGGTCGTGTTCTCTGTGTCGCGGTGTTCTCTGTGGCCAACGTCGTGGACTAGAATCGAGACCAACATGGCTTCATTCGACGTTATCAACCCTGCGACCGGCGCCAGCGTCGGCACGGTCCTTAACGCCAACGCCGACGATGCGCGCAACGCGATCGAGGGGGCAGTCGCCGCCTTTCCTCTTTGGAAGGCCAAGACCGCGTTCGAGCGCTCCAACCTTCTGCGCCGCTGGCGTGATCTCATCCTGAAGAACGAAGACGCGATCGCCCGCCTGATGACGAGCGAGATGGGGAAGCCCATTACCGAGTCGCGCGGCGAGGTGAAGTACGCCGCCGGGTTCGTCGACTGGTACGCCGAGGAAGGCAAGCGCGCCTACGGCGACATCGTGCCGAGTCACGTAGCGAACAAACGCCTGCTCGTGATCCGTCAGCCGGTCGGCCCGGTCTACGCGGTGACGCCGTGGAACTTTCCCGCGGCGATGGTCACGCGCAAAGTCGCACCGGCGCTGGCCGCCGGATGCACCGTGGTACTGAAGCCCGCCGAGCAGTCACCGCTTACCGCAGTGTTGCTCGCCGAGCTATGGATCGAAGCCGGCGGACCCGCGGACGTGTTCCAGGTGCTGACCACCGCCGATCCGGTCGCGGTCTCTGAGCCGTTCTTCGCTGACGCGCGTGTGCGCAAGCTGACCTTCACCGGCAGCACCGAAGTGGGGAAGCTGCTCTACGCGCAGGCCGCGCGCACGGTGAAGCGCGTCTCGCTCGAGCTCGGTGGCCATGCGCCCTTCCTCGTGTTCGAGGACGCTGAGATCGCTGCCGCCGTGGCGCAGGTCATGGCCACCAAATTCCGCAACGCCGGGCAGACCTGCGTGTGCGCCAATCGCATCTACGTGCACGAATCGATTCGCGACGCCTTTGTCGCGAAAATGTCCGACGCCGTGCGTGCGCTGCGCGTCGGTGACCCGACAGACGACACGACGCAAGTCGGTCCCCTCGTCGATCGCGCCGGATTGGACAAGGTGGCAGCGCACGTCGCCGATGCCGTCGCGAAGGGCGCGCGTGCGGTCGTCGGTGGCCAGGCGGGGCAGGGCCTGTTCTTCGCACCGACGCTGCTGGTGGATGTTGCGGCCGGCATGCGCATCCTCGATGAGGAAACGTTTGGCCCCGTCGCGCCGGTGGTCGGCTTTACGTCAGAGGCTGATGTGATCGCGGCCGCCAACAACACGCCGTACGGCCTGGCCGCGTACCTCTGGACCCGCGATCTCGGTCGCGCGTTTCGCGTCTCCGAGGCATTGGACTACGGGATTGTCGGGGTCAACGACGGCTTGCCGGCGACGCCCCACGCGCCGTTTGGCGGCGTGAAGGCGTCGGGCGTTGGTCGTGAGGGCGGGCGCTGGGGCCTCGAGGAGTACCTCGATGTGAAGTACGTGTCGATTGCACTGCCTTAGGCGGCACTAAAGTTCCGCCCTTCTGGCACGCTACTCTTCGTCTTCGAAGTCGTCTTTCGAACTCGGATCGAGCTCCCATCGGTGGGCGTCGCGCTCGGCGATCTCCGCGCCGCCCTGCAGTTCGTCGTCTGCGTATTCCACGCCAAGCGCGCGGCCGATTTCGTCGACGACGTCACCGTCGGGGAGCCGGGGGCTGGCACTGTTGTTCTTCTTGAGGGTGTCGCGCAGTTCCTCGCCACCGGAGTGTGCGGCCGAGGCGAGGCTCGCCATTCCCAAACTGGATGGAATGCCGTGGATGTCGGCCACGGTCTTACGCGGCCGGTCGAGGTTGGGCTTCTTGGTCGCCGCCACCTTTGGGGCCTTCTTGACCACCTTCTTGGCGGCCTTTTTCACGGGCTTGGCGACCTTCTTGGTGACCTTCCTGCCGGGCTTGCGGGCCGCTTTCTTGGCTGTTTTCTTGGCCGTTTTCTTCACGGCCTTGCGGGCGGCAGCTTTGGGCGCTGGCTTCTTTTTGGCCTTCCTGGCAGCCTTCTTGGTGGGCCGTGCGGGCTTCTTGCGGGCCATGCAAAATCCTCCCGGATTCTTGACAGTTTGCGCTAAGTAACGTAACCTCAATCGGTTACGCGGGACGCCTGTTTCCAGTTCACTTCACAAGCAACGCTGTGATCACGCCGCCGGCGCCCTGACAGTAGCAAATCTGAGAGTAAAGGACACGCACCGATAATGGCAATTTCGCAGGACCAACAAACCCCCGTCACAGAACCAGACGCGGCGACCCCCGCGGTTCGGGTACCGGGGAAGCAGGCGCTGAAGACCACGTCACCCTGGGGTCGTGACGACGAGACCGACCCCGAAGAGTTTGCCCGCCTGCTCGACCTGTACGATAGCAGCTTCCGCAATCTCGCGGAAGGTGAAGTCGTCAAGGGCACCGTTCTCAGGGTGACCGCCAACGAAGTCGTCATCGACGTCGGCTACAAGTCAGAAGGCGTCATCGCCGTCGAAGAGTTCCTCGACGAAACCGGCCAGGTCATCGTTCGTGAGGGCGACGTCGTCGACGTGCTGCTCGAGCGCACCGAAGACCGCGAAGGCCACATCGTCCTCTCGCGCGAAAAAGCCGAGAAGATGAAGATTTGGGATGAAGTCGAGCGTGCCTTCCAGGAACGGAAGGTCGTGATCGGCCGCGTCGTCGAGCGGATCAAGGGCGGTCTCGCGGTGGACATCGGCGTTCGCGCGTTCCTGCCCGGCAGCCAGATCGACGTTCGCCCGGTGCGCAACCTGGACGCCCTCAAGGGCCAGGAACTGCGCATGCGCGTGATCAAGGTCAACAAGAAGCGCGGCAACATCGTGCTCTCGCGCAAGGTTCTGCTCGAAGAGGAGAACGCCGAGAAGAAGAAGTCGACGCTCGAGACGCTCGCCGAGGGCAAGGTCCTGCGCGGCGTGGTCAAGAACCTCACCGACTACGGTGCGTTCATCGACCTCGGCGGCATCGACGGCCTGCTGCACATCACGGACATGTCGTGGGGCCGCGTCGGTCATCCGTCGGAGCTGTTCAAGGTCAACGACGAAATCGACGTGGTGGTGCTCAAGTACGACCAAGCCACCGAGCGCGTCTCGCTCGGTCACAAGCAGTTGCTGGCCGACCCATGGACGACGGTGATGGACCGCTTCCCGGCCGGCGCCCGCATGGCCGGCAAAGTGGTGAGCCTGACCGACTACGGCGCGTTCATTGAGCTGGAGCCGGGCGTCGAAGGCCTGATCCACGTCAGCGAAATGTCGTGGAGCAAGCGCGTGAAGCACCCGTCGAAGATCCTCAACGTGGGGGATTCGGTGGACGCCATGGTGCTCGGCGTCGATCCCGCGGCGCGCCGCATCTCGCTCGGCCTGAAGCAGGTCGAGAGCAACCCGTGGCACGAGCTGGGCGAGAAGTACCCGGTCGGCACGAAGATCAAGGGCAAGGTCCGCAACCTGACTGAGTTCGGTGCGTTCGTGGAAGTCGAAGAAGACATCGACGGCCTGATCCACATCTCGGACATGTCGTGGAGCAAGCGCGTCAAGCACCCGAGCGAAGTGCTGAAGAAGGGTGATGTCGTCGAGGCGATGGTGCTCAGCATCGACGCCGAAAACCAGCGCCTGTCGCTCGGCCTCAAGCAGCTCGCCACCGACATTTGGGAAGACTTCTTCTCTCGGCACCAGGTCGGCAGCACGATTGAGGGTAAGGTGGTCCGCATGACCAACTTCGGCGCGTTCGTCGAGCTCGACGAAGGCATCGAGGGTCTGATCCACGTCAGCGAGTTCGACGATTCGCAGGGCGGCGAGAAGATCGATCTGGAAGTCGAGAAGAGCTACCAGATGAAGATCATCAAGCTCAGCCCGGTGGAACGGAAGATCGGCCTCAGCATTCGCGCCCTGACCAACGCCAACTACAAGGCCGACTACGAGTCGTTCTCGGAGGCGCAGGGCCAGGGTGGCGCGACCCTGGGCGATCACCTGAAGCACAAATAACATGACGAAGGCGGAACTGGTCGAAGAAGTCTCGCGTGTCTCGGACCTCACCAAGAAGCACTCTGAGGTCATCGTCGACACCGTGTTCGAGAGCATCATCGTGGCGCTCAAGCGCGGTGAAAAGATCGAGCTGCGCGGATTCGGCAGTTTCCGCCTTCGCAAGCGCGAGCCCCGCAAGGGCCGCAATCCGAAGACCGGCGACAAGGTGGACGTGCCGCCCAAGCGCGTCCCGTATTTCAAGCCGGGCAAGGAATTGAAAGACCTGATCAACCGGGAGACGGGGGAGCCGGCCGACGGCACCACGGCCCCGCCCGCCGACGGCCTCTCCGGTCCGCGCTAAGATGTGGCGGCAACCCTTTCGGGTTGCCTGGTGGGGCACTGAATGGAGCGCATCTGGTCTCCTTGGAGACATGCCTACGTGACGCGCGGTAGAGAAGCTGACGGTTGTGTCTTCTGCGCCGCCTCTTCGTCCGACGAAGGCCGCGCGCTGGTTGTCCACGAAGGCGTGCTCACCTACGTCATCCTCAATCTCTATCCTTACAATGTCGGCCACCTGATGGTGGTGCCGCGCCGCCACGTCGCGACGCTGGCGCTGCTTGAGCGCGATGAACTCACCGAGATGGCGCTGCAGACGCAGCTATCGGAACGCGTGATCACCGAGGCGTTCAATCCACAGGGCATCAACGTCGGCATCAACCTGGGCCGCCCGGCAGGGGCCGGCATCGTCGACCACCTGCACACCCACCTCGTGCCGCGCTGGAACGGCGACACGAATTTCATGACCGTGGTTGGGGAAGTGCGAGTCTTACCGGAAGAGCTCCCGCGCACTGCTGAGCGGCTGCGGCCGATTTTTCAAAGACTAAGATGACTTTCGACCTGACCCCCGAACAACAAGCCCTCGTTGACCGTGTCCGCGCCGCCGTAGCCGCCGGTCCAACGCTTGAATCACTCACAGCCCTGCTCCAGCGCGAGGCGGTACCGACGACGCTGGTCGTTGAAGAAGTATCGATGACCGATGCGGGCCTTGGTGCGCAGTTGGGCTTCTCAGCCCTTGCAGGCACAACGTCGGGAGCCGTGCTCGCGCTGCCTGGACTGCTGGGAAGCGAGAGCGCGTTGGCGGCGGTTGGCGCCGAACACCCGATTCGCGCCCGGTTGGTAGCGGCGGCGGTGGCGCTCGGCGTCGGACGCGCCGCGATTGCGCATGCGCTGGCCGCCATGAAGTCCGCAGGCGTGCGCCCGGGTCCGGACGAGCAGGCGCCGCACTGGGTAATTGCCGACAGCGCGACGGAAATGGAAGCCGCTCGAATGGTGACGTACCGGGCGGCACAGGCGGTCGATCACAACGAGAGTGGTGCGGCCGTGCTGGTCGCGCGAGCGAAGGCGTTTGCGGCCAATGCGGCTGAGCACGCGGCGGACGCGGCGATTCGCATTGAAGGACCGGGAGGTTACGTTCGCGGCGGAGTGCTCGAGCGCCTCACGCGAGACTCCCGAACCCTTGCGGTGATTCTGGCCTAGCCCAAAATGTTCTTGGCGATGGTCATCAACTGCATGTTGGTTGTGCCTTCGTAGATCTGGCCGATCTTCGCATCGCGGTAGAGCTTCTCGACCGGATATTCCTTCACGAAGCCGTTGCCACCGAACAGGTTGATCGCCATCGAGGCGACGCGTTCGGCGACTTCCGACGAATACACCTTGCACATCGCTGCTTCCGTCAGGAAGGGCAGTCCCGCGTCGCGCAGGCGCGCGGAGTTGTAGACCAGGAGGCGAGTAGTTTCGACGTCCATCGCCATGCGCGCAATCTGGAACTGCACGCCCTGGAAATCGGCGATCGCCTTGCCGAACTGCTTGCGTGCCTTGATGTACTTCACGGTGTGGTCCAGCGCGCCCTGCGCCAGGCCGAGCATCTGCGCGCCGATGCCGATGCGTCCCTCGTTCAGCGTCTCGATGGCCACCTTGTAGCCCTTGCCGATCTCGCCGAGGATGTGCGACTTGGGGACGATGCAGTTGTCGAAGAGCAGCTCGCAGGTGCTGCTGGCGCGGATGCCGAGCTTGTCTTCCTTCTTGCCGACGGTGAAGCCTGGCGTGCCGCGATCGACGATGAAGGCGGTGATGCCGCGGTAGCCGGCTTCGGGATTGATGGTGGCGAAGACGATGAACATGTCGGCTTCGTTACCGTTCGTAATCCACAGCTTGCGGCCGGTGATGGCGAAGCCGTCGCCTTGTTCCACCGCGCGGGTCGTCAAGGCGAAGGCGTCGCTGCCCGAGCCGGCCTCCGACAGGCAGTAGGCGCCAATGGTGTTGGTGGCGAGTCTGGTGAGATAGGTCTTCTTGATGGCGTCGGTGCCCCACCGCATGACGGCGTTGACGACCAGCGTGTTCTGCACGTCCACCAGCACGCCGACCGACGGATCGACGCGCGACAGGCTTTCAACGGCGAGGACCGAGTGAAAGAACGTGCCGCCGGCGCCGCCATAGCTTTCGGGCACCTCGACACTCAGCAGGCCCATGGTGAACAGCTTCTCGAGCAGGGCCGGGGACAGCTTCGCGTGCTCGTCCATTTCGCGCGCCAGCGGCCGCACTTCTTTGTCGGCAAACTCGTAGACGCTGTCGCGAAAAATGGTCTCATCTTCGGCCAGCCTGGTCAGTGCAGGGACCGTGGCGATTGTCTGGTTCATGCCGATGAGAATGCTATCATCGAGTTCACGGGCATGTGCCTCACGCCTTCGCGCGCGGTTCTCCTGCTGACGGCCACCGTGCTGACGGCCGTGGTGGGTCTGCGCGCCTCGACCTTCGCCGAGACGCCCGCTGCCTCGGCTTCGGCGGACAGGCAGGAGAAGCCGCCCGCCGGGCAGGAGAAGCCGGCGACGCAGGCTGGCTCAAGCCCCAAGCCCCAAGCCCCAAGCCCGGAACAACCGGTGTTCCGCACCGGCATCAACTTCATCCGCGTCGATGCCATCGTCAGCGACAACAAGGGCAACCCGGTCACCGACCTCAAGATCGAGGACTTCGAGATCAGTGAGGACGGCAAGCCGCAGAAGCCCGAGACGCTGCGCCTGGTGAAGATTGACGCTACCACCGGGCCGAGTTACACCCAGCGAACCATCAGGACGCGGCTGGACGAAGAGACGGCGGCCAGCGATGAAACCTCACGCATCTTCGTGTTCTTTCTGGACGACTATGCCGTGCGCCGCGAGAACAGCATGGCGGTGCGCAAGCCCTTGATCGACTTCATCACCACCGAGCTGGCCCCCAACGACCTGATCTCCGTGATGTATCCACTGACGCCGATTGACGCCGTGACGCTGACGCGCAATCACCAGGGCGTGATCAACGCGATCGAGAAGTTCGAAGGCCGCAAGTACAACTACGATCCGATTAACGAGGTCGAGCGGCAGTATGTCTACAAGCTGACGCCAGACGTCATCGAACGGCTGCGCCGGCAGGTGTCACTGGGTGCCATTCGCGGCATCGTCACCAAGCTGGGTTCGCTGCGTGAGGGCCGCAAGTCCTTGATCATGGTGAGTGAGGGCTACTCGGCCACCTTGCCGCCGCAGATGCGCAGCGATCAGCCGGGTGGCTTCGGCGATTCCGGCCGGGCCACCCGCGACCCATTCGCCGGAGACAACAACCCGATGGAAGATCGGGTGCAATTCACCGCGAGCCTCGATCTGCTGAGCGAACTGCAGGATGTCTTCAACGCCGCCAACCGCCACAACACCTCCATTTACCCGGTCGATCCGCGTCGCCTGTCGACCGGCGAGTTCGACATCACCGCCAATATTTCTGGTTCGACCAGTCAGGGGTACTTGGCCAGCTCCACCGATAGCTTGCGGTCGCTGGCCGAGAACACCGACGGCCGCGCTATCGTCAACCAGAATGACCTGGGCCCAGGGCTCAAGCAGATCGTCAGGGACGCCAGCGCCTATTACCTGATCGGCTACACCTCGACGCAGGCGCCAATGGACGGCAAGTTCCATGCGATTCGCGTGCGGGTGAAGCGCCCCGGTGTGCAAGTGCGGGCGCGGAAGGGCTACTGGGCGTACACCGAGGCCGATGCCAGGCGCGCCGAGGCCGGACCGAGGACCGGACCGCCGACCGCCGTCGCGAAGGCGTTAGCCACCATCACGCCGCTCACCAACCGGCGCTACGTGCGCACGTGGATGGGCACCGGGCGCGGCGCCAATGGCCTGGCCAGAGTGACGTTCTTGTGGGAACCGTTGCCGCCAACGCCGGGCATCAGGCGCGACGAGGCCCGCCGCGTCACCCTGCTCGCCACCACCCTGGCCGGCGACATCGTCTATCGCGGCCGTCTGCCCGTGACGCTGGCGCCGACGGGGCAGGGCGCGGCGATCAGCTTCGACGCCAAGCCGGGGAAGCTGGACCTGCGACTGACGATCGAGGGCGACGGGACGGGCACGCTCGACACGGAAGATCGCGAGCTGATGGTGCCAGACCTGTCGACGCCAGAGTTGATGCTCGGGACGCCGAAGTTGTGGTTTGCCCGAAGTGCGCGCGAGTTCACGGCGCTGGCCGCTACCGTTGAGGCCCCGCCCACGGCGACGCGTGAGTTCCGCCGCACCGACCGCTTGCTGATTCGGGTCGAGGCGTTTGGACCTGGTGCGGAGCCGCCGACCGTGATGGCGCGCCTGCTGAATCAACAAGGCAACAAGATGAACGACATCGTCGTGACGCCGCCCGCGACGCCCGGCGCCGCCCACACGGTCGACCTGCCGCTCGCAAGCTATTCGACCGGCCAGTTCTTGTTGGAGTTGAGCGCAAATGGTGAAGGCCACAAACCTGTCACCGAACTCGTGGCCTTCAGGATTGGCACCTGACTCCGGCCAACGCCGGAGGCTCGGGACACTGAATTACACCCGCTCAGGGACCGAAACTGCCGGGCAGTCTTATAATTAGGGGCGATATGAAAAGCGTGGCTGACCCGGCAGGCACCCGAAAGCAGCGCTGGGAACGCGAAGTGGTCGAGCCGGCCCTGGGCAAGTCTCCCGAGCGCAAGGGTCCGTTCACGACCATCTCCGGCCGCCTGATCGAGCGCCTCTATACCGCCGACGATCTCGGAGGCCTCGACGACACCAACCATCCGGGTGAGTTTCCCTACCTCCGCGGCATTCACCCGACCGGCTACCGCGGCAAGCTCTGGACCATGCGCCAGTTCGCCGGGTTCGGGACGCCGGAGGAGACCAACCAGCGCTACCAGGAGCTGATTGCGGCGGGCGGCACCGGCCTGAGCGTGGCCTTCGACCTGCCGACGCTGATGGGCCGCGATCCCGACCATGAGCTGTGCCTCGGAGAAGTGGGCAAGTGCGGCGTCAGCATCATGTCGCTCGCCGACATGGAGCGGCTGTTCGACGGCATCTCGCTCGCCGACATCACGACGTCGATGACGATCAACTCGCCGGCGCCGATGATCTTTGCGATGTATCTCGTGGTCGCCGAGCAGCAGGGGGCCGACTGGAGGACGATCTCCGGCACGATTCAGAACGACATCCTCAAGGAATTCATCGCGCAGAAAGAATACATCTTCCCGCCGCGCCCCTCGATGCGCCTGATCACCGACATTTTTGCGTTCTGTGCGAAGGAGGTGCCCAGGTGGAACACCATTTCGGTCAGCGGGTATCACATCCGCGAGGCGGGCTCGACCGCGCTGCAGGAGCTGGCGTTCACGCTGCGTGACGGCCTGGAGTATGTCCAGTACGGCGTCGATGCCGGCCTCGACGTGGACGACTTCGTGCCGCGCATGTCGTTCTTCTTCAACTCGCACAGCGACTTCTTTGAAGAGATCGCGAAGTACCGCGCGGCGCGCAAGCTGTGGGCCGAGGCGATGAAGAACCGCTTCGGCGCCAGGAACCCCCGCTCGTGGGCGCTGCGGTTCCACACCCAGACGGCCGGGGTGTCGCTGACTGCGCAGCAGCCGTACAACAACGTGGTTCGCACCGCCCTGCAGGCGCTGGCCGCCGTGCTCGGTGGGACCAACTCACTGCACACTAACTCGCTGGACGAGGCGCTGGCGCTGCCGACCAAGGAGACCGCGACCATCGCCCTGCGGACCCAGCAGATCATCGCGCACGAAAGTGGCGTGACCAACGTCGTCGATCCGCTCGGCGGGTCGTATTTCATCGAGAAGCTGACCCAGGACATGATTGACGGCACGCTGAAGTACTGGGAGACCATTGACGGCATGGGCGGCATGGTCGCGGCGATCGAGCGCGGCTATCCACAGAAGGAACTGGCCGAGGCGTCGTACCAGTTCCAGCAGGCCGTCGAGCGCAAGGAGAAAATCGTGGTCGGCGTCAACGACTTCATCCAGGCCGACGAGAAACCGATCGAGATTCTCTACATCGACGACACCGCGGCGGGCGTGCAGTTGAAGCGTCTCGCCGAGCTCAAGCAGGCGCGCGACAACGGCCGCGTGCGGCGCGCGCTGGCGGCGCTGCAGGAGGTGGCCCGGGGCCGCGGCAACACCATGGTGCCGCTGCTTGAATGCGTCCGCGCCTATGCGACCGTGGGCGAAATGTGCGATGCCCTGCGCGAGGTGTGGGGCGAATACGAAGAAGTACCGGTGATATGAGTCAAAAGATTCGGGTCGTGATTGCGAAGCCGGGCCTCGATGGCCACGATCGTGGCGCCAAGGTAATTGCCCGCGCGTTGCGTGACGCCGGCATGGAAGTGATCTACACCGGCCTGCGCCAGACGCCGGAGATGATTGTCTCCGCGGCGTTGCAGGAAGACGCTGACGTGATTGGCTTGTCGATCCTGTCGGGCGCGCACATGCACATCTGCCCACGCATCATGGAATTGTTGAAAGCCAAGGGCCTTGATGACGTGCAGGTCGTGATTGGCGGGATTATTCCCGACGTCGACGTGCCCAAGCTGAACGGCATGGGCATCCACGGCATCTTTCTCCCGGGCACGCCCATGCAGCACATTGTCGATTACATCGCCGCCAACGCGCGGGCCAGGGTCTGAGGTATTGATGCTCACCCTGCTGCTCGCCGACGACAGCGTCACGACCCAGCGCGTCATCGCCTTGACGTTCGCCGAGGAGTCGTTTCGCGTGGTGACCGCCTCGGACGGCCAGCAGGCGCTGGATGCCATGGCCGGGCCGCCGCCCGATATCGTGCTGGCCAGCACCGTGCTGCCCCGGATCAGCGGCTACGATCTGGCGCAGCAGATGCAGGGCCGCGCGGCGCTGCGCAGCGTGCCGGTGTTGCTGTTGTCGGGGGCGTTTGAATCTGTGGATGCGGCGCGGCTCGAGGCGAGCGGCGCCCGTGGGTTTATTGAGAAACCGTTAGAGCCAACTGCCGTGATTAGTCGAGTGCGAGAATTGCTCGGCTTGAAGGACACCAGCCCGGCCGTACGGCTGGCACCCGTGGCACCCCAGGCACCCTTGGCACTTAGTTCCGTAGCCGACGACTTCGCGGCGCTACTCGCCTTCGAGACCGGCGACGTCGTCGAACCACCTCCCGTTCCGGCGTCTGCGGCAGCGTCCGCACCGATCGTGGTCCAGGCCGGGGCACCTGAGATCACCGACGTGATACTCGACCAGATTGCGCAACGCGTGGCCGACCGGCTCAATTCCAGCAACTTTGGCGCCGAGTTGCGAACGGCGATGGCCGCCGCGATTCGCGACACCGTGCGAACCGTCGTCGCCGATACCTCGGAGCGCCTGATCCGCGATGAAATTGGCCGGGTCAAGGCCAGGGCCGAACGCGACACCCGATAAGTCCACCGGACGAGGGTCGCCCTTCCGCGAGATAATGGCGGGATATGTCCGTCCCGGAAAAGCCCGCACTGGAAGGCCTGGAAGAGGCGCTGTCCGCGCGCTGGGAGCGTGAAGGCACCTACCGCTTCGACCGCACCAAGTCCCGCGACCAGATCTATTCCATCGACACGCCGCCGCCCACCGTCAGCGGGTCACTCCATGTCGGGCACGTCTTCTCGTACACCCATACCGACATCGTGGCGCGCTTTCAGCGCATGCGCGGCAAGGAAGTGTTCTATCCGATGGGGTGGGACGACAACGGCCTGCCGACCGAGCGTCGGGTGCAGAACTACTTCGGCGTGCGCTGCGATTCGTCGCTGCCGTACAACCCGTCGTTCGTGCCGCCAGAGAAACCAGAGAAGCAGCCGATCTCGGTGTCGCGGCCCAACTTCATTGAGCTGTGCGTCAAGTTGACGATCGAGGACGAAAAGATCTTCGAGGACCTGTGGCGCTATCTCGGCCTGTCCGTGGACTGGTCGATGACCTACGCCACCATTGCCCGTCCGGCGCAGCGCGTCTCGCAACTGATGTTCCTGCGCCTGCTAGCCAGGAAGCTCGCCTACCAGGTGGAAGCGCCCACGCTGTGGGATGTCGACTTCCGCACCGCCGTGGCGCAGGCCGAACTCGAAGACCGCGAGCAGCCGGGTGCGTACCACCGGATTCATTTCGCGAAGGCTGACGGCAGCGGCATGGTCGCGATTGAGACGACGCGCCCCGAACTGATTCCCGCCTGCGTGGCGCTGGTTGCGCATCCAGACGATGTCCGGTTTCAGCCGCTGTTTGGGACCGAGGTGGTGACGCCGATGTTCGGCGTGACGGTCCCCGTGCTGGCGCATGCGCTGGCGGATCCGGACAAGGGCAGCGGCATTGCGATGATCTGCACGTTCGGTGACACCACCGACGTGATCTGGTGGCGCGAGCTCAAGCTGCCGGTGCGTGCGATCGTGCAGACCAACGGCACGCTCGGTCCCGTGACCTGGGGCGAGCCGGGGTGGGAAACCGCCCACGTGGCGCGTGCGCAGCAGGCCTACGACCAACTGGCCGGGCTCTCGGCCAAGAAGGCGCAGGTCAAGATCGTCGAGTTGCTGCGCGAAAGCGGCGACTTGCAGGGCGACCCGAAGCCGATTACGCACCACGTGAAGTTCTACGAGAAGGGCGACCGTCCGCTCGAAATCGTGACCAGCCGTCAGTGGTTCATCAAGACCATGGACTACCGCGAGGCCTTCATTGCGCGCGGACGTGAGATGGCGTGGCACCCGGAGTATATGCAGGCGCGCTATGAGAACTGGGTCAACGGCCTGAACGGCGACTGGTGCGTGAGTCGCCAGCGCTTCTTCGGTGTGCCGTTCCCGCTGTGGTATTCGCTGCGTGCTGACGGCACGATCGACTACAACCGGCCGCTGGTGCCGGATGAATCGCGGCTGCCGATCGATCCGTCGACCGACCTGCCCGAGGGCTACACCGCCGATCAGCGTGGCAAGCCGGGTGGCTTCGTAGCCGATCCTGATGTGATGGATACCTGGGCGACTTCCTCGGTCTCGCCGCAACTGGTCAGCCAGTGGCAGACCGACGCCGACGTCTTTGCGCGGACTTTCCCGATGGACCTGCGGCCGCAGGCGCACGACATCATTCGCACGTGGTTGTTCTCGTCGGTGGTGCGCGCTCACTTCGAGAACGACTCGGTGCCATGGACCCACGCCTCGATTTCGGGATGGGTGCTGGATCCCGACCGCAAGAAGATGTCGAAGTCCAAAGGCAACGTGGTCACGCCGCTGGCCTTGTTGCAGGAGTACGGCTCCGACGGCGTGCGCTACTGGGCGGCCCGCGGCGGCCCAGGTGTCGATACGGCGTTTGATGTCGGTCAGATGAAGATTGGCCGCAAGCTGGCCATGAAGGTGATGAACGTCTCGAAGTTCGTGCTCGCGGGCGACCAGCCGGCCGGTGCGGTGACCGCGGCGCTCGACCGCGGCATGCTGCAGAACCTCGCCGGCCTCGTGGACGAGGCCACCGCGGAACTCGAGCACTACGAGTATGCAAAGGCCCTGGCCAAGGTCGAGTCGTTCTTCTGGGACTTCTGCGATAACTACGTGGAAGCCGCCAAGTCGCGCCGCTACGGTGACTTCGGTCCCGACGCCGCGGCGTCGGCGTCCACGGCCATGCGCCTGGCGCTCTCGGTGCTGCTGCGTCTGTTGGCGCCGTATCTGTCGTTTGTCACCGAATCGGTCTGGTCGTGGTCACAGGAGGGGTCGGTCCACCGGGCGGCCTGGCCGACGCGGGTCGAGGTCATCGCGGTGTCGGGGACTGACGCCGCGGCGCAGCAGTCGGTGTTCCACCTGACCGACGCGTTGAACGCGATTCGCAAGGCCAAGACCGATCAGAAAGTCTCGGTCGGCACGCCAGTCCGGCAAGTGATCTACTTCGCCGCAGAGAACGTGGTGACCAGCCTGGCCCTGGTTGAACGCGACCTGAAGGCGGCGTGCCGCGCCGATGGTTTGGTCCTCAGGACCGGTGAGCCGCACGTTGAGATCACGCTGACGCCGGCTGAAGCCTGATGGTGGCACCGCTCCAGCCTGAGGTGTATCGCGACCTGGTTCGCGGCGCGCTCGCGGAAGATCGCGGACGCGGTGAGGTCACCAGCGCCGGCACCATCACTGCCGGGCAGCGCGCCCGCGGGGTGATCCTCGCGAAGGCTGCGATCGTGATCGCCGGGCTGGATATCGCGGCGGAGGCGTTTCGCCAGGCCGATCCGTCGGCCGTGTTCGAAGTGCGTTGGTCGGACGGTGCGCGGATGCAGGCGGGGGAGGCCGTGGCGTCAGTGACCGGCGACGCGCGCGCGTTGCTGGCGGCCGAGCGCACGGCGCTGAACTTCCTGCAGCGACTCTGCGGCATCGCCACAGTGACGGCGGCGTATGTCGACGCGGCGGCCGGCGCCATCACGATTCTGGATACGCGTAAGACGACGCCGGGCTTCCGGGCACTCGAGAAGTACGCGGTGCGGTGCGGCGGTGGGAGCAATCATCGCCAACGGCTCGATGACGGCATTCTGATCAAGGACAACCACAAGCGTCTTGCCGGTGGCGTGCGAGCGGTGGCCGAACGTGCCATGCGCGCTGCGCATGGCCTGCCGGTGGAGATCGAAGTCGAGACGCTCGAGGAACTGGACGAAGTCCTGAAGGTGGGCGTGCCGCGCATCCTGCTCGATAACTTCACCACCTACGATATCCGCGAAGCCATCACCCGTATTGCCGGCCGCGCCGAGATCGAGATTTCCGGGGGTGTCACCCTCGCGCGCATTCCGGAGCTCGCGACCACGGGCGCGCAGTACGTCTCGGTGGGTGCGCTCACGCATTCGGCACCGTCCGCGGATCTTAGCTTCGAACTCGAGCCGGCGTGATGATGCCCGACGACCTGACGGCGGCGCTCGGCGCCCTGCGCGGTCGTCGTCCCGACTTGCGTCTGGACGTGCGCTGGCACGCGGCAGTGGAGTCGACCATGGATGTGGCGTCGGCGCTGGCATCGGCAGGAGCGGACGCTGGTGCCGTGGTGGGGGCCGATCAGCAAACCGCCGGTCGCGGCCGCCGCGGGCGCGGGTGGGCGTCGCCACCGGGCGCCGGTCTCTATTTCTCGTTCGTGGCGCGTCCGCCGGCCCACGCCAATGCCTCGCTGCCGTTGCTCACGTTGGCTGCGGGCGTAGCGGTTCGGCACGGCATCCACGCGGCAGTGGGGTTTGCGCCTGATCTCAAGTGGCCCAACGACGTGATGGTGGGCGGACGGAAGCTGGCCGGCATTCTGGCCGAGGGCCAGGCGGTCGGCACGGCCTCGCAAGCCGTGGTGATTGGCGTCGGCCTGAACCTGCAGCCCTCGTCGTATCCGCCAGAGGTGGCGGCTCGCGCGACGTCGCTCGCAGGGGAGTTGGGGAGAGCGGTCGAGCGGGGATCCCTATTGGCCGAAGTATTAGCGGCGCTCAGTGACCATCTGGCCACGCTCGAACGAACCCCCGGTGATATTCTGCGGGCGTGGCGCGCCGCGTCACCGAGCGCGAACGGCACGCGAGTCGAGTGGGATGGCCGATCCGGCACGACCGCCGGCGTCGATGATTCTGGCGCACTGATGATTCGGACCGCGTCTGGTGTCGAGCGGGTCATCGCCGGCGAACTGTCCTGGTATCTATAGGCACATTTATGTTGTTGGCGATCGATGTCGGGAACACGAACATCGTGATCGGCGTCTTCCAGGGACGCGAGCTGGTTCACAGCTGGCGGCTGACGACGATTCGTGAGCGCACGGCTGATGAGCTGGGTATCCTGGTGACCGACCTCTGCGATCACCATGGCATCACGCACCAGCAGATCTCAGGCATCGTCATCGCCTCGGTGGTGCCGCCGCTGACTGGCACACTGCAGCTGATGGCGGTCAAGTACTTCGAGCGTACACCGCTCCTGTTCGAGCCGGCGGTGAATGGCGGCATGCCGATCTTGTATGACCACCCTGCCGAGGTCGGCGCCGATCGCGTCGTCAATGCGTTGGCAGCCCTTGATCAATGGGGCGTTGGCACGCCGATCATCGTCGTGGACTTTGGCACGGCCACCACCTTTGACGCGATCTCAGCGAAGGGAGAATACCTGGGCGGCGTGATTTGCCCAGGCCCGCAGATCTCCGCGGACGCGCTGTTTCAGCGGGCGGCGCGCCTGCCTCGCATCGAGGTCAAGAAGCCGGAAAAAGTGATCGGCACGAACACGGTGGCGTCAATGCAGTCGGGGTTGTTCTGGGGCTACGTCGACATGGTCGAAGGCCTGGTGCGGCGCATGAAGGCCGAGCTCGGCGGCAAGGCGCTGGTGATCGCGACCGGTGGCCTAGCGGTCGTAGTGGCGCCAGAGTCGTCGCTGATCGATCACGTGGACGTCGAGCTGACCCTGTACGGCCTGCGCCTTGTGTGGGAGCGCCGGGCCACCGAGAAGACAGCCGCAGATTAGCCGCAGATATGCCCAGGCCCCAAGCCCCACGCCGAAGAACAACACCGTGACCGATGTCGAGGCCTACTGCCGCGAGCTCGAAGCCTATCTATGTCGCAAGAATGACGGTCACCTGATTCGCATCACGGGGCCGGCGTTTGAACGCGTGGTCGCATGGGCTCACCAGGGCATTCCTCTCAAGGTGGCCGAAGCGGGCATCGATCGCTATTTCGAGCGCTACTACCGAAAAGGCCCGCGGCGGCGGCCGGTGCGCATCGACTTCTGCGAGGCCGACGTCTTTGACGCGTTCGACGACTGGCGCCGGGCTCTCGGGATTGCCGCCGTCGTGCCCGATGCGGCCGGTGGCCCAGAGGTGGACGAGTCCGCGCCGGCGGCCGGCCGAGCGCGACGATCGCTCGCCTCCCAAATCGCGGCGGCAGTGTCGCGGCTGACGGTGCTGCGCGGCAGTGGCCAGGCGGGTCCCTTGCTGGGGGCGGCGCTCGAGGCCGCGGTTCGCTCCTTGGACGCGCTGCAGCCGGAAGCCGCGCGTGCCCGCGGGGATGCCCGCGACGCGTTACTGCTGTGCGTTGCGGCCATCGGCGCCGATCTGGTCGCGGCAGCGGCGGCCGCATTAGATGCCGCCGGTCTGGCGGACTTGGAACGGGAAGCGGACGCCGAGCTGGCGCCCTTCCGCACGCGCATGGCGCCAGACGCCTATGCGCAATCACGGCGTGCCGCGCTCGACCGGCTGGTGCGCCTGCACTTCGGCTTACCCGACATCGGGGTCTGACCCCGGCGGAGAAGACATGCATAGAGGCGAGCGACTTACTCTCACGATCGAACGGCCGGCCGCGGGTGGCCGGATGATTGCTCGCCACGACGGCGCGATCGTCTTCGTGGCCGGCGCCATTCCAGGCGAGGTGGTCGAGGCGGAAGTCGAGAAGGTGCAACGAGGCACCGGCTGGGCGATCACCCGCGCCGTACTCGAGCGGTCGCCCGATCGCGTACCGGACCTGGCCGATGGCACGTCGCCGTCGGACGGCGGCTGTGGCGGCAACGTGTTTGCGCACATTGCCTACGACCGGCAGCGTGGCATCAAGGCCGCAATCATCGACGACGCGTTCCGGCGTCTGGGCCGCATCACGCTGGAGTCGCCGGTTGAAGTCGTGGCCTCGCCGATTGATGGCTACCGGATGCGCGCGCGGCTTCACGTGCGCAACGGCCGCATCGGCTTCTTCCGTGAGGGCACGCATTCGCTGTGCGATGCCGGGCCGACCCGCCAGCTACGGCCAGACACGCTGGCGGTGTTGCAGGCGCTGGAGCAATCGCTGAAGTCACTCGGGCGCGACACGATCGGGGCGATCGAGCTGTCGGAGAACCTGGCGGCGACCGAGCGCGCCCTGCATCTCGAACTGTTGCCCAATGGCGATCCCTCGCGCCTGGCGGCGGTGACGACCCTCGCCGGCCTGACCGGCGCCACGTGCGCGCCGCCTGATACGACGCGGACGATCGAGTTGTGGGGCTCGGCGGTGGTGTCGGACGTGGTCTCTGGCGCGAAGCTGTCGCGCCACGCACGGTCGTTTTTCCAGGGTAATCGCTTCCTGCTGCAGCCGCTGGTCGATCACGTGCTGTCGCATGTCACCGCGGGCCCGGTGCTCGACCTCTATGCCGGCGTGGGTTTGTTCAGTCTCGCGGCATCGCACGCCGGCCATGGTCCGGTGGTCGCCGTCGAGGGCGAGCGGTTCTCTGCGACCGACCTCCGGCGCAATGCGTCGGCCCGCCAGGATGTACGCGTGCGGAGCGAGGCGGTGGAGGACTACTTGCCCCACGCCACCAAGGCGTCGACCATCATCATGGATCCGCCACGCACGGGACTGTCGAAAGACGCCTTGGCGGGGGCGATTGCCGTGCAGGCCCCGCACTTGATCTACGTGTCATGCGACCTCGCGACGCTGGCGCGTGATGCACGATGGTTGCTGGATGCGGGGTATCGACTGGCGAGCGTGCGCGCGTTCGATCTCTTCCCGAACACGGCGCACGTCGAGACGGTCATCGCTTTCGCGCGTTAGCGGCCTGTACGAAGCCCTCGAACAGCGAGCGGAACTCGCCCGTGCGCCAGAAGTTCTCGGGGTGCCACTGTACGCCGATGCAGAACGCGGCGCCGGTTTTCTCCATCGCTTCAATGACCCCGTCGGGCGAGGTCGCCGTGACCTCGAAGCCGGGGGCGGCAGTGGCCACCGACTGGTGGTGCCGGCTGTTGACGTGGCAGGTCTCACCATCTTCCATGTGATCGGCCAGCAGCGCCGACAACCGTGAGCCCTTGGCCACCCACACTTCGTGGGCGACGTGCGCCCGCGGCTCTGGCACCGAGTGCTCGAGGGCGCCCGGGACCTCGCTGGGGATGTCCTGGATGAGCGTGCCGCCCATGGCGACGTTGGCCAGTTGCATGCCGCGGCAAATCGCGAAAAACGGGATGTTGGCAGCGATGGCGGCGCGGGTCAGGGCAATCTCAAACTGATCGCGATCGGCTTCGGCCGCCTGAAACGTGGCGTGCGGCGCTTCGCCGTAGAGCATGGGGTCGACGTCACCGCCGCCGGTCAGCATGACGCCATCGACGCGCGCCAGGATGTGTTCGGGCGATTCACCGCCGGCGGCCACCTCGAGGGGCTCCCCTCCGCTACGGCGCACGGATTCCAGGTAATCGGACATCCGGCGGTTCTGAGCGATCGCAATTACGGCCATATACCCTCAGGGTGCTACATTCGCGGTGGAACAGCAACGCCCATCAGATCGAGCATGCGGGTCAGCTGCAGGCGGAAATACGCCACCGCCGCCGCCCGCCATCGCCGGACATCGTCCCGCTCCTCATTGAGGATCTGGGCGCGGTGATAGAAGGCGTTGAACATCTGCGCCAGGGCGAAGCCATATTTCGCCAGCACGGCGAATTCCAGCGTCCGCACCACCTGCTCGACCACATCGTCGAGCCGCGACGCCTCCAGGACCAGGGCCCACAGCTCGTGGTCGCCGTCGCTGCCGTTGATGAAGTTCGGCGGCATGGTCGGCAGCGGCGTGAGCATGGCGGCTTCGTCGAGGCCCAGCCGGTCCTGCAGTTTCTGGAAGATGTTGTTGGCACGCACGACGGCGTACTGCAAGTACGGGCCGCTCTCGCCTTCGAAGCTGAGCGCCTCGTCGATGTCGAACGCGATCACCTTTGTCCGCGAGTACTTGATCAGGAAGTAGCGCACCGCGGCAATGCCGATGTCTTCAGCAATGCGGCGGCGTTCGGCGTCCGACAGTTCGGGCTGGCGCCGCTCGACCTCCGCCTGTGCCTTGGCGATGACGCGGTCGATCAGGTCGTCGGCCTTCACGCCCAGGCCCTTGCGTCCCGAGACCTCGACGAACGGTTTCTTCGCTTCTTCGGATCCTTCCGCTGGCGCGAAGCCGAGTTCCCTGGCCGTGGCGTGCGACAGCGCTACCATCTCGTACGAGAAGTGGGTAAGTCGATCGGCCTCGGCCTGGTGGCCGATGGCCGATAGCGCCTGCTTGAGCAGCTTCTGGAGGTAAGCCTGGCGCACGTCGATGACGTTATAGGTGGCGGCGGCCGCGCCGAACGGTGGATGGTCGGGCACCGCCAGCGACGGATCGCTGGTCGTCGCCCAGAGCGGCTCGCCGTTCAGGCGGGTCGCGAAGGGCCGATAGTAGAAATCGTGGCCAAGCAGTCCTGACTTCCAGAACTGGTAGGCCATGTCCTTCGCCACGTAAACCGCGGTGCCGTTCGATCGCACGATCACTTTCTCGCGCGACTCGAGGTCGTCGTCTTCCGGATTCGGCGCGGCGTCGGGACCGTCGATCTTCATCACCCAGCAGCCGGCGTGCTTGCCGTCGTTCTGCAGGTAGACCGCGCCGGTGGCTTTCATCGCATCGAAGGCGCGGGCCCAGAACTTGAGGCGCAGAATGTCGCCCTCCCAGGTCAGCAACTGGTAGTCGATGTTCAGCCGCGCCATGGTCTTGAGGTGCGCGCGCACGACGGTGTCGGCAATGAACGCGGCCAGGCCGGCGGTGGGCTCGACGCCGTGTTCGATGTCGTGCAGGGTCGCCTGGCGAATCTTCAGACGTTCTTGGTCGCCGTCGTACCACTCGGTGACGCGGGCGTAGAGGTCCCAGCAGTAATAGTCGAAGCGCGTGGTGGCGGCCAGGTGCTTGGCGCCGGCCAGGTCGATCTGCTCGAACTCGCGAAAGCCGACCACGACGTCGGCCACTTGCACGCCGGTGTCGTCGATGTAGTTCTGCACTTCGACCGGCGTACCGCGGAAGCGGAGCGCGCGCACCAGCGTGTCGCCGAGGGCTGAGTTACGGAGGTGGCCGATGTGCGCCGCCTTGTTCGGATTGATCGCGGTGTGCTCGACGATGGTCTTGTCGGTGCGCGCCGGTGGCGCCGGCAGCGTGCCGGCGAGGCCGAGCCGCGCCAGCAGGAAGGCGGGGCGATCCAGGAACACATTCAGGTAACCGTTGGGCGCGGCCTCGACCTTGGTGATGCCGGGCACGGGACCAAGGGCGTCGGCGATCTCCTGGGCAATCACGCGCGGCGCCTTGCGGAGCCGGCGGGCCAGGTCGAAGGCGACCGGCGTGCCGAGGTCGCCCATGACCCGGTTGGGCGGCGTCTCCACCGGGACGTTCAGGTTGGGATCGTTGATCTCGTAGCGCTCGGCCAGCACCGCGCGCACACGCGCCTTGAGCTGTTCGTGAAGGGGAAGAATCATGATGCTGGTTCGTTGACTCGATCGAAGCGAAGCGGTACGCTCACGTTATCATTTCACCACGCCTTCGTCATGGTTGACGCTGGAATCGGCCGTCTGCTGATCTCGAGTCTGCATCAGGGCATCGCCGATGTGTCACCAACACGGCTCGATTTCTATGAAAACTGGTTGAGCCCGTCCGGCATGCGGGACAGCCGCATTGGCCTGGCGCCGCTTGGTGCCGTGCTCAGCTTTCTCCATCGCGAAGACCCGCCGTCGAACGACCAGATCGCCAACCGCGCCGGCGTGTGTGCCGCCGACTGGACTTATCAGGAACTCTCCGGGCTGCGCCGATGGTACATCCATCGCCTACCGCTTGGCCTGCGTGCGCGTGCGGTGCTCGGCCTGGGCAAGCGCCTGGTGTTCGCCACGGTCCGGCAATCCAAAGTAAAGAAGCGGATGTCTGGCTCCACTGCGGTCGTTGAGATCCAGTCGGAACTCTGCAAGCAACTGCGCGACCCGGCGACCGTGCCCATGCGTGGCTTCTATGCCGCGGCGCTGCAACGCCTGTTCGCGCGCTGTCACGTGGACGCCACGGTCGGCCTGGCGGACGAGCGGCCGGGTGGTTGGCGTCTGTCGATTACGGTGAACGGGTCGCTTCCTCCGGGGGCGGCGGACGCCGCGTGAGCGCGGCGCGCTGGGTCCTCGTGTTCCTCGTCGCCTGCACCCTGGCCTGGCCGTCGGTCAGCGTGGCGCAGGTGCCGCCGGGGGCGGCGCAATTGCCGCCCGGGGCGGCGGTCCTCGTCCTCCCATTCGAGAACCCTGGACAGGAGCCACGCCTGGCCTGGCTGCGCGAAGGCGCAGCCGTGCTGATGACCGACCTGCTGGCCGCGAGCGGCGAGCGCGTGATCGGCCGGGAGGAGCGCCGGCGCGCGTTCGCTCGCCTGCAGTGGCCCGCCAGTGCCGCCCTGAGCCGGGCGTCGTCCATCAGGGTTGGTCACGCGGTCGGCGCCAGCGTCATAGTGATTGGCACACTCGAAGTGAACGGCGACCAGTTGGTGGCGCGCGGTCGCGTGGTGCGCCTCGACGCCGGGCGATGGTTGCCCGAGGTGCAGGCCTCAGGCGCGCTGGGCGATGCCTTCGGGATCTTCAGCCGGCTGGCTCACCTGGTTCGCGGTATCGGCGCGGCGCCCCCCGCGGTGCCGACCGAGCGTCTGCCGCCGTCCACGCAGGTGTTCGAGCTCTACATCAAGGGCTTGATTGCCGAGACGCCCGCCACCGCGATCGCATTGCTCGAGCAGGCGCTCAAGGCCGCCCCGCAGTTCGATCCCGCCCGGCTGGCGATTTGGGATCTGCGCACTGACGCGTCCGAGTATCAGCGTGCGCTCGAGGCACTGACCGGCATTCGCGCTGAGGGCCGCTATGCGCGCGAGGCGCGCTTCCGTCGGTCGTTGTCACTGATGAGCCTGACGCGTTTTGATGAGGCGCTGCAGACCCTTCGCGCCATGCAAAGCGAAGAGCGTTCGGCCTCGGTCGCCAACGCCATTGGCGTCGCCGAGCTGCGCCGGACCGCGACCCCGCAGCCGGGCCGCGCCACCTACTACTTCAGCCTGGCCAGCGAGATCGACCCTGCCGATGGCGACCTGTTCTTTAACCTGGGCTACGCCTACTGGCTCGACCGGGATCCCGGGGCGGCGATCTATTGGTTACGCGAAGCGGTGCGTCGCAATTCTGCTGACGGCGATGCGCATTTTATTCTCGGTGCGGCGTTGCAGCAGACGGGCGCCGTGGCCGAAGCCACGCGCGAGCGCGAATTGGCCACCCGCCTATCGTCGAAGTCCGGGGAGTGGGAATCGCGGGCGGTCGCCGGTGACCAGGTGCCGCGCGGCCTCGAGCGGCTGAATGAAGAACTGATGCCGTTGACGCCGCGCACCGACACCATTCTCTCGGTGGCCGGTCAGCGCGACCACGACACGCTGGCGGCGTTTCACCTCGCTGCCGGCCGGCGAGCCTATCAGCGCGAGGCCGATCGGGAAGCAATCGAGGAGCTGCGCCGGGCCCTGTATCTCTCGCCGTATCTCGCCGAAGCCCACCTGCTGATGGGCCGCCTGCACTTGCGACGGGGCCGCCCCGACGAAGCGGTCGAAGCCTTGAAGATCGCCCTGTGGAGTGACGAGACCGTGGCCGCGCACCTGGCGCTGGCTGAGGCCTACCTGGAAATGCAGGACACGGCGTTGGCTCGGCAGGAAGTGGACCGGGCGCTGGCCCTCGATCCCCAATCGGTGGACGCGCGGGCATTGAAGGCGAAGATCGGCGGGAGCCCGTGGTAAAATTCCGCCCGGTTCTGCACTGATGGCTACGACTCAAGGCGACGCATTTCGCGAGATTCAGCTCAACGGCAAGCAGCTCGTCTTCATGGGCATGGCTGTGGTCGTGATTGCAGTGGCCATCTTCTTGATGGGCGTGCAGGTGGGCCGCGGGGTGCGCGGTGAGCGCGGACTGTCGGACGGCGCCGACGTGGTCGCCGCGACCACCACCGAGACGGAACCGCCACTGCCACCGCCCTCCGTCAACCATGGGTCGACCACCGCGCCGGTGACGGCGGGTGAGAAGCTGAGCTACGCCGAGCGGCTGACCGGCAACATCGACGGCGAGGCGCTGAAGAAGGACACCGAGCCGGCCCCGCCGGCAGAAGCGCCGACCCCCAAGGCCGAGGCACCGGTCACGGCGCCCCCACCGGCACCCGCGCCAGCGGCACCAGCCGCGGCGGTCTCCACCGAGCCGGCTGGAACTGGCTATGCCATCCAGGTGGCGGCACTGCGTGAGCGCAGCGAAGCCGACACGATCGTGAAGCGCTTGGCGGGTAAGGGCTATCCGGCCTACGTGCTGGCTCCAGCGAAGGGCGCGCCAGCCGTGTTTCGCGTGCGCGTCGGCAAGTACAAGGAACGCCGCGAAGCCGATACCGTGGCCGCGCGCCTGCAGAAGGAAGAACAGTTCAAGCCGTGGGTCGTTCGCTAGAGAGGCCCGATGGGAGCCACGACCAAGACTCGGCAGCCGATTTGGCAATTAATGGGTCGCTTGTTCCGGGCCCATCCGTGGCACGGCGTGCGGCTGGGCGAGAAGGGCGCGGCCGTCGTCACCTGCTACATCGAGATCACGCCGTCCGACACCGTCAAGTACGAACTCGACAAGGCCACCGGCCTGCTGAAGCTCGATCGTCCGCAGCGATTCTCGAATGTCTGCCCGGCACTCTACGGCCTGCTGCCGCAAACCTATTGCGGGACGCGGGTCGCCGAGCTGAGCGCCGAGAAGACGGGGCGCCCGGCCATTAGCGGCGACCTCGACCCGCTTGACGTGTGTGTCTTGTCGGAACGGCCGGTGTCGCACGGCGACATCCTGCTGCAGGCCATTCCGATCGGCGGGCTCCGCATGATCGATGGCCGCGAAGCGGACGACAAGATCGTGGCCGTGCTGGTCGGCGACTCGGCCTACGGCGGCTTCCGTGACATCACGGATTGTCCCGATGCCCTGCTCACCCGGTTGGTGCACTATTTCGAGACCTACAAGCTGGCGCCGGGCACCGACGAGAATCCCTGTGAGATCACCCACGTCTACGGGCGCGACGAGGCCTTCGACGTGATTCGCCGCGCACAAGCCGACTATCACGAGAAGTTTGGCTCCCTCGAATCGCTGCTCGATGCGGCGCTGAAGGCCTAGCCGTTATTTCGATGCTGTCGTCATCCACGGTGGCCGCCCTCGCCTCGGGCGTGCTGCTGGCCCTGTCATTCCCGAAGTACGGACACCCGGCCGTCGCGTTCATTGCGCTGGTGCCGCTCTACGTGGCCCTCTGTGGCTGGAATGGTCAACCGGGCAAGGCGCCGGGCGTCTCGACCGGCAGGGGATTTCGTCTGGGGCTCGTCACCGGCTTCATCCACTTTGCCGGCACGGTCTATTGGACTGGCGCCACGGTGCAGACCTTTGGCGGACTGCCGTGGCCGGTCGCGGTCGTGGTCACGAGCCTGCTCGTCCTCTACATGGCCACGTACACGGCGTTAGCGTCGGCAGCTTCGGCCATCTTCATTCGACGCTTTGGCTTCGCCGGACTGACGCTAGCGCCGGCCGCCTGGGTCGCGACGGAATACACGCGCGGATTTCTGATCGGCGGCTTCCCCTGGATTCCGCTTGGCAACACCATGGTGACGCTGCTGCCGATTGTGCAGTTGGCCAGCCTGATCGGCGTCTTTGGGCTGTCGGCTTTTGTGGCGCTGGTGAATGCCGGGTTTGCCGCGACCGCACTCGCCACGGGCCGCGCCCGGGCCGTGGCGCTCATCGCTACGCTCGCCCTCATCGCCGGCACGTCGATCTGGGGGGGGCAACGGATGGCCGCCAATCGCCTGACCCAGGGCGAGCCGATTCGCGTCGGGTTGATCCAGGGGAACATCGCCCAGGTCGACAAGTGGAACCCGTCCCGCGCCGACATGATTGTCAACCGCTATCAGCAACTGACGCGGCAAGCCTCGGCCAATGGTGCTCAGTTCGTGTTATGGCCAGAGTCGGCGACGCCGTTCTTCTTCCACGAAGACCCGGGCGCCGACCAGATTCGGGCGATGGTCCGGCAGCTTGGCACACCCCTGCTGTTTGGCAGCGACGAAGTCGAGCGCGGAACGCCCAATCGGATCTACAACTCCGCATTCATGCTCGATAGCGCCGGCACGACGGCGGCGGTCTATCGCAAGATGCACCTGGTGCCGTTTGGCGAGTACGTGCCGTTTCAGTGGGCCTTGTTCTTCGTCGCGCCACTGGTCGAGGCGGTCTCGGCATTCACGCCTGGCGAACGGGTGATCATGTTGCCGGTGCGCGAGCACATGGTCAGCACCGCGATTTGTTACGAGGTGACCTTTCCCAGCCAGTCGCGCGAGGCTGTGCGCCAGGGCAGCGAGCTGCTGACCACGATTACCAACGACGCCTGGTACGGACAGTCGTCTGCGGCCTACCAGCACTTTGAGATGGCGAGCATGCGCGCGGTGGAGCAGGGCCGCTACATGGTGCGCGCCGCCAATACCGGCGTCAGCGGCATCATCGACCCGTACGGCCGCGTGCTGGTCCGCACCGACCTCTTCGAGACCGTCGCCGTCGTCGGCGAGGCTCGGTTCGTGCAAGAGCGAACGCTCTATGCCAGAATTGGAGACTTGGTTGCGCTGCTGGCCACCGTGTCAACGGTCCTGGCTCTCGGCGTGGCCGCATGGCTCAGGGCAGGACGCTGACTTCGCCGCAAGGAGACTCCGCTTGGCACTCGTGATTGATGACCTCGTCCGCCGCGCCACCGACCTGTTGAAACGGGCCGCCGACATGCGGAGCTATCTTTGACGATGCGCATGATCCGGGTGAGCTCGCGCAGCTAGAACAGAAGGTCGCCGCGGCCAACTTCTGGGACAACCAGGCCGACGCACAGAAGACGTTGCTGCGCCAACGCCGTTTGGCGCAAGACATCGAGCTCGGCACCAGCCTGGCCGCGAAGGCCGACGACATTGGCGTGCTGCTGGAATGGGCGCGCGGTGGGGAAGACGTGCTGGCCGACCTGGCTCGCGCCCTCGACGCGCTCGACCAGCAGGTCGAAGCGGCTGAGACGAAGAAGATGCTGAGCGGCGAGCATGATCTCGCCAACGCCATCGTCACCATTCATCCTGGCGCTGGCGGGGTCGAGTCGCAGGACTGGGCTGAAATGTTGCTGCGCATGTATTTGAAGTGGGCCGAGCGTCGCGGCTTCAAGCGCGAGATGCTGGAGTATCAACCGGGCGAAGAGGCGGGATTGAAGAGCGTGACCTTCACGCTGACTGGTGAGTATGCGTTTGGCCTGATGGCCGCAGAGGCCGGTGTGCATCGCCTCGTGCGCATTTCGCCGTTCGACCAGGCCGCTCGCCGCCACACCTCGTTCGCGTCCTTGTATGTGTGGCCGGAGTTTGACGATGAGGTCGCGATCGACATTCCCGACAAGGACCTGCGCATTGACACCTTCCGGTCGAGTGGCGCCGGCGGTCAGCACGTCAACGTCACCGACTCCGCGGTGCGCATCACGCATCTGCCGACGGGCATCGTGACGTCGTGTCAGAACGAGCGGTCGCAGCACAAGAACAAGGACGTGGCCATGAAGGTGCTGAAGGCCAAGCTGTACGACCTGAAGGAGAAAGAGCAGAAGGACAAGCTGTCGCAGATTGGCGGCACCAAGAAAGACATTGCCTTCGGCTCGCAGATTCGCAGCTACGTGCTGCAGCCGTATCAGATGATCAAGGACCACCGGACGAAGTATTCCGAGGGGCAGGTCGACAAGGTGCTGAACGGCGACCTCGACGCGTTCATCAAGACTTACCTGATGCAGAAGGCCACCGGCACGCTCGGCCAGGCGGCGGCGGACGACGATAACGACGATTGAGCAGTGCGGCGTCGCATTCAATCAGAGTGACGCGAAACTTACCGAATTCCGTTGCCATGTCGACTTTGAACTGAGCGGATGCCTCGGTGAATACATCGCTGGGTGTGCCGAAGATCACCGGCTCCCTGGGTGTGCCATCCGCATCGAAGGTCGTCAGCGTTCCCTGCTGGTACTGACGGCGGCACTCTTCAGTGGCTCGGGACTCGCGTAGCGAAATGCTCCGCCGCCCTAGTCGTGTACTCGGTGTCCGAACGGTGGCGGCCGTCCATGGCGCACGAATGTCATGCACTTATTGCCGGGACGGTTGGGTGCCGGAAATGAACGCTTCGTGGATGGCACGGACGTTGGCGTCGCTTGTGACATCGCCGGTGTCGCGATCGACAGTCATGAAGACGATATTGCCTGGCGGGTCGAAGGTTGGCGGATGCTCGCGATCGGCGTAGAGATCGAGGTAGGTCCTCATGAAGTCGATCCACATCGGCAACGCGGCGGTAGCACCGGTCTCGTTGCCGCCGATCGGCTTTTTCTCGTCGTGGCCAATCCAGACCCCGACGGTGATGTTGGGATCAAAGCCGATGAACCAGGCATCGGTGTTGTCGTCGACGGTGCCGGTCTTGCCGGCCAGCGGCCACTTGAGGGCGAGTGCCGCCGTCGACGTGCCGCGCTGCACCACGCCTTGCAGCAGGTTGGTCATGACATAGGCAGTGTCGGCACGGATGGCGTCCTTCGGTTGGGGCCGCGTCTCTTCGAGCAGTCCGCCATCGCGATCGGTGATGGCATGGGCCAGGAACGGCTGCATGCGGATGCCGTGATTTGGAAACGCCGAGAACGCGCTGGTGATCTCCATCAGCGTCACCTCCTGCGCGCCGAGTGCCATCGACAGGAACGGCCTGAACTCCTGGGCGAAGCCGAACTTCTTGGCATAGGACGCCACCTGGCTCGGCCCCAGCATCTCGATGATCTTGACTGAAGGAATATTGCGCGACTGTTCCAGGGCGTGGCGCAGGGTAATGCGGCCCGCGAACTTGCGGTCGTAGTTGCGCGGCTGGTAGGCCGGTTGTCCGGTGCCGGCGTCGAAACTGGTCGGTTCATCCACCAGGATAGTGGTCGGCGTCAGACCGCGATCGATGGCGGCGGTATAGAGAATGGGCTTCACCGTTGAGCCCATCTGGCGATAGGCCTGCGTGGCGCGGTTGAACTTGCTGCGTCCGAAGCTGTAGCCGCCGACCATGGCCAGTACCTGGCCCGTGTGGTTATCGATGGCGACGAGCGCGCCCTCGAGTACGGGCGTTTGCTCGAGGGTGACGCTGGCGGTGCCGCCCTCGACCGTGGTCAGCTCGACATCGATCAGGTCGCCGGCCTTGAAGAGTTCGGCCGGGGAAGTCCGACGCGTCCACGTGATGCCGGTCTTGGTCAGTTCGCCCTGAAGCGCGCCGATTCGCAACTGTGCGCTGGTCGCGTTGGCCGAGCGAACGATCGCTGGCACGATGTCGCCCGCGGCCATGCGCCGGGCCCAGCGGTCGTGTTTGAAGTTGTCAACCGTGCGGCCTTCGGCCACGACGTTGCGGCGCGGTTTGCGGAACCCGCGCCGCTTATCGACACGGCGCAGTCCCTGGTCGATGGCACGGTTGGCGGCCTGCTGCAGGCGCAGGTCGAGGGCCGTGCGCACTGTGAGGCCGCTTTCATACAGCGCCTTCGCGCCATAGCTGGCCTCCAGGTGCTTGCGGACTTCTTCAAGGAAGTAGGGGGCCTGACTGGTCTCGGCGACCGGGTCGCCGGCCACGACAATCGGCTTTTCCTTGGTCTCTGTCGCCACGGCGTCGGTGATGAATCCCTCGACCGCCATGCGATCGAGCGCGTAATTCCGGCGGCGGCGTGTCGCTTCTGGATTGACAAACGGGCTCTGCCGAACGTTGCCCTGGATGATTCCGGCAATGGTCGCCGCCTCTTCCAGCGCCAGATCCTTGGCAGGCTTTCGGAAGTACAACTGCGACGCCGCTTCGACGCCGTAGGCGCCGTGGCCGAAGTAGATCTGGTTGCAATACATCGTGAAGATTTCAGGTTTCGTGTATCGCTTCTCGATCTGGACGGCGACCAGTGACTCCTTGATCTTGCGTTCCCACGAGCGATCGCCCGTGGTGAAACCGATGTTGGTGGCAAACAGGTTGCGGGCAAGCTGCTGGGTCAGGGTGCTGCCACCGGGCACGCGGCCGCTCGAGACGACGTCGCGGACGAGGGCCAGCATCATGCGAGAAATACTGAGCCCGGCATGCTGGAAGAAATCACCGTCTTCCGCGGCCAGGATGGCCTGGCGAAGGTTCTCAGGAATGTCGTCGTAATGAATGACGACGCGCCGTTCGACCGCGAACTCGCCGACCAGTTGATTGTCTCTCCCGAGGACGCGCGTGATTGTGTTGGGTGAGTAGTTGTCGAGGGCGCTGACCTCGGGCAGGTCGTCGGAATACGCAAACAGCACGCCCGCGAGGGTGCCCAGCAGGGCGGCCGCGACAAAGAGGGCGGCGATGCCGGCGTGGCGTGCGTAGTGGGTGGCGATGGTCATGCGTGGCGCTCGCCCTGAGCCAATTTGAAGGGCTAACTCTCAGTATACCGGTCAGTTCGCCATGAGGTGCCGAGCCGGCGTGAACTTCGGATTGACAGTACTACACTCACATTTCATACTAAGACCATGAGCAAAATCATCGGTATCGATTTGGGCACCACCAATTCCGTCGTGGCTGTGATGGAAGGCGATCAGCCCACCGTCATTCAGAGCGCGGAAGGAAGCCGGATCACGCCGTCGGTCGTGGCCTTCAGCAAGACCGGCGAACGTCTCGTCGGCCAAGTCGCCAAGCGCCAGGCCGTGACCAATCCCGAAAACACCATCTTCTCGATCAAGCGCTTCATGGGCCGGCGCTTCGACGAAGTGAACGAAGAAATGAAGATGGTGCCGTACCGCGTGGAACGCGCCGGTAACGGCGACGTGCGCGTCAAGGCGCAGGAGCAAGACCTGGCGCCGCCGCAACTGTCGGCGATGATCCTGCAGAAGCTGAAGCAGGCCGCGGAAGATTACTTGGGTCAGCCGGTCACCAAGGCGGTGATCACGGTGCCGGCGTACTTCAACGACGCCCAACGCCAGGCCACCAAGGAAGCCGGCCAAATCGCCGGCCTCGAAGTCATGCGCATCGTCAACGAGCCGACGGCCGCGGCGCTGGCCTACGGTCTCGATAAGAAGAAGGACGAGACCATCGCGGTCTACGACTTCGGCGGCGGCACCTTCGACATTTCGATTCTCGAAGTGGGCGAGGGCGTGGTTGAGGTCAAGTCGACCAACGGCGACACCCACCTGGGTGGCGACAACCTCGATCAGCGCGTGATCGAGTGGATCATCGATGAGTTCCGCAAGACCGACGGCATTGACCTCGGCAAGGACCGCATGGCCTTGCAGCGGCTGCGCGAGGCGGCCGAGAAGGCCAAGATGGAACTGTCGACGGTGATGGAGACGGAAATCAATCTGCCGTTTATCACCGCCGACGCCAGCGGGCCGAAGCACCTGGCCATGAAACTGTCGCGCGCGAAGTTCGAGTCGCTGGTCGAGGAACTGCTGCAGAAGACGGTTGGCCCGACCAGGACGGCGTTGACCGATGCGGGCCTCGATCCGTCGAAGATCGATGAGGTCGTGCTGGTCGGCGGTTCAACGCGCATCCCGCGCGTTCAGGCGATCGTCAAGGAGATCTTCGGCAAGGAACCGCACAAGGGTGTGAATCCGGATGAAGTGGTGGCGATCGGCGCCGCCATCCAGGCCGGCGTGCTCGCGGGCGAGGTCAAAGACCTGCTGTTGCTGGACGTGACGCCGCTGTCACTGGGCATCGAGACCATGGGCGGCGTGATGACACCGCTGATTCAGCGCAATACGACGATCCCGACCAAGAAGACGGAGATCTTCTCGACGGCCGCCGACAGCCAGACCAGCGTCGAGGTGCACGTGGTGCAAGGCGAGCGTCCGCTGGCCCGCGACAACCGCACGCTCGGCCGGTTCCACCTGACCGGCCTGCCGCCCGCGCCGCGCGGTGTGCCGCAGATCGAAGTGGCGTTCGACATCGATGCCAACGGCATTGTCAACGTCTCGGCCAAGGACCTGGCGACGCAGAAGGAACAGAAGATGACCATCACCGCCTCGTCCGGTCTCAGCAAGGACGAAGTAGACCGCATGATGCGCGAAGCCGAGGCCCACTCGGATGAAGACAAGAAGCGCCGTGAGGAGATCGAGATTCGCAACCGCGCCGACCAGTCGATCTACACCGCGGAGCGGATGCTGAAGGATACCGGCGACAAGATCCCGAGTAGCGACAAGAGCGCCATCGAGAACGCCATGGCCGACTTGAAGAAGGCGATCGAGGGCAACGACACCCCCGGCATGAGCAAGGCGATGGACGTGTTGATGACGGCGCAGCACAAGGCGTCGGAAGCGCTTTATAAGAACCAAGCTGATGCAGGTGCGGCGGGTACGTCAGGTGCGGCCGACGGCAGGCAGCCCGAGAACGGCGATGTCATCGACGCCGAAGTGGTAGAAGACGAAAAAAATGAGAAGTCAGAAGTGAGCAATTAGAGAGTCGAGAGGCACCACGATGGACCTGTACATCGTTCTCGGAGTGGAGCGTGCGGCGCCGTCAGGCGATATCAAGAAAGCCTATCGCCGGCTGGCGCGCCGCCTGCACCCCGACATTAATCCCGGCGACCGCGAGGCCGAGACGCGATTTCGCCAGGTGCTCGATGCTTACGAGACGTTGATCGACCCCGATCGCCGGCGCCGCTATGACGCCGGCCAGTTGAACGGCGTCACCGAAGAGGAAGCCGCGTCCTTCGGATTCGCCGGCTTTGATTTTTCCAGCCGGGTGCATGCGGAGCGCACGACGACGTTCGGCGAGCTGTTCGAGGAGGTGTTCTCGCGGCGCGGCGGGCGCGAGTCGTCTGAGGGCGCCGACCACGGCGCCGACATCCACGCGCGCGCCTTACTCACCTTTGAAGAAGCGTGGCACGGCGTGCAGCGCGCCGTCATCGTGATGCGCCAGGACACCTGCCAGGCGTGCGCGGGCAGTGGCTTTCAACGCGTGGCCGAAACGCGTTGCGTCGGGTGCGAGGGCACTGGCGCCGTGCGCTCGGTTCGCGGCCATATGGTGTTTGCCAAGAACTGTCAGACCTGCGGCGGATCCGGCCGTCTGAAACAGGAAGAGTGCGCGCCGTGTCACGGCCAGGGCGTGGCGGCGCGGTCCGAGACTCTGCAGGTCCGCATTCCGGCCGGCGTGGCGTCTGGTTCGCGCGTGCGCATTGGCGGGAAGGGACATGCAGGGGTTCGCGGCGGCATCCCCGGCGATTTGCTGATCGATGTCGAGGTGCTCGAGCACCCCAGTTACCGGCGCGAAGGCGATGAGTTGCACCTGACGGTGGCGATCGCCGTGCACGAGGCGGCGCTCGGCGCGAAGATCGAGATCGAAACGCCGGATGGGTCGGTTCGCCTGCGGATACCGCCTGGCACACAGTCGGGACAGCGCTTTCGGATGCGCGATCGTGGCGCCGTCGGACGCAACGGCCGGCGCGGCGACCTGGTGGCTGACGTGCGGATGCGGTTGCCGAAGGTGCTGGACGAGCGGTCGAAGGAATTGCTCCGGGAATTTGGCCGGATCAACGGTGAAAGCGTCAGGGAGTCCACCGCCGCGAAAGCTCCGGCGGATAAACAATGACCAAGCGACCGGGCAAGGCGTATTTCATGATTAGCGTGGTCGCCCAGCGCTACAACATCCACCCACAGACACTGCGACTGTACGAACGGGAAGGATTGCTCAAGCCTTCACGCACCGAAGGCAACACGCGCCTCTATTCGGAGGACGACCTGGAACGGCTGGAAACAATTTTGGCACTTACCCGAGATTTGGGGGTCAACCTGGCCGGCGTGGAAATCATCTTGAATATGCGCGGCAAGATGGAGCAAATGCAAGGCGAAGTGAACGAGTTCATGGAATACGTGAAGCGCGAATTGGCGCGCGGCATCGACGATTGGGAACAGCGGCTGGGCACCGCGCTCGTCAAGGCATCGCCGACAGAGTTGGTGCGCGCCGTGCACCCGGATGCGACCGTGAGCAAGGCTGGCACCACGAAAAAAAATCGCGAGCCCTGCTAAATTAGTTTCCGTTCGATGGGACGGTGATAAGATTCGCCCGTGGTCAGGAAGTTCGAATCGCTGGCGTCCGAATCGGAAACCCTGCACGCATACCTCCGAGAAATTTCCACCTTCCCGTCGCTCACGCCGGATGATGAGCAGCAACTCGGCCGGCAAATCCGGCAGCATGGCGACGAAGACGCGGTCGGCCGGCTGGTGCAGTCGAACCTGCGCGTCGTCGTGCAGTATGCCGAACGCTTTCGACGCCTCGGCGTGCCGCTGCTCGACCTGATTCACGAAGGCAATCTCGGTTTAATCGAGGCCGCTCGCCGTTTTGACCCGGCGCAGTCAGACACCTTTCAGGCGTCGGCCTTGTGGTGGATTCGCCAGGCGATGATGCACTTGCTGGCCGAGGCGTCACGGACAGCAGAGGTGAGCTCGCAAGGGCTGATGGCCGCCGCGGTGACCGGACGACAGGTGGAAGCGATTCGCGTCGCGCTCGAATACGCCCACTCCGCCGCGACCGGTGGTGACCGGCGGGAACCGGCGACGAGCGATGTCGAAGACCTGGAACTGCACCTCCAGAACCAAGGCCGCAAGCAGCGCAAGGCCCGCAAGGCGAACAAGGGACCCCTCAAGTTAGAGGCCGGTGCCCTGCACGGGCTCCGCCAGCACAGTGTGCTGCGCAGCTATCTCAACTAGCCGCAGCAGTTAGCGCCGGTCATGGAGTGCCCCATTTGCAACGGATCACGCTGGAAGAGCGTGGCAGTCAACGGCGTCGAACGCCTGACTCGGTGCGACTGTTGGCGCGACGTGGTGAAAGAACGCTACCTGGCCGAATCGCGAATCCCGGCCAAGTTCGCCAGGGCGGACCTGGGCAACTATCGCCCCGATACCGACTCGCAGCGCGATGCGTTGCGGCTGGCCAAGAAGTTTGTTGAGGCGTTTCCCGCGGAACAAAAGGGCCTGGTGTTCTACGGCCCGACCGGGGTCGGCAAGACCCACCTGGCCGTTGGCCTGCTGCGCACCGTGATTCGCGACAAGGGCGCGCGCGGGTTCTTCTTCCAGACCACCGAACTGCTGCGCCTGGTCCGCGAGACCTACAACCGATCGGTCGACGAGACCGAAATGGAAGTCCTGCGACCCGTGCTCGAAGCCGACGTCCTGGTGCTCGATGACCTAGGCGTCGAGAAGACCTCCGAGTGGGTGCAGGAAACGCTGGGCCTGGTGATCAACACGCGCTACAACGCCCGCCGCGCCACCATCGTCACCAGCAACTTGCGCGATCCAATCGACAACACGGACATGAACTCGTTCATGGTGCAATTGGGGGTGCGGTCGCGATCGCGTTTGCTGGAGATGTGCGAATGGGTGGAAGTGCAGGGCACCGATGTCCGCGACGTGGAACGCGTGACGGCCGGGGCCAAGTCGGGCCACTTGCCAGAGCCACCCGATCGCATCACTAAGAAGGGCCCGCTGCCAGGCAAGTCCGGTGGCATGGCGCGCGCGCGGCTGAAGGATTCGGGCACGCAATTCGAACTGAAGTGGTCGGGCGGTAAAGCCGGTAGCAAGTAAGTGCCAATCGGGATTTACCTCCACATCCCGTTCTGCGCGGCGATCTGCAACTACTGCAACTTTAACCGCGGCCTGCATGACGAAGGGCTACGGCGCCGCTATGTCGACGCGCTCGTCGCCGACATCCGCCGGCAGGCGCTGCCCGCGGTGGCCGCCGACACGATTTTCTTCGGCGGCGGCACGCCGTCGCTGCTCGAACCCGGCGAAGTGGGCCGGATCCTCGCGGCGTGCCGCGAAAGCTTCGCGCTGGCTGGCGACACCGAGATCACGCTTGAAGCTAATCCAGAGTCCGCGTCAGTCGAAGCCCTCCAGGGATTTCGCGAGGCCGGCATCAATCGGCTCAGCTTCGGCGTGCAGTCGTTTCACGACGCCGAGTTGAGACGGCTCGGCCGCCTGCATTCGTCCGCGACCGCCCGTCTCGCTGTGGCGCGGGCGCGGGCTGCCGGCTTCAACAACCTGAGCCTCGACCTCATGATGTGGCTGCCGGGACAGAGCAAGGCGGACTGGCTGGCCTCGGTCGAGGCCCTCATTGAGGTCGCCCCCGACCATGCGTCGCTCTACCTGCTGGAGATTTACCCGAACGCGCCGTTGAAGGACGAGATGGCCCGCGCCGGCTGGTCGGTGGCGCCCGACGATGACGCGGCGGAGATGTACCTGGAAGGGCTCGGCCGCCTCGATCGAGCCGGCTACCAGCAGTATGAAATCTCGAACGTCGCTCGGCCGGCGGCGCGCCGGGCCCGACACAATCTGAAGTACTGGCAAGAAGGGGAGTGGATCGGCTTTGGCTGCGGCGCGCACTCCACCTATGGCCGCGAACGGTGGCGCACCCTGAATTCGACCGTCGAGTATGTCGATCGCATCGCCGCGGGGGCCGACGTCAGGCTCGATTTGCGGTCGCTCGGTCCGCAGGAACGCCTGGAAGAAGCCCTGTTCATGGGCCTGCGGCTGGTCGATGGCCTGGACCTGTTTGCGATGCGCCAGCGACATGACATTGATATTTGGGCACGATACGGGCAAGACTTACGTCCGTTCGCTCAAGCGGGGCTGCTGGTCCATGAGCCGGGCCGGCGCCTGGCGCTCACAAGGGCTGGCATGCTTCTGGCCAACGAAGTGATGTCGGTGTTTATTGGGCGCACAGTACGGTAGAGTATCGAGGTTTCGTTTGAAGGAGGCTGGTTAATGCTTCGAGGATTGCAGGTTTTGGTGTCGGGAGTTGGGCTGGCGGTATTCACGCTGGCAGTGGCAGGCGTGGCGGCGGCTCAGGAGCCGGCCAAGCCGGTGATGGCGCTCGACGGTGATGCGGCCATGGTGACCATCTTGATCAAGGGCGACAAGACGGCTGACTTTGAAAGCGTCATCGCGAAATACAAGGAAGCGCTGGCGAAAAGCGACAATCCCAAGCGCAAGGAGCAGCTCGCCGGCATGAAGTTCTTCAAGTCGCCGACGGCCGTGCAGGGCAACGCGATGTACATCATCTCGGTCGATCCGGTCATCAAAGGTGAGGAATACGACATCACCCGCGTCGTGACCGAGGTCTTCCCGGTCGAGGTGCAGGAGGTCTATGCGAAGTACAAGGACAGCTTCGCCGGCCGCCAGATCATCTCGCTGAACAAGGTCCCCTAACGCTCGCTGGCTGCCCTGGGGCTGTTGCGCTCCAGGGCAGGCCACCGTTTCGACGTCGCGCGGTATGCTGTCTGCTGTGACCGTTGCGCTGACGCTTCTCCTCGTGCTGGCCGTTCAGGCCGTGCCGACGCCCCAGGCCGCCGTGCCACCCGTGCTGGCGCCGCCGTCCCCTGATCCAGCCAATTCCGCCTTTACCACCGATGCGGGCCTGATTCTGGTCGCCATCAAGCCCTTGGGCGTGGCCGACTACGAGTTGGCGATGCAGGTACTGCAGGGCGCCTTGGCGAACGACACGGATGCCACGCGGAAGGCGGCGACCCGGAATTGGCGTGTCTTCAAGGCGTCGGCAACCGACGCCAAGGGCAATGCCTTGTATGTCCACATGATGTTGCCGGCCGTGCCGGGCTTTGACTACCGGCCGTCGCTGCTGGTGGACGCCCTGGTGAAGGAGCTCGCGCCGGATTTGCTCACCAGATACCAGGACGCGTTCGCCAGCCCGCCCTCAAAACTTGACCTGACCGAGCTGGCCAACATGGCCGTCGCCCCGATTCTGCCGCCCGAGCCGAAGCCGCCCGAGACGGCCAAGCCCGACACCAAGAAGCCCGGCCGCTAGGTCACGCCAAGCTGCGTGACCGAGGTCACGCAGCTTGGCGTGACCTAGAAAGCGAAGTTCGCGCCGGCAAAAAACCGCTGGTAGGTCGGATGCAGGGGTTCGCCCTTCAGCTGGAATACGCGGTAGTCCAGCCTCAGTCGGACCGGGCCAAGGATCCGCACCTTGATGCCGCCGCCAAAGTTGAGGGTGGCGTGGGTTTGGTCTCGAGGTCCCAGATACTCCTGGTAGGCTCCGGCCCCCGCGGTGGCGTAGAACTGTGTCCCCTTGAGTTCAACCGGTGTCTGGACCAGCACATTCCCCGAGTAGGTCTTCAGACCCGGCAGGAACTGAGGCGTATCTTCACCGAGGTGGCTATATTCGAATTCGAAGCCCACCACGACTAGCGACAGCCCGCCGCTGAAGCCCTTGACCGAGTGTCGTTCCGGGGTTGGGGACAGGCCGAGAAACGCCGTGATGTCGGCCCGCGCCGGTTGCGCTGTCATGGCCACGAGCCCGAGACTGACAGCGAAAATGCGCGCGAACCTGCGAATATGCGAACCAAGTGACATGCCGCCTCCGGTGCTATGATCCCACGTTCCTGGCGCAAGACCACAACCGGTTCGTCCGTGAACGTACTGACGTTTGGGCTTGTCCCGCCATAGCCTTGGCGAAGGCGGGCACGATTTTCGCAGTGGTCCGGGTTAATCGAGCACGACTGTCCGGAGGAGGTTACAGATGGTTTCCCAACGCTGGCTCGCTCGCGTGGCCCTCATCGTGGTCCTGCCCGTCAGCCTGCAGGCTGACACGCTCATCTTGCGCAACGGATCGCGCGTCCAGGGCGAGCTGGTTGCCGTCAGAAACGGCACCATTGAGTTCGAGGAACGCCGCAGTTTTGGCGGTTCGCGTACCTTGCGCTTCGACCGTGGCGAAGTCGCGCGCATCGAGATCGAAGACTATCGCAACAACAGCAGCAGCGATTTCGCGAACGGCAACGGCCGCCCCTCGGGCATGCGCGAGAAGCAGGTCATCGTCTCGGGCGACGTCGACTGGAACGACACGGGCCTCGATGTGCGCGCGGGGCAATCGGTCTATTTCGAAGCCACCGGCCAGGTCCGCTGGGGCAAGGACCGTCGCGATGGGCCGGCCGGGGAGCGTAACTCGCCGTCGAACCCGAACCGCCCCATGGGCAACCGCAATGCCGCTGCCTTGATTGGCCGGATTGGCAACGACATGTTCTTCATTGGCGACGACACGGGCCCCGTCCGCATCCGCAACAGCGGCCGGCTTCAACTGGGGGTCAATGACGACGTACTGACCGATAACTCGGGGAACTTCCGGGTGGTGGTTTACTACTGACGGGATCCGGGACCCGGGATCCGGATCCCGGGAGATATAATCGTGATCATGGATTTTCGCCTGAGCGACGAGCAGGAGTTGCTCCGCAAGTCGGTCCGCGAGTTTGCTGAATCCGAGATGCGTCCCCACATCATGGAGTGGGACAACGCGCAGCACTTCCCGAAAGAGCTGCTGCCCAAGCTCGCCGAGCTCGGCCTGATGGGCATCCAGTTTCCCGAAGCCCTTGGCGGCGCCGGTATGAGCGCTGTGGACTACTGCATTTGCATCGAGGAACTCGCGCGCGTCGATCCGAGTGTGTCGTTGTCGGTAGCCGCCCACAACGGGCTCGGCGCGGCGCACATCGCCATGTTCGGCAACGAGGCACAGCAGCAGACCTACCTGGTGCCGCTGGCCAGGGGCGAGGCGCTCGCGGCCTGGGGTCTGACCGAACCGGGCTCGGGCAGTGATGCGGCGGCGATGAGGACAAACGCCGTCGCTGATGGTCACGACTTCGTGCTGAACGGTTCCAAGGCGTTCATCACCCACGGCACCTCAGCCGACACCATCGTCGTGATGGCGGTGACCGACCGGACCAAGGGACCGAAAGGCATTTCGGCGTTCATCGTGACGCGTGGGACACCGGGCCTTCAGGCCGGGAAGAAGGAAGACAAGCTCGGCATGCGCGCGAGCGAGACGGCCGAAGTGATCTTCCAGAACTGCCGCGTGTCCGGCTCGCAGCTGATCGGCGAACTGAATCAGGGCTTTGTCCAGACGCTGAAAGTGCTCGACGCCGGCCGCATTGGCATTGCCGCGCTGGCAGTCGGCCTGGCGCAAGGCGCGCACGAGGCCAGTGTCCACTACACCGCACAACGGAAGCAGTTCGGCCGGGCCATCAGTTCGTTCCCGTCGATCCAGGAACGTTTGTCCGAACATGCGTCGCGCGTCGAGGCGGCGCGGCTGCTTACCTATCGCGCGGCGTGGCTGAAAGACCAGGGCCGGCGCATGACCCTGGAGTCGGCCATGGCCAAGCTCTACGCCAGCGAGATTGCCGTGCGTGCGTCGGAAGACTGCGTGCAGCTGCACGGCGGCTACGGCTTTGTGAAGGATTATCCGGCGGAGAAGTTCTATCGCGACGTCAAGCTGCTGACGATTGGCGAAGGCACGAGCGAAGTACAGCGCCTGGTGATCGCGCGCCAGTTGCTGGCTGCCTAACGATGTCTCTCACCCTTGCCGAGCGCGTCCGGGCTGGCGACGTTCGCGCCATGGCCCGCGCCATTTCGCTGATCGAAGACGAGGCGGCCAGCGCCGCCGGTCTCGTGCGTGATCTGTTTCCACACACCGGACACACCTGCCTGGTTGGCGTCACCGGGCCGCCTGGCGCGGGCAAGAGCACGCTCGTGGACCGGCTGACCGCCGCCACTCGTGAGAGCGGCGAAACGGTGGGCGTGATCTGTGTCGACCCGACCAGCCCGTTTACCGGTGGCGCCATTCTTGGCGACCGGCTGCGCATGCAGGCGCATGCCCACGACCAGCAGGTGTTCATCCGTAGCATGGCGACCCGTGGTCACATGGGTGGCCTGGCGCGCGCCACGAGCGATGCCGCCCTCGTGCTCGACGCCGCCGGCAAGTCGCTGGTGATGATCGAGACCGTCGGGGTTGGCCAGGACGAAGTGGATATCGTTCGGACGGCCGACATTTCGATTGTCGTGCTGGTCCCCGGCACCGGTGATGATGTGCAGGCGTTGAAAGCGGGGATCATGGAGATCGCCGACATTTTCGTGGTCAACAAGTGCGACCGCGACGGTGCCGACCGCGCGGTGACGTCGATTGAGTCGAACTTGGCCTTGCAGGCGTATGGCGCCGGCGAGTGGCGTCCGCCGATCGTGAAGACCGAGGCCACGACTGGACGCGGCGTGGCTGAGTTGTGGGCAACCATCCAACAGTTTCGCGCCCACTCCGAGCAGGTTTCGGCAGGCGAGCCGCAGCCTGTGGCGTCCGGCTTCAGCCGAACCAATCAGGCTCGCCGCTTGAAAGCCCGCAACGAGTTCCGTCTGCGCGACCTGCTGACGCATCGCTTCATGGAGCTGGTCGAGCACGAGCTGCTCGGCGCTGGTGAGTTCGACGCCTTGGTCGCGCGCATCGCGGCCCGCGAAGTCGACCCCCATACCGCGGCCTCGGATATCCTGTCGCGGGCGCTCAGGCCCAAGCCGTGATGAAAGCCGTCCTCGACCACATCGGCATTGCCGTCAGCGACCTGCCGGCCTCGCTGGCGCTTTTTCGCGACACCCTTGGGCTGCATCTTGCGACCAGCGAAGAGATCGCCTCGCAGAACGTGCGCGCGCATTTCCTGTCGACCGGCCAGTCGTCGCTCGAGCTCCTCGAGGTGACGGCCCCGGATTCGCCGATTGCCAAGTACCTGGAGAAGCGCGGTCCTGGCATTCACCACCTCGCTCTCCGCGTGGAAGACATTGCGGCCGCGCTGGCGCACTTGAAGGCGCGTGGCGTGCGGCTGATTGACGAGCACGCCAGGCCCGGCGCCGAAGGTGCGCTGGTGGCGTTCATTCATCCCGCCGCGGCGCACGGCGTGCTGGTGGAATTGAAGCAGCCGGCCCCGGCCGTGCCGCTGTTTCGCACCGTTGGCCGCCACACGCTGGGCGACCTCGAGTTGCTGTCGCTGTCGGACGGGTTCATTCGCCTCGATGGCGGCGCCATGTTCGGCACAGTCCCGCGGACGCTGTGGAGCAAGCGGCTGCCGCCGGACGATGCGAATCGCATCCCGCTGGGGGTGCGGCCGTTGATCGTGCGCGGCGAGAAGACCCTGCTGATTGATGCGGGTTGCGGCGACAAGATGGACGCCAAGAACGCGGCCATCTACGGGCTCGACCGCCGCTATCACCTCGACCACTCGCTGGCCGAGGCCGGACTGTCGGTCGATGACATCGACATCGTACTGGCCAGCCACCTCCACTTCGATCACGTGGGCGGGTTCACGGCGCTGGCCAGGGATGGCGGGACCGTGCCGAGGTTTCCCAAGGCACGCTACGTCGCGCATCGCGGGGAGTGGCAAGACGCGACCCATCCTCACGAGCGGAGCCGGGCGAGTTACCTGCAGGAGAACTTCGTGCCGCTCAAGGACGCCGGCGTACTGACGCTGGTGGATGAGGGCGCCGAGATCATGCCGGGCGTCAGGTTCCGATGGTCGGGCGGCCACACGCCGAATCATCAAGTGGTGATGATCGAGTCTGGTGGCAAGACGGCGGTGTTCACGGCCGACATGTATCCGACCACGCTGCACATCCCCGACCCGTGGATCATGGGCTATGACCTGCACCCCATGGACACGCTGACCTTCAAGCGCGCCTTCGCGAAAGAGGCAGTGGCGAAGGAGTACCTCCTGTTCTTCGAGCACGAGCCGTCGCTCGCGGCCGGCTACCTGCGCGAGAATGACGGCAAGCGTTTCGTCGAGCGACTGATTTGAAGGAGACCGAGATGGCCGTGCGGATTGGCATCATCGGCGGCAGCGGCCTGTACGACATGGCCGAGCTGACCGATCGTGAAGAGCGAGTACTGTCGACGCCGTTTGGCGACCCCTCGGGTCCGTACGTGCTGGCCACCCTGCGCGGCAAGCGCGTGGCGTTCCTGGCGCGTCATGGCGCCGGCCATCGATTGACCCCGACCGAGTTGAACTACCGCGCCAACATCTTCGGCATGAAGATGCTCGGCGTCGAGTGGATCATGTCGGCGAGCGCGGTGGGCAGCCTCCAGGAACAGTACCGCCCCATGGACCTGGTGTTCCCGGATCAGTTCATCGACCGTACCCGCGGCCGCATCAGCACATTCTTCGGCAATGGCGTGGTCGGGCATGTCGGCTTCGCGCATCCGTTCAGCCACCACCTGTCGGCGTTGGCGGCTGACTGCGCCGACGCCGTCGGCGCGCGTGTCCACCGGGGCGGCACCTACCTGTGCATGGAGGGCCCGCAGTTTTCGACGCTGGCCGAATCAAGGCTGTATCGCACCTGGGGCGCTGACATCATCGGCATGACCAACCTTCAGGAGGCGAAGCTGGCGCGTGAGGCCGAGATCGCCTACTCGACCATGGCGCTCGTGACCGATTACGACTGCTGGCATCCCGACCACGACTCGGTGACGGTGGAGATGATCATCAACAACCTGACCGAGAACGCGAAGACCGCGCAGCAGCTGATCGCCACGGTGGTTGAGCAGCTCGACGTCGCGACCAGCGACCCGGCGCACAGCGCCCTGGCCACGGCCATCATCACGCGGCCCGACGCTATTCCCGAGAAGACCAGGCGCGATCTTGCGCCCATCATCGGCAAGTACATTAAATGAAACTGATCGTCACCGGCTCCGTCGCGTTCGATTACCTGATGTCGTTTCCCGGCAAGTTCACCGAGCACTTCCTGCCGGAGCACATGCATCGGGTGTCGCTCAGTTTCCTGGTCGACTCCATGGACAAGCGCCGCGGTGGCTGCGCGCCGAATATTGCCTACACGCTGGCGCTGCTTGGCGAGCGGCCGTACCTGATGGCTACCGCCGGCCAGGACGTCGGCGACTACAAGGCCTGGATGGACGCGGCCAACATCGACACCTCGTTGCTGAAGGTCGTTGACGGCAAGTTCTGCGCCTCGTTCTTCTGCAGTAGCGACCTGGCGGGCAACCAAATCGCGTCGTTCTACACCGGCGCCATGGCCAACGCCGGTGAGCTGTCGTTCCGCGGCATCCCTGGGCTCGAAAGCGGGTTGGTGATCATTTCACCGAACGACCCAGGGGCCATGGTGCAGTACGCGGAAGAGTGCGCGGCCATCGGCCTGCAGTACATCTGGGATCCGGGACAACAGTGCGCGCGGATGGAAGGCGACCAGCTCACCGATGGTGTCAAGGGCGCCTTCATGGTGATCTGTAACGATTACGAGTTCGAGCTGATCCGCCAGAAGACCGGCATGAGCGAGGCCGACATCCTGACCCATGCGCCGTTGCTCGTGATCACCAAGGGTGAAAAGGGCTGCTCCCTCTACACCCGCGATGGCATTACCGACGTGGCCGCCGTGACGCCGGCGCAGATTGCAGACCCCACTGGCGTCGGCGACGCCTTCCGCGGCGGGTTCATGAAGGGGCTGGCGATGGGCGTGCCATTCCCGGTGTGCGCCCAGTTGGGCAGCGTCGCGGCGACCTATGCCCTCGAACACCTGGGCGGCACCTCTCATGCGTATACTTGGAAAGAATTTACCGAACGTTACGAACAACACTTTGGCCCCTTGCAGGCATAACCACATGATTCGCTCACTTCTCGTCATCGCCGCGACCACTCTCGCCGTTGCCACGGGCGCGGCCGTTCTTCACGGCCAGGCGCCGCAGAAGACCACCAACGACGCCGTGTACACCACGGCGCAGGCCGAGCGCGGCAAGGCCACCTTCAGCGAAAAGTGCGCGGCGTGCCACGACCCGGCGCGATTCACGGGCGATGCGTTCTTTGACGCGTTCAACAACAAGGCGCTCAAGGAAGTGTGGGACATCGCGAGTGGCACCATGCCCGAGGACAACCCGGGCAGCCTGAAGCCACAAGAGTACGGCGACCTCATGGCGTTTTTCCTGAACCTGAATGCGTTTCCGGCCGGCGAAGCGGAGTTGCCCGGCAACGCCGGCGCCATGGCCAATATCAAGATCGAGAAGCCGAAGAAGTGACGGCCAAGGCTTGGGGCCTGGGACTTGGGGCTTGGGCCTGGGTCGGCCTTGTGCTGGTTGCACAAGCCCCGTCGAAATCAGTGAAGGCGGGTGTCTACACGGCCGCCCAGTCGGATCGCGGACAGGTGCTGTTTCGCAGCAAGTGCGCGAGCTGCCACGCCCCCAATCGCTTTACTGACGACTTGTTCTATGCGAGCTTTGCCGGCAAGCCGTTGTGGGAAATGTTCGACGTCATCAGTGACACGATGCCCGAGGACAATCCCGCCAGCATGAAGCCGGAAGAGTACGTCGACGTGATGGCCTACCTGCTGAAGCTCAATAACTTTCCCACCGGCAACACGGAGCTACCGGTGGGGAAGGACGCGCTGAGTGCGATCGTGATGGAGAAGCCCTTCGACTAGCGAGCCGCGCCTTCGGCGCGCCTCGCGTCGCTTAGGGCAGGCCTTAGGACGACACGCCCGCCGCCACCCTGGCACGGGCCGCAGCGGTGATGCGGGCATATTTCGCCTGCATCAGCAGCCACTCGGTCTGCAGCAAGCGGACCTGCGCGTCGTTCAGCTCGGCCGAGGTGATCACGCCGTTCTCGTACGACACTTGCGCGATCGTGACGCTCTCACGCGCCATCTCCAGTGCCTTTTCTTGGGTCGTCACTACTTCTGCCGACGCCTCCAGCGCAGTCCAGGCCGATTCCAGTTCTAGCCGCGCGTTGTCGGTGGCATAGCGCAGGCCGTGCTCGGCCTGCCGCATCTGCGACTGGGCCTGGCTGCGGCGAGCCGCGGCGCCAGGCGCGGCGAACAGGGGTACGTTCAGCGCCAGCCCGAAGGTGTAGCTTTGATTGTCGCGCGATAGAAAATTGTTCAGCGAATCCTGCTGATACTGCATGTTGCCGGTCAAGGCGAGGCTGGGCTTCCACTCACCCTGGGCGAGGTTGGACGAGTACTCGGCGGCCTGGCGCCGCGCCGCAAACGCCTGCAGGTCGGGCCGCTTCGGCAACTCGGCATCGAGCACTTCGCGGGCCTGACCGACCACCGGGTCGTCGAGTGAGCCCTCCAGTTTCAACGACTGGTTCTGCGGGATCGCCAGGACGTTGCGCAGTTGCTGCAGCGCGCCGAGGACGAGGGCGCGGGTCTGGATGCGGCGCGCTTTGGCGTTGGCCAGTTCCACTTCGGCCTGCAGCACGTCAAGCCTCGCCACCGTCCCCGATTCAAATCGCGCCTTGGCGAGTTGCAATTGGCGCTCGCCGAGCTGCACCTGTTCTTGAGCAACCGCCACGCCACGTTCGTTCATCAGCGCCGAGTAGAAGGTCTCGACGACGCGGTATTCAATCTCCTCCCGCGTGCGATCCAGTTCCAGCTTCGAGGCATCGAGACTGGAGGTGGTGATGCCGTAGGCGTTGTTCAGCCGGCCGCCGGTGTAGAGCGACTGGCTGATGTCAAGCTGCATCGCGTTCTCGCGGCTGAACGCCGCCTGGAACGTTTGCTCGTTGGGACCAAACACGCCGGCCGGGATGCGGATCACCGGGAATCGCTGGGACGGCAGGTAGTTGTAGCCCAGGTTGATCTGCGGCAGGAAATTGGTCTTCGCTTCTTGCACGCGCGCCTGGGTCTCGACCACCTTCTCCTGCGCCACTTTCAGTCCTTCGTTCGCCGACAAGGCGCGTTCGAGTGCCTGGTTGAAGGTCAGTGTCACCGTGTCGGAAGGACGAACCTGAAGGTCCGTCCCCACGCTGGGGGTGCCCTGTGCGAAGGCGCTGGTCGTCGACAGGAACCAGCCGACCATGGCGATGACGATCACGACGCCGGCGACGCGAACCGCCTGCGGCACGCGCGCATTCGGCTCGGTGCGCCATGCCTTGACCCGCTCGACGATGCGGGCGAGCAGCAGGTAGGCCACTGGCACGACCACCAGGGTCAGCAAGGTCGAGGTGATCAAGCCGCCGATTGTCGCAATCGAGATCGGCGCGCGGAAGTCGCTGCCTTCGCCGCGGCCCAAGGCCGACGGCAGCATGCCGAGAATCATGGCGATGGTCGTCATCAGGATGGGCCGCAGGCGAATCGGGCCCGCCTTGAGGATGGCGTCCTTCACGCTCATGCCGTCGCGGACGTACTGGTTGGTCAGGTCCACCAGCAGGATCGCGTTCTTCGTCACCAGTCCCATCAACATGACGACCCCGATCATGGCCGGCATGCCAAGATTCTTCCCGGTCAGCAGGATGGCGAGCAGCGCGCCGACCAGTGCCAGCGGCAGGGAGATCATGATCAGGAACGGTTCAAGGAACGACTCGAACTGCGACGCCAGCACGATGTAGATAAAGGCAATCGCCAGCAGCAGGGCCAGGCCCATCGACGCCGCCGATTCCTGCATCATCTCCACGTCGCCGGCGAAGCCCCATTCGAACCCCGGCGGCATGGGGATGCCGGCCATGACCGTGGTCACGTCACTGGTCACGTCACCGAGCGGCCGGTCGGCCAGTTCGATGCTGATCTTGGCCTGGCGGACGCGCTGTTCGCGGTCAATGCTCGCCGGGCCCACCTCCGGCTCCAGGCGCACAATGTCGCGGGTCCGTATTACGGCGCCGGTCTGCGAGTAGAGCGGCGTGCGCGCAATCGCCTCGAAGTCGTTGCGGAACTCAGGCGCCAGCCGCACGCGGATGTCGTACTCCTTGTCGTCCTCGCGCAGGCGGGTCGGGACCATGCCCTCGACCATGCCACGCAGTTGCCTGGCCACGGTGCCGACATCGAAGCCGAGATCAGCGGCTAGCTCGCGGTTGACGCGCGCCGCCATCTCCGGCTGACCGGTTTCGAGCGAGCTGTCGACGTCGACCGCACCAGGCACGGCCTTGACCTTGGCGATGATCTCCTCGTTCAGGCGCTGCAGTGCCACCATGTCGTCGCCGCGCACGAACACGTTGAGCGGCGCCTCGCTGGGCGCGCCCTGCATGAACTCGGGATCAGCCACGGTCATCTTGAGCAGCGGAATGGCCTTCAGCCGCGTGCGCATGTCGTCCTTGAGCGCGAGCAGGCCGCGTTCACGTTCATTTTTCTTGCCGGCCTTGACGCGTAGCGCCGCCTTCATCGGGTTGCCCTCGACGCCGACCGTCGAGAAAATCTGCTGCACTTCGGGCATCTCCGTGATGACCTTCTCCACCTCGGCGACATGGCTCACCGTCTGTTCGAACGACGTGCCCGGCGGCACTTCGACGTTGACGACGAACTCGCCGCGGTCTTCCACCGGCACGAACTCGGTGCCGATGATGGTCAGCGTCGACATGCTGGCGAAGAACACCACCGCAGCGGTCGCCACGATTTTCCACGGATGTTCGACCGCCCAGGCGAGCAGGCGGTGATACTGGCGATCGAGTCGGTCGTAGTAGCCGCCCACGCGTTCCAGGAATCGGCCGGTCGCGGTGCGCGTGCGCTCCTCAAGCGGGATGAACCGCACGAAGCGCGACGACAACATCGGGTCGAGCGTGAACGCGACCAGCAGAGAAATGCTGACCGCGAAGGCAATGGTCAGCGCGAACGACTTGAAGAACTGGCCGACCAGGCCGGTCATGAAGCCGACCGGCAGGAATACCGCCAGGATGGTGAAGGTCGTCGCCATCACGGCCAAGCCGATCTCCGAGGTGCCGCGCTGCGCAGCCGTCATCGGATCATCACCCCGCTCCATATGGCGATAGATGTTCTCGCGCACCACTACCGCATCGTCGATCAGGATGCCGATCACCAGCGACAGCGCCATTAACGTCATCATGTTGATGGTGAAGCCGACCAGATACATGAAGAAGAACGTCGCGATCACCGAGGTGGGGAGCGCGAGCGCGGTGATCAGCGTCGAGCGCCAGTCGCGCATGAACACGAAGATCACCAGCACCGCCATGAGGCCGCCGAAGATGATGTGGCCGCGGACGTCGCTGACATTCTCCTTGATGGCTTCTGCATCCGTGTGGACGGTCTTGATCTGCAGCGCGGGGAAGCTCGGCGCGGCCTTCGCCAGTGCCGCGTCGATCTGGTCCTGGACGTCGACGGTGTTGGCGCCCGCCTGCTTGCGGACCGAGAACGACACTGCATCGGCGCCGTTCAGCCGGGTCGTCGACAGGCGGTCTTCGTAGCCGTCGACGACGACGCCGACATCCTTGACGCGAACCGTCGAACCGGCGGCGGACCGCAGGATGACGTTCTCGATTTCTGACGCCGAGCGGTACTGGCCCTGCGTACGGAGCGAGACGACCTTGCCGGCGCGCTTGATCTGGCCGCCGGGGACATCGAGGTTGTCGGCCGCCAGCTTGGCCGCCACTTCCGTCAGCGGCAGGTTGAGGGCTTCGAGCCGGCGCGGGTCGAGGTCGACGTGCAGCTCGCGCACTTCGCCGCCGTTCACCTCCACTGCGGCGACGCCATCGATCTGGCCGAGCAGCGGCTTCAGGTCGTCTTCGACCATGCGGCGGGTCACGTCCGACGACAGGTTCGAGCCGACGGCGTAGGTGGCAATCGGCAGCGCCGAGACGTCGAAGCGCTGGATGGTCGGGTCCTTGATCTGTTCGGGCAGCCGCTCACGAATCGCCGCGACCTTCTCGCGCACTTCGGCGGCGGCAGCCTGCGGGTCGACCTCGAGCCGCAGCTCGATGCCGACGCGAGAGAATCCCTCGGTCGAGGTCGAGACCACGCGCTTGACGCCGGCGATGCCGGCCACCGCGTCCTCAACCGGCCGCGTCACCAGCGTCTCGACCTCTTCGGGCCCGGCGCCGGGATACACGATCGAGACGTTGACGAACGGGAAGTTGACCTCCGGGAAGAGGTCGATGCCGAGGCGCGTCATCGAGACCGCACCGAGCACCATCAGGCTCACAATGACCATCGTCGCGAAGACGGGCCGTTTGATGGACGTATCAGATATCCACATGACTCAGCTTTGAACTCTTAACTCTTGGTGGCAATGCCGCGGACCGTCGAGCCGGCCGGCACTTGCCGGCGCGCGTCCGCCATCACGGTGTCGCCGGCGGCGAGGCCGCTGACAATCTGCACCAGCGTGCCGTCAGACAAGCCCTCGGTCACGACCACCGTCAAGAGCACGTCGCCCTGGACCTTCTGGACCACGCGCTTGCCGTCCTTGCTGATCACCGCTTCCTTCGGCACGAGGACCGCATTGGCGACCGTCGACTCGACGATGCGCGCGGTGGCATACATGCCGGAGAGAAGGGCGCGATTGGGGTTCGGCACGCGCACGTCGATCATGAAATGACGGTTGCGCTCATCCACTTCAGGGGCGATCGCCGCCAGCACGCCGTCGAAGGCCTGGCCCGGTTTGGCCTGCACCGACACCCGCGCCTTGAGGCCGACGCGCATCCGTCCGGCCTCAAGTTCCGAGACGCCGGCTGCGAGCTTCATCTGGCGCATGTCGGCGACCACCACCACCGGCTTGTCGCCGGGAATCGCGCCGGCGTCGTAGTTGCGCTCCACTACATAACCATTGACCGGCGACGTGACCGTGGCGTTGCGCTGCACTTCGCGGGCGCTGCGCAGGGCGGCGTCGGCCTGTGCCAGGTTGGCGGTGGCCAGGTCGCGCTGGGCGACGGCCGAGCGGTGCAGGGACTGCGCGCCGTCAAGGCGTTGACGCGGCAGCGCGCCCTTGTCGAACAGGTTCTGCGCGCGGTCGCGCTCGAGTACCGCGTTGGCGAGCGACGCCTCGGCGTTCTCAAGGGCCGCCTTGCCGACCGAGACGGTCGCCACGGCGGCGTCGGCTTGCGCGTCGATCTCGCGCCGGTCGATGGTGGCAATGGTCTGGCCCATGCTGACCGCGTCGCCGATGTCGACGAGCATCTTCTCAATCGTGCCCGGCAGCCTTGGCTTGACAGCCACCCGGCTGAGCGGCGTCAGCGTGCCCGAGATCTCGAGCGCCGACTCGATCGTGCCGAGCGAGGCCGTGACGGTGGTGACATCGACCACGGTCGCCGCCGGTGCCGTGGACTCCGGCGCGGCTTCGGTGGTGGTGGACGCGCCGCAACCGATGGCGACCACCGACGACCCGAAAATGGCGGCAGCGACAAAGGTCCGGACGAGGCTAACTCTACGAGTCATGACGGCTCGCTCCAGCGGGGATCGCGGCACCCGCGATTTCTTCAGCACACTTACAAGATACAAACGTGGTTGCGACGCCGACTTGCAGTCCAGCGATGGTGGTGTTCAGCACGTCGCGCGCGAGCGCGTCGTAGTCTTCGCCCGACGCTAGGCGATGGCGAATGCCGACCACGGCCGGGCCGATGAGGCCGGCCCACAGCATGTGCATCGCCGCGTTGGCGTTCAGCGTGGCGGGGAAGGCCCCGGCATCGATCGCCTTCTGGATGCCGGACACCGCGTTGTTGAGCATCTGTTGAAGGAACTCAAATCCGTCCCATTGCTCGGTGATCCGGGGCACCGACCGGTCAACGAACATCAACAGGAAGTACTCGGGCTGCTCCTTCGAGAACTCGTAGAAGGCCCACCAACAGGCGCGAACATCCTCGAGCGGACCACCGGTGCAGGCGGCCGACTGCACCTTGGCATCGAGGCGGCGGAAGCCCTCCTTGGCGAGAGCCAGAAAGATATCGTCCTTGCTGGGATAGTAGCTGTAGATCGCGGCCGGGCTGTACTCGATGCGCTCGGCGATCTTCCGAATCGAAACGCTGGGGTAGCCTTCCGCAAGGAAGAGCTCCCGGGCCGCATCGAGAATCGAGTCAGTAACGGCTTGCCGTTCGCGGTCGCGTCGTTCTTCAATTCCCATAATTAACAGTGTTCAATCTTCCAATAGTGTTGGACGCCTGGGCCCTTTGGCAAGTTCCATCTTTCACAAGCTGCCCGTGAAACCATGTCAAACGCCAATGATTGGCCCTGATTTCCTCGAATTTTGCGGGACCTGAGGTAAACTGGAAATTGTGCCGCCACCGGTGATTTGTGTTCTGTCGTGGCTTGTGCCGGGGGCCGGACACCTCATCCAGGGACGCCGGCAGAAGGGCGTGATCTTCTTGCTCGCCCTGCCTGCCATGTTTGCGGTTGGGCTCGCGCTCAGCGGCCGGCTGTTTCCATTTGTCCTTTCGGAACCACTCGTCGGTTTGGCCGCGCTGGCCAACGTCGGCATGGGCGTGCCGTACTTGATCGCATCCGCGCTCGACCTGGGACAGGGCGTGGTCACCGCCGCGTCGTACGAATACGGCAATGCGTTTCTGATTGTGTCGGGGCTGTTGAACACGCTGGTCGTGATCGACGCCTACGACGTCCGGTTGGGCCGTAAGTCATGACCAGTCACTTCAGCCTCCTGCTGCTGTTTGCGGCCTTCGTGTCGCTGATCTTTGCCACCATCACCAAGGACTCACCGAAGGAGCAGGCGCGGTTGGGACTCTCGCTGATGGGCAGCTTGGTCGGCGCGGCCATCGTGCTGGGCTGGCTGATGCGTCTCCTGCCGCTGTGATTCAGCACTGGGCCCCCGTCGCCATCTACATGGCGATGATCTTTTACGGGGCGTCCATGAGCACCGTGCCTGGCCCGGTCGGGAACTGGTTCTCCGATACCGCGCTTCATGGTGGCGGCTACTTCTTTCTGGCGCTGCTGACGTTGCGGGCGCTGGCGCGCGGTCGCTGGTCGCAGGTGACCTTCGGCGCGATGCTGGCCGCCTGGTGCATTTCCGTCGTCCACGGCGCGGCCGTCGAGTGGATGCAGATGTATGTACCCTCCCGACTGGCCGAATGGCGCGATTTGGGTAACGACGCGATTGGCGCCGGCCTGGCACTCGGTGCGGCAGGGGCGTGGGGTATCATGAGGAGTACTTCGCGGGCCGAGCCAAACAGTTAAAAAGCGTCCGCGTACAGGGCTCTCCATGACCTTTGAAAACCTTTTGCTCGAACGTGATGGCGCCGTCGCCATTGTCACGCTCAACCGTCCCAAAGTCCTCAATGCCCTGAACCACCAGACGCTCGCTGAACTGTCAGCGTGCATGGCCAGTCTCAAGGCCGATGAGGGTGTTCGCGCCATCATCCTGACGGGCTCGGGCGAAAAGTCATTCGTTGCCGGCGCGGACATCAACGAGTTGGCGACGCAGTCGCCGGTTGAAGGGCAGGCACATGCGCGCCGCGGCCAGTTGATTCTCGATGCGATCGAGCAACTCGGCAAGCCGGTGATCGCCGCGATCAACGGGTTCGCCCTGGGCGGCGGCTGCGAGTTGGCGATGGCCTGCACGATCCGTCTCGCGGCCGACTCGGCGCGATTCGGCCAACCCGAGATCAACCTCGGCTTGATGCCTGGTTACGCCGGCAGTCAGCGCTTGCCGCGCCTGGTGGGCAAGGGCATCGCGATGGAGATGCTGCTGACCGGCGATATGGTCGGTGCCCAGCGCGCGTATGAGATTGGCTTGGTCAATCGCGTGGTGCCGGCCGCAGAGCTCATGACCGAAGCCAGGGCGCTGGCGCAGACACTGGCAGCCAAGGCGCCGATCGCCGTGGGCTTCATCATTGACGCCGTCAACCAGGGGCTCGAAGCGCCCTTCGCGGTGGGCGAGTATCTCGAAACCTCGTTATTCGGCACCATCGCGTCATCCGAAGACATGCGCGAGGGCACCAAGGCCTTTCTCGACAAGCGCAAGCCCGTGTGGCAAGGCAAGTAGTGCGCATCGCCATCGTCGTGGCCCGCTTCAACGACTTCATCACCGAACGCCTGCTCGAAGGGGCGACGGCGGCGCTGGCTGACGCCGGCGTGAGCGGCGATGCCGTGGAAGTGCTGCGCGTGCCCGGGGCGTTCGAGGTGCCGATGGCGGCGCAGCGGGTGGCCGAGACCGGCCGCGTCGAAGCGGTGATCTGCCTCGGGTGCCTGATTCGCGGCGCGACGCCGCATTTCGAATACATCGCCTCGGCGTGCGCGCATGGCGTCACCGCGGCTGCGGCGAGCACCGGCGTGCCGATGGCGTTTGGCGTGCTGACCACAAATTCGGCGGAAGAGGCGCTCGAGCGCGTGGCGCCAGGGCCGGCCCACAAAGGCCGCGAGGCGGCCGAGGCGGCGGTGGAGATGGCGCGGCTGTTTGCACGACTTGGGGATGGCCGGTCGTGAGCCTGGACACTCCTGACGCCGGATCGCGCTGGACCGGCCGTCACAACGCCCGCGCGGCTGCCCTGCAGGCGCTCTACGAGTGTGAGATCGGTGGCTTGACGCCGCAGCAGGCCCTGGGTGTGCTGCATCATGCCGGCCCGCCCGACGTGACCGATCCTGGTGAATCCGAACACGCCTTCGTGATCGCCCTCGTCAAGGGTGCCATCGCGAACCGGGTGGCGCTGGACGAGCGGATCGGCGATGCCGCCAAGAACTGGCGAGTCGAACGCATGGCCGTGCTCGACCGGTTGGTGATGCAACTGGCCGTGGAAGAGATGATGAGCCATCGCGACAGTCCGCCGCGGGTGGTGATCAGCGAGGCAATTGAGTTGGCGCGTGCCTTCAGTGGGGAAGAAGCCGCCAAGTTTGTGAACGGCGTCCTCGACGGCGTGTTTCGCAAGTTGAAGGACGAAGGACTCGTCGATCAGTAGGGACGCTCAGTAGGGAACATGAGTAACGAAGACGAACAGACCCGGCAGCGAAAGGCCAACCTCGAGGCGATTGTCGCCCTCGGCTTTGCCGCCTACCCGAACAAGTTCGACACCACCCACACGGTCAGCCAACTGGTCGACGCGCACACCGCTACTTCGGCCGCGGTTCTTGAGAACCCGAAGATCGAGACGGTTGCGGCTGGCCGCGTCGTGGGCATCCGCAGTTTCGGCAAGGCCGCCTTCCTCGTGATTTCAGACGGTCGCTCGCGCCTGCAGGTCTACGTCCGGCAGGACGTGCTCAGTGAGCGCGACTACCAGATGGCGAAGCTGCTCGACGTCGGCGACCAGGTCGGCGTGAGCGGGCACCTGTTCCGGACCAAGACTGACGAGCTGTCGATCTGGGCGGCGAAGCTGGAATTTTTGTCCAAGTGCTTCCTGCCCTTGCCCGAAAAGTGGCACGGCCTGCAGGACGTGGAGACTCGCTACCGGCAGCGCTACCTCGATCTGATTGTTAATCCCGACGTCCGCCGCGTTTTCGAAATCCGCACCCGCGCGGTATCGGCGATTCGTGACTTCCTGATGACCCATGGGTTCCTCGAGGTCGAGACGCCGATGATGCAGCCGATTGCCGGCGGCGCGCTGGCGCGGCCGTTCGTGACGCATCACCACACGCTCGACATGAAGCTGTACCTGCGCATTGCCCCGGAGCTGTACTTAAAGCGGCTGACCGTCGGCGGCATTGAGCGGGTGTTCGAGATCAACCGAAACTTTCGCAATGAAGGTATCTCCACGCAGCACAACCCCGAGTTCACGATGCTCGAGTTTTACTGGGCCTACGTGGACTATCAGCGGTTGATGACGTTTACCGAGGAGCTGCTGTCGACCGTCGCGCAGCAGGTGATCGGGACCACGACGCTGCCGTTTGGCGAGCACCTGATCCACCTCTCGGCGCCGTTTCGCCGGCTGTCGCTGCGGCACGCCGCGGCGGAGAAGGCCGGCGAGCAGCTGGGCCGCACCGTCACCGTGGACGAGTTGCGCCAGGTGGAATCCGCGCGCGCCATCGCTGGGCAGTTGAGGGTGGATGCCCCCAAGGGCGCCGGCGCCGGCAAGATCGCCAGCAACATCTTCGAGGCGCTGTGGGAGAAAGATCTAATCCAGCCCACCTTCGTCCACGACTTCCCGACCGAGGTGTCGCCGCTGTCGAAGCAGCGCCCGGACGATCCTGACACCGTCGAGCGGTTCGAGCTCTACATCGGCGGCTTCGAAGTGGCCAACGCCTTCAGCGAGCTCAACGATCCCTACGAGCAGCAGCGCCGGTTCGAAGCGCAGTTGACCGACCGCGCCGCTGGTGATCAGGAAGCGCACGCCATGGACGAGGACTACGTGCGGGCGCTCGAATACGGCATGCCGCCCGCCGGTGGCGAGGGCATCGGCATTGACCGGCTGGTCATGCTGTTGTCCAACTCGTCCTCGATTCGCGACGTGATCCTGTTCCCGCTGATGCGCCCGCGCGCCGATGAACAGCCAAAGGCCGAAGGCTGAAGGCTGTAGTCTAGAAGGAGCATGCCGTTCGAACTTCAGGTCGCGCTGCGCTACTTGCTGGCCAGGCGACGCCAGGTGTTCATTTCCGTCATTTCGCTCGTCTCGACGCTGGGCGTCACCGTTGGTGTGATGGCTCTGGTGATTGCGCTCGCGCTGATGACCGGACTCCAGCAGGAACTGCAGGCCCGCATCCTCGGTTCGTCCGCGCACGTGTTTGTGTGGAAGCCCGCCGGCATTACCGACTACCGGGCTGAAGTGGCGAGGCTGCGCGCCGTCCCCGGCGTGATTGGGGCGGCGCCGGCCGTCGAAGGCAAGGCCATGATCACAAGTGCCAGCGGCGAAGGCTTCGTGATGGTCAAGGGCATCGACCCCGCTCTGGAACCTTCAGTCACCGATATCGGCAAGGTCCTGACCGATGGTTCGCTCGACCAACTCACCCCGCCGTCCGAGGATGAGTTTCCGGGCATCGCGTTGGGGAAGGACCTGGCCGGTTCGATTGGCGCGATGGTGGGGGACACCGTCACGCTGCTCACGCCGAATGGCACGCTGTCGCCGATGGGCGTGATGCCGCGGCAGCGGCGGTTCAAGGTCGTCGGCACGTTCCGTCTTGGTCTGTACGAAGTTGATAACGGGACCGGCCTGGTCTCGCTCGATACCGGCATGCGGGTGGCCGGCACCGACCGCGTCGCGCGCATTGAGCTCAAGGTGGCCGACGTCTACGACGCGCCGCGCATCGCCGATCAGATCGTCGCCGACTTCGGCACCGACTACGTGACCTCGGATTGGGGCGACCTGAACCAGCAGCTGTATTCCGCGCTGCTGCTCGAGAAGATTGGCATGGGCATCGGCATTGGCCTGATCGTGATGGTCGCGGCCCTGAACATCGTCGCCTCGCTGATTCTGCTGGTGATGGAGAAGACGCGCGATATTGCCATCCTCAAGACGATGGGCGCTTCGTCCAGGAGCATCACGGTGATCTTCCTGCTGCAGGGCACCATCATCGGTGTGTTGGGTACGCTGGTCGGGGCGACGTTGGGTACCACGGCTGCGTACGTCCTCGATCGCTACAAGCTGATCACCATTCCCAGTGACGTCTACCAGGTGAGTTACCTGCCATTCAAGCTGCTGCCGTGGGATCTGTTCACGGTCGTCGTGGTCGCCATCTTCGTGTGCTTCGTCGCCACCCTGTATCCCTCGCGCCAGGCGGCGCGCCTCGATCCTGCGCAGGCCCTCCGCTATGAGTGAGGCCTTCATCACTGTCTCGGGACTCAACAAGTACTACAGCGTCGCGGGCAACCGCCTCCACGTGCTTCGCGATCTCGATCTCACCGTCGAGCAGGGCGAGATGGTGGCGATCATGGGCGCCTCCGGTGTCGGGAAAAGCACGCTGCTGCACGTGATGGGCGGGCTCGACACCATTGATGGCGGCAGCATCCGCGTCGGCGAGCACGATGTGACCGGGATGGGCGATGACGCGCGGGTGGCGTTTCGGAATCGCCACATCGGCTTCGTGTTTCAGTTCCACCACTTGCTGCCGGAGTTCACCGCGCTTGAGAACGCGATGATGCCGATGCGCATTTCGCGTCTCTCGGTCGCTGAGGCCCGTCCCCGCGCGAAAGCGCTGCTACGGCGAGTCGGGCTTGGTGAGCGATTAGACCACCGGCCTGGGATGTTGTCGGGCGGCGAACAACAGCGGGTGGCGGTGTCACGCGCGCTCGTCATGCAGCCGTCGCTGCTGCTGGCTGATGAGCCAACCGGCGACCTCGACGAAGCCACCGCCGACTCGTTGCATGAGTTGCTGCGCGCCATGCACGCGGAGTTTGGGTTGACGGCGGTGATCGCCACCCACAACCCCCGGCTCGCGGCCCAGTGCGATCGTACGCTGCGGCTCGAGGGCGGCCGGTTGACGCCGGCCTAGCGGCCCTTCCGCAGCGTCGCGACCTCAATGGCTGCCAGCAACGCCATGGCGCCGCCGCGGTCATCGGCACCGTTCACCACCGGCCGGTTCAGGTAGTACTCCTTCGTCGGGCCCGCGCCCGTCCCTGAGCAGACATCGCGCACGGTGCCGTCGGGCATCACGCGCGCCGCCACGGCGGCCCAGCCTTTGTCGACGATCGGCAGGTAGGTCGTCCGGTCGATCCAGCCGTGCGCGACGCCACGCGCCAGCGCCGCGACAATCATCGCCGTCGCCGTCAGTTCCCGATAGCTGGCCGGCTCGTCGATCACTTGCCGCCAGCTGCCATCGTCTGACTGGTGTCTCACCAGGGCGGCCACGTGCGTGCGGTAGATCGTCAGCAGAGCGGGGGTTGAACCGCTCGCAGGGAGGTGAGTGAGGGCTTCGGTGACGCCAAGCAGCGCGAAGCCGTTGCCGCGCCCCCACGCGTGCGGGCCGTCGCTCGCGTGGATGAACAGGCCGTCTGGTCGCTGCAGCTTGTTCGCCCAGGTGGTCAGCATGGTGCTCAACGGCGACCAGGCGGCGTTGCCGGCGCGCGAGAGCACCGACCCCATCATGAACATGTCGTCGGTCCAGTAGGTCGCGAATCGGTAAGTCCCGATCGGCGTGTCGGTGATGAAGTCGGCCACCTTCTGCGCTAGTACGCCAGCATCGGCGTTCTTGTTCAGTTCGGCGGCGTCGAAGAAGGCCAGGGCCCCGGCAAGGCTGGTGAGCCGGTAGGGTTCGGCAATGGCCGGCGTCTGGCCGCTGATGAATGTCTGCATGTCCTTCATCGCCTCGTCGCGCCACTGCGCCTCGCCGGTCAGCGCCGCCAGCCGGAGGCTGCCGGACCACGAGAGGGCCGGGATATAACTCATGATGGGCTGGGTCGGATACTTCGCTGCGAGGACCCGGGCAATTCCCAGCGGATCGGCCGGATTCATGCCCGGCGCCTGCGCTGCCACAGGTGCCCCCAACAAGGTAAAGACCAGGGCGATCAGGATCGTAAGAGTATGCATACTGCCCCTCATGACTGGTGGCATCCTACACCGGTGCTGTCGGTATCTGGGCAGACAAGGAGCAGACATGATTCGTAGAGCCGTATTAGTTCTCGTGTGCACGGTCCTGATGGTGCCGGCGTTTGGCTGGGCCCAGGATGGCAAGGCGTTTCTCGGTGATTGGGTGCTGACCATCGAAGGCCGGCGCGGTCCGCAGGAGCGGCCCCTGAACATCAAGGACACGGCCGGGAAGTTGTCGGCCGAGCTCGGTGGTGGTCGGGGCGGCCCCGTGGCCATCACCGACGTCACCGTCAAGGGCTCGGAAGCGATCCTGAAGTGGAACCAGGAAGGTCCCCAGGGCGCGATCGACGTCGTGATGACGTTGACGCTGAAAGACGGCGCGCTGGTCGTGAAGCAGGACATGGCCGGCGGCCAGTTCAGCCAGGCCGGCACCGGCAAGAAGAAGGGCTAACGAGCACCCGCCGGCGCATACCAACGCCGCAATTGCGCTTCGAGTTCGGCGGATGCTACGAACAGGTCCGCCGGATACCGACGATACGCCAGCATCGCCTGGAAGATCACGAAGCGCTCGTCGAAATTCGCCGCCAGTCCCGCCAGGTACTGCAACCGCAAATGCCGTTCGCGGTTGATCTCCGCATCGACCAGCCACGGCGCCAGGTCGGCGCCCCTGCCTGCATAGGTCGACAGGATACTGGCGGCCGAGGGCAGCGACACCTGCGCGAGCGACTGTTGTACCGCCGGACTCGCTACGAGCCGCCGCTCGATCGCCGCCTGACTGATCGGTGCTGAGGCCACGCGCCCGAGCGCGACCAGGTCGTAGCCCTCCTCGAGCATGTCGGGATTCCAGAACGTCGTATCCGGAAACACTTGCGCGAAGGTCGCGATCTCACTCTTGACCGAGCGTGTGTCGGTCTCGTAGAGCGGGATCCACTGCGTGACGACGCCGCCCGGATTCAAGTGAGCGCGAGCCAACTGCAGATACTCGAGCGAGTAGAGCGTCGCGGCGCCCCGCACCCACGGATGAATCGGATCCGACGTGATGATGTCGAAGGTCTCCTGCGTCGTCTGCAGGAAATGCCGCGCATCGTCGAAGATCAGCTCCACGCGCGGGTCGTCGAAGACGTGGTGGTTCTCGTCGCCGAAGTAGGCGCGTGCACTCCGCGGCACCATGGGCTCAATCTCGCAGACGACAATGCGTTCCACTTCGGGATGGATGGAGAGTGCGCCCGCCGTGACGCCGGCGCCGACGCCGACGATCAGAATCGAACGTGGGTTCGGATGCAGCAATGCCGGCACGTGGCCGAGCATCCGCTCGAGCCGCATGTCGACGTCAAGGTCCGAGGCCTCGACCTTGCCGGCAATGTGAAACTGACGCGTGCCGCCGGTGTGCTCGGTGACGGCGACCGATGAGGTCGCCCCCTCGGCAAGGTAGAGGAAGCGCTGGATCGAGGCCCACGAGTTGACCGAGCGGCCATAGGCGATCAGCCGTCCGGGCACGGCCGGCACGATCGCCACGGCGATCGCGGCAATGGCGACGGCGGCGCCGATCGAACCGACGCGGCGGTCGCCGAGCGTCCACAGCAGTCCCAGTCCGGACACGGCAGCGACCATCACCAGCCACTGCTGCGCGAGCTGGCTGCCGAAGACGGGGATGCCGATCAGCGTGAGCGTCAGCGTGCCGGCCAGCGCGCCAACGGTGTTGATGGCGTTGATGCGCGAGACGTGGCGCATGAAGTTCCCCGAACTCTTGACCGCCAGCGTCAGCGGAAAGCTGGCGCCCCAGAGCAGCGTGGCCGGAAGCAGCGCGACAGCACAGCGGAGGGCGTCAAAGGCGAACGCGTAGGACGGTGTCATGCGCACCGACGGCAGGAATTCCTTGGTTGGTTGCCAGAGCGGCAGCGCGTTCACGATCATCCAGGCGCCGAAGCCAATCGCCGCCGCGAGACACAGTTGAACGCGGCCGAGCCACAATGCCGGATCGCTCGAACGGCGACCGAGCGCCGATCCGGCGAGGCTGCCGGCGCCGAGTCCCGCCAGGAACACGGCGAGGATCAGCGAGAAGGTGTAGACGCTGGCGCCGAACAGCAGCGAGAGCTGGCGCGTCCACACCACTTCCGCGCCGAGGGCGGTGAAGCCCGACATGGCAGCCACGACATAGATCGGCGTGAGACTGGCTCCGGCAGTGGCGTGGTTCAATCGCGTGGCGCCGTCATCGGAGGTAGCGTCCGGCTTCAGCCGGACCTCGGGGTGCGTCCTCGCCAACGTCCAGGCCACCACCGCGACGACACTGTTGATGGCGACCGCGACGGCGCCCGCGATGACGGTGTCATATACGCGCAGCAGGTAGAAGCCGGCGAGCACGGTGCCGAGCGCACCGCCGGCGATGTTGGCGGCGTAGATCAAGCCCGTTCGCGACGCGCCGTCACGCCCGGTCTCCAGCCACCTCGCCACGACGGGCAAGGTCGCGCCCATCAACATCGTGGGTGGCGCGAGCACCAGCCCGCACACGAGTCCTCTGAGCAGAATGCCGCCGTAGCCGTAGCCGACGACTGCGACATACATGTCTTGCACGACCGGGAGCAGCAGCGGAATCAACCAGCCGAACAGCGCGATGCCCGCTTCAAGCGCCGCGACGACGCGCAGGGGATGCGCGGTGGCTGGCATCAGCATGGGGAGCCAGGCGCTGCCGAGCGCCATGCCGCCCATGAAGCTGCACAGCAGCACCGCCACCGAAATGGACGAGGCCCCGACCACCAGTTGCACCAGATGAAACCAGGTCGTCTCGTAGATCAGGGCGGCGCAGCCACTGGCGAAATAGAGCAGGAGGAGAGGGCGGAGCATAGGCTCGGGGATTGTAGTGCAGCCGGATTTTGTCGATGGATTGGAGATGTTGTAGGGTCTGTACATGAAAGCTATACAGGTCACGTTTGACGACCATCTGCTGGCCAGGCTCGATCGCGACGGCGAAGTGCAGCGCGACGGCCGGTCGGCGGTGTTGAGGCGTGCGGCCGACCTGTATCTGCGGCAGCGCCGAGCCGGCTCCATCTCGGCGGCGTATCGTCGCGCCGACGCCGACCACACCGGGCGCGAAGACGAGTTTGCCGGCTGGGAGAAGGAGGGGGAATGGCCCGCCGAGTAGCGCGGCGTGGGGCTCCGAGCGAGGTCAATGTCGGCGTGGACGAAGGCCTGAAGTACGACTCGGCCATCAATCTTGACCATGTCCAGACTGTGGCGCAGGAGCGGCTGGTGGGCTTGGTCGGGACGCTCAGTGCCATCAAGATGCAGCAGGTCTGTCGCGCGCTCGGCGTGGCGACCTGGTGTGCCTGATCATCCGCTATGCCACCGTTCGACACCATCGTCGTCGGCCTTGGCGGCATGGGGAGCGCGGCGGCCGCGCACCTGGCGTCGCGGGGCCAACGCGTGCTCGGCGTTGAACAGTTCCAGGCCGCGCACGATCGCGGCTCGAGCCATGGCAAGTCGCGAGTGATTCGCCTGGCCTATTTCGAACACCCCGCGTACGTGCCGCTGCTGCGCCGGGCCTATGAGTTATGGCGTCGGCTCGAGACCGATACCGGGCGGCGGCTGCTCCAAATCACCGGTGGGCTGATGATCGGCGCGCCCGACTGCGATGTAGTCAGCGGCAGCTTACGCAGCGCGCGTGAGCATGGCCTTGCGCACGAACTGCTCGATGCCGCGGAGATCCATCGGCGGTTTCCGCCTTTTACCCCGCGTCAAGAAACCGTCGCTTTTTACGAAAGTGAAGCAGGTTCACTTTTCCCGGAAGAAGCGATTCGGGCTCATTTGGACGTGGCGGCCGCTCACGGCGCCCACCTGCACTTCGACGAACGGGTCGAGGGCTGGCGCGTCACCGCCACCGGAACTGTCGAAGTGACGACCTCCCACTCGCAATACGAGGCCGGTCGCCTCGTCCTGGCGCCGGGCTCGTGGGCATCAGCACTATTCAAGGTGGACGAGTTGCCGCTCGTCGTCGAGCCGCAGGTGCTGTATTGGCTCGAACCCTCGGGCGGCGCTGCTGCATATGCCGCGGATCGGTTTCCCATCTACATCTGGGATCTCGGCGACGGCGTGCAGTTCTACGGATTTCCGGCCGATCAGGACGGGCGCGTGAAGGTGGCGTTCTTTCGTTCCCTCCAGAAGGACGAAGCGGCGATCCGCGTTGCGCTTGCGCCCTGCCTGCCGTCACTCGCGGCGGGGAGGCTGGTCGAGACCGTGTCCTGCAAATACACGCTGACACCCGATCATCATTTCGTGATCGGCAGTCATCCCGACCACGAGCAAGTTGTGATCGCGTCGCCGTGTTCCGGCCACGGCTACAAGTTTGCGAGCGTAGTAGGGGAGATCCTGGCCGACCTGGCGATCGACGGGGCGACGCATCACCCCATCGACCTGTTCTCGCCGACTCGATTTCGGCCGCGCTAAAGTGCGGCGCTACTGCAGACCAGCGAGCTTGAAGATCGCCTTGGCGAGACCGGAGTAATCCTCTTCGCCTTCGCCCGCGGTGATCTGTGCCTGCACCAGCTGTTGCACCACGGCGCTGGAATAGGCGGGCACGCCGTTCTCCGCCAACGTGTTCATCGCGATCCCCAGATCCTTCTTGAAGAACCTGGCCTTGAAGCCCGGCTTCCAGTTGCCGGTGATCATGCGCTCGCCGTGCACGTCGAGCACGCGGCTCTGCGCGAAGCCCCCCATCAGCGCGGCGCGCACCTTCATGGGGTCGACTCCAGCCTTGCGCGACAGTGCGATCGCTTCGGCGACGACGGCCATGGTGCCGCCCAGGACGATCTGGTTGCAGGCTTTGCAGACCTGTCCAGCGCCGGAGTCACCGACGTGCACGAGCTTGTCCGGCGACCCCATGGCCTCGATCACCGGCCGCATGGCCTCGACCGCCGCCGCCTCGCCGCCAATCATGAAGGCGAGCGTGCCGGCAATCGCGCCGATCTCGCCGCCGCTGACCGGGCCATCCAGGAACTGGCCGCCGCGTTCGGCCGTCGCCGCCGCCAGGCGCTTGGCGGTGGCCGGCGCGATGGTCGATGAATCAAGGATGACCGTGCCCGGCTGCATCGCGCTGAAGATGCCGGTTGCCCCTTCGAGCACCAGCGACACGTCCGGGCCATCCGGCAGCATTGTGACGAACTTCGACGCCGCTCGTGCGACTTCGGCAGGGGAGTTGGCTGCGGTGGCACCGGCCGCGACCAGTTCGTCGACCGGGCCGCGACTGCGGCTATGAACGACGACGGCGAAGCCCTTTTTGAGGAGGTTAAGGGCCATGGGCTTGCCCATGAGGCCCAGGCCGATGAATCCAATGGTGGCTGACATTGTGAAATCATAGTTCAAGGGCGCGACTGGCTGGCGGCGAGATGACCACTACAGGTCGCGTGGATAGAGTTTCGGTGCGCCCTTTAGCTCCACTGCACCGAAGTGACGTAGGTCGAGCGTGACGATCGCCGTGGCGCGGACGCCTTCCGCGACGGCCATTACGATCGCGTCGACCAGGCCGAGATTGAGTGATTGGTATTTCTTCTGAATCTTCCTGGCGTGTTCCAGGTCTTCGTCGTTACCCCAGTGCACGTGGTAGGTGCCGTCGGTGAGGTCGTCCATCCAGAGCGCATGGACGCGCGCGCCCATGCGCTGCGCCGCGAGATAGTCCACTTCCGGCAGCGTCGCCCACGGCAGCAGCCACGGTTCAGCGTCGCGCGCAAACAACGCCTTGATCACCCCGTGGTGCCGCTCATCACGATCGAGCAGGGCAATGACCGCGCTCGTGTCGGCGACGATCATTGGTCCCGGCCGAAGCCATTGGCGAGCACTTCGTCGACACGACTGGCTAGATCGCCGGTCCCGCTGGCCCCCGCGCCAATGCTCCGCGGCAGGCGGCGCGTCTCATGCGCGTCGGTGAAGACGGCCACGGCTTCCCGGAGCAGCGCAGCGGGCGTCATCGAGCGTGAACGGCCGAGTGTCTTTAGCCGACGATAGACATCAGCGTCCAGGTAGACGGTGGTCTTGACACGTCTTGTTGCCATATATGGTAAGCATACGCGGTCGGCGGTCGTAATCCAAGAGCCCAGACGCGATCCAATTCTCAGAAGTGTCGCAATTTCTGCCACTTACGGGCACCGTAGGCATGGAACGAGGCCTTCCTGCCGTATAATGTCGTGCAGGGGGCTTGGGCGGCGGATGTTCGAACGCTATACTGAACGAGCCAGGCGGGTGTTGTTCTTCGCCCGCTACGAAGCGAGTCAGCTCGGCAGCATTTCGATTGAAACCGAGCATCTGCTTCTAGGGTTGATCCGGGAGGGCAAGGGCCTGACGAGCCGGATCTTCGCCCGATCCCATCTTTCCCTCGAGAACATCCGCAAGGACATCGAAGGCCGCACGGTCTTCCGCGAAAAGGTCTCGACCTCGGTCGAGATCCCGTTCAGTGCCGAAACCAAGCGCGTGTTGCAGTACGCCGCGGAAGAGGCCGACCGGCTGCTGCACAACTACATCGGCACTGAGCACCTGCTGTTGGGCATCCTCCGCGAGGAGCGCTCGGTAGCGGCGACCATCCTCATGGAAAAAGGGATGCGCCTGCACCAGGTGCGCGAAGACATCGTGCAATTGCTGAACGAGAAGACCTCGCTGACGCGTGTCAAGGAGACCCCACTGCTGGCGGAGTTCAGCCGCGACCTCACCGAGGCCGCGATGAAGAACGTGCTCGATCCGCTGGTCGGCCGCGACTACGAGTTGGAGCGCGTGCAGCAGGTGCTGTGCCGTCGCACCAAGAACAACGCCGTGCTGATCGGCGAACCCGGTGTCGGCAAGACCGCCATCGTCGAAGGGCTCGCCCAGAAGATCGTCTACGGTGATGTCCCGCATTTCCTCGCCGACAAGCGCCTGTTGGCGCTCGACATCTCGCTGATCGTCGCCGGCACCAAGTATCGTGGCCAGTTCGAAGAGCGCCTCAAGGCGATCATGAAAGAGCTGGTCGACAACCCGCACATCATCGTCTTTATCGACGAGTTGCATACGCTGGTGGGGGCGGGCTCGGCGGAAGGATCGCTCGATGCGGCCAACATCCTGAAGCCGGCCCTCAGCCGCGGCGAGATCCGCTGTATTGGCGCGACCACGCCGGCCGAGTACCGGAAATACATCGAGAAAGACCGCTCGCTCGAGCGCCGCTTCCAGGCGATCAAGGTCGATCCGCCGTCGGAAGGGGAGACCATCTCGATCCTGCTGGGAATCAAGGAGCGCTACGAGCAGTTTCACCACGTCGAGTACACCCGCGAGGCCCTCGAGGCCGCGGTCTACCAGTCGAGCCGCTACATCACCGATCGCTTCCTGCCCGACAAGGCGATTGACCTCGTCGACGAAGCCGGCGCGCGCGCCAAGCTGCGCGAGGCCGGCTACAGCTCAGAGTTCGGCGAAATCAACAAGAGCATCCGCGTCGCCGTCGAGCAGATGGAAAGCGCGGTCTCGCAGAAAGACTTCGACAAGGCGCAGTTCTACCGTGAGCAGGAACAGGTGGCGCGCGAGAACCTGCAGTTCGTCCGGGAGAAGTTCGACGTGCGCTCGAGCGCCCGCAAGGTCGTGGTCTCGCGCGCGGAGATTGACGAGGTCGTCTCGAAGTGGACCGGCGTCCCGTTGTCGTCGATCAACCAGGACGAAAGCGACAAGCTGATTCGCATGGAGGCGGACCTCCACAAGCGCGTGATCAGCCAGGAGCGCGCCATCTCGGCGGTGTCACGGGCCATTCGCCGATCGCGCGCCGGGCTCAAGAGCCCGAATCGTCCTGTGGGCAGCTTCATGTTCCTGGGGCCGACCGGCGTCGGCAAGACCGAACTGGCCCGCGCACTCGCCCAGTTCTTGTTCGGCAGCGAGAACGCCCTGATCCGCTTCGACATGTCGGAATACATGGAGAAGCACTCGGTCTCGAAGCTAATCGGCTCGCCGCCGGGCTACGTCGGCCACGAAGAGGGCGGCCAGCTCACCGAGAAGGTCAAGCGGAATCCGTACTCCGTGGTGCTGCTCGATGAAATCGAGAAGGCGCACCCCGACATCTTCAACATCCTGCTGCAGGTGTTCGAGGACGGCCACCTGACCGACGGCCTGGGCAATCGCGTCAACTTCAAGAACGCGATTCTGATCATGACTTCGAACATCGGCGCGCGCTTCATCCAGAAAAAGGCGTCGATGGGCTTCCAGGCGTCGGAAGCCGGCGATGCGAAGGGCGTGCAGGAGATGGTGCTTGGCGAGGTCAAGCGGACCTTCAATCCCGAGTTCATCAACCGCGTCGACGAGTTGATCGTCTTCGAGGCCTTGAACGACGATGACCTGCGGAAGATTCTGACGCTGCTCGTGGAGCAGCTCAACCTGAACCTGCTCGACCGCCGGATGAAGGTGCTGGTCTCGCCCGAGGTGGCGGACTGGATTATCGACATCACCTGCAAGGACCGCTCGTATGGCGCCCGCCCGCTGCGTCGCGCCATCCAGCGCTACATCGAGGACCCTTTGGCCGAGGAGCTTATCCGCGGGCAGCTGCAGGGGGGCGAGATCGAGGTTTACCTGGAAGGCGGCCTATTAGCCTACCGTCCGGCAGGCCAGCCGGTCGTCGCAGGCCGGCGGTTGAGCTCGAACGTCTGACAGTTTGGCTAACCCGCCTCCGGCGTTGGTTTTTGCTGGCCCGCCCACGGCGGAGTCGCGGTAACATTAAGGTTTGTCTAGCCAGCGTTCGGCAGGTGTGTACGTTTTGATTCCACGAATCCTTGTCCTTTCGGCATTATTGACCGTTCCGTCGGTGGCAATGGCCCAGGCTCCGGTGCCGCCGCCGCCGCTGCCGGCTCAGGCTGCGGGCATTCCGGCCGCGCAGCCGGCTGCCAACCAGCCGCCCACCGGCTCGGGCGCGGTCGTCTGGCCGACCGAGATCCGGTTCCACCCGATCAACGAATCAATCATCGAACCGCAAACCTATCTCTATTACATTCAGACGCCGCTCAGCCGACCTTCCGAGAATGCGTGGGTGCCCTACAACGAGGCGACCGAAAAGACGCTGCTCGACGACTTCAAGCGGCTGTGGGGTACCGGCTTCCTCGACAACCTGTGGATTGAAACGATCGACGAACAGTTCGCCAATGGCGTGATGGCGAAGCATGTGATTTATCACATGGAAGAACGGCCGCGCGTGAAGATTGTCGACTACACGGGTTCAAGCAAGGTCGAACGCACCAAGATCGACGAGAAGATGAAGGAGCTCGGCATCTCGCTTCGGCTCGACTCGTTCCTCGATCAGGCCGTCGTCCGGCGGGTCCAGGGCCTGGTCAAGAGCTTCATGGCCGACAAGGGCTACGAGTTCGCCGAGGTCACCTCGAAGGTCGAGCCGCTGCCGACGGGTCCCAAGCTGGTGAAAGTGGTGTTCGACGTACAGGAGGGTCCGAAGGTCAAGATCCGGACCATCGACTTCAAAGGCAATACCGAGGTCAGCGACGGCACGCTCAGTAAGCAGATGAAGTCGACTAAGGCGCACAGCTGGCTGTCGTGGATCGGCGGCAAGGGCATCTACCAGGAAGCCAAGTTCGAAGAAGACGCCGAGAAGGTGGTCGAGTACTACCGCAACAAGGGCTACATCAGCGCCCGTGTCGGTACGCCGGAGATCAAGACGCTCGAGGACAGCAAGGACAAGAACACGCGCTGGGTCGAGTTGAGCGTGCCGGTGGACGAAGGCCCGCGCTACAAGGTGGGCGAGTTCACATTCGAGGGCAACAAGATCGTCAAGACCGAGTTCCTGCAACCGCTCTACAAGTTGAAGACCGGGGACTGGTACAGCGATAAGCCGATTCGCGCCGGCCTGGTCAAGACGCGGGAAGTCTACGGCGCCGGCGGCTACTTTGAATTCACCGGGTTCCCCGACCTTGCGCCGGTGGAAGCGGCGACCGGACCACTGGCCGGTCCGGCCGAGCCGACCGTGAACGTCGTCATGCGCATGCAGGAGGGCGAGCAGTACTTCGTCAATCGCCTGACCTTCATCGGCAACACGACGACGCGCGATAACGTAATTCGCCGAGAAGTGCGGTTGGTCGAAGGCGCGCCCTTCAACACCGAGTCGCTGAAGTACAGCATCAAGCGATTGAACCAACTCGGCTACTTTAAGCCGCTCGAAGAGGGCCAGGGCGTTGACGTCCAGAAGACGCCCGGGGCCAAGAACGAAGTTGACGTCACGCTGAAGCTGGAAGAGCAGAACCGCAACCAGCTCACCTTCGGCGCCGGCGTCTCGCAGTTCGAAGGCTTCTTCGGGCAGTTGTCGTTCCAGACCTCGAACTTCATGGGCCGCGGCGAATCGCTGACCGTGTCGCTGCAGATGGGCTCGCGCTCGGAGAACTACCAGGTCGCATTCTCAGAGCCGTTTCTGTTTGATCGCAATATCACGGGTGGCCTCGACGTCTACAAGCGGACGCTGCGCTACATCGACCAGTTCACGCAGGAGGCCACAGGCGGCAACGTCACCGCGGGCTTCCCGCTGGCCGGCTTCTCGCGCATGTTCCTGGTGTACAGCTACGAGGCGGTGACCGTGTCGGACCTCAATCCACTGTATTATTCGGACGAACTGGTCCGCCGCAATCCGTACCTGGCTGACTCTCTGCTGATTGGCGAAGGCGGCCGCCGCACCATCAGCAAGGTGACGCCGAGCTTCGTGCACAACACGGTTGATAATCCGATCTTCCCGAACAGCGGCACTCGCTTGACGGGCTCAGTCGATTTCGCCGGTCTCGGTGGCAACACCAACTTCGTCAAGCCGCGGACCGAGTACGCGCGGTTCCAGCCGCTCAGCCGGCGGATGTCGATCGGGTTCCGCTCGCAGTTTGAGTGGATCCGTCCCTACGGCAGTACGACGACCCTGCCGATCACCGAGACGCTTTATCTGGGCGGCGAATACACCATCCGCGGCTTTGACATCCGCTCGATTGGTCCGCGCGATCCCAGTAACCCATCCCTCGTGCTGGGCGGCAACAAGAGCATGTTGTTCAACGGCGAGTTCCTGATCAACATCGCCGGTCCGGTGCGCCTCGTGCTGTTCTACGACACCGGCCAAGTGCGCGAAGTGGGAGAGCGGTTTGGCTGGAAGGAAGACATCTTCCGAACCGTGGACCCGTCGACGCCGGTGATCTACGACCCGTTCTCGACCACGCAGCTCACCAACCCGAATGGGCCACCCACCTATCGCGAGGTCATCGGGCAGGCCGCCGCGTTCAAGACTTCGACCGGCGCCGAGATCCGGTTCTTCATGCCGGTGCTCAACGTTCCGTTTCGGCTGATTTTCGCTTACAACCCGTCGCGGTTCGGCGTGCTCGACAACAACCTGCAGCCGGCCAAGAAGTTTACGTTCAAATTCGCGGTGGGCTCGACGTTCTAGCCTTTACTTCAGTGCCAAGGAAACTCATGCGTGCATTCACGTTCGTCGCGGTGGCGTTACCCCTGTTGCTGGCCTCGGCAGGTTGCGACAGTGCCATCGATAGCTTTCCCACGACGCCAGACCCGGTCACCGTGACCGAGACGTTCACCGGCAGCGTCAACATCAATGGCGCGGCGACGCACACCTTCTTCACGACGGCCACCGGGGCGGTTACGGCGACCCTAACCTCGCTCGGCGAGAACCCGCCGTCGGCGATCGGGATCAGCCTGGGCACCTACGCCGGGTCCACCTGCAGCCTGGTGCTGACCAACGACAAGGCGGTCGTGACCAGCGTCGTCACCGGGGTCGTGACCACGCTCGGTGGCAGTTTGTGCGTGCGCATTTACGACGTGGGAAGCCTGACCGGGCCCGCCGACTACGAAATCAAGGTCGAACACAAGTAGTGTAAAATCATCGGCTTAGCGTGAACTGACTGAAAGGACCCTGGTAATGAGAGCTTTTGCTGTTGTCGTCGTGCTCAGCGTGGTGCTGACCGCATCTCCCACGTTCGCTCAGGCGCCTGCGGCGCCCGCCCCGGCCCGGCCGGCGGCTCCGGCGCCCGCGCCGGTCGCGCCCGCCCCGGTCGCAGCGGCTCCTGTGCTGGCCCAGCCCGCCGTTCCGCGTCCCTTCCCGCAGGGTTCGAAGGTAGCCTATGTGGTCTTGCAGCGAATCGCCAACGAGTCGGCCGATGGCCGGGTGGCGACCACGCGCATCCAGGCGTTGCAGCAGAAGAAGGCCGCCGAGCTGACGAACAAGCAGACCCAACTGGCCTCCCTCCAGGGCCGCCTCGAGAAGGAAGGCGCCGTGATGAACGCCGCCGTCGCCGCCGACGTGCAGAAGCAGATCGAGAAGCTCAACGTCGAAGTGCAGCGCTTTACGCAGGACGCACAGGCCGAAGTGCAGGAACTGCAGCAGCAGCTGCAGGGTGAGTTCCAGCAGCGCCTCGAGCCGGTGTTGCAGGTGGTCGCTGCCGAGATGGGCCTGCAGTTCGTCTTTAATGGCCCGGATGCCGGCCTGGTGTGGGCGGATGCGGCGCTCGACATTTCGGCGGAAGTCATCAAGAAGCTCGATTCGGCCAAGCCCGTCACGGCGAAGCCGGCTGCACCCACCAAGCCGCCCGGGCAGTGAGCGCTGGGCTCCCCGCGGTTCTCGATCGTCTGAACCATCGCTTTCCCTCGCTCCTCGTCGATACCATCGACGAGCATGAGCCGGGAAAGCGGATGGTGGCGATCAAGAACGTCACCGTCAATGAAGACTTCTTCCGGGGTCATTTTCCCGGCAAGCCGCTGATGCCGGCGGTGCTGATGATCGAGGCGCTGACGCAGGTCGCGACCGCCTTGCTGCTCGATCGCAATGGCGCGTTTGCGACCTCGCGGGTCCACCTGCGAGGCGTCGACGGTGCCAAGTTCCGCCGCCAGGTGGTGCCCGGCGATCGGCTCCGCCTGACGGTGACCCTGAAGCACACCAAGGGCTCGCTGGTGCGCGCCGCCGCCTCGGCTGATGTCGATGGCCAGGAAGTGGCCGAAGCCGAGTTGGTCCTGATGGTGACACCGAGCGCCGACATCGATCCGTCGGCACGAGTGCACACCGGCGCGGCAATCGGTGCCGGCACCATCGTCGGCGCCTTCGCGACCATCGGTCCGAGTGTCCGGATTGGTCGCAACTGCAAGATCGGCGCCTCGGCCGTGATTGACGGGCACACGACCGTAGGCGATGGCACGGAGATCTTTCCGTTCGCGTCGATCGGCTTGCCGCCACAGGACCTCAAGTACCGGGGCGAGCCGACCCAGTTGGTGATCGGCGAGGGCAATATCTTCCGCGAGTTCGTCACCATCCACCGCGGCACGGCCGGCGGCGGCGGCGTGACGACCATCGGGCATCGCAACCTGTTCATGAACTACGTCCACGTGGCGCACGACTGCCACGTCGGCAACGAGACCATCTTCGGGCCGCACGCCACGCTCGGCGGACATGTCTCGATCTCGGACTTCGTCAACGTCAGCGCCGGTTCGGCGGTTCACCAGTTCTGCCGCGTGGGCCCCTACGCGTTCATCGGCGGCTACTCGGTCATTACCAAGGACGCGCTCCCGTACGGGCGTACGGTCGGCAGCCGTCCAGCTCGTATTTTCGGCCTGAACCTGATCGGCCTGAAGCGTCGCGGCTTTTCGGACAGCACGCTGAAGAAACTGCGGGCGGCGTATCGCTACCTGCTGCAGTCGAAGCTCAACACGACCCAGGCGATGGAGCGGATCGAGCAGGACCCGGCGCTGTCGTGCCCCGAGGTCGATAACCTGGTGCAGTTCATCCGCAGCGCCTCACGCGGAGTGATCCTACGGCGCGGTGGCAAGAAGGCGGAAGGGTCCGCCGAAGACTGATGAAGATCGGTCTAATTGCGGGGAACGGCCGGTTCCCGTTCTTGGTGCTCGAGGCCGCGCGATCGCTCGGCTACGAGGTCACCATCATTGCCCTCAAGGAGGAAGCCTCCACTGAGCTCGACGAGGCCGCGGCCCGCTCGCCGAAGGCCATCGTGCACTGGATCTCGATCGGGCAACTGGGCACGTTTCTCAAGATCCTCAAGGACGCCGGCCTGACGCAGGCAGTGATGGCCGGACAGGTCAAGCACATCAAGATTTTCGGCGGCTTCGTCCCTGACCTGACGGCCATGTCGTTGCTGTCGCGGATCAAGTCGATGAACACCGATGCGCTGATGGCCGCGGTGGCCGACCTCATGCACGAGCACGGCGTCGAACTCGTCAACTCCACAGCCTTCCTGACACCGCTGCTCGCGGTAGCGGGGCAGTTGAGTGCCCGCGCCCCGAGCGAGTCAGAGCGTCAGGATCTCGACTTTGGCTATCGCATGGCCGACACCATTGCCGGACTCGACATTGGCCAAACCATCGCCGTGAAGCACCAGGCGGTTGTCGCCGTTGAGGCCATGGAGGGCACCGACGAGACCATCGCACGGGCCGGACACCTGGCAGGCGATGGCGTCACCATCATCAAGGTCGCCAAGCCCAATCAGGACATGCGGTTCGATGTGCCGATCGTCGGGCTCGCCACGGTCCAGGCGATGCGCGTGGCGGGCGCCACGGTGTTGTCGCTCGATGCCGGGCGCACGTTGATCTTCGATCGCGAGGCGTTCTTTGCCTCGGCCAACGAGGCCGGGATTGCGATTGTCGGGAGGTCGAAGTGAGGGCCGTGGTCGTCGGCGTCGGGCACCTAGGCCAGCACCACGCGCGCATTCTCGCCACGCTGCCCGGCGTGACGCTGGCCGGCGTCGTCGATACCGACCTGGCGCGTGCCGGCCGGATCGCCGCGGAACGTGAGACGAAGGCGTATGCCGACGTCAGCGAGGTCCCTGGGAAAATCGACGTGGCGGTGGTGGCGGTACCGACCGAGAGCCACGCGCGAGTGGCGCAAGGCCTGCTCGAGGCCGGCGTGCACACCCTGGTCGAAAAGCCGATTACCCAAACCGTTGCCGAAGCAGACGCACTGATTGCCTTGGCCAAGTCGCGCGGCGTGGTGTTGGCGGTCGGACACAGCGAGCGCTTCAATCCGGCGGTGGTGGCCGCGCGTCCGTACGTCAAGGATCCGCGCTTCATCGAGGTCCACCGCCTTGGACAGATGCCGGGCCGCAGCCTCGACATCGACGTCGTGCTCGACCTCATGATTCATGACCTCGATTTGATCTTGAGCCTGGTGCCCAGTGACGTCGAGGGCGTGGAAGCCGTGGGCGTGCCGGTGCTGACGCCACGCATCGACATCGCCAATGTGCGGCTGCGTTTCGCGAATGGCTGCATCGCCAACCTGACCGCCAGCCGCATCAGCCGTGAACCGGTCCGTAAGATCCGTTTCTTCCAGCGGGACGCCTACCTGTCGATCGATACCGCGGCGCGGGAAGTCGAGATGTGGCGCCTGGTGCCGCAGCCCACTGGGGTGCCGGCGATTGGCGGCGGTAAGCTGGAGGTGGCCGGCGACGAAGCGCTGAAAAGCGAACTTGAGGATTTCCTCGGGGCCGTCCGCGACGGCCGCGCGCCGGCCGTGAGCGGCGAACAAGGCCGCGCCGCGCTCGCGCTGGCGACGCGGATTGTCGAACTGATGGGACCCCAGCTGTGAGTATCAACACCGCGATCGCCGACCGCGCACGTGCCAACGAAGCCTTGACCGCGGCAGAGCTCGACGAACTCGCCACGGCCGACATCCTGTCGCTCGGCATGCTCGCCGACGAAGTGCGGCGCGCTCGCGTCGGCGACGTCGTCACGTTTGTGCGGGTGGGGGCGAGTGGGGCTGGGGCGGGTGAGGCGGGTGAGGTGCGTATGACTTCGCTTCCTGAGACGCTTGCCGCGACCGTGGCCGCGGTCGCGCAGGCAAAGGCCGCGACCGGCGGCTCCGCGCTGAGCGGCTTCTCGCTGGCGGACATCATCGACCGTGGTTGGGGCGACCTGGCCGGCGTGTTGAAACAGCTGAAGCAGGCTGGTCTCGGCGCCATTGTCGAAGCGCCACTGGATCGCCTCAGCAATCCGGAGGCGGCCTTGCAGGCCTGCCAGGACGCCGGCATCACGGTTCAATCTCTCTCGTTGCAGAAGCCCAACGCTGAAGGCCGCACACCCATGCTGATGCAGGCGCGGGCACTGGCCGCGCGCTTCCCCTGGCTGACGACCATTGCACCGTTGCCGCGTGAGCAGTCCATTGCGGTGCCCACTACCGGGTATGACGATGTGCGGGCCGTGGCGCTCGCGAGATTGGCCTTGCCGGGGGTGCCGAACGTGCAGGTGGATTGGACGCAGTACGGTCCGAAGCTGGCGCAGGTCGCGTTGACGTTTGGTGCCAACGACCTGGATCGCGTCTCGGTCACCGATGACGAGACGTTGGGCCGCCGCCGCACTTCGCTCGAGGACGTGACCCGGAATATCGTCGCCGCAGGCTTCCAACCGCGCGAGCGGTCTGCTCGGGCATGACCGCTCTGCGTCTCGGCGCGGTCTCGTACCTGAACACGAAACCGCTGGTGTATGGCCTCGACGCCATCCCCGAGCAGTTTGACCTACGGTTCGACGTGCCCGCGAAATGCGCGACGCTGTTGCACGAGAGGAACGTCGACCTTGGATTGATCCCTGCCATCGAGTTCCTCCGAGGTGCCGACGACTATTGGATGGTGCCAGGCGTCGCGATTGCGTCCGAAGGCGATGTCGCCTCGGTGGCGGTGTTCTCGACCAAGCCGATCGAGCAGGTCGAGACGATTGCCCTCGACCTGAGCTCTCGCACCTCGGTGGCGCTGACGAAAATCCTGTGTGCGAAGCGATGGGGCGTTGCCCCGGTGTTCACGTCGGCCGAGCCGGAGCTGGCCGCGATGCTGGCGCGCGCTGACGCGGCGCTGGTGATTGGCGACCCGGCCATGGCGATCGATGCCGCCGCACTCGGCCTGCACAAGGTTGATCTCGGCGGTGAATGGAACGCCATGACCGGCCTGCCGTTTGTGTATGCCATGTGGACAGGGCGCCAGGGCGCGGCTTCCCCGACCCAGTGTTCGGCACTGCGCAAGGCCCGCGACGACGGCGAGGCCAACCTGGCGAGAATTGCCGCACAGGCAGGCGCGGGCGATGCCGGCCGGACCGACCGGGCGTTGCGCTACCTGCGTGATAATCTCAAATACAGACTAGGCCAGCGTGAAGCCGCCGGGTTGCGGCGCTTTCACGAACTGGCCGTTGAATTGGGGCTGGCCGCTACGGTCAAGTCCCTGAACTTCTACTCCTAGACGATGGACCTCAAGGCGTTCGAGCAGCGAATTGAATCGGGTAGCCGTCTCAACGTCGACGAGGCGCTGCAGCTCTATCGTCACGCGCCCACCTACTGGCTGGGCCGGATGGCCGACGGCGTGCGACGCCGCAAGCATCCCGCTGGCGTCGTCACCTACATCATCGATCGCAACGTCAACTACACCAACGTGTGCGTCGCCCGCTGCAACTTCTGCGCCTTCTATCGCGAAGTGGGGCACAGCGAAGGCTACGTGCTGGGCTTCGACGAAATCTATCAGAAGATCGAAGAGACCAAGGCGCTCGGTGGCGGGCAGTTGCTGCTGCAGGGCGGGCACAACCCTGACTTGCCGCTGGCCTGGTACGAAGATCTGTTCCGCGGCGTGAAAGCGCGATTCCCGGACTTCAAGCTGCACGCGCTGTCGCCGCCTGAAGTGCTCCACATCTCGCGCATGTCGAAGTTGCCGGTGCCGGAAGTGATTCAGCGCCTGATCGCATCGGGACTCGACAGCGTCCCTGGCGGCGGCGCCGAGATCCTGGTTGACCGGGTTCGTAAGCTGCTGAATTGTTACGCCAAGGCGTCGGCTGACGAATGGCTGGGTGTGATGCGCGACGCGCACCAGGCCGGCCTGCGCACCACGGCGACGATGATGTACGGCACGGTCGAGACTGACGAAGAGCGCCTCGAGCACATGCTGCGGCTGCGCGATTTGCAGGACCACACCGGCGGCTTCACGGCCTTCATCACGTGGAGCTACCAGCCCGAACATACCGAACGCGGCGGCCGCGAAGCGACCGGCATCGAGTACCTGCGGACGCTGGCCATCGCCCGCCTGGTGCTCGACAATTTCGACAACCTCCAGGCGTCGTGGGTCACCCAGGGCGGCAAGGTGGGGCAGTTGAGCCTGGCTTTTGGCGCCAACGACATGGGCAGCGTGATGATCGAAGAAAACGTCGTGCGGGCGGCCGGCGCGGTCTATTGCATGGACGAAGTCGAGATTGTCCGCAACGCCGAAGACGCCGGCTTTGCCGCCAAGCGGCGCAACATGCACTACGAGATTCTCGGCGACCCGTTCTTCCGCGCACACCACGTTCCGCGCACGCTCGAGCTGTCAACCGCGCGAGAGGCGGGCGACACCTCGGAGCCGGTCGAGCTCGTGAACTATCCGGCCCGTAGCGCCGCCGGCAAGCGGCAGCGGTCGCAGCCTCCGGCGTCGCCGGTCGCATGACCACCTACCGGGCAGCTTGGGTGTGCCCGATCGATCGCCCCCCGATCAGGGACGGCCTGGTGGTCGTGGAGGCCGGACGAATAGTCGGGATCCGAGGCCCGGGACCCGGGCAAACGCAATCCGGATCCCGGGCCCCGGAACCCGGACCTCGCGATTTGGGCAACACCGTCCTGCTGCCCGGATTGATCAACGCGCATGTTCATCTGGAACTGTCCTGGCTTCGCGGACGCGTGCCGCCGGCTGGCAAGTTCACCGACTGGGTCAAGCAGTTAGTGGCCAGCCGCGGTGGCGTGGAGCGACCGGATGATCCTGCGGTGGTCGAATCCATGCGTGCGGCCATTGCCGAGCTGCACGCCTCGGGCACCGTCGCCGTCGGGGACATCAGTAATTCGCTGGCGTCGCCGGGGCCGATGCGCGATGCGGGCCTGGATGGCGTGGTGTTCCATGAGCTCCTGGGATTTACACAGCGCGATGGCGCCGTCCTTGAGGAGGGGCGGGCGGCCCGCGCCGCGGCGCCCGGACGCGTGTCTCTGGCGCCGCACGCGCCGTACTCGACCTCGCCGGAACTCTTTCGCGCCATTCGCGAGGCCGTGACAGGCGCCGCGTGCCCGATCATGAGCGTTCATCTCGGCGAGTCTCCCGAGGAGTCGGAACTGCTGCAAGGTGGCACCGGACCGTGGCGCCGCATACTGGAGTCGATTGGCCTGTGGCGTGACGACTGGTCGGTCCCGGCGTGCGGGCCTGTGGAGTATCTGGACCGCCTTGGCGTAATCGACGCGCGTACGCTCGTGGTGCATGGTGTTCAGTTCGATGAGGCGGCCCTTTCGCGTCTCGCAACGATTGGTGCGACGCTCGTGACCTGTCCGCGGAGTAACCAGTGGGTCGGTGTCGGCGTGCCGCCGATCGAGCGGTTCTACCGATCTGGTGTGGCCGTTGCGGTCGGCACCGACAGCCTGGCCAGCGTCGAGGACCTGAACCTGTTCAGCGAGTTGAAGGCCATGCGACGGATTGCGCCCGCCGTGCCGGCACGGAAGCTGTTGGAGAGCGCCACGCTGGTTGGCGCGCGCAGCCTGGGCCTGGAGGCTGACCTGGGATCGCTTACCCCGGGCAAGCGCGCCGAGATTCTCGCCATCGACCTGCCCGGCCCGGTGGATGATATTGAAGAACATCTGGTCAACGGCGTGGCGCCGTCTCGCATTCACCACTTGGGCACCCGTGGCAACTAATCGCCTCGTCACGTATTTGTCGTTTGTCCGCTTCAGTCACTCGGTGTTCGCGTTGCCGTTTGCGCTGACAGGCGCGTTGCTGGCCTGGCGCGAGGCGCCGTTTTACTGGAGCCAGGTCGCGTGGGTGGTGGCGGCCATGATTTCGGCTCGCAGCGCCGCCATGGGTTTCAATCGCCTGGTCGACGCCCGGTTCGACGCTCGCAACCCGCGGACTGCCATGCGCGAGATTCCGCGCGGCGCCCTGTCTCGTGGCGAGGCCACGATCTTTGTCGTCGTGTCCTCGGCATTCTTTATCTTCGCGTCGGTGCAACTGAACGCGGTCTGCGGCCTGCTGTCGCCCGTGGCCCTGACGGTCGTATTTTGGTACTCGATTGCGAAACGGTTCACCTCATATACACAAGCCTTCCTCGGCCTGGCCATGGCGGTGGCGCCGGTCGGCGGATGGCTTGCAGCCGGCGGGCGTTGGGGATGGGAGCCGTGGTTGCTGGGGCTCGCCATCGGACTGTGGGTCGGCGGATTCGACATTCTCTATGCCTGCCAGGACCTCGAGTTCGATCGCGCCAATGGGCTAAACTCCATCCCCGTGCGCTTCGGCATTGCCCAGTCACTGGTGATCTCTCGCGTAATGCACGGCGCGACCATCGTCTGTATGGCGGCACTGGCGTGGCTGGTGCCGATGGGCGCGATCTACCTGGCAGGCGTCGGCCTCGTTGCCGTGCTGCTGATTTACGAACAATCGCTGGTCAGCGCACACGATCTGTCGCAGGTGAAGCGGGCGTTCGACTTGAATGGGTGGGTGGGTATCTTGTATTTCCTGACGACGGGCGCGGCGTTGTATGTCGGCTAACGACCCGTCCGCCATCGCGCGAGACACGGCGGCTGAAGCGCACGGTGTGACCGTCGACAAGTCGCCCGCGAAGATCGCCGGCATGTTCGACGCCATCGCCGGCCGCTATGACCTATTGAACACGGTGCTGTCAGGCGGCGTCGATCGCTACTGGCGGCATCACGCCATCGCCTCGCTCAAACTCACCGGTCGCGAGCGGCTGCTTGATGTCTGCACCGGCACCGCGGATGTGGCCCTCGGCGCGGCCCGGAAGGCGAGTGGAGCGGCCCGCGTCGTCGGCGTCGATTTCTCGGGCGCCATGCTGACGCACGGTCTCGTGAAAGTGAAGCAGGTTGATTTATCGAGCCGGGTCCAGCTGATTCGGGGCGATGCCATGAACCTGCCAGTGGCAAGCGCCTCGGTGGATGCCGCGACAATTGCGTTTGGGATTCGCAATGTCCAGCAGCCAGAGGTGGCATGCCGGGAACTGGTGCGGGTACTTCGTCCGGGTGGCCGGCTGGCGATCCTGGAGTTCGGCACGCCCAGCTCGCCGGTGTTCGGGCCCATCTACCAGTGGTACTCACGCAACATCCTGCCGCGAATCGGGCGTGCCATATCACGCCATGACGCGGCATACTCCTACCTCCCCGAGTCCATCGGCGCGTTCCCGTACGGCGCCGAGTTTGCCGGCATTCTGTCTGCCGCAGGGTTTTCACAGGTTGAGGCACGGCCATTCATGTTTGGCGCCGTCTATCTCTATACGGGACAAAAGGGCTCAGGTCCCCAAGCCGCCAAGCCGGTATAATCGTGCAACTCACTGATGCACTTCGACTTCGATGATCGCTACCGCGATATTGAGCCGGTTGGGTCCGCCATCAACCGTCGCGATGGCGTCGCCGTGTCCGTCTTCGTGCACATCGCGTTCATCCTCGCCTTGTTGTTCCTGCCGCAGTATTTGCCGCAGCGATCTGAGGACGCCCAGGCGATTCCGCCGCCGCAGCGTCCTGACAACCAGCCGACCTTCGTGTTTGTGCAGCCCAAGATGGACCTGCCGCCGACGCGACAGCCGGAACGCGCCGAGATGTCGGACGTCGACCGCAGCGCCCGCACGCCTGACAAAATGCCGGAAATGACCAACCCGTTGCCGGCCGCCCGTGGCAACTCGACCGAGCGCGCTGAGGCGACGCCCGAAGAGAAAATGCGCGGCGATGGTCCCGCGCCCCAGCCGGCGCCGCCCGCGCCGGCGGTCGAGACGCCGACGATGAGCGACCCACGCACGGATCCGCAAATGGCCATGATGCAGCGCCCGCAGGTGCAGCCGCCGGCCGGGGGGTCACTCGGCGATGCGTTGAAGAACCTCCAGAAGTACGTTCAGAACGACTCATTCAACAATCAGAAAGGGCAGGCGCAGGAGTTCGGGCCGCTGCAGTTCGACACCAAGGGCGTCGAGTTCGGGCCGTGGATCCGCCGCTTCATCTCGCAGGTCCGCCGCAACTGGTTTGTGCCCATGGCCGCTCAGACCATGCGCGGACGCGTCGTGATCACCTTCAACGTGCACCGCAATGGCGCGCTCACGGATGTCACGGTCGTGCGGCCTTCGGAGATCGAATCGTTCAATATCTCCGCCGTCAACGCGTTGCTGGCCTCGAACCCGACCACGGCGTTGCCGCCGGCGTATCCGGACGACAAGGCGTTCTTCACCGTCACGTTCTACTACAACGAAAATCCGCCGGGGCAGTGAAACTCCTCATCGCTGTTCTCGGAGCCACTGCCACCGGCAAAAGTGCCCTCGGCATCGCGCTGGCCGAACGGCTAGGTGGCGAGATTCTCAACTGCGATTCCACCGCTGTCTATCGCGGTTTTGACATTGGCACCGACAAGGTGCCGATGGCTGAACGGCGGGGCATTCCTCATCACCTGATCGACATTGCAGATCCGACCGACGAATACACCGCCGCGCAGTTCGCGCGTGACGCCACTGCCACCATCCGCGACATTCATGCGCGCGGCCTGGTGCCGATCCTGGTGGGCGGCACGGGATTCTATTACCGGGCCCTGACCCGTGGCTTGTTCCCGGGACCCGCGGCCGATGCGCCGCTCAGGGCTCGCCTCGAAGCGATTGCCGCCACGCGAGGCGTCGAGCGGCTGCATCGGCTGGTGGCGCGGGTCGATCCTGAGTCTGCGGTGCGGATCATGCCTCGCGATTTGATGCGCCTGGTCCGGGCGCTCGAGGTGTATTTCCTCACTGGCCGGCCGCTGACCGCGCATTTTGAGGAGACCGTCTCGCTGCTCGACCCCGACGTGCAGGTGATCCCGATCGGGTTGCGCATGCCGGCGGCCTGGCTGTCGAAGCGGCTGACCGAGCGGGTGGATTCACAGTTCGACGCAGGCCTGTTGGACGAGATTCGCGGGCTCCTGGCGGCTGGCGTGCCTCCCGACGCGCGCCCGTTCGGCGGCTTGGTCTACCGGCAGGCGATGGAGCACCTGCGGGGGCTGCGAGACGAGGCCGCCACCCGTGCCTTGATTGCGCAAGAGAACCGCCGCTACGCGCGTCGACAGTTGATCTGGTTCAGGAAAGAGCCTAACCTTGTGTGGTTTGATGGTCCCGGCACTCACGCCGAAGTGCAGGACAGCGTCGTTGAGATGTTGTCCTGTGGGACCTGTTGAAGGACGGGAACAATGTTGCCGATACCTGGAGCCAAGACCGGCGCGCCGAACATTCAGGACGTCTTCCTGAACTATGCACGTCGCGAAAAACTACCCGTCACCGTCCACTTGCTCGATGGCCGTGAGTTTGAGGCACGAATCAAGAACTTCGACCGGTTTGCGTTGATCGTTGAGTACGCGGGCATGGATCACCTGGTCTTCAAGCATGCCATCGCCACCATCCGGACGCCGCGCAGCGTCCCGAACTACTTCTCTTCGCACCATCCCTGACGCGTGTTCGCACGCGCCATCGTCATCGTCCTCGACAGTGTCGGCATCGGCGAGTTGCCCGATGCTGCGCTGTATGAGGATCAAGGCAGCAACACCCTCGGCAACATCGCGGCGACCGTGCCGCTGCACCTTCCCACGCTCGTCAGCCTGGGCCTGGATCGCCTTGTGGCGTTGCCGGGCGTCAGCCCCGTCATGACTCCCGCCGGCGCGTTCGGCCGCATGGCCGAGCGTTCGGCCGGCAAGGACTCGGTCACCGGCCATTGGGAGCTGATGGGAATCGTGCTCGATCGCCCGTTCCCGACGTTTCCGAACGGGTTCTCGCCGGAATTGATCCAGGCATTCGAAAAGCGCATTGGCCGCCCGTCGATTGGCAATGTGGTGGCCTCGGGCACCACGATCATCGATGAGCTCGGACCCAGGCACATGGCGACCGGGTTCCCGATCGTTTACACCTCGGCCGACAGCGTGTTCCAGATCGCAGCGCACGAAGCGTTCGTGCCGGTGCCGCAGCTATACGAATGGTGTGCTGCGGCGTATGACCTCGCGGTGCTCGGCCTGGGACTGGGTCGCGTGATTGCCCGGCCGTTCATCGGCCTGCCTGGTTCGTTCGCGCGGACCTCGAACCGTCACGATTACGCCATGCCGCCGATTGCCGAGACGCTGCTCGATCGGCTGACCGCCGCCGGCCACCACGTCACGTCGGTGGGGAAGATCGCCGACCTGTTCGCCGGGAAGGGCATTTCCGAATCGCATCCGACCAGGAGTGACGCCGACGGCATGGATCGCGTCGAAGCGCTGATGGCGACGCAGGAGCGCGGCTTGATCTTCGCCAACCTGGTAGACTTCGACGCGCTCTACGGCCATCGCAACGACACGGCTGGTTACGGCGCCAATCTCGATCGGTTCGATATGCGGCTGGCGGCGCTGCTGCCACAGCTGCGGCCTGATGATTTACTGGTCGTGACTGCCGATCACGGCAACGACCCGACGACCCCCAGCACCGACCACGCCCGCGAGTTTGTGCCCGTGCTCCTTTACGGCGCTGGCGTGCGCGCCGCTGTCGACCTGGGCACGCGCGCGACGTTCGCCGACCTGGGGCAGACGCTGGCCGAGGTGTTTGCAGTGGGGCCGCTGACTCACGGCAAGAGTTTCTTGTCGGAGATAATGGTCAAATGACGACCGTGGGGCGACCGGTGATTCGCGAACAGCTGGAAGCGCGCGAGCGCGAGGCGCTGGCGCCGCAGGCGTCGAAGAGCGCCGCCAGCCAAGGCCGGGTCCGTCCAGAAACTGAGGATGCGATTCGACCGGCTTTTCAGCGCGATCGCGACCGCATTGTCCATACCAAGGCCTTCCGTCGGCTGAAGCACAAGACGCAGGTGTTCTTTTCACCGACCGGCGATCACTATCGCACCCGCCTGACGCACACCCTCGAAGTGGCACAGATCGCCAGAACCATCGCGAAGGTGCTGCAACTGCACGAGGAGTTGACCGAGGCGATTGCGCTTGGGCACGACCTGGGGCACACGCCGTTTGGCCATGCCGGCGAACGGGTCCTCAGTTCGCTCGTGCCGGGCGGTTTCAACCACTACGAACAGAGCCTGCGCATTGTCGACGTGCTCGAGAACGATCGCCACGGGCTGAACCTGACCTGGGAAGTGCGCGATGGCATTGCCCGTCACTCCAAGGGCAAGCACGGCATGCCGGTCGGCGCGCCGCCCGAACATCGCGCCAGCACCATTGAGGGGCAGGTGGCCCGCGTGGCCGATATCGCGGCCTATGTGAACCACGACATCGACGATGCGGTCCGGGCAGGGATTATTTCGGAAGCCAGCCTGCCCAGGGCGGCTACCGATGTGCTGGGGCACTCTTCGTCCGAGCGCATTGGCCGGCTGGTCACCGACGTGGTGCACCAGACCCTCGATGGCGGCCTGACCGAGGTCCGCATGAGCGATCCTGTGCTGACCGCCCTGGTGGATCTGCGCAGCTACCTGTTCGATGCGGTCTACGAGAACCAGACCGCCACTGCCGAGTTTGGCAAGGCCGCGGGCATCCTGGGCGGACTGTGGGAAAAGGTCCAGCAGCGCCCCGAGGAGTTCCTGGACATCCGGACCATCGCCGCCGAGGGGGTGGACGTGGCGGCACAGGACTTCGTGGCCGGCATGACCGACCGGTTCGCGGTCAACCTCTTCGAGCGCCTCTTTATCCCCAAACCCTGGGTCGGCCCCATCGTGGTATAGTTAAAAGTCCTGTACGCCGGGGAAATTCCCGACATGCGCCTCGAACTGCCCCATATTCGTCTGCCCGAGACCGAGATTGCCAAGGTCTTTGAACCGGCCGACTTGCCGGGAGAGGGCGATGAGTATCGGGTGAACATCCCGGTCGACCTCCGGCTCACGATCCACAAGGATCAGGACCGGTATCGGCTGGTTGGCACCTTGAAGACCGAGCTCGGGCTGGACTGCAGCCGGTGTCTCGAACCGTTTGTGTTGCCGGTCGATCGCGCGTTTGACCTCAGGTTCCTGCCCGCGACGGCGGTGGCCGAGAAGGACGAAGACGCGGAGACTGAGGTCGAAGATGACGACGTTTCGATTACCTATTATCGAGATGATCAGATCGACCTGATCGAGTTGTTGCGGGAGCAGTTCTACCTGGCGTTGCCGATGAAGCCGCTGTGCACACCGGCATGCAAGGGGATCTGCCCGCAATGTGGGACCAACCGTAATCTCGCCGCCTGCGATTGCCATCCGCAGCTGGAAGATACGCGGATGGATGTGTTGAAGACGTTGATTACCAAGCGAAAGCACGACGATGCCTAATCCAAAACGCAGACATTCCAAGACCCGCGGCCGTAAGCGCCGCACTCACGACGCGCTCAAGGCCACCACGCCCGGCCTGTGCCCGCAGTGCAGCGAGCCGAAGGCCGCTCACCGCGTGTGCGCGTATTGCGGTTTCTACCGCGCGCGCCAGGTGCGTCCCGTCAATACCGACTAACGACACCAATGCGCATCGCGGTTGACGCGATGGGCGGCGACCACGCACCCGGGCGCCCGGTCGATGGTGCCTTGGCGGCCGCGCGCGATCTTGGCCTGGGCATCGATCTCGTTGGCCGGGCCGGCGAGATCCGTGCCGAACTCCAACGCCACCCTGACGTCGAGTCACTGGATGTGCGCGTGATTGACGCGCCAGACGTGATCGACATGGCCGAGTCGCCAGTCCAGGCCTTGCGCCGCAAGCCGAAAGCCTCGATCCGTGTCGCTGCCGGGCGGGTGGCGTCGGGCGAAGCCGCGGCGCTGTTCAGCGCCGGCCACACCGGGGCGTGTGTGGTCGCGGCACACGCCGCGTTCGGGATGTTGCCTGGCGTCGACCGTCCGGCACTGGCGCCGACCGTCCCGACGCGGCAAGGCTCGGCCGTGTTGCTGGATGTCGGCGCGACCGCGGAATGCCGCCCGGCTCACCTGCTGCAGTTCGCCCACATGGGGGCGGTCTACGCGCGGGTCGGCTTGGGTGTGGCCCGGCCGCGCATCGGCCTGCTGTCGATTGGCGAGGAAGCCACGAAGGGCAATGACCTGACGCGCGAGGCGCATCAGTTAATCAGGGCCTCGGCGCTGGAGTTTGTCGGCAACGTCGAAGCGCGCAGCATCTTCTCCGGCGCCGCCGACGTGATTGTCTGCGACGGTTTCACCGGCAACGTGGCGTTGAAGCTGAGCGAAGGCCTGGTCGAGATGGTGGAAGAACTGCTTGGCGAGGAATTGCAGAGCACGTTCTCGAGCCAGATGGGCTACTTGCTGTCGCGGCGCGCGTTTCGGCGGTTTCGCAAGCGCGTGGACTATTCGGAGTTTGGCGGCGCCCCTCTCCTTGGCGTTGCCGGCGTGTGCATCGTCGGGCATGGACGCTCGTCGGTGAAGGCAGTTCGCAATGCGGTGGCCATGGCGTCGCGCCTGGCGGACCAGCGTGTGGTGGAGCGAGTGCGACACGAAATGGCAACCTTTGCGGTGACACGGTCATGATCGCCTGCGTGTTCCCCGGCCAGGGCTCACAGGCGGTTGGCATGGGCAAGGCGCTGGTGGATCAATTTCCGATCTGCGCGCAAACCTTTGCCGAAGCCGATGCCGCGCTCGGTGAGTCCCTGAGCAGCCTCATTTTCAACGGTCCCGCGGAACAGTTGACGCTGACCGCCAACACCCAGCCCGCCATCCTGACCATGAGCGTCGCGGTGTGGCGCTTACTGAGCGAGCGCGGCCTGTCGCCATCGTTTGTCGCCGGCCACAGCCTGGGCGAGTACTCGGCGCACGTCGCGGCGGGCACGCTGGCGTTTGCCGATGCGGTTCGGCTGGTTCGCAATCGCGGTCGCTACATGCAGGAAGCCGTGCCCGTCGGCCAGGGCGCCATGGCCGCCATTCTCGGCCTCGACGAAGCCGGCGTGACGCAGGCCTGCCTTGAGGCGGCGCAGGGCGACGTCGTGAGCCCCGCCAACATCAACAGCCCCGGCCAGATCGTCATCGCCGGCTCGGCGGCCGCGGTCGCGCGCGCCAGTGAGTACGCCAAGCAGTTGGGCGCCAAGCGTGCCATTCCGTTGCCCGTGAGCGCGCCGTTTCATTGCGCGCTGATGAAGCCGGCCGAAGAGCGGCTGGCGCCGGAACTGCGTGCCGTCGAGTCATACGACCCACGCGTGCCGGTCGTGGCCAATGTTGATGCCGAGCCCAAGCGCTCGGCGGCGGAGTCAATTGAGGCGCTGATTCGGCAGGTGTCGTCGCCGGTGCGGTGGGAAGACGTCATCCAACGCCTTGCGTCGGAAGGCGTCACCCGATATGTTGAAGTAGGTCCAGGGAAAGTTCTGAGCGGTCTGGTGAAAAAGATCGTCCCGGGTGCGACCATTCTTAACGTCGAAGGTCCCAAAGACCTGGCGGCAATCGAGGCATTCCTCTGAGACAGTTCGACGGCAAGATTGCGATTGTGACGGGTGCCTCCCGGGGCATCGGGCGCGCCATTGCGCGGCGCCTGGCGACCGGCGGCGCGACCGTGATTTGCGTGGCGCGCGGCACGAATGCCGAGGCCACCGCGGCGGAGATTGCCGCGAGCGGCGGCGTGGCGCTTGCTCACAGCGCCGACGTCACGGATGCGGCGGCGGTCGAGGCGTTGGTCAAGGGCACCGTCGAAACCCACGGCCGCCTCGATATTCTCGTCAGCAACGCCGGTATTGCCCGCGACCAGTTGATGCTACGGATGAAGCGCGCCGACTGGGACGACGTGCTGGCGACCAACCTGACGGCGGCGTTCACGCTCTGCCAGGCGGCGCTCAAGCCGATGATCAAGCAGCGGGCGGGCCGGATCGTCGCGATCAGCTCCGTGGTCGGGCAGATGGGGAATGCCGGCCAGGCGAACTACGCGGCGTCGAAGGCCGGATTGATTGGATTCTGCAAGGCCCTGGCGCGTGAAGTCGCATCGCGCCAGGTAACGGTGAATGTGGTGGCGCCAGGGTTGGTCGAGACCGACATGACGCGCACGATCACCGAAGACGTCAAGAACGACTGGTCAACGCGCATTCCGCTGGGCCGCCTGGGCTCGCCGGATGACATTGCCGCGGCCGTCGGCTTCCTGGCATCAGACGAAGCGGCGTATATTACTGGTCAGGTTCTCGCCGTCAACGGCGGGATGTACATGTAGGAGGGACTCGTGGCCGTTGCCGACAAGGTGAAGAGCATTATCGTGGAGCAGTTGGGTGTGGACGAGGAAGAAGTCACGCCGGATGCTTCGTTTGTGGACGACCTGGGCGCCGATTCGCTCGACACAGTCGAGCTCGTGATGGCGTTCGAGGAAGAGTTTGGCATTGAAATTCCTGACGATGAGGCGGAGAAGATCACGCGCGTCAAGGAAGCGGTCGACTACATCGAGTCGCACGCCAAGAAGAAGTAGCACGCGACCAGTGCAGGCACCCCGTTGTGGGGTGCCGTTTGGTTCGGAGGTCCAGTGAACAGGCGAGTAGTAGTGACCGGCGTGGGCCTGGTGTCGCCGGTAGGCATGGGCACACAGGCAAACTGGGCCGCGCTCTGCGCGGGCACTAGCGGCATCGGACCGATCACGCGCTTTGACGCGGCGGCCTTCTCGACGCGGTTTGCGGGCGAAGTGAAGAACTTCGATCCGCTCCAGTTCATCGAGAAGAAAGAACTAAAGAAGGTCGACATCTTCATTCAGTTCGCCATCGCCGCGTCGCAGTTCGCGATGGATGATGCGCGACTGACGATCACGCCTGACGTCGCGGATCGCGTCGGCGTGTTCATTGGCTCGGGCATCGGTGGCTTCAACACCATCGAGCGCGAGCATAAGGCGTATCTCGACGGCGGTCCGCGCAAGATTTCTCCCTTCTTTATTCCCGCCTCGATCATCAACCTGGCGGCGGGACAGGTCTCGATTCGCTATGGCGCCAAGGGCCCGAACCTGGCGACCTGCACCGCGTGCACGGCGTCGGCGCATGCGATCGGCGATTCGTTCGAGATCATCAAGCGCGGCGCGGCCGATGCCATGATCACGGGCGGCGCCGAAGCGGCGGTCTGCCCGATGGGCGTCGGCGGGTTTGCCGCGCTGCGCGCACTGTCGACGCGCAACGACGATCCGTCCCGCGCCAGCCGGCCGTTCGAGAAAGACCGCGATGGCTTCGTGCTGGGCGAGGGCGCCGGCATCGTCGTGCTCGAGGAGCTCGAGTTCGCGAAGCGCCGTGGCGCGACGATCTATGCCGAGATGATTGGCTACGGTATGTCCGGTGACGCGTACCATATGACCGCGCCATCGGAGAACGGCGATGGCGCGTTCCGCGTGATGAACGCGGCGATCGCCTCGGCCGGCATCCGCCCCGACCAGGTCAACTACATCAACGCCCACGGTACCTCGACGCCGCACAACGATCGCATCGAGACGACCGCGATCAAGCGCGTGTTCGGCGAGCACGCCTACAAGCTGGCGATTTCATCGACCAAGTCGATGACTGGCCACTTGCTGGGCGCGGCCGGCGGCCTCGAAGCCGGCATTACCGCGCTGTCGGTGCGCCACCAGATAGCGGCGCCGACGATCAACCTCGAACAGGTCGACGAGGGCTGCGACCTCGACTACGTTCCGCTTAAAGCGCGGCCCATGAAGATCGACTATGCCCTATCGAACTCGTTTGGTTTCGGCGGCACCAACGGCGCGCTGTTGATGAAGAAATACGAGGAGTGACGGTGTCAGACGCCGTTCCAGGATTTGCGTACTTCGCAAGCTGGGACAGGCGCGGCGCCGCAGTACGCAAATTCTGGAAGGGTGTTTGACACCGTGAAGATCGCCGTCTGCATCAAGCAAGTCCCGACCCGTGAGTGGCAGCCGCGTCTGAACGATGACAAGACGTGGGTCCGCGAGCAGGATGTCAGCTACGAGATGAACGAACCGGACGCGTATGCGCTCGAAGAGAGCCTGCGCCTCCGCGAGAAGCATGGCGGCGAAGTGGTCGTGTGCTCGGCCGGTCCGACCCGCGTGCAGCAGGTGATTCGCGAGGCCTTGGCCCGCGGCGCTGATCGCGCGTTGCACGTGGAGGATGATTCACTCGGCGCGGCCGATGCGTCCACCGCCGCCTCGGCACTGGCGCCGGCCATGGCCGAGCAGAAGTTTGATCTGATTCTCACCGGCCTGCAGTCTGACGATCAGGGCCATGCCCAGTTCGGTCCGGTGCTGGCCGAGAAGCTCGGCATGCCGCATTCGACCATCATCATGGAAGTTCACGTCGACCCTTCGACTCTCGACACTGAAGGCGGTGCCGCTCGCTCAGGACAGGCCGGCAGGCTGAGGGTGAAGCGCGAGCTCGAAGGCGGCTGGTTCCAGCACGTCACCATGCCGCTACCGGCGCTGTTGACCATTCAGAGCGGCATCAATCAACTGCGTTACGCCACTCTGAAGGGCATCATGGCGGCGAAGAAGAAGGAGATCACCAAGGTGGCCGCGCCCGCGGGCCTGTCGCCGCGGCTGAAGGTGGTGGCGCTCAGCGCGCCGCAGAAGTCGAAGCAGACCCTGATGATTGGCGGCTCGCCGGCCGAGGCCGCGAAGGAACTCGTGAAACGGTTGCGCGAAGAAGCGAGGGTCCTGTGATTCTCGTCATCGCGGAACAACAGCAGGGCAAGCTCAATCGCGCTAGCTGGGAGGCCATTGCGGCCGCGCAGCAACTCGCGGCCGGCGCCATGCCGATCACAGTCGCGGTGGCCGGCGGGTTCAATCTGGCCGGCGTGGCCGGGGAGTTGGCACAGGCCGCCGTGGCCGAGGTGCTGACCATCGAGCACGCCGCGCTGGCCACTTACACGCCCGACGGCTTCGTGCAGGCCCTGCAGCAGGTCATTGCGCAGGTCGCTCCCACCTACGTGTTCTTCTCGCACACCTACCAGACGCGAGATTTTTCGCCGACACTGGCGACCCGGATGGATCGGGCGCTGGTCACCGACGTGATTGCCATCCGGGCGGTCGGCGGCGCGACCGTGTTCGCGCGGCCGATGTTCCAGGGCAAGCTCGTTGCCGAGGTCGTGCCGCAGGGCGAGGGCCCGTTTCTGATCAGCATCCAGATCGGCGCGTATCGTGCCGACGCGGCAGCGAAGGGTAGTGCCGTGGTCCCGATCACGGCGGCGAGCATCACGATCGACGAATCGAAGATTCGGCAGAAGCCCGAGCTACCGTTCCAGGAAGCCAAACAGGCGGTCGACCTGTCGCAGGCCGAACGCATCGTCTCGGTGGGCCGTGGCATCAAGACGGTGGAGAACATCGCCATCGCGGAACAGCTCGCCAAGGCCTTCGGCGCGGAGCTGGCGGCCTCGCGGCCGATTTGCGACAATGGCTGGCTGCCCATGGAACGCCAGATTGGCAGCTCGGGGCAGACCGTCGCGCCGAAGCTGTATGTGGCGCTCGGGATTTCGGGTGCCATCCAGCACCTGGTTGGCATGAAGGGCTCGCGCGTCATCGTCGCCATCAACAAGGATGCCGATGCGCCGATCTTCGAAGTGGCCGACTACGGCATCCAGGGCGACCTGTTCGAACTGGCGCCCGCGATTATTGCGGAATTGCAGAAGGGCTGATGGCTGAGCGCGAGACGCTTGAAGTCGACATCCTGATTGTCGGCGGCGGGCCGGCCGGCTTGTCCGCCGCGCTGCGGCTCGGGCAACTCCAGAAGCAGAAGGGCGGCGAGCCGCTAGCGATTGCCGTGATCGAGAAGGCCGCCAACGCCGGGCAGCACCAGTTTTCGGGGGCGTTGCTCGATCCGTCGACGCTGAAGGACCTGATTCCCGATTTTCTCGCCAAGGGCGCGCCGCTCGCCCAGGAAGTGCATCAGGACAACATCTACTTCCTGACGCCCGAGAGCAAATTCCGGCTGCCGATTACGCCACCGCCGTTTCAGAACCACGGCAACTACATCATCTCGCTCAACCAGTTCGCAAAGTGGCTGGCGTCGCAGGTCGAAGCCGAAGGCATCGACCTGTTTATGGGGTTCCCGGGACAGACGGTCCTGTTCGACGACAGGGCAGCCCCCGGCGCGGAGCGCCGTAAGGTAATTGGCGTGCGCACCGGCGACCGCGGCCTTGGCAAGGACGGCCAGCCGAAGGGCGCGTTCGAGCCCGGCGCTGACATTCATGCCAAGGTCACGATCTTTGCCGACGGCGTGCGCGGGCATCTCACCAAGCAACTGATTCAAACGCTGCACCTCGCGGAAGCATCCGAGCCGGCGCAGTTTGCGATCGGCATCAAGGAACTGTGGGACCTCCCGAAGGATCGTCTCGCGCCTGGCACCGTGATCCACACGCTGGGCTATCCGCTGCGTGACGAGGAGTTCGGCGGCAGCTGGCTCTACTCGATGCCCGACGGCCGTATTTCGATTGGCTTCGTCGTCGGGCTCGATTACAAGGATCCCCTGTTCGATCCGCACGCCGCTTTTCAGCACTTCAAGCGTCACCCGTTCATCAGCGGCATTCTGGATAGCGGCACGATCGTTCGGTATGGCGCCAAGGCCCTGCCCGAAGGCGGCTGGAATACCCAGCCGCGCCTGTACTTCGATGGCGGCGTGATTATCGGCGACGCGGCCAACTTCGTGAACTCGACGCGGTTGAAGGGCATTCACCTCGCCATGCGCAGCGGCATGCTCGCGGCGGAAGCCGCGTTCGATGCCGTGCGGTCAGGGGATACCACCTCGGCGTCGCTCGGCCGCTACAAGGCGCTGGTGGATGCGAGCGCGATTAGGACCGAGCTCTATCCCGTTCGCAACGTGCACCAGGCGTTTGGCGCCGGCACCATGTTGGGCAGTGCCTACGCGGGCATCGCGATGTTCACGAATGGCAAGGGTCTGCCCGACGTGCCCGGGCATGCCGGCCACCACGCGATGCAGAAGATCGAGGACTACTACGGCATGACCAAGCGGGACATTTTGGTCCCGTCAAATACTGCCCCGATCGATCGCCGCATCACCTTCGACAAGGTCACCGGCGCGCACTACTCCGGCACGCACCATGCTGAGGACCAACCGGTTCACCTGCTGGTGCAGACCGACGTCTGCCACAGCATCTGCGGTCCTGAGTTCGGTCACCCGTGCGTGCGGTTTTGTCCGGCCAACGTGTACGAGATGGTCGACAACGGTGCCGGCGGATTGAAGCTGCAGATCAACGCCTCGAACTGCGTCCACTGCAAGACCTGCGACATCATGGACCCGTACGGCGTCATCACGTGGGTCGCGCCCGAAGGGGGCGAGGGGCCGTCGTACGACGGAATGTGACCGAGACACCAGACTGGCGGCAGTCTCCGCGCAAGCGCGCGGCAGCGGTGGCGATCGCCACTCTGGGATACCCGGTCGTCCGCGCCTTGACGTCGACGTGGAAGTGGAAGGTGAGCGGCGCCGAGCACGTCGACGCCATTACGCAGGCTGGCCACCATCCCATCCTCGCCTTGTGGCATGGCCGCATCCTGGCCGCCACTCCCTATTTCGCCAACCGTGGCATCGTCGCTATGGCTAGCGAGAACTTCGATGGTGAATGGATTGCGCGGCTGCTCGGCAAGTTCGGCTACGGCGCCGCCCGCGGATCGACTTCCAGGGGCGGTCCCGCGGCCCTCAGGCAGCTGGTGAGAGACGTGAAGGCCCACGGAGTGGCATTTACCCTCGATGGCCCTCGCGGTCCGGCCGAGGTTGCCCAGCCGGGCGCCCTGTGGCTGGCAAAGGCCACCGGCCAGCCGCTGCTGCCGTTTCATTCGGATGCGGCGGCGGCGTGGACGTTGAACAGCTGGGACCGCACGCAGATTCCGCAGCCGTTCACGATCGTCGCTATGGCCATCCGACCGCCAATCTACGTGCCACGAGAGGCAGACGCCGATGCCCTGGAGGCGTATCGGTGTGAACTGGAAGCCTCACTTAAAGCCGCACAGTCGGAGTGCCAGATGCTGTTGGAATAGGGGCGATATCCAGTCGGTGCGCTTCAATACCGCCGTCGTCATGAAGTAGCCCGTCCGCAGGCGCCCGTCTCCACAGCCCACTCGGACAGGTGTGTCAATACGTAGATGTGGTGATGTGCCGACATGGAGTCCACCACCAATCGGGCCCGCTTGAGCATCGACGTGTCGCCACTGGTGCGCCGTCGGGTCCGCGTCGCGGCCTCGCGGGCCGACCTGTCGATTCGCGATTACGTGGTTGCAGCGCTGCAGCACAAGTTGCGTGAAGACCTGGGTGACGAGGAGATGGACGATGCGGCGGCCCTGACCGAGAAGACGGATCCCGTACTGGCCGGCATCTGGAAGAACAAGACCGACGCCGTGTATGACGATCTCTAGACGCGGCGACGTGGTGCTGGTGAAGTTTGTATTCGCTGACGAAAAAGGTGTGAAGCGGCGGCCAGCGGTGCTGATCAGCAGCGAGACCTATCAGCAGGGCCGGCCCGAGGCCGTGCTCGCGGCCATCACCAGTCACGTTGGGCGAACGTTGGTCGGCGACTACCAGTTGGCGGATTGGGCCGCCGCCGGACTTCCGCTGCCGTCCACGGTCACCGGTATCGTCCGGACCATCAAACAAGACATGATCCTGCGCACACTGGGTTCCCTGTCGCGCGACGACCTCGCCGGCGTCGAGGCGCAGTTGCGGTCGTCGCTGGCGCTCCCATGAGCCTGGTTCCCGGCACCCGTATCGGCCCGTATGAAGTCGTCGCCAAGATCGGCGAAGGCGGCATGGGCGAGGTGGGTTGACGTCCACGGCAGGGTGGCATATGCTGGCATATGTTATGGCCCACCAAGCCGCGAGCGTGCCCGCCGAACGGCGCGTGAAAGTTTTTCGCAACGGCCGCAACCTGGCCGTGCGCATTCCCAGGGAGTTCGAGTTTCCGGGGGACGAAGCCGTGATGCGGAAAGAGGGCGGCCGGCTGGTGATCGAGCCGACGCCGTCGCGATCGCTGCTCGGGGTGTTGTCGCGATTGAAGCCCCTGAAGGAGACGTTCCCGGACATCACCGACCAGCCGCCCAGGCCCGTGACATTCTGACATGCGGTTCCTGCTCGATACCAACACCGTCTCGGATCTGGTTCGCAACCCCCAAGGGCGCTGTGCTTCCCGAATTGCCGTCGTCGGGGAACGAAACGTCTGCACCAGCATTATTGTCGCGTCCGAACTGCGCTATGGGGCTCTCAAGAGAAACTCGGTCCGGTTGACGCGCCAGGTCGAAGCCGTTCTGGGCGCCATCGAGGTTGCCGCCTACGAGTCACCGGTCGACACGATCTACGCGCGAGTCCGCACCAGGCTGGAGAAGGCGGGGACGCCGATCGGCGGCAACGACCTGCTGATCGCCAGCTATGCCCTGGCCCTGGACCTGACGCTGGTGACCGCCAACGAGCGAGAATTCGCCCGGGTCCGAGGCCTTCGGATTGAAAACTGGTTGGCATAACCTAAGACATGACTCTCGTGCTCGTCAGCTCGCTTCGCTTTGTCGATCACGTGACTCCCGCCGGCCACCCGGAACGGCCAGAGCGCGCCGAAACGCTTGAGGCCGTGGCGGCGCGGTTTCGCAAACAGGGCGGCACTGTGGTCGAACCGCGATCGGCCACGGACGAGGACCTGGCTCGCGTTCACACACGCGAACACGTCGCCGGCATCGTCGCGCGACGAGGGCGTGCGTCGATGATCGACGAGGACACGTTCACCTCGCCCGACTCTGACGGTATCGCCCGGCTCGCGGCCGGGGCGGTGTTGACGGCTGTTGATCATGCGCTAGACGGTCCTCCAGGATCGCGCGCGCTGGCCATGGTGCGGCCGCCGGGCCATCACGCCGAGGCTGATAAGGCGATGGGTTTCTGCCTCTACAACAACATCGCCGTCGGCGCTGCCTATGCGCGGTCGCGGGGGGTGTCGCGCGTGGCGATCGTGGACTATGACGTCCACCACGGCAACGGCACGCAGGCGATGTTCTACGAGGACCCGAGCGTGTTGTTCGTGTCGTCGCATCAGTACCCGTTCTGGCCTGGCAGTGGCGCGGCAAGCGAGACCGGACGGGGAGCGGGAGAGGGGTTTACCCTCAATGTCCCGCTCAAGATGGGTGACCGGGACGATGTCGTCGAGCGAACGTATGCGGAGACGGTGCTGCCGCGGCTGCGTGAGTTCAAGCCGGAGCTGCTGATGATCTCGGCCGGCTTCGATGCCCACGAGCAGGACCCGCTGGGGCAGCTCCGCATGACCACCGCCGGCTTCGCCCGTCTGACCCAGGCCCTTCTGCGCGTGGCGGACGAGATGTGCGAGGGCCGGGTGGTGCTCGTGACCGAAGGCGGCTACGACCTGAAGGCCCTGTCAGACAGCCTGGATGCGGTGATTGAGGTCTGTCGGTAGTAAAATCGATGGATCACCGTGGCTGAATATCATCCGCAAGACCTCGACAAGAAATGGCAGCAGCACTGGGCCGACACCCAGGCGTTTGAAGTCACCGAAGACCACGCGAAGCCGAAGTTCTACTGCCTCGAGATGTTCGCGTATCCCTCGGGGCACGCGCACGTCGGTCACGTCCGCAACTACATCATCGGCGACGTCGTCTCGCGCCTGAAGCGGCTGCAGGGCTTCAACGTGCTGCACCCGTTTGGGTGGGATGCGTTCGGGCTGCCGGCGGAGAACGCCGCCATCAAGAACGGCATTCATCCCGAGACGTCCACGCTCGGCAACATCGCGCACATGAAGGGGCAGTTGCAGCGCCTGGGCATCAGCTACGCGTGGGGCCGCGAGCTGGCTACGTGCCTGCCGAACTACTACCGCTGGAACCAGTGGCTGTTCACGCGCATGTTCGAGAAGGGCCTGGCCTATCGCCGCCGCTCGACCGTCAACTGGTGCCCGAGCTGCCACACCGTGCTGGCCAACGAACAGGTGGTCGACGGCGCCTGCTGGCGCTGCGGCACCCAGGTGACGCAGAAGGATCTGGAGCAGTGGTTCTTCAAGATCACGCACTACGCCGATGACCTGCTGCACGCCGCCGAAGGCCTGTCGAAGTGGCCCGAGAAGGTTCTGACGATGCAGCGGAACTGGATCGGGCGTTCGGAAGGTGCCAAGGTCAGGTTCGCGATCCAGGGCGATGACGCGTCGATCGAAGTGTTCACGACGCGCATCGACACCATTTACGGCGCCACGTTCATGATGCTGGCTCCTGAACACGCCCTCGTGACGTCGTTCGCCAAGGAGTCGCAGGACGAAAAGGCCTTCATGGAGAAGGTGCAGCGGTTCCGATCGCAGGACCGCTCCGGCCGGCTGACCGGAGAAGTGGAGAAGGAAGGCTTCTTCACCGGCCGCTTTGTGATCAATCCCTTCACGAACCAGCCCATGCCGATTTGGGTCGCCAACTACGTGCTGGCCGAGTACGGCACCGGCGCGGTGATGGGCGTGGCGGCGCACGACGACCGCGATCGCGAGTTCGCTACGAAGTACGATTTGCCGATCGTCCCGGTGATCAACGACGACGAGGTGCTGATCGAGTCGGGCCTGTACACCGGGATGCCGGCGGCTGAGGCTATCAAGGCCATTACTGAAGAGGCCGAGGAGCGCGGCATTGGTGAGGGCACGGTGCAGTTCCGGTTGAAGGACTGGGGCATCTCGCGACAGCGGTATTGGGGGACGCCCATCCCGATGATCCATTGCCCGGTGGACGGGGTCGTGCCGGTCCCGGACTACCAGCTCCCCGTGACCCTGCCGATGATCACAGAGTTCACGGGTCGCGGCGACTCGCCGCTGGCAAGCGTGCCGGAATTCGTCAACGTCAAGTGTCCGAAGTGTGGCGGTCCGGCCCGGCGCGAGACCGACACCATGGACACGTTTGTCGATTCGTCCTGGTACTTCTACCGGTTCGCCGACGCCCACAACGACCAGATGCCGTTCGACCCGAAGAAGGTCGCCTACTGGTGCCCGGTCGACTTTTACAGCGGCGGCGTCGAGCACGCCATCCTGCACCTGATCTACTCGCGCTTCTTTGCCCGTGTCTTCCACGATCTCGGCATGATCGACCATGTCGAGCCGTTCACGCACCTGTTGACGCAGGGCATGGTGCTGAAGGACGGCGCGGTGATGTCGAAGTCAAAGGGCAACGTCGTCGATCCGGACTCGATGATCCAGAAGTACGGCTCCGACGCGTTGCGCTTGTACGTGATGTTCGTGGCCCCACCCGAGAAAGAAGTCGAGTGGTCTGATTCGGGACTTGAAGGCAGCTTCCGCTTCCTGGCGCGCGTGTGGCGCGGTGCCGATCAGTGGCGCGAGCAAGTGCTCGCCTCTGGCGCTGGTCCCATCGACCACGCCAGCCTCACAGCAGCCGAGCGCGGTCTGCGGCGTAAGACGCACGACACGATTCGTCGGGTGACCGCCGATATCGACGTGCGGCAGCAGATGAACACGGCAGTCTCGGCGATGATGGAGCTGGTCAACGAGTTGTATGCCTTCACCGATCGGTTCTCCGCCGCTAATGCTACGGAGGATAAACGCTCGGCACAGGCGCCCAAGGTGGCGCGCGAGGCGATCGAGACGCTGATCGTCATGCTGTCGCCATTCGCGCCGCACACCATGGAAGAGCTGTGGCAGATGTACGGACACGCCGACGGCCTGGCCGGGGCATCGTGGCCCGCGTTTGACGCCATCGTCGCCAAGGCCGAGGAACTGGAGATTCCGGTGCAGGTCAACGGCAAGCTGCGTGGCCGCGTGGTCGCCGCGCCCGACATCGACGACCAGGCCCTGGAGGCATTAGCGCTCGCCGACCCGAACGTGCAGGCGCACACCGCCGGCAAGACGATCAGGAAGGTGGTCATTGCCAAGGGTCGCCTTGTTTCGGTGGTTGTGGCCTAATAGCGGGAGATGATTCTCACCAGACGGCAGGTGTTGCGAGCGTTCCCCGCCCTGGCGGCCGGCGTAAGTGCGGCCTCGTGCGGCTATGCGCTGGCCGGCCGAGGCTCGTTCCTGCCGGCCTACATTCAGACGCTCGGCATCCCGATGTTCGGTAACACCACGCCGAACCCGACCATTGAGCAGATCCTCACCCAGAAAGTGCGCGAGGAGTTCCAGGCCAGCGGCCGCTACACCGTCATTCCGGCCGAGGCTGGTGCCGATGGCATTGTTCGCGGTGAAATCACCGCGGTCTCGACTCAGCCGGTCGGACTGAACGATGCGCAACTGGCCTCGCGCTATCGCTTCACGATGGTCGCCAAGGTGGCCTTCGAAGACGTCAAGCAACAGAAGACGTTGTGGGAGAACGCGGCGCTGTCGTTTTCCGAGGAGTACGACCTCGGCACGCCGACCAGCACCGTGCAGGATTTCTCGGCGCTTGCCGGCAGCAATCGCGCGGCCTTCGACCGCGTCGCCACCGACTTCGCCAAGTCGGTCGTCAGCGCCATTCTGGAAGCCTTCTGACGGGATCCGTGACCCGGGACCCGGGATCCGAAAAGTAACGCAATGAACCTGACCCCCGTCGACGTCCGCAAGCTGATCAAGTCGGGCAAGACGGCGCCGCTCTACCTGCTCGAGGGCGACGACCTGCAGTCGCGGCACGACCTCGCGCTTGAGTTTGCCGGGGTCGTGGACGAGGGCTTGCATGCCTTCAACGTCGAGAGTCTCTACGCGAATGAGGCCGGCAACGCGGCCGGCCGCGACTCGCTGATCGGCGCCATTCTCTCCACGGCTCGCACCCTGCCGATGATGTCGCCGCGGCGGGTCATCATCATCCACGAGGCCGAGACCCTGTTGTCGCCCAAGCGCGGTGGCAAGGACGAAGACGATTCGCAAGGCTCGCTGGATCTGGTCAAGAAGGGCAAGCGCGGCTCCACACCAGCCGAGGAACTCGAGGCCTACTGCGAGAAGCCCGAGCCCATGACGACGCTCGTATTCGTCGCCGGCGGGCTGGACGGCAATCGCCGCCTGGTGAAGCTGCTGAGGAAAAAGGCCGACTGCGTGGATTGTGGGTCGCTCGCCTCAGACCGTGATGCCGTCACCTGGATCCAGAAGCGTCTCGACAAGGACGAACTCACCATTGAGCCCAAGGCACTGTCGCTGTTGCTCGCCACGACCGGCTTGAGCCTGGGCCGTATCCGCGCCGAGATCGAGAAGCTGGTGCTCTACGCGGCGGGGGAGTCGGCGATTACCGCCAACCACATCCGCGACCTGGTGATGCCGCAGAATGAGCCGGGTGAGGACTTTGCCCTGGGCAAGGCGATTTGGAACGCCGATGCCGCCGGTGCGCTGCGGGAGATCGCGGCGCAGATTGATGCCGGCGCGCAGCCGCCGATGATCCTGGGGCAAATTCGCGCGGCCGCAATTCGCTTACGGCCAGACACGCGCGTCAAGAACAGCCTCGACGCGGTGTTCCGCACCGACCTGGCAATCAAATCGTCGGTTGGCGCCCCACGATTTCTCCTGGAGAGGCTGGTGGTGGAGATTTGCGGGAGGTAAGAACCAGGCGGCACTGAAGTGCCGCCCTCCTGACACTACTTGCCGGCTTTGGCGGCGAGGCGCGACTTCAAGCGCGATGCCGTGTTCTTGTGGATGATGCCCTTGGTGGCCATCTTGTCCACGAGCGACTGCAGCGTCTTCAGGGCGGCCTTCGCGCCGTCGACATTCTTGTCGTCGAGTGACTTCCGGACAGCCTTCAGGCCCGTACGGAGCTTCGAGCGCAACTCACGGTTGTGTTCGCGCCGCTTCACATTCTGCCGATTGGCCTTCAGGGCCGACTTGTTTCTCTTCGCCACGTCACAGACCTCAATCTCAAAGGAATTCTAAACGCGTAATCATATCACGAGGACGCCGCGAGCCTGCCGCGCCGAAGCCCCGAAGGGGCGAAAACGGGTTAGCGTCTGGACGACACGACTTCGTAGGCGCCCGATTCCGGGGGTTTGTTGGAATATCGGGCGACCGGCTTGCCGTCGACCACCTCCATCCACTTGTAGATGGCGTTGGACGGGGCCGAGGGGGCCGCACCGGTGATCTTCTTCACGTAGTTGCGCGTTTCCTTGAACGGGGGCACGTCGCCGTATTTTTCGACGTTGCCCATGCCCGCGTTGTAGGCGGCCAGCGCCAATTCGACCTTGTGGTCGTAGCGGTCCAGCAGGCGCTTCAAATAGGTCACGCCGCCGCGAATATTCTGGTCGGGCTCGAACGGGTTCGTCACGCCCAGCTCACGGGCGGTGGCGGGCATCAGCTGCATCAGGCCCATGGCGCCCTTGGTCGAGACGGCGGAGGGGTTGAAGGCCGATTCCACCTGGATCACGGCGCGCACCAGATCGGCGGAGACGCCCATCCGGCTCGAATGCTCGTTAATGGAGGCGTCGTAGCGGGTGCTCTTGAGGCTGGGTATTAGTGGCTTCGTGGCGCGGACGGTGGTGGCCCCAGACACGGCGTACGTCGTCATTGTGCCGCGGTCCACGCGCGGCTGGTCCGACAGCACGAGTTTGCCATCGGCATCGCGCCAAGAATAAATCTGGGCGGCGGCGGGTGAAGCCAGGCCGATAGTCAGGACGAAAAGAAGTAGACCGTTCTTCAAGAAGCCTCAGCTTACCTTATCGGCGGCGAGGAGCTTTTCGACCAACCCACGGGCTTCCTTCAGTAAATCCTGAATCTTCGCCGGATCTTTGCCGCCGGCCTCGGCAAAGTCGGCGCGACCCCCCCCGCCGCCGCCCACGATCGGCGCCAACTGCTTCACGAGTTGGCCAGCGGGCGCCTTCGTCGCCACGTCTGGCGTCACGGTGGCGACCAGCGACACCTTACCGTCAGGCATGGCTGCGGCCAAGACGATCACACCGCTCTTGAGCCGCGACTTGAGGGTGTCGGCGAGAGCGCGGAGCGATTCTTTGTCCACGTCCTTGACCTCGCGGGCAATGAACGTGGTGCCGGAAATCTCCACCTGGTCTTCGTCGGTGCCGCCGCCGGTGCCGCCAATCGCGAGCTTCGTCTTAGCCTGCTGAAGGTCTTTCTGCGTCTTGCTCAGGACTTGCTGGATGCCCTGGATGTAGAGCGGCACCTCGCCGCGCTTGGCCCCTGACACGTCCATCGCCATCTTGACCTCATCGAGCGCTTGCCGCGCAAGGCCGAGCGCGCCGAGGCCCGTGACGGCCTCGACGCGCCGCACGCCGGCGGCGACGCCGGACTCGGCGGTAATCAACAACGAGCCGATGTCGCCAGTGGCTTTCACGTGCGTGCCGCCACAGAGTTCGGTGCTGAACGAACCGTCGCCGACCGCGACCACGCGGACCTGATCGCCGTATTTCTCACCGAACAGCGCCATCGCGCCAGCGGCGATGGCTTCCTGCGTATTACGGACCGCAGTGCTCAGCGCGTCATTTTTCAGGATTGCGGAATTGACGATGCGCTCGACGTCGAGCAGTTGTTCGGTGGTCACCGCCGAGAAATGCTGAAAGTCGAAACGCAGGCGATCGGGCGAGACGAGTGAGCCTGCTTGCTTGACGTGCGGGCCCAGCACCTTGCGCAGCGCTGCGTGCAGCAAGTGCGTGCCGGTGTGATTGCGCCGAGTCGCATCACGCAATGCCACGTCGACGTGCGTCGTCACCAGGTCGCGCAGCGCGAGCCGGCCTTCAATGTTCTCCACGCGGTGCAGGCGTGGCAGGCCCGGCCCAAGGCGCGAGACGCCTGTGACGCGCAAACGCTGGCCCGATGCCGGCTCCATCCAACCCTGGTCTGAGACCTGGCCACCGGCCTCGAGGTAGAACGGCGTCTTGCCGAGGGCGACGTAGCCGTTCTCGCCGGCCTCGAGTGAAACGACCGAGGTGTTCTGGTCGTTGAACAGGGCCAGCACCGGGACGCCCTTCAGCGTGGTCTCGGTGTAGCCATCGAAGTGATCACCGACGGCACGCAGTTCCTCGCGCTCGTCGCCGGCCATGAAAGTAAAATTGTCGCCCTTCTTGCTGTCGAACGAACTGCCGGCGCGGGCCTTGGCCTTCTGGCCATCCATGGCGGCGTCGAATCCTTCGGCGTCGAACCCCAGCCCCTGGTTGACAGCGAGATCCTCGATGAAGTCGCGGGGCAGGCCGAAGGTGTCGTACAGTTTGAAGGCCTCGTCTCCTGGTAGCACCCTGGTCGTCTTGGCCGCGCGCTCAAGCACCTCCTCGAGGCGGGGCAGGCCGCCGGTGAGCACGGCGTCGAAGCGTTCTTCTTCGCTCTTGATCACCAGCACCACCGAGTCGCGTCCGGCCTTGAGCTCTGGATAGGCGTCGCCCATCTCCTGAATCAGGACGTCAGCGAGCGAAAACAGGAACGGCTCATGCTTGCCGAGCTTGCGGCCGTGCCGCATGGCGCGGCGCATGATCTTGCGCAGCACGTAGCCTCGCCATTCGTTCGACGGGACGACACCATCAGCGATCAGGAAGGTCGCGGCGCGGACGTGATCGGCGACCACGCGCATGGAGATGTCGGTGGCCGACATCGACTTGCCATACACGTGGCCGGTCTGCTCGCCGATCGCCGTCAGCAGCGGCATGAACAGCGGCGTGTCGTAGTTCGAGGTGGTGCCCTGCATGACCGCCGCGATGCGCTCGAGACCCATGCCGGTGTCGATCGACGGTGCCGGCAGCGGCGTGAGCGTGCCCTGGTCGTCACGCTCGAACTCCATGAACACGTTGTTCCAGATCTCGACGAAGCGCTCGCTGCCCGACTCGACATCCACGACGAAGTTGCCGGTACCGGGCACCGTGGCGCCGCGGTCCACGTAGATCTCAGAGCAGCGGCCACATGGGCCGGTGTCGCCCATGGCCCAGAAGTTGTCGGCCATGCCCAGTTCGCCAATGTGGTCAGCGGGGACGAAGTCCAGCCAGCGCTGGTAGGCGTCTTCGTCGCGCGGAATGCCAGGCGCGCCCTTGAAGACCGTGACGTACAGCGTGGCCGGATCCAGCTTCCATTCCCTGGTCAGCAGGTTCCACGCCAGCTCGATCGCGTCGTGCTTGAAGTAGTTGCCGAATGAGAAATTGCCGAGCATCTCGAAGAAGGTGTGGTGGCGCAGCGAGGGACCGACGTTGTCGAGATCGTTGTGCTTGCCGCTGACGCGCATGCACTTCTGCGAGGTCGTGGCGCGGTTGTAGTCTCGCCTCTCGCGGCCGAGGAATACGTCCTTGAACTGATTCATCCCGGCATTGGTGAACAGCAGGGTGGGGTCATCGCCAGGCAACAGCGGGCTGCTGGGGACCACGCGGTGACCGTGCTGCTCGAAGTACGTCAGGAAGGAGGCGCGTATTTCGCGGGGATGCATCCTCCTATTGTAAGGTCTCTGCCTATCGGTCGGGAGTGCCCTTGAGCCGCTTCAAAATGGCAGCAATGGAGAAGCCCTGACCAGCCAGGCCGCGGACCACGCGGGCGCGGCCTCTTTCGTCGAGGTCTTTCGGGGCCTTGCCCCGGAGCCGGCGCTCGAAGGCGCGGTCGAGCAGGGCGCCCTCGTCCACTTCTTCGAACACTTCGTTGACCGCCGATTCGATCACGTCGCCGTCAATGCCGAGCGAGCGCAGCTTCTGGATGACCCGGGCGCGGCCACGGTGGCGGATGGTGCTTTCGAGGCGGGCGGCGGCCAGTGCCACGCGGCGGTCGTTGATCGTTCCGTCCCGCCGCAACTGCTCCACCGCGGTCTCGATCTCATCGTCCTCAAATTCTTTCCGAGCCAGGCGGGTGCGAATTTGCGCCTCGGACAGCTCACGCCGCGACAGCATGGTCAGCGCGACGAGGTAGGCATCTGCCACTTACGGTGCCCGTAAAAGTGAGTAAAAGTGAAGCAGGTTGACTTATTTCCCAAACCGCGTGATTTCAGGCGCCTTGGGTGGAGGCTGCGACAGCCCGGCGAAGATGGTGCCCGCCATCTGGTCGCGCGAGATGTCGGCGGTAGTTGAAATGCCCTGCACCCGCAGCTTGAACTCGTCCACGTTCGACGCCCAGCACAAGGCCTCTTTGTAGCTGATCAGATCGCCCTTGAACAGGCTGAAGATCGACTGGTCGAACGTCTGCATGCTGTACTGCGACGTGCCCTGGGCAATGGCGCCCGCGATCAGGTGGGTCTTGTCCTTGTCGACCACGCAGTCCTTGATGAACGGCGTGGCGACCAGCACTTCGACCGCCGGGGTGCGGCCCGTGCCGTCGATGCGCGGAATCAGGCGCTGGGCGATCGCCGCCTTCAGCACCGATGCCAACTGCAGGCGGATTTGCTTCTGTTGATGCGGCGGGAACACCGAGATGATGCGGTTGATGGTTTCGGTCGCATCCAGCGTGTGCAGCGTCGAGAACACCAGGTGACCGGTCTCGGCCGCATGCATGGCCGTCTCAATGGTCTCCATGTCGCGCATTTCGCCGACCAGAATCACGTCCGGGTCCTGGCGCAAGGCGCTGCGCAGGGCATGCGCAAACGAACGCGTGTCGACGCCGATCTCTCGCTGGTTGATGATGCACCGGTTGTCGCGGTGCAAGTACTCGATCGGGTCTTCGATGGTGATGATGTGCGAGGTGCGGGTCTTGTTGATGTGGTCGACCATTCCGGCGAGCGTGGTGCTCTTACCGCTGCCGGTGGTGCCGGTCACCAGCACCAGCCCACGCTCTTCCTCGGCGATCTGTTTCAGGATCGGCGGCAGGCCCAGATCGTCGAGGCTCTTGACGGTGACTGGAATCACGCGGAGCACGCAGCCAATAGTGCCGCGCTGCTGGAACACGTTGCAACGGAAGCGGCCCAGGCCAGGGACGCTGTAGGCCAGGTCGACTTCCTGCGAGTCTTGGAATTTCTGGCGTTGTGCCGTCGACATGATCGACGCGGCCATCTCGACCAGATCCTCGTGACCGAGTTGCTTCTCCTCCGACACGGTCGCCAGGTGCCCATGGGTCCGCGCCATGGGGTAGCTGCCGACTTTCAGGTGCAGGTCGGAGGCGCCCCGTTCGACGGCCAGCTTCAGCAGGTCATTGACGTGCATTGAGTCCCCCCGGTTACCGCGACTGAGCCTGGCTCGCCGTCGCCTCGGCGAAGGCGGTTACACCAACGGGAGTCAGCCAGCCATGCGTGTCGGGCTGGTCACCGCTGAGAATGCCGAAAAAGCGCGTTTGCAATGCCGAGGTGAGGGGGCCGCGTTTACCGTTACCAACGGCGATCTTGTCGAACGACCGAATCGGGGTGATCTCGACAGCCGTGCCACAGAAGAACGCTTCGTCCGCCAGGTACAAGAACTCGCGCGGGATGGACGTCTCGCGAACGGTGACGCCCAGGTCGGCGGCCAGCGTGATGACGCAATCGCGGGTCAGGCCCTGCAGCACGGACGAGCCGAGCGAGGGGGTGTAAATCACGTTGTCGCGGACCAAGAACAAGTTCTGGCCGCTGCCTTCGCTCAACAGGCCGCTCTCATCGAGCGCCACGGCGTCGGCGTAGCCGTCGAGCGACGCCTGCATCTTGATCAGCGCGGAGTTGGCGTAGTTGGCAGTCCCCTTGGCGAGCGCCGGCAGGGTATTCGGCGCCAGACGAGTCCACGAACTGACGCCGACGTCGATGCCTTTCTCGAGCGCCTCGGCACCCATCATCAGGCTCCATTCCCACACGACCACCGACGCCTCGACCGGGCAGGGCCTGGGATCGAGCGTCAGCGAGTCGTAGCCGCGATAGACCAGGGGACGGATGTAGCAGCTTTTGAAGCCGTTGACGCGCACCGTCTCGAGCACGGCCTGTGTCAACTCCGCCTGCGACCACTTCGGTTCCATCCGGTACACCCGGCAGGAGTCCAGCAGCCGGCGCATGTGCGGTTCGAGGCGGAAGATGTTGGTGCCGGTCTTGGAGTCGTAGGCGCGGATGCCCTCGAAGACGCCGGTGCCGTAGTGAAGTGCGTGTGATGCGACGTGGATCGTGGCGTCCTTCCAGTCCACCAACACCCCGTTCATCCAGATTTTGCCGGTTCCCGCAAATGACATGATGCCGGAATTGTACTCTGGGTCGTGCACTCCGGCTCAAGCCGGAGGCTACTGCCGTTCAGAGCAGAAGGGACAGGCGTCGGCGCGGGCCGCGAGCGCCTTGCCGCATTTCCAGCAGAACTTAGCTTGCACGGTTTCGCGGGCCTTGAGACGGGCCTGGATGTCCTGGACCTCTGCCGAGCCAGTGCCGGTGGTCGTCGTCATCGGCCGCCATGGGCGCCGCGAGGCAGGGGACGGCGTCCGGGCCGCGAGGACGGCTTCGAGCAATGCGGAGGCGCTTTGATAGCGCGAGGGGATGTCAGCCGCAATTGCCTTCATCACGATGTCGCTGATCGCCTTGGGTAGCTTGGGGTTCTTTAACTTCGGCGGCGACGCCAGCTCTCCGCGCATCAACCGATCGAGGTCGCCCGGCATCGGCGTCTCGTAGGGCAGCACGCCGGTGAACATTTGATACATCGTCACGCCGAGCGAATAAATATCCGACGCAAACACTGCCTTGCCCTGAAACTGCTCGGGCGCCATGTAGGGCGGGCTGCCGATGACGGTTGTGCCATGCGCGGCGATCTCGAGAAATCGCGAGGTGCCGAAGTCGGCGACCTTGATCAGGCCCTGCTCGGTCACCAGCACATTGCCGGGGCGCAGGTCGCGGTGGATGACGCCGTGCTTGTGCGCATGGTCCATCGCGTTGCAGATCTGGCAGGTGTAGTCCAGCGCCCTGGGCAGGTCGAGCGTGCCGTCGCGATCGATCACGGCTTCAAGCGTGTCGCCCGGCACGTACTCCATCACGATGAAGAAAATGTCGTCCTGTTTCTCCGCGGTGAGCACGGTGACGATGTTCGGATGGCTGAGCGTGGCCAGCAGCCGGGGTTCGTGGAGCAATTCGCCGAAGTCAAGGTTCTGGCGATGGGGAACCTTGATTGCGACTTTCTTGTCGATCCAGGTGTCTTCGGCCAGATAAACGCTGCCAAAGCCGCCGCTTCCAAGAGGGGAAAGGATGCGGTACTTCCCGACCGTTTGTCCGCGAAAGAACATCTGTGGGCTTGAGTATACTCTCCGCGTGCGTCCGCGTTTCTACGTGCCCGGCCTTGATGCGACTGCGGCGTGCGTGCCCTTGCCCGATGACGAGGCCGAGCATCTGGTGCGCGTGCTGAGACTCGCGACCGGTGCCGAGGTCGAGGTCTTTGACGGTCGCGGCGGTTTGTGGCGCGCCGAGGTCATCGAGTCGGGGAAGCGTTCGGCATCGATTCACGCGATCGAAGCGATTGCCGCGGCGCCCGAAGTCGCCGTCCCCCTCACCTTGGTGATCAGCATCCTCAAGGCCGACAAGATGGACGACGTGGTTCGTGATGCGGTGATGCTGGGCGTCACCGGCATTTGGCCCGTGGTGAGCGACCGCAGTGAAATCAGCCTGTCGACGGTGGCGAAGAGCCAGCGCGTGGCGCGGTGGCAGCGGATTGCCGTGTCGTCGACCAAGCAGTGCGGTCGCGCCGTAGTGCCGGTGGTCGCGCCCGCTCAAGGCCTGGCGTCGTATCTCAACGAGCCGACCAGCAGCGTGCGGCTACTTTGTGTTGAACCGGTAGGACCCCCCTTGATGGGGGGCCGTGTCTTACCAGTGCAAGCGGTTGGGAAACCTGAATCCGCGCATGTGATCGTGGGACCAGAAGGCGGGTGGGCGCCTGCAGAACTCTCGGCGGCATTCGCCGCTGGCGTGGTGCCGGTGTCGCTTGGCGGCCGCACCTTGCGGGCTGATGCGGCCCCGCTCGTGGCCTTGGCGGCCTTGTTAACAACCTGGAGTGAGTTGTGATGAAGAACAATCGACTTGAGATGTGCTTGGGCGCCGTAGCTTCAGCGAAGGTGGCGGGCCTGGGGCTTGGGTTCCTTCTGTGCGCCGGACTCGCGGTCACGCGCGTCGGCGCGGCGACGCAGACGCAGGACCAGTTGCCGCCCACCGTGGCGACGTTCTCCATTCTTGGCTACGACCCGGAAACGGGTGAAGTGGGGGGAGCTGTCCAGTCCCGCGTGTTTACGCTCACCGGCGTGCTGACAGCCGATGCCGACGCGGGCGTGGTCGCCACGCAGGCGATCGTGGATGTGAGTTACGGGCCGAAGGGCATTGCGCTGCTTAAGGCCGGCATGAAGCCCGACGCCATCATCAAGGCGATCTGGGATAGCGATCCCGACCCACAGCCCGAGCGCTGGACCAAGCAGGGCCGGCAGTTCGCCGTCATCGACCTGCAGGGCAACACCGCGACCTTCACCGGCCCGAAGGCCACGACCTGGGCCGGCGGCAAGCAGGGCAAGTTCTGCACGGCGCAGGGCAACATCCTCGCTGGTCCGGCTGTCGTCGAGGGCATGGTGAAGGCGTTCGAGGAGACCAAGGGCCATTTGTCGTTGCGCCTGATGGCGGCGCTCGATGCCGGCCAGGCCGCGGGCGGTGACACGCGCGGCATGCAGGCCGCGTCGATGGTGATCGTCAAGAAGGGCGGTGGCGTGTGGTTAAACAACGACACGGTGCTGCGCCTGCAGGTGGATGACAGCCCCAACCCCTTCAAGGAACTGCGCCGGGTCGTCGAAAGCTGGAACGCGGCGCGCGAGAAGGGCAGTCAGCGGCCGGTGAAGTAAGGCCACCGATTCAAGACGGCCGCAGATTAGGAAGAGGATTTCATCGATATCGAATCTGCGCTTAATCTGCGGCTGTCTTTTTATCAGCAGGTCGTCCGTTCAAACCGGATCGTCGGCTCAAGATTCCGTAGACAATTTGCGAGTTTCGCCTCCCGACGAGCCAGATTGTGTCTTCGGGCGAACACGGGGCTAACAGAAAGATCCCCGCTAGGCGGCGACACATTGGCTTGCGCGACTCACGAACACGACCCGAGTCCCGTTTCGAACCGCCATCCCCCTCGCCTCATCTCCCGCCACGCTGGAGCGCAATCTGGACATGAACACCCCCGCCACTGGTGCCCACCGGGGAGAGATCCAGGACGACCCTCCCTGAGGGACGTCGGTGGTGCCGCGACGCACATTACTGCCATCCGTGCCCATGGTGAAGGTGGTGGCGACGAGGTTGTTGAGGTTGGTGACGTACGTCTGATGATGCCGATCGTGGTGAATCTGCATCGTCATGGCGTCGATGTGCGGCTCGAGGGCGGCGAACGGATAGGCCAGCGGGGGCACGGTGTACGGACCCGTGGGCGTGGCCGGTGCCTGTGCAGTGGCGCCCAGCACGGCACCGCCGCGTGAGAGCATCAACCCGCCTAGACCCAGCGTGGAGAACATCTGTCGTCGTGTCAGTGTTATCCGAGCAACTCCGCAAAAAAGGGGGCGCGCCAGTCTACACCCGCACGTATAGTGACACCATGCGCTGCACCTGTTACGCCGCCGTTACGACGCTGATGCTCTGCGCAGGGGTGCAGGCCCATGCGCAGCCCGCCAGGCGTGCCATCACCATCGACGACCACTCGCGACTGCAGGCGGTGTCCGACCCGCAGCGATCGCCCGATGGCCAGTGGGTGGCCTATACCCTGACAACGATTGATGCCGAGAAGGATCGCCGGAACACCGACATCTGGATGGTGAAGTGGGACGGCTCGGAACGGCTGCAACTCACCTCCTCGCCCGACAGTGAATCGTCCCCGCGGTGGAGCCCCGACGGACGATACCTCGCCTTCGTGGCATCGAGGGGCACCGAGGACGACAAGAAGCGCGGCGGACAGATCTGGCTGCTCAACCGGGCGGGCGGCGAGGCGCAGAAGGCCAGTGATGTGAAGGGCGGCGTGTCCGACATCCAGTGGGCGCCCGACAGCACGCGTATGGCGTTTGTCATCACCGACGAGAATCCCGACGACGAGCCCGAGAAGAAAGATGGCTGGAAGCGCAAGACTCCGCCGCCGATCGTGATCGACCGCTATCACTTCAAGCAGGATCGCCAGGGCTATCTCACGCGCCAGTACAGCCACCTGGCGGTGTTCGACGTGGCCGCGCGCACGCACACGGTGATCACCAGCGGCCAGGTGGACGACGAGAGCCCGGCGTGGTCGCCGGACGGCACGCGCCTGGCCTTCCTCAGCAAGCGGGCCCATGCCGATCCCGATCGCACCGTGAACACCGACGTCTGGATGGTCGAGGCACGCACCGGTGCGGTGCCTCAGCAGGTGACCGCGACGCCCGAAGCCGAGTCGGGCCGGCCGCAGTGGAGCCCCGATGGCACGCGGCTGGCGATGCTGACCGGCGATACCGACCGCAACTTTGCGTACGACCTGAATAAGCTGGCCGTGTTTGCGGCGCCTTCGGGGCCCGCCGCTCCCCTGACGACGCTGCCGTTGTTCATGACGCAGCTTGACCGGGCCGTGGCCAGCCCGCAGTGGGTGAACAACGGGGCCGAGATCGCGTTCCTGCTGCAGGACGATCGCCGCCAGCAGGTCGCAACGGTGCCGACGGCGCGAGTGGCGACCCGCGGGGTCGAGCCCATCACCACGGGCGAGCGGGTCATCAGGGCCGTCAGCCCGGGGCGCGACGGCCACTATGCCGTGCTGATGTCGACGCCTGCCGCACCGGCCGAAGTGTATGCCCTGGAAGGGCGGCAGCTGCGTCCGCTTACGTCGCACAACGCGGCGCTGATGGGCGAGCTGCAGCTGGCCACCACCGACGACTTCCAGTCAAAGAGCCAGGACGGCACCGAGGTGCACGGCCTCATCGTCAAGCCCGCGGGATACAGGAAGGGCACGCGCTATCCGACGGTGCTCTACATCCACGGCGGGCCGAATGCACAGGACGAGCATGCGTTTTCATTCGATCGCGAAGTGCTCGCGGCGCAGGGCCTCGTGGTGCTGGCTATCAACTATCGCGGCAGTGCGGGCCGTGGGGCGGCCTATCAGAAGGCCATCCACGCCGACTGGGGTCGGCTCGAGGTGATGGATCTGCTGGGGGCGGTGGACGAGGCGGTGCGCCAGGGCATTGCCGACCCGCAGCGGCTGGGCATCGGCGGATGGAGCTACGGAGGCATTTCCACCAACTACACCATCGCCAGCGACACGCGCTTCAAGGCGGCCATCAGCGGGGCCGGCAGCGCGATGCAGTTCGGCATCTACGGCGTCGATCAATACATCGTGCAGTACGACCAGGAGATGGGCCCGCCCTGGAAGAATCCCGGAGTGTGGACCAAGGTGTCGTATCCGTTCCTGCATGCCGACCGCATCCGGACGCCGACGCTCTTCATGGGGGGAGAGAAGGATTTCAACGTCCCCATCATGGGCAGCGAGCAGATGTATCAGGCCCTGCGCAGCCTCGGGGTGCCCACCGAACTGGTGATTTATCCGGGACAGTTTCACGGCCTGACGATCCCCAGCTATGAGCGCGATCGGCTGCAGCGCTATGTGGCCTGGTTCAGCCGCTATCTGACGCCGGGGCAGCCGACCTCGGCACCCTGAACGCGGTGGCGTTTCGCGGCAATCTGTTTGGTAACATCACAATTCTGAGACAGATTTTCAGAATTGCGCATGAGTCCCAGTTCGCATCGATTGCTTGCCCGCGTCCAGGTCGGGTCGACCGCCGTGGTCTGCCGTGTCTATGGTGAACGCCCCGTCGTCAGGCGTCTGCTGGAGATGGGCCTCGTGCCCGGCACGCGGGTCACCGTGCAGCGGGAGGCACCGCTGGGCGACCCGATGGAACTGCGGGTGCGGAACTATGCGCTGAGCATCAGGCGGGCTGACGCCCTCCTCTGGGTCTGAGAACGGGCCTGATGTTGACTCGGGCAGCCGCTGATATCGCTTATTGTCCCGTGGAACTCGAGGGCACCCCTGACCATCAGCCAGACGTACACGGCCTTGGGCGCCAGGTAGACGCCAAACACCAGCCCGTGGATGCCGGCCGGCGGTTGCACGGCCCAGAAGACGCTGGTGATCGCGAGCGCTGCCGCGTTCGCGTACCAACCATAGGTCCACCAGCGCATCTCAGCGCGGCGGATCGATCGCCGGAGCACGTGGAAGAACCACGCGATCAGCGCCGTCAAGACCGTGAGCCCCGAGATGTTCAGCTGATAGAGGAAGAGATCCACGCGCGTCGATAGTATCCTCTCGTACAGCTCATGCGGTTTGGCACGCTCAAGCGACATTGGGGACGACTGGGCCGTCGCGATCCCTTCTGGGCCGTGCTCACGGACCCCGACAAGCGCGGCGGCCGATGGGACGTGACGGAGTTTTTCCGTCGCGGCGCGTTGGAGGTCGACGCCGTCCTCGCGCGAGCGCAAGAGACCGGCACGGCGCCGGCGGTGCGACGCCGCGCGCTGGATTTCGGCTGCGGCGCCGGCCGGCTGACGCAGGCCATGGCCGCGCACTTCACGCAGTGCGACGGCGTCGACATCTCGGAGCCCATGCTGCGCATCGCGCGTCAGCACAACAAGTTTCCCGATCGATGCACCTATCACCTGAATGTCGTGCCCGACCTGTCGCTCTTTGCCGATGCCTCGTTCGACTTCGTCTACTCGACGCTGGTGCTGCAGCACATGGCGCCGCGCTACAGCACGCGCTATATCACCGAGCTGGTCAGGGTGCTCGTCCCTGGCGGCCTCCTCGTGTTTCAGCTGCCAAGCCACCGCTCCACCGACGTGCCGCCGGCCGAGGCCAAGCAAACACCCATCAGCGGCCGTCTGCCGCACGATGCCTTTCGTGCCGCCTTGACCGCCGGCGTGTCGTCGCTGTCGGTCAAGGCCGGCGAGCAAATCACGATCGAGGTCACTGCTGAGAACCGCTCCACGCATCCCTGGCCGGCGTTGCCCGATGCCCTCGGGCGGTGCCAGATCAACGTCGCGAATCACTGGCTCGACGAATACGGGGAAGTCGTGCAGCGAGACGATGGCCGCTGCTCGTTCTCGTGGGACGTGGACCCGGGGGCACGAGCGAGCGCGATGCTGATCGTGACCGCGCCGGCAGACGAGGGCGTGTATCTGTTGGAGTTGGATCTCGTCCAGGAGGATGTGGGCTGGTTCGGCGAGCGGGCATCGCCAACCCTGCGCCTGCCGGTCATGGTCGGCAAGGGCCTCGATGCGCCGAGACGGCCGCCGCCGATCGTTCCCCAGGACCCGCTGTCGTTTCGCGCCCGCTATCCGCGCGCTTATCGGGCGATGGCGGCGAGCGGCGTCCGTGACGCGTACTGGAAGTACCGCCGCGGCCTGGATCGCGTCCGCACCGCCCGCGACCGCGCCATCGTCGGGATCCGCGACCGCTTCTACCTGCCACGGCTGCTCAATTACCTGCCACGGCTGCTCAATTGGCTGCGAAGAAGAGACTTCATGGCCGGCCGCATGGAGATGTACTGCGTCCCGCGCGCCGAGGTGGTGTCGATCGTGACGGCCGCGGGTGGACGCGTGATCGACGTGGTGGAGGAGTGGACGCCCGGCTATCAGAGCTGCCGCTACTGGGTCCGCAAGAACTGATCGATCACCTTCGCCAGCTCGGCGTCAAACAGCTCGGCTGCCACGCGGTTCCCCTCCACGCCGAAATGCGCCTCGTCGTCGAAATACTGGGGATGGTCCTTGAAGCGTTGATACACGTCGACCACGAGCGTGTTTTCGGCACGGCCGATGTCCAGCGTCGCTTGATTGAAGGCTCGCGTATCGACTCACGGCCAAGGAGTCACGCCGGGGTGTCAAGAAGATGGCTGACCGAGCGGCACCACCGGGCCCGGAATGTGCCCCGAGTGGTGCGCCTGGCGGAGCAGCCTGGTCAGCGCCGCATCTGAGAACGGGCCTTAGGTTGACTCGAGAGGCCGCTGATATCGCTTATTGTCCGTGTCGATCAGTGGCGGCATGATGGTCTTGCCGCCCAGGTCGATTCGCCGTACCGATGCCGGCACGGCGATGCGGCCAACCTCGCCAACCCGGGTGATCAGGCCATGGTCGGCCAACACGGCGGCGCGGTCGAGGGCGGCGCGGCCGTCGCCGGGAATCAACCGGGCATTCTCGTAGAGAACCGGTCCGTCTGCCTGGGCCGCCGCCATCTGAACTGTCTGGGCCTTCATACCGACAATTGCCGCCGCCATCAGCCCGTACGCAGTCACGATCGTATGCCGCATGCGCGGAATAGATCAGGCCGCCGCGACGGGTTGGCCATCCTGCCCTGGCCGATCAGGGGCGCTGGCGCTCGCTGCGCCGCGTCGTCAGCGGTGGACCGGCGCGCCACTCAGATTGTTCAGCGTGGCCATACGTGGTACCGTTTCGCCATTCGGCCCACTTGCCAAGCTCATGCGATTCCTCACATTGACGGCCGGTTTCGCCGTGGTCGCGGCGTTCGCGCTGGCCTGTGCCGGCCGCGACCCGGCGCTGACAGATGCCGACCTCTTCCGAGGTGAGGTGCTGCAACGCGTCGACTTGCGCTTCGGTGAGGGCGACTGGGCGGCGCTGAAGAAGGCCTTTCGGGACAACACTTACTATCCGGCCGATCTGACTTGGAACGGCCACACCGTGGCCCGTGTGGGCGTGCGTTCTCGCGGCCACGGGTCTCGCAGTGGTGCGAAGCCGGGCCTGTTGGTCGACATGAACCGGTATACGCCCGGCCAGACCTTTCTTGGCCTTAAGGCCCTCGTCCTCGACAACCTTACGCAGGACGCGTCGGGCGTGCGCGAGACGGTTGCCATGCGCTTTTACAGCCGCCTCAACGTTCCGGCGCCACGCGAGGCGCACACCCGCCTTTATGTCAACGGCGACTACGCGGGGCTCTACGTGATCATCGAAGAAGTGGACGAGTTCCTGGTGAGCCGCCTCTTCGGCCATGTCGACCATGCGGGGCAAGACGCCGGCTACCTGTTCGAATTCAACTACACGACCGGCGTACCGTGGCGATTCGACTACCTGGGGCCGAAACTGGCGCCCTACAAAGACCGCTTTGACATCAAAGACAAGCACGGCCGGGCAGATGACGCCATCTGGGGACCTGTCGAGACGCTGACTCGACTGGCTTCCGAGACGTCCCCGGACGCGTTTGCTGACACGATCAAGGCCCACCTCGATCTCGAGGCGTTCATGCGGTATGTGGCGGCGCAAAACTTCGTTGCCCAACACGACGGGCTGCTGGGCTACGCCGGGGCCAACAACTTCTATCTCTACCGCCGCAGCGGTGGTTCGCATGTGTTTATCGCCTGGGACGAGGACAATGCGTTTGCCTCGCCCGATTTTGCGCTCGACACCAGGCACGACGAGAACGTCGTCATGCGAAAACTGATGGCGCAAGATGCGCTGCGGGCCAGGTACTACGGGCTGCTGCAAACGGCGGCCGCGGCAGCGGCTGAGGTGACGCCCGGCCGGCCCGACGGCTGGCTGCGCGGGGAGATCAAGGCCCAGCTCGACCTGATCGCGCGTGCGAAGTACGACGATCTTCAGAGCCCGTTTTCCAGCCATGAACAGTTCGCCGCCCAAGAGTTGATGTTGGGGTTCCCGGCAGCACGAGTCCGGTTTGTGGCCTGCCAGTTGGCACGCCAGTCGGGCACGCCCGCAGCCGGTTGTCAGTGAGAGCCCCCCGACCGCGTTAACCTTTGCGCTGGTCAGGCGTATTAAGGGGTATGACACAACGCGTTGTGATTGCCCTTGCCGCGGCCTTGGTGACCTCGACTGCCCTGGCGGCACAGCCGCTCGGCACCGCCGGCGCCCGTGGCCCCGGGCGCTCCCGTGGCGCTCTACCAGGCGCCCGTTGATGCCGGACAGCCCTCGTCAAAGGCTTGGTAGCGCGTCGGACGCGGCTTGAGGTTGGCGACGGCTTTATCCGTGAGCTTCGTCAGGGGGCGAGCCGCCATCGAGTCCTCTCTGTTCGGGCTAACACAGGGCTAACAAGAAGTCGCAGGCCTGAGTGAAATCGGATGCCACCCGATAATAGGCTATTTACCTTGTAAATATAGGTAAATAATGGAGAAACAGGGGCCGAGTGAAAGGCGTTAAATACGGGTGAAATACGGTTATTCCCTGACTTCTTATCAGTGGCTCAGGTGCAGCGCGATCCAGTTGTCTTCGGTGAGACGCTGGAGCGCTGTGAAGCCCGGGAAGGCAGCGAGCACGCCGTCAACTTCGGTGTGATCGAAGCCGCTCAGGATCATTTGCCCGCCGGGCTTGACGAGGGCAGCAATCTGCGGCCCGCTTGAGGTCAGGATACCGCCAGTCAGGTTGGCGAGCACGACCTCCGCGGGCGCTGGAGGAGCGGACCGGAAGTCTGAGACCTGGAACTCGATGGTATCGGGCAGGGTGTTCATTCGCGCGCTCGTCTCGGCCGACTGAATCGCGTCGACGTCCACATCGATGCCGAGCACCCGTCGGGCACCGCTGAGCGCGGCCGCCATGGTCAGCACGCCAGAACCCGTTCCGAGATCCAACACCGACAGATCCGAGACATCGAGGTCCGACAGCAGTCGCAGGCACAGCCGCGTGGTGGCGTGATGGCCGGTGCCAAAGCCCATGGACGGTTCGATCACGATCACCGTCGCATCCACGTCATCCGCCGGCATGTCCCAGGGCGGCGCGATGATGAAGCGGCCGGCATGGACCATGGTCAGGGACGCCTGCGAACGGGCCGCCCAGTCTTCATCAGGGAGATCGAGCGGTTCGATTGATAGGTCTGGCAGGGCGGCGCGAATGGCGTCGGCCGCCTGTGCGCGCTCGTCCGCGTCGTTGAAGCAGATGTTCCAGTGCAGGGGAGTTGGTGGTGGATCCGGAATCGGCGGGTAGGTGGGATCCCACAAGCCGCCCGGTGGCAGCGGCCGTTCGGCGAGATCGTGAACCGCGACCGGCGAGAAATCGGCCAACACCAAAGAGACGAGGTCTTCGGTGTCGTCAACCACGCTGGCGCGCAGAATCAGCGCCGGCCAGGTACGGCTAGCCAAAGATGTCCTTCACCTTGCCGAAGATGCCGCGCCCCTCGTCATCTTCGCGTCCATGCGGCTTGACCTTCTGTTCAGGCAGGGTAGCCGCCAGTTGTTCCAGCAGTTTCTTCTGATCCTTGGTCAGCTTCTTCGGCGTCACCGCTTGCACGGTCACCAGGATGTCACCGCGGCCGCGGCCCGACACGTCGGGCATGCCCTTGCCACGCAGGCGGAAGGTGGTGCCGGTCTGCGTGCTCTCAGGGACTTTGACCGTCTCGTCGCCGTCGAGACCGGGCACCTTGAGCTCGCCGCCAAGTGCGAGGGTGGTCAAGGCCAGCGGGACCGAGCAGTGCAGGTCGTTGCCGTCTCGCTGGAAGAACTCGTGTTCCTGCACGAAGATCACGACATAGAGATCGCCGGTGGGGCCGCCCTTGATGCCCGACTCGCCTTCGCCGGTGAGGCGCAGGCGTTGGCCGGTGGCGATGCCAGCGGGGATCTTCACCGTGAGCTTGCGAGTCTGTGCAACGGTACCCGCGCCGCGGCAAGTCTGGCAGGGCTTCGCGATCACTTTGCCGGCGCCCCGGCACTGGCCGCAGGTGCGGGCCATGGTGAAGAAGCCCTGCTGGAAGCGAATCTGGCCGGCGCCGTTACAGCCTGGGCAGGTGGTGGGCGAGGTACCGGCCGCCGCGCCGGAGCCCTTGCAACCGTCGCAGGTCTCTTGCCGAGGAATCTGGATGTGGGTCTCGGTGCCCTTGGCAGCCTGCTCGAACTTGATCTCGAGGTCGTAACGCAGGTCTGAGCCGCGCTGCGGTCCGCCTCGGCGTGAGCCGCCGAAGCCAAAGATGTCGCCGAGGCCGCCGAAGATATCTTCGAAGCCGGTGAACTGCGACGGGTCGAAGCCCTGTGATCCGCCGCCCACGCCCTGGTGACCGAAGCGATCGTAGCGAGCGCGCTTTTCGCCATCGCTCAGGATGGCGTAGGCCTCGGCCGCTTCCTTGAACTTCTCCTCGGCAGTCTTGTCGCCCTGGTTGCGATCGGGATGGTGCTTGAGCGCGAGGCGTCGGTAGGAGCTCTTGATCTCCTGTTCAGTCGAGGTCTGCGTGACTTCCAGAATCTCGTAGTAGTCGCGCTTGCTCACGATGCCTTTGCGACCTTGACGATGGCGGGACGCAGCAAGCGCTCTCCGAGCTTGTAGCCTTTGGCCAGCACGGCCACTACTTCGCCATCCCGCGCGCCGGCCACTTCTTCGTGAGCGACAGCCTGGTGGAAGTGCGGGTCGAAGTCGGCGCCGAGCGCCTCAACTGTGATCACGCCGCGCTTCTTCAGCATGTCGGCGAGCTGCCGCTGAATCAACTCGAGTCCGGCCTTGAATTGCTGCGCCTCGGGTGGCGCGTCAGCGGCCAGGGCGCGATCGAAGTCGTCGGCGATGGCCAGCACGTCGTTCAGCACTTCCGCGGCCGCCCACTCGAGCATGTCTTTGCGATCGCGGTCGACGCGCTTGCGGAAGTTGTCGAATTCAGCGGTCTTGCGCAGCAGACGGTCGTACAGGTCATCGCGATCGCGCTTGATCGCTTCGGCCGGGGTGCCGGCGTCAGGTGGGTCGAGCGGACCGGCTTCGGCCGCAGGGCTGCCGGTGTCTTGTGGATCGTTGATGTCGTCGTTCATGGTTCGATGGAAAAAGAGCTGGCTGCAGGACCCCCCGTCATGGGGTGCCCTGGTAATCAGTTGACGTCGCGCAGCACCCGGGCGACGGCCAGGGCCGCGATGTCAACGGCGCTGATGGCCTTTGAGTAGCGCATCCGCGTCGGGCCAATTACGCCGACGGTGCCGGTGTTGCGGCCGTCGAAGTAGGTGGCGGCAATCAAGCTGAACGGCCGCAGTTCCGGATCGCTATGCTCGGCGCCGATCACGACCGTCAGGCCGGGACCGTCGATGTATTCGGTCAGGATGCCGACCAACCGCTGCTTCTCTTCCACCATGCGCAGCAGTCCGCGCAGGGTCGCCGCCGAGATGCCGGTCGCCTGCACCACCTCTTCCAGCAGGCTCGAGGTGCCGTCAATGTAGACGGCGGTCGGCCGGTCGAGGTTGGCGAACGAACTGCTCGCCAGCCGCAACGCCAGGCCGAGCAACTGGTCGTACAGCGACCGTTCCCGCTTGAGGCGATCGACGACGCCGTCGCGGACCTCTTCAAGTGTGCGTCCGGCAAATTCGGAGTTCAGGAAGTTGGCGGCCTGCACCAGTTCGGAGGCCGTGACCGATTCACCGATATCGACCGTCTTCTGCGACACCTGATTGCCGCTGGCGACGACGACGACGAGAATGCGGTTACCGCTGAGCGGCACAAATTCAATGCGCTGGAAGAGCGCGCGGGCATTCGGCGGGCCGATGGCGAAGCCGACGCTCTTGCTGGTCTCCGAGAGCACGTGCGAGGTGGACGACAGCAGGTCGTCGATCAGGGGGGTATCGCCCGCCTCCTGCCGCAGCCGCAACTCGACGGCCGACACGTCCTTGGTCGGGCGGCGGCTTTCGATCAGCATGTCGACGTAGCAGCGATAACCGGTATCAGTCGGCACGCGCCCGGCTGACGTGTGTGGCTGCCACACGTAGCCCATCTCTTCGAGCTGGGCCATCACGTTGCGCACCGTGGCCGACGACACGTTCAGGCCGGCCTTGTGGGCAAGCGCCGCCGAAGCCACCGGCTCGCCCGTCTCGATATACGAGCGAACGAGGGTGGCCAGAATGCGTCGCGTCCGGTCGGACAGGGCAGGGGTAACCATTAGCAGTCGAGTGGGTGAACTGCCAAGAATTGTAACACTAGAAGCCCGCCCGGGCCGCCAGGCGGGCCGCCTCGCCCATGGCGTCGGCGGCAATCAGGGCCGAATCCCAGCGGGTTGGGCGGAACTGATCGATCAGAACCTCGCCGTCCACGACGGTGGTGCGGACATCGCTGCCGCGGGCTGAGTAGACCAGCGTTGAGTGGGGATCATGGCTGGTGATGAACTGGGGACGGTCGCGTTCGAGGCCACTGGCTCGGGCACCTTCTCGTGTGGCCATCCACAGCGCATCGCGGGCCGTCAGAGCACCAGGACCCTTGCGGACCGACTGCAGGACGGCGGCCAGCCGCATCTCCTCAAACATGTCGAGATGGTTGTTGCAGGCCGCGCCGTCGGCGCCAGGCCGGATCCCAGCTTCAGGTTCGAACCCGGGCAGTGCAGGACTTTCACGTCATGTTCGGCCATGACCGATTGTTCATGGTCGTCGACCCAGACACAGTGCGCCAGGCACAACCGCGGCGTGTGTGCGAGGTAGTCGATGTTCGAGCGGCCGGTTCGCTCGCGGATCAGGGCAATCTCGTCATGATTCTCTGAGGCGTGAGTGTGGACGACCAGGCCGTGCTCCTGCGACAGCGCCGCCACGCCTTCGAGCAGGGCCTGCGAGCACGACACCGCGAAGCGCGGCGCGAATGCCGCCCGCAGGCGGCCGTTGGCGCGCTCGGTTGAGGGTACCGCGCCCACCGCGGCAATGCGGCCGTCACGCACCAGGACGTCACCGGCGATCACCTCGCAGGTGTCGTTCATGGTGACGATGGTCGCGCCGCAGATTCTTAGCGACGCGCCTTGAGGTTGGGGAACCATTGCAGCGAGGCGGCCTTGAGCGCCTCGGCTTTACCGCGGCGCACCGCGATCAATTCCGCCGTGATGCTGACAGCAATTTCCTGGGGCGTCACGGCGCCGAGGTCGAGACCAATCGGCGCGTGGATGCGCGCCAGGCGATCGGGATCGATGCCGCCCTCCGTCATCAGCTGCTCGTAGAGGCGCGCGACCTTGGCGCGACTGCCGATCAGGCCCATGTAGCGCAACTCACGCGGCGCCAGCGCGCGCAGCGCATCCAGGTCGTTGCGATGGCCGCGGGTCACGACCACCGCGTAGGCGGTGGTCGGAAGTGTCGTGCGCGCGAGCCACTGGGGAATGTCGTCGACCACCACCGAGGCCGCAAACGGGAACCGCTCAGTATTGGCGAACGCGGCGCGGTCGTCGATCACATGCACGCCGAAGCCGGTCTCGTGCGCCATCTTCGCCAGGTAGTAGCCGACGTGGCCGGCCCCGAAGATGTAGACCGCCGGCGCCGCCTCGATCGGCTCGATGAACACTTCCATCTGGCCACCACAGACCAGGCCGGTCTCTTCAGCGAAGTCGTCGTTGAGGTCGTACTTCACGGTGGTCGGCTTGCGCGTCTCCAGCACGGTCTTCGCCTTGCCGATGGCGTCGTGCTCGTAGCAGCCGCCGCCGACCGTGCCGACAATGCGTCCGTCGCCAAACACCAACATCTTCGCGCCGACTCGCTGCGGCGTGGACCCGTTGGACGAGACGATCGTGACCAGGGCGGCTTCTTCGCCACGCGACAGCGCTTCCCCGAGCGCCGCGAACACTTCATGATTCATCCCAGTGATTCTACTGGAATCGATGCAGCTCGCAGGTGGCCAGCGGCTCGGTGCCCGAGAGGAAGGCCTCGAGCGTGACGCGGGGGCAGGTGGGGGTGGCGAGCTTGCCGGTGTCGCGGTCCACCTCGACAAAACTGACGCCGCCCGGCGCCTCGAAGCCGACATTGGGGTGGCCGGCCAGCGCCTTCATCATGAACGAGGTCCAGATCGGCAGCGCCGCCTGGGCGCCACTCATGCCGAGCGGCTGGTTGTCATCAAGACCCACCCACACGACCGTCAGCAGTTCGGGCGTGAAGCCGACGAACCAGGCATCGCGCAGATCGTTGGTCGTGCCTGACTTGCCGGCCGCATCGAGCGTGAAGCCCATGGCGCGCGCGGCCGCGCCGGTGCCTTCATTCAACACGCTGCGCATTATGTGCGTGACCAGGAACGCCGCCGACGGCCGGGCGACCTTTGGTCCGGCGGCGACTTGCGGCTTGGCGTCCTGGTCGCCGCTCTTGACGCTGAGAATCGAGCGTAGCTTCTTAATGGTGCCGTGATTGGGAAAGACCGTGTAGGCCTCGGCCACCTCGAGCGGCGTCAATTCGACCACGCCGAGGGCGACCGAGGGATACGGCTTCACTTGATCCTGTTCGCCGATCCTGGTCTTCCGCCACATCGCGACGACCTTGTCGTAACCGGTCTGCTCGGCCACCTTGACGGTGGCGATGTTGCGCGACATCGCCAGGGCGCGGCGTAACGTGATGCCGCCGTCGTATTCGCCGTCGTAGTTGCGAGGTGACCATTCCTGGCCCTCGAAGTTCCAGGTCGTCGGCTCGTCGAACACGATCGTGGCGGGCGTGATGTCGCCGGTGCCTTCATCCGCGGCCTTGTCGAAGGCGGCGAGGTAGACGAAGGGCTTGAACGTCGAGCCCATCTGCCGGCGCGCATTCGCGGCCCGGTTGAACTGCGACTGGCTGTAGGAACGGCCGCCGATGAACGACAGGATCTCGCCGGTGCGCGGGTCGATCGCCACGAGCGCGGCCTGGGCGACGCGCCGCGGACCGCGCTTGCGGCGCGCCAGCATGGCGTCCACCTTGGCGATGCCTTCGCGAACTGCTTCTTGTGCATGGCGCTGAAGGTTCAGATCGAGCGTCGTGTAGATGTCGAGCACCCCCGGCTTGGCGGTGATGCCGGGGAACGCCTCATCGAGCGCCCCGCCCATGTAGTCCACGAAGTAGGGCGCCTCGTTGTCGACGGCGCGGGCCACCACGGCGACCGGCTCCTTGGTCGCCCGATCGGCGGCGTCAGCAGTGATGGCGTCGGCGTCGGCCATCGCGCGCAGCACCACGTTGCGCCGGTCGCGCGCGCGCTCGGGGTTGTTGAACGGCGAATGAATCTGCGGTGCCTGAATCACGCCGGCGATGAGCGCCGCCTCGCTGAGCGTCAGGTTGCGGACATCCTTGCTGTAGAAGATCTTCGAGGCCTCGGCCACGCCGTGCAACGCGAAGGAGCCCCGGTGGCCGAGGTAGACGTCATTCAGGTAGAGCTCGAGAATCTCGTCCTTGGTGGCCTTGGTCTCGAGAATGATAGCCATCAACTGCTCGCGAATCTTGCGCAACGCTGAACGCTGGCCGGTCTGCTGCTCGACGGCCATCGCATCGGTCAGGAAGAAGTTGCGCGCCAACTGCTGGGTGATGGTGCTGGCGCCAGAGAGGTAGGCCTTGTCACCGAACAGGTTACTGATGAGGGCCCCGACGATGCGGATGGGATCGATGCCGGGGTGGTAGTAAAACCGCCGGTCTTCGATCGCCAGCACGGCCTCCTGCATGCGGGGCGGGATCGCATCAAGGGCGACCCGTCGGCGCTTCTCGCGCGTCCCCGTCATGAGCGCGGTCAAGAGCGGTGCGTCGAGCGTGACGCGGTCGACGCTGTTGCCCGAGACCTGCAGTCGGGCTATGCGCTGGGCCACGGGAGGTGGCGTGACGGTGTTCTTCTTGAGAATCGGCGGCTCGGGGAACGACACGATCAGAGGCTTGCCCGACTGGTCGCCGCTCCGCGAGATCAGCACGACCATGTGGCGATCGATGGCGAACTCGCCGGCGGCCTCGACCCGGGCCTTCTGCGCATAGCCGACGTCGTTGAGGCGGCCGATCAGTTCGGCCTGGGTGATGTTCTGACCGGTCTGCAGCGTGAGGGGACGGCCGAACACCCGGGGGACGGCGCGATCTCGCTCGCCGTGCAGCCGGGCGTCGATGATGCGCCCGTACGATACATAGAGATAGCTGAGCGCGCCGAGCATGACCACGGCGGAGACACCCAGGCCGATCAGGATGTGGCGGCGATAGGGGGCCAGCCAGGCCGGCCAGCGCAGCCGGGATAGACGCACTCGCCAGCCGGACGCTTTGCGTTTCTTCTTCTTCAAATCGTCAGGACCCAGTGGTGGCCCATCTCGAGCGGCAGCTCGTCGAGCAACCGGTCCACCAGGGCGGGGCCGTAACGGTTCAGGAACCACACGAACCCGACTTCACGCTCCTGCGGGTGGCCCTGGGGGAAGGTGAGAGCCTGCGCGCGCTGGAACTGGCGGCGCAGCGTCTCGTCCTTCCGCTTAGCCGCCTGAATCACCTTATTGTTCAGGGCGTGCACTTCGTGTTGCAGCTTGCCGAGTGTCGACTTCACCGCCCCCTCGAGGGTCGGGTCGATCAGCGGCACGGCGATGGCGACGGCAGCCATGCGCTCGTCGATTGCCGAGGTGACCGCCGCCAGCGACTGCTCGACGGTGGGCGGCAGTTGGCTGTGCAGCAACTGATTCAGCGCAGCTTCGTCCTGCGCGCGCAGCGCCGTGAGCGGCAGTTCGTACTTGGCCAGGAAGCGCACGGTCGCCGAATCGGCGAGGGTCGCGGTGGCGCGCTGATACATCAGCGGCATCGGTACGCCGAAGTGGGCGTAGACGTCCTTCAACTGGCCGAGATAGGCCAACTCGTTCGGTCCCGCCACGTAGCAAATCGTCGGAAACACCGTGTCCTGGACAATCGGGCGCAGCAACACGTTGGGGCTGAAGTGTTGCGGCTGCTGCCTGGCCTCGTCCACCAGTTGCGCCAGCGTCAGCGCGCGTTCGCCAATGAACGCCTGGTCGCCGTCGACCCGCACCGGCGAGCGCTCGGCGTTCAGGTGAAACACCGACACGGTGCCATCGGCGAGCGTGGCTTGTGCGTGATAGCCCTTGGCCACCAGTGCTTCTCCGGCGGCGGCCGCGATGCGCGCGGTGTGGCCCGGCTGGCTGACCTCTTTCACAAACACGTCGCGCGCCAGCACTTTGGCCGCCGCGTCGGACGAGTCGTACACCACCAGGCCATGCGGCCCGAGCACCTCTTCAATCCAGGTGCCGAAAGCAGTCGCCATGCCCACGCCGGGGGCGTATGCCTGGCGGAGCGATGCGATGATGGCGGCCTTGAACTCCGAGTCGGGGAGGGCGGCGTCGAGTTGGTCGACGACGGCGGCGCTTTCGGCTGTGAGTGACAGCCGGGCGATGGGGAGGTGTCCGGCACCATCCAGATCCGCCAGGCGAATCGTTGATGGCGCGAGGTCGGCGTCGAGCACCGTACATCCGCTGACTTCCGGCCAATCGTGATCTTCGGCATCGATCCAGAAGACCGGCACCACCGGCACGCCATGCTCGGCCTCGACCTTGGCCGCCAGTTTCATGGCGGTCAGCGCCTTCAGTAACGTAAACAGGGGACCGCCGAACAAGCCGGCCTGTTGGCCGGTGATGATGACGCGGGTGTCCGGGTCGGCAAGACGGGCGGCCGAGGCCCGCGCCGCGACCGGCGCGCCACGCTGCTGCTGCTGGGTCGCCAGGAGGCGCGCCAGTTCCGCCGGTTGCCGGGCGTAACTCCGCGAGCGTTGAATGGTTTCGGCCCAGGCGGCCGACGTGGCGGGATCGCCCGCGAAGAACGGCGCCACGTTGGCGTACGCAAACGCGTAGTCGGACGCCAGCCGCCGAATCCACGGAAAAGTGCGAATGTCCACCGCCAAAGCGGCGGAGACGGGCGAGACGTCGGAAGGCACCGTTGCGTACTGTCTCAAACGGTCACCAACACTGTCAACCGTTGGTGGTAACATGCCGAGTCGAGAAATGGCTGAAAAAGCTCACCGTGGTTGGATGAGCAGACTCGGTAGTTGGTTACAGACGTAGTGGACGGCGACTCCCTCGAAGCGGCCTTGCGTGACTACGGTCCCGCGGCGATTGAAGACCTATTGCCGCGCCTTCGGACGATCGCCGACACCCTGGACGCGGCTCACGCCACCGGCCAGGTTCACGGCGGCCTTCATCCCCAAAATATTTTCGTTTCCGCCGAGCGCACCCAGGTCACCGGGCTCGGTGCGGGAACCGAATGGCCCATCCGGCGTCCTTACTCTGCGCCTGAAGTGGCTGCCGGCAGTCCGGCGGACGCTGCATCCGATCAGTTCGCCCTTGCCGCCGTCACCTTCGAGTGGCTGTTCGGTCGCCGTGTGTCCGGTCCGGCCGTTCGGCCCGTCGAGGTGCGGGCGCTGCCGGGCGTCGATCGCGACGCGCTGGCCAAGGCCTTCACGCGCGCGCTCGCGCCTGAAGCCGCTCATCGTTATCCGTCGTGCACGGATTTTTCCAACGCCCTCGCCGCCGCAGTTATTCCGGTGTTGCCTCTGGGCAATCTCGACGAAGACGTGGTCGAGGCGGCCGTCTTGCCCGAGCCTCCCGTCGCCGTCTCGGAACCGGCTGAGGTCGTGATCGAACCAAGTTACGTCACGAGCGAGCCCCGCCGGTCGTCGCCATTGGAGCCTGTGCGGTCGTGGCGGCCGAGCGCCTCCTACGCGCCCGCCAAGGCAGCGGAGCGATTTAGTGGCGGCATGCTGATCGTGTCGTGCCTGGTCGGCATGGTGGTCGGCTTCGCAGCGGGCTATATGGCGCGCCCTCGCGCCCTCCAGTCCGGTCCGGTCCACACGATGGCCGTACCGTCGAACGGCACTGATGGCGCGGTGGTGGCCGTGCCTCCACCCATACCCGGAATTCGCGTGGCAGGCACTCCGCCAGCCACCCCGTCCACTGGATTGGCCACTGCAACCGGTACAGGGCCGGCGGCGCGCACGGCGGCATCGCGCTCGGAGAAGCCGGTGGCAACGGCGAGCGGCGTGCTCGTCGTCGACTCGCGCCCGCCGGGTGCATCGGTGGTGATTAACGGCACGGCGAAGGGCAGGACGCCCTTGACGGTCGAAGCCCTGGCGCCGGGGACCTACCGCGTCGCTCTGGCACTGGCGGGTTACCAGCTTTTTGCCACCACGGTACGCGTGGTCGCCGGCGAGCGCACGCGCGCGGCCGCATCGTTGAGCGTACAGGAGTAGGGATGAACGCGATTCTGGCACTGGAAAATGGCACCTGGTTCCAAGGTGTTTCGGCGGGCGCGGCGGGAGAGACCACCGGGGAGGTGGTGTTCAACACGAGCATGACCGGCTATCAGGAGATCCTCACGGATCCGTCCTACGCCGGCCAGATCGTCACCATGACCGCACCGCAGATTGGCAACTACGGCGTCGCCGGCGCCGACACCGAATCGGACCAGCCGCAGGTGGCCGGGTTCGTGATGCGCGACGCCTCACCGGTGTCGAGCAACTGGCGCGCCACCGGCACCCTGCGCGACTACCTCGTGCGCCACCACATCGTCGCCATCAGTGACGTCGATACCCGGGCGCTGACCAGGGCGCTGCGCTCGTCGGGCGTGATGCGCGGCATCATCGCCACCGGGTCGGTGGATCCCGCCGTGCTGGTCGAACGTGCCCGCCGCGTGCCGCAGATGGAAGGCAGCGACCTGGTGAAGGACGTCACCACGAAGGAGGCCTACGACTTCGAGACCGCGCTGGCCGATGCCGTGACCGACGCCAGCTTTGGCCTGCCGCCGCTGCGGCGGGCGAAGCGCGCGCTGAAGGTCGCGGCCTACGATTTCGGGATCAAGACCAACATCCTGCGCCGACTCGCGGCGCACGGCTGCCAGGTCCGGGTGTTTCCCGCCTCGACGCCGGCGTCCGAGGTCATGGCGTGGCAGCCCGATGGCATCTTCCTGAGCAACGGCCCCGGTGATCCGGCGGCCGTGACCTACGCCATCGACAACATCAAGAAATTGGCCGAGGGCACGACGCCCATGTTTGGCATCTGCCTCGGTCACCAGTTAATGGGCCTGGCACTGGGTGCCAAGACCTACAAACTGAAGTTCGGGCACCGTGGCGGCAACCACCCCGTGAAGCAACTCGACACGGGCGCCATTGAAATCACCTCGCAGAACCACGGCTTCGCCGTCGCTCCCGATTCGCTGCCGGCCACGACCCGCGTGACGCACCTTAACCTGTACGACGGCACCATCGAAGGCCTACGGCATATCAACAAGCCGATCTTTTCGGTGCAGTACCATCCGGAGGCCTCGCCGGGGCCGCACGACGCCGACTATCTGTTCCAGGAATTCCTCGACGAAATGGAAAAGAATTAAGTGCCCAAGAGAACTGACATCAAGCGCGTGCTGGTGATTGGGTCGGGCCCGATCGTGATTGGGCAGGCATGCGAGTTCGACTACTCGGGCACGCAGGCCTGCAAGGCGCTGCGCGCCGAGGGCCTGACGGTCATTCTGGTCAACAGCAACCCGGCGACAATCATGACCGACCCCGAGTTGGCCGATCGCACCTACGTCGAACCGCTCACGCCCGAGGTGCTCGAGAAGATCATCGCGATCGAGAAGCCCGATGCCATTCTGCCGACCGTCGGCGGGCAGACCGCGCTCAACCTCGCGGTGCAGCTCGACGAGCTGGGCATTCTCAAGAAGTACCACGTCGCGCTGATCGGAGCGTCGATTCCGGCCATCAAGGTGGCCGAAGACCGCCTGCTGTTCCGTGATGCGATGACAGAAATCGGCATCGCCGTGCCGGCCAGCGGCGTTGCCAAGACGCTGGAAGAAGCGCTGGTGCTGGTCGAGCAGACCGGCTTTCCCTCGATCATCCGGCCGTCGTTCACCATGGGCGGTGTCGGCGGCGGCATTGCCTACAACCTGGAAGAGTTCAAGGAGATTGCCGGCCGCGGCCTGCACCTGAGCCCGGTTCACGAAGTACTGATCGAAGAGTCGGTGATCGGCTGGAAGGAATTCGAGCTCGAGGTGATGCGCGATGCCGCCGACAACTTCGTCGTCATCTGCTCGATCGAGAACATCGATCCGATGGGTGTGCACACCGGCGACAGCATCACCGTGGCGCCGGCGCTGACGCTGACCGACAAGGAATACCAGCGCATGCGCGATGCCGGCCGCCGCATCATCCGGCGCGTCGGCGTCGAGACCGGCGGCTCCAATATCCAGTTCGCGATCAACCCCGACGATGGGCGGATGGTGGCGATTGAGATGAACCCGCGCGTGTCACGGTCGTCGGCACTGGCGTCGAAGGCCACCGGCTTCCCGATTGCCAAGATCGCAGCGAAGCTGGCCCTCGGCTACCACCTGGATGAGATCCCGAACGACATCACGCGGGTCACGCCCGCCTCGTTCGAGCCCACCATCGACTACGTCGTGGTCAAGTTCCCGCGCTGGAATTTCGAGAAGTTCCCGCAGGCGGATCGCACCCTCACGACCCAGATGAAATCGGTGGGCGAGGCCATGGCGATCGGCCGCACCTTCAAGGAAGCGTTCCTGAAAGGTGTGCGCTCGCTGGAGCTCGGCAAGGAAGGCCTGTTGTTCCGGCGGCCGCAGATGGACGTGAACGAAGAAGACGCGGGCTCCAGCGAGGACGAGGATACCGAGCTGCGCCGCCAGCTGGTGATTCCGTCCGATCGCCGCATGTGGGCCGTGTTTCGCGCTCTCGACAAGGGCTGGGACATCGAGAAGCTGCACGAACTGACCAACATGGACCCGTGGTTCCTGCAGCAGTTCAAGGAGCTGGTCGAGTTGCGCAAGACGGCCGAGATGATTGGCCTGCGCGACATGTCGTACGACCTGATGCGCACGCTCAAGCGTGCCGGCTTCGGCGACGGGGAGCTGGCCGACATTCTGGGCGTCAACGAAAAAGCGGTCCGCGAGAAGCGCCACGAGCTGAAGCTCAGGACCTCGTTCAAGCGCATTGACACCTGCGCGGCGGAATTCGAGTCGTTCACGCCGTACATGTACAGCACCTTCGAGACCGAGTGTGAAGCGGATCCGACCGACCATAAGAAGGTGATCATCCTCGGTAGCGGGCCGAACCGCATTGGCCAGGGCATCGAGTTCGATTACTGCTGTTGTCACGCGGTGTTCGGCTTCAAGAAAGAGGGGTTCGAGACCGTCATGGTCAATTGCAACCCCGAGACCGTGTCGACCGATTACGACACCGCGGATCGCCTGTACTTCGAGCCGCTGACCTTCGAAGATGTGATGGCCGTGGTCGAACGCGAGCGCGAGGGCAACGTCGACGTCTCGTGCGTGGTGCAGTTTGGTGGCCAGACGCCGCTAAAGCTGGCGTTGGGCTTGCAGGAAGCGGGCGTGACCATTCTCGGCACCTCGCCCGACTCCATCGACCTGGCGGAAGATCGCCAGCGCTTCAACGAGTTGCTATGGGATCTCGGGATTCCGCAACCAGCGAGCGGTACCGCCACCTCGAAGGCCGAGGCGCGCGACGTGGCGGCCAAGGTGCGGTTCCCGGTCGTCGTCCGACCGTCGTACGTCCTCGGCGGCCGCAACATGGCGATTGTCTACGACGTCGCCACCCTCGACCGCTACATGTCGACGGCCGTGGACGTGTCACACGACCGGCCGATCCTGGTCGACCGCTTTCTTGAACATGCCAAAGAGGTGGATGTCGATTGCGTGGCCGACGAATCCGGTGCCGTCGTGATCGGCGGCATCATGGAGCACATCGAGGAAGCGGGCATCCATTCGGGTGACAGCTCCTGCGTGGTGCCCCCGCCCGGCCTGGGCGAGCGCCACCTGACGACGATTCGCGACTACACCCGCCGCATCGCCAAGGCCCTGAAGGTCGTCGGCCTGATGAATACGCAGTACGCGATCAAGGACGACATGGTCTACGTCCTCGAGGTCAACCCGCGTGCCTCGCGCACGGTGCCGTACTTGTCGAAGGCCAACGGCGTGCCGCTGGCGCAGGTGGCGGCTCGCGTGATGGCCGGGAAGTCGCTCGCGGAACTTGGCATCATCGACGACATGGCCCCGGTGGGCGTGTTCGTGAAGAGCCCGGTGTTTCCGTTCGTGCGGTTCCCCGGCGTTGACACCATTCTCGGGCCCGAGATGAAGTCGACTGGTGAAGTCATGGGCGGCGCCGACAGCTTCGGGATGGCGTTCGTCAAGGCCATGCTCGGCGCGGGTCAGCGCCTGCCTGAGTCGGGCTCGGTCTGCATCAGCGTGAACAACGAGGATAAGGGCGAGGTGCTGCCGATTGCCAAGGGCTTCGCCGAGCTGGGCTTCCAGATCATCGGCACGCGCGGCACGGCCGCGTACCTGCGCGCCAACGGCGTGGACTGCTCGGTGGTGTTCAAGGTCAACGAAGGCCGCCCGAGTCTTGCGGACGAGATCGTGAACCGCAAAATTTCGCTGGTGGTGAATACGCCGCATGGCCGCGAGTCGTTTTTCGACGACAAGGCGGTGCGCCGGGCCGCGATGATGGCCAGCGTGCCGTGCATCACGACGATCACCGGCGCCGCCGCGGCGCTGGAGGCGATTCGCGCGCTGAAAACTGAAGGGCTGGAGGTTCGTGCCCTGCAGGACTATTACGCGGCTGTCGACGGCTCCTGAAGAAGGTGCCCAGTGTGCCTGGGGCAGGAAACGCCATGTCTTCTCCGTCGAAGCGTGGCGTTTTCTGCGTACTCCGAGCGCCCTTTTTGAGTTTTCCGCCGCTTTCCTGACGCCCCGCCGTTTGCTTGTGATGGTGGCATGTCACCTTCACTTGCCCTCGCTATTGCTGCCGCGGCAGGCACTGCCGTTGGTGTCTTCGCCGACCCATCGTGGATGCCGTTGGCCCGGTGGCTGCTGGCGGTCGCGGCCATCGCGACCTTCTGGTCGGCGTCCCGCCAGCGCCGGGCATGGGCGCGCGGTGGCGGGTTGACCGGGCTGGTGGCGGGGTGCGCACTGCTGGCATCGGCTGCGGACGACGCGGCACAGCATCCGCCGCTGCGCACCCTGCTTGAACAGCGCCTCGGCGGATTCGCGATCGAGGGCCTTGAGGCGCACCGCAGCGACACGCCGATCGTCGTCGAGGGAACCCTGGCAGCGGATGCCGCCCTCACCGATAGCGGCGCCCTCGTGCGCTTGCAGGTCGAGCGCGTGTGGCTTGGGCCCTGCCCCGAGTCGGCGCCGGGTGGGGTGTCGTTGACGGTGACCGGTGTGCTTGCCGCCGATGCGGTCGGCGAGTGGCGGGCCGGGCGCCGCCTCAGGGCACCGGTGCTGCTGCGTCGTCCCGCCCGCTACCTGAATGCCGGTGTCCCCGACCAGGAGCGAATGCTGGCGAGGCGGGGGATCACGTTGGTCGGGTCGGTCAAGAGCGCGGCGCTGGTGGAGGTGACCGGTCGCGGGCACTGGTTCGACGAAACGGCCGCGGCCATGCGCGCCGCCGTGCGCCAGGCGATGGCGCGGCATGTCGCCGTGCGAGATCCGCAGTCGGCCGCCGTCGCCACCGCAATCCTGATCGGAGATCGGGGTGCACTGGACCCGGACGTCGAGCGACGCTTGCAAGAGGCCGGCACGTATCACGTGATTGCGATTTCCGGTGGCAACATCGCCATCCTGGCCGGGTTGATCCTGGGCGCGTTGTGGTGGCTGCGGATTCGCGACGGGTGGGCGGCCGGTGCCGCGGTGGCCATGCTGGTGTGGTACGCCTACGTCGCCGGGGGTGGCCCCTCGGTCACGCGCGCGACCGTGATGGCGGCGATCTACCTGTCGCTGCGGGTGATCGATCAGCGGACCGCACCCATGCACGCCATGGCGCTGACCGCCGCGGCGGTGCTGATCGTGTCGCCGCTGGCGATCGCCGACGTCGGTTTCTGGCTCACCTTCGGCGCCACCGCCGCGATTGTTGTTGGCACCGCCCGAACGCCGGTTGTGGAGTGGTCATGGCTGCGCGGTCCGAGCCTGCTGATTCTCGCTTCCGTTTGCGCCGAGGTCGTGCTGATGCCGATCGGCGCACTCGTCTTCCAGCGGGTCACCTTGGCGGGCCTCGTCTTGAATCTGGCGGCCGTGCCCTGCATGGCTGTGGTGCAGGTGGCGTCGATGGTGACCGCGGCCTTCGATGCGGCCGGTGTCGAGAAGCTTGCGCATGGGGTCGGCTGGGTCACGCATCTGTCGGTGAGAGGCTTGGTCGAAAGCGCCGCGCTCGTCGACTTCGCCCCGTGGCTCACATGGCGCGTCCCGCCGCCATCCGTCCTGGTTATGGCGGCCTATTACGTGAGCGTGTGCCTGTGGCTGTGGGCGTCGTGGGCTTGGCGAGCGTCGTGGGTGGCGTTGGCTTTATTCGCGTGGATGGCGATGGCCCCGGCCACGCTGGCGCGCTCGTTCGGCGACGGCCGCCTCCATCTGACGGTCATGGATGTCGGGCAGGGCGATGCGATGCTCGTGACCCTCCCGAACGGCCGCACCCTGATGGTGGATGCCGGCGGCGTGTCGCTACGTGGCGACTTCGACATCGGCGACCGCGTCCTCGGCCCCGCGCTTCGCGCGAGAGGCATCGTCCGATTGGACTACCTCGCCATCTCGCATAGCGATCTCGATCACATCGGCGGCGCGGCATCGTTAGTGAAGGACTTCAAGCCGTCGGAGATCTGGGCCGGCACGTTCGTCAACAACCACCAGCCCACGCTGGCGCTGCAAGCGACATCCGAGCGCAATCGCGCCACCTGGCGATGGCTGCAGAAGGGCGACCGCCTTGACCTGGGCGGCGTTGAACTCCGCGTGCACCACCCGCCGCTGCCCGACTGGGAGCGGCAGAAGGTGCGGAACGACGACTCACTCGTGATCGAGCTGCGGTACGGCGAGGTGTCGATGCTGCTGACCGGCGATATCGGCCGCGAGGTGGAGCAGGGGCTGATCCCGACGCTCGACCTGCTGCCAACCGTGGTCTTGAAGTCCCCGCATCACGGCAGCGGCACGTCGAGTTCGCAGGAGTTTATCGACGCAATCAAGCCGGACGTGGTGGTGATGAGCAACGGCCGCGGCAACCCATATGGCCACCCCGTGCCCTATGTGCTTGATCGTTATCGATCGGCCGGGGCGCAGATGTTCAGGACGGACCAAGAGGGACAGTTGGACGTTAGTACCGATGGCCGGTCGCTAAAGCTCTCGACATTCACGAGGTTGAATGCTTCGTGGCCGTCGCGTCCTTCGTGGTTGCTTTGGCGATGACCCAATGCGCCTCGAGCTGTTCCAGTGTCAGGTCGCGCAGCCGCTCGCCCTTGCTGGTGACCTGGCGCTCCACGTCGTCGAAGCGCTGCTGGAACTTGTCGTTCGCGATGCGCAAGGCCGCCTCGGGCTCGACGCCGAGCTTGCGCGCCAGGTTCGCGATCGTGAACAGGAGATCTCCCAATTCTTCTTCCGCTTCCTTCGACTGGGGCCCCAGCGTCTCGACCGCTTCGCGCAGCTCGCGGGTTTCCTCGTCGATCTTGTCGAGCACGTCGCCGGGTGTCAACCACTCAAAGCCCACCGTGACGGCGCGCGTGCTCAGCTCGTAGGCGCGCAACAGCGACGGCATGGAGCGGGGGATGCCGCTGAGCAGGGTCTGGTCGGGCTCGCCGGCGTCGTGGCGCTCCTGCTGCTTGATGTCCTCCCATCGCTCCTTGACCTCGCCCGGCGTGAGCGAGGCCTTCCCCTCGGCATCAAATACATGGGGATGCCGGCGGATGAGCTTGTCGGAGATTGCCTGGATCGAATCGGCAATCGAGAAGCGTCCCTCTTCCTCGCAAATCTGCGCCAGGAACACCGCTTCGAACAGAAAGTCGCCGAGCTCGCCCTTTAATTCGGCGTAGTTCTCGCGGTCGAGGGCGTCGAGCAACTCGTAGGTTTCACCCAGGACGAACGGCCGCAGCGTCCGCACCGTCTGCTGGCGGTCCCAGGCGCAGCCGTTGTCGGAGCGCAGCGTCCGCATGATCTCGACAAGTTGCTGAAAGCGCGCGCCCGCCTGATCGCTCATGCGCCATGCTAACATTCTCTCTCTTAGATGAAGGCGATCGTCACCGTCCTTGGCAGTGGCACCTCGCATGGCGTGCCGATGATCGGCTGCGCCTGCGCGGTGTGTCAGTCCACCGATCCGCGCGACCGGCGGTCGCGGCCGTCGATCCACATCAACGTGGTGGGCGGGCCGTCGATTCTGGTCGATACCTCGACCGATCTGCGGCAGCAGGCACTCGCCAATCATCTTGCCCGCGTCGACGCCATCCTGTTCACGCACAGTCACGCCGACCACATCATGGGCCTCGATGATGTCAGGCGTTTTAACATGATGCAGGGCGGGGCGATTCCGGCCTTTGCGGACGAGCGGACTGCGGCCGACTTGCGTCGCATGTTCTCGTACGTGTTCGACCCGGCGGGCGAGAAGGGCGGCGGTATTCCGCAGATCGCCCTGACGACGGTGAGCGGTCCGTTTAGCATCGGCGATGTTCGGGTTCAGCCGGTGCCGCTGTTCCACGGCGCCCGCCCGATTCTGGGATACCGCATTGGGAAGTTCGCCTACCTGACGGACTGCAATCGCGTGCCGGATGAGGCGTGGCCGTTGCTCGCGGACCTCGACATCCTGGTGCTCGATGCCCTGCGCCATAACTCGCATCCAACCCACTTCACCGTCGCCGAAGCACTTGGTGTCGTCGAACGCGTGAAGCCACGCCAGACTTACTTCACGCACATGTGTCACAAGCTTCCCCATGCGGAGACCAACGCGTCGCTGCCGGCCGGTGTGGAGCTGGCCTATGATGGCCTCGTGGTGCCGATCGACGCCGGGGATAAATGGACGTAGTTCACTACCCGGACGACCCGCGTCCCGTGACCTGGCGCTCGCCGGTGCTGGCGTTGGGAAACTTCGACGGACTGCATCGCGGTCACGTGAAGATCGTCGAGCGCATCGAGCGCGGTGCGCTCGAGCGCGGCGGCACCAGCGTGGTGTTGACCTTCGATCCGCATCCTCCGCGCGTGCTGCGTCCCGACAAGGCACCGGCGCTGCTGATGACCAAGGCGCAGAAGCTCGACGCCCTGGCGCGAGCCGGCGTGCAAGGCGCGGCCGTGGTGCGGTTCTCGACCGAGATGTCGCAGTGGGAGCCCGATGCCTTCGTGCGGACGGTGCTGGTGGAATGGCTGCGCGTGGCGGAGGTGTGGGTCGGCGCCGACTTCCTGTTTGGCCGTAACCGCAGCGGCAACTTCACGCTGTTGAAATCGCTGGGCGCGCAGTATGGCTTCCGGGCCGAGAAGATTGACCCGATCCGCTACAAGGACTTCGTCGTCTCGAGCACGCGCATTCGCCGGCTGGTCAGCGAAGGCCGCGTCGATGAGGCCGGCGCGTTGCTGGGCCATCACTACGCGCTCGACGGCGTGGTCGTGGAAGGCGCCAGGCGGGGACGGGAGATGGGCTTCCCGACCGCGAACCTGTCCACCGACAACGAGCTGATTCCGCCTCACGGCGTGTATGCCACCGCCATCACCGTGGACGGGGCCGTCTTTCCCAGCGTGACCAACATCGGCCAGCGGCCGACTTTCGGCGCCGAGCTCGCGACCTCGATCGAGGCGCACTTGATCGACCGGACGATGGACCTGTATGGCAAGCGTGTCAGGCTGGCTTTTGTCCAGCGGTTAAGGGACGAGCGGAAGTTCGCCGACATGGCAGCCTTGCAGGAACAGATTGCCGCAGATGTTCGGCGCGCGGCGCGATTGTTCGATAGACTATCGGTCTGATCCGCATGTCCCCCAAGTCGTTCACGTTCAAGCTGACAGTCCCCCGGGATCCCCACGCCGCGCCGATTGTGGCCGGTGTCGCCGGTCACGCCGTGACCTATGTCGAACTCGAGGCCGCGAGCGGCGCCGATTTCGTGACCCGCGTGACGGCCGCGGTTGACCGGGCGCTGGCGGCCCCAGGCCAGCCATCGCTCCTGATTGTCGTGACCAGTGATGCCATGGCTCTGAGCTTCGCCATCGACGCCGAGTCGGTGTCGGCGAATCACGCCTCCTGATCCATGCGCCTCTACAACACCCTCACCCGTCAGGTCGAACCGTTTGCCCCGGTGCGTGACCACACCGTCCGCATGTACACCTGCGGCCTCACGGTCTACGCCCGCGGACACATTGGCAACTTCCGCACCTTTGTCAGCGTCGACGTGCTGCGGCGTACGCTGAAGTACGTCGGCGGCTTCAAGATGCATCACGTCATGAACTTCACTGACGTGGACGACAAGACCATCACCGGTGCCGAGAAGGCGGGGCTGCCGCTGCGCGAGTACACGGACCAGTACATCACCGCCTTTCGCGAGGATGCGCTGGCCCTCGGCATCGAGCCGGTCGAAGATACGCCGCGGGCCACCGACCCCGAGAACTTGCAGGCGATGGCCGACATGATCAACCAGTTGGGGGCGAACGGCCACACCTACCAGACCGAAGGCTCGATCTATTTCAAGATCGCGACGCTGTCGACCTACGGCAAACTGGCGCGGCTGGATCACGAAGGCATCCAGGCCGGCGCACGCGTCGATTCCGACGAGTACGAGAAAGAGAACGCCCGCGACTTCGTGCTGTGGAAGGCGACCAAGCCCGGCGAACCGACCTGGGATTGCGGGTGCGGCCCTGGCCGTCCCGGCTGGCACATCGAGTGCTCGGCGATGGCACTGCGGCTGCTGGGCGAATCACCCATCGATATCCATACCGGTGGCGTCGACCTGGTCTTCCCGCACCACGAGAACGAGATCGCGCAGAGCGAAGGCGCCACGGGCAAGGAATTCTCGAAGTTCTGGTTCCACGTCGAGCACCTGCAGGTCGACAACCAGAAGATGTCGAAGTCGATGGGCAACTTCCACACGGTGCAGGACGTGCTCGATCGCGGCTTCCGCCTGTCGGCGTTGCGCTACATCCTGCTGTCGGCGTACTACCGTAAGCAACTGAACTTCACCTGGATTGGCCTGGAGCAGGCCGAAGAATCGCTGCGCCGTATCACCGATTTCCTGGGCCGCGTCGGCGGGTTGTCGGGCGGCGCCGCCCATCCCGAGGTGACGGCGCGGGTGGCCGCTGCGGTGGCAGTGTTTGATGCCGCCCTCAGCGACGACCTGAATACCGCCGCCGGTCTGGGCGAGTTGTTCGACTTGATCCGTGCGCTCAACATCGCGATGGATGCCAAGCAGGTGGGCGAGGCCGATGCCCCGGGAATCAGGGCTGCGTTCGAGCACTTCGATCAGGTGCTGGGCGTGCTGTCATTGCGAAACGCCGAGGACGCGACACCGCCCATTCCGCAGGAAGAGATCGACGCCGGCATCCAGGCGCGGCAGGACGCGCGTCGCAACCGGAACTTCGCCGAGGCCGACCGCATTCGCCAGGAACTGCTTGCTCAGGGCGTCATTCTCGAAGATGGCCCCAAGGGGACGAGATGGAAGCGCCGCTAATACGAACGGCGTTGCCCGGCCCCAAGGCCAAGGCCATCATCGAGCGCGACGGCAAGGTCGTGTCCTCGTCCTATACCCGCAGCTATCCGTTTGTGATGGCGCGTGGTAATGGTGCAGTCGTCGAAGACGTCGACGGCAACGTGTTCCTCGATTGCGCCGCCGGCATTGCCGTCAACTCCACCGGCTACTCCCACCCCCTCGTCGTTGCCGCCATCGTCGATCAGGCGCAGAAATTCCTGCACATGTCTGGCACGGACTTCTACTACGAGCCGCAGGTGGCGCTCGGCGAGGCGTTTAACGAGATCGCGCCGTTCAGCGGCCAGAAGCGATCGTTCTTTTCGAACTCAGGGACGGAAGCGATTGAAGCGGCGATCAAGCTGGCGCGCTACTCCACGAAGCGCTACGGGATGATCGCGTTCCTCGGTAGCTTCCACGGCCGCACGCTGGGGTCGTTGGCGCTGACGTCGAGCCGGGCGATCCAGCGCCAGGGGTTCGGCCCCATGCAGGCGGGAACCTTTCATACCCCGTATGCGACGTGCTACCGGTGTCCGGTTGGTCTCAAGCCCGAGTCATGCCACGCGGAGTGCCTGGACTTCCTCGAGCAACAAATCCTCGTCCACCTGATCTCGCCGGACGAAGTCGCCGGCGTGGTAGTGGAGTCGATTCAGGGCGAGGGCGGCTACGTCGTGCCCGCCCCGCAGTTCCACGAGCGGCTGCGCGCGCTGACGAAGAAGCACGGCATCCTGTTGATTGCCGATGAAGTGCAGTCGGGCATGGGCCGCACCGGCAAGATGTTCGGCATTGAGCATTTCGGCATCGAGCCCGACATGGTGACGGTGGCCAAGGGCGTGGCTTCCGGGCTGCCGCTGGGCGTGACGACGGCGCGGGCCGAGGTGATGGATTGGCCGCCGGGTTCGCACGCCAGCACCTTCGGCGGCAATCCGGTGTCGTGCGCCGCAGCGCTGGCGACCATCGGACTGCTGAAGGATTCGCTGATGAAGAACGCCGCCGAGGTCGGCGCGTTCATGATGGATCGCCTCAAAGAAGTCCAGCAGAAGCACGCCATCGTCGGTGACGTGCGCGGGCGCGGTTTGATGATCGGTATCGAGCTCGTGAAGGACCGCGTCACCAAGGAACGCGCCATCGTCGAGCGCGACAAGGTGGTGGAGGCGTGCTTCGCGCGCGGCCTGCTGGTGCTCGGTGCCGGCAAGAACGCCATCCGCCTGTCGCCGCCGCTGGTGCTGACCAAGGCGCAGGCGACGACCGCCGTCGAGATCATCGACCAGGCATTGTCGACCGTCTAAGATGCCGGGAGGGCAGCACTTTAGTGCTGCCGGATTTGACCGCCAAGTTGGCACCGCGATTGCTTTGTGGCCGCCATGACCTACGCCCGCCAGCAACTAGGCCTCTATGGCGAAGACATTGCCAGCACCGAGCTCGAGCGACTCGGGTATCAGATACTCGATCGGCGCTATCGTTCCCGCTTTGGCGAGATCGACCTCATCGCTCGGGACGAGGCAACGGTAGTATTTGTGGAAGTGAAGACCAAGACCGATAGCCGCTTTGGCGATCCAGCCGAGATGGTCACCCTGCAGAAACAGCGACGACTGGTCTCGATGGCCGAGGAGTACGTCAGTGGCCACGCGCTGCATGCGACGCCGTGCCGCTTCGACGTGGTGTCGGTGGACGCCTCGTGCCAGCCGGCGCGCATCACAGTCTACAAGGACGCGTTCCGGCCCGGATGGTAACCACCGAGCTTCGGCGCGACCCGATCACCGGCCGTTCGGTCGTGATCGATCTCTCGCCTCTGCATCCCAACGACTTTGATGACGGAGTAGCCTCCGGCTTTAGCCGGAGCTCTGAGGTCACCGAAGTGGAGGCAGCCTGCGCCTTCTGCGAAGGCAGGGAAGGCGAGGCCGGACCGGAGCTGTTGGCGTGGCGCGAGGGTAGTCATACCAATACGCCGGGATGGTCCGTGCGGGTCGTTGCCAACCGGCGTCCCATGCTGCGCATCGAGGGAGGCCTGGACCGCCGCATCGACGGCGTCTTCGAGACCCGCGACGGTCTGGGCGCGCATGAAGTGGTCATCGAGACGCCGGTGCACGACCAGCCATTGCAGAATCTGCCAGTCGATCGCCTGTGGCGGGTGCTCTGGGCCTGGCGCACGCGGTTGCAGGATCTGAAACAGGACGCAAGATTTGCCACCGCGATCGTGTTCAAGAATCACGGACGGGCCGCCGGTGCCCGGATGGACCACGCCCATTCGCAGATCGCGGCGTACCCGATCGTCCCCGCGGCCCTTGATGAAAAAGTGCGTGGGGCCGCGGCCCACCTCGGCCACACGGGCCATTGCATTTTCTGCGACATGACCGAGCAGGGGTTGCGTGATGGCCGGCGCACGGTGTCAGACACCCTTCCAGTAATTGCCATCACCCCGTTTGCCTCGCGCGTGCCGTTTGAGACCTGGCTCATGCCCGGCGAGCATGCGGCGAGGTTCGACGAGGCGTCCGACGCCACCCTTGAAGCGATGTCCGTCGTTCTGAAGGACGTGATGGCCCGGGTGGATTGGGCGCTCGGGCGGCCGGCCTACAACCTGGTGCTCCACACCGCGCCCTTCAGCGGGGATGCCGATCTGGCGTTCCACTGGCACCTGGAGGTCATCCCGCGGGTGACCCGGTGGAGCGGGCTCGAGTGGGGGACTGGCATTCCTCGTAACCCGGTGTCTCCGGAGGAGGCGGCGAGGGTCCTGCGGGGTGTAAAGCCTGTGGGGCCTGACCTTTAGGTCCGGCCGACGGCCCAGAACGCTTGCCTGTCGCGCTAGCCATCTGTTACAGTGGGTTGTTCTCGGCGAGCGGGAATAACTCAGTGGTAGAGTGCGACCTTGCCAAGGTCGAAGTCGCGGGTTCGAATCCCGTTTCCCGCTCCAACTTTTGCATCCCCCAATCGTCGAATGACCGCCCCCCAGTCGACCCCACGCACCATTCTCAACTAGCATTAGCAAGTCCGAGCGGCGCCGTCGCCAAGTGGTAAGGCAGAGGTCTGCAAAACCTCCATCCCCGGTTCAAATCCGGGCGGCGCCTCCAACCTTTCTTAATAAAAACGCTCGCCGCGCACCTGCGCGGCTTCTCGGCTGGTCGTGACCGTAGCCAACCGTAGCCACCAGGGCGGCTCTTCTGCCGCCCCGGAGCCGCCGTGGGCAACTACGACGCTGTGGGTAAAGATCTGCGAGGGTCCTGCCGGCGTTGAGGTTCAGGTCGACGGCCGCGCGTCGACGGCTCTCACCCTGATCGCGGCCAGCGCGTGCAGGCGGCGGGCCGGGTCGAGGCGCTCGCCGAGCTGGCGCACCATGGTCTTCCATCCGTCGTGCTCACTCGCCTTGGCAATCGGCCGCGCGCGAATCGGCCGCGTCAGCACGGCCTCGGCCCAGTCCAGCCGCACCTGGCCGGTGTCGTCGAGCGCCACCACCTCGAACGCCGGGCCATCCTTGTAGATCGCGACCAGGCCTTCGCCACTGTCGTTGCCGATCGCGATCTCGAACCGAACGGCCCGGCCGAGCGGGCTCTCCTCGTAGTGCGCGAAAATGCCCTCGACCAAGGGATGCCCGGACGAGAAGAAGTCGATCGCCTCGTTCTCGACCGCTTCCTCGCGATCGAACGTCCCGACGTATCCCGAGCCGGCCGGGACTCCGGGCAGGCCGTCAACCGCCGACCCGCTGCCAAGCTCAATTGAGAACACGCGATGTCCCCGCGGATGGGCGATGGTGAAGCCCAGGCCGATGGCGGCGGTGACCACCACTTCCTGGTTGAGCTCGTCGAGCTCCATGGGAATGCGGGCGAGAATGCCGGGCCTCAACTCGGCGCGGTAGGGGTGGCGATGCAGTTGTTGATACGCCGCCTCGCGGATCCGGGTGCGGGCCGTGTGCGCTTCGGCGACGAGGGCGTCGAAACGCGCGTCCGTCAGTGTCGCGTCCGGATCGAGCGCGATCTCCTCGAGCGCGCCCTCGATGTGGGCCAACTGGGTCTCGAGGCCGGCGAGCGGCTCGCGGAACAGCCCGAGCTCTTCGAACAGTCGCACGACCTCGCGGCCAATCCCGGCGGGCGGGCAGAAGTAGACGACCTCGACGGGAATGCGGCGGCCAATGCGATCGAGGCGGCCGATGCGTTGTTCCACCAGCGACGGCTTCCAGGGCAGATCGAACAACACCAGGCGGCGGCAGAACTCGAAGTTGCGGCCCTCACCGCCGCATTCGGTCGACACCAGCAGGCTGGGGCCGTCAATCTCACGGAAGCGCGCCACTTCGGTATCGCGGCGCACCGAGGACAACTCTTCGTGGAACATGCCGGTGGCGAGCTGCGCCCGCTGACTCAGGGCGGCGCGAACCATCTCCAGTGTTTCGCGATGCTGCACGAACACGAGCGTCTTCTCTTTGGCCGCCCGCCACAGTGGCGCGTGCCTCGCCAGCCACTCCATGCGGGCGTCGGCCGAGTCCATCAACTGGACCTGGAGGCGCAACGGATCGTCGGGACCGAGGACGGCACCCAGTGCCGCGCCCGAGGCCAGCGCCCGGCGCACCCGGTCGACCTTGTCGCGGGCCACGACCGCATTCGGCGCAGGGGCCTGCCGCACCGCGGCTTCGACCGCGCCGTGCAGCTTCGCGCTCTTGGGATTCAATAACTCAATCGGGATGCCCACGCGCGGTGGCAGCCCGCCGATGTCCGAGCGGCGAGTCGAGCTGGTACAGTCGGGCAGCGGCATGCCATTGGCGAGACGCGCCTCGAAGCTCGTGCCCTCGGGAAAATCCTCGGGACGCAGCAACTGCAGCAGCCGAAAGAACCCGTGCGCATCGTCTTCGAGTGGCGTCGCGCTCAACAGCAGGACGTGGCGGCCCAATGCCGCAATCGGCGCGACGGCGCGCCAGGCGGGTTCACCGGGGTGACCGGGAGGGCGGCGCAGCCGCTGCGCTTCATCGACGACCAGCAGGTCGATGCCGGCCTTGACGGCCTGCGCGGTGAGATGCGGGCGCGCGATCAGCATGTCGATGGAGATGACGGTCCGCTGATGAAGTTCAAACGGGTTGAAACCGTCGCCAAAGTCCTTGGCGACATCGCCCAGGCGTTCCGAGTCGAGCAGCGTGAACACCTGGTGATATTTCCGCCACAACTCGCCCAGCCACTGAACGGTCAGAGGCTCTGGCGCCACCACCATGCAGCGCCGGACTTGGCCGGCGTGGACCAGCCGATTCAGGATCAGCGACGCTTCGATGGTCTTGCCGAGGCCGACCTCGTCCGCGAGCAGCCATCGAACCGGGTCGGTGGCGCTGGCGCGCTCCGCGACGTGAAGCTGATGGGGGTAGAGCCGGACGCGGCCCCCCAGGAACGAGCCCAGGCCATCGGCCTCGCGGATGGCCAGCAGGTGCAACACGTTCATCCGCGTGACAAAGTCGTCGACATCGTCGAGGTCGCCCAGGGCGAGCCGCTCCAGCAGGGCGCCCTCGAGTTCGAGCGGCCACAGGGCGTGCGCCGGCTCGGTTCGCCCGTTCGCGAGTGTCAGCCGTCCGTCTGGCAGCCGGGCGGCGATGGTGGTTTCTTCGTGCGAGGTGGTGATGCGAACCGGCCGGCCGGGACTGAGATCGACCGGCACGAGCGCGTCGGTGCTGGCCGCCAGTCGCAGCGAGGTCCCCGAGCGGGGGAACTCCACGACGATCGCGCGGCCATCGACGGTGGTGATTCGTCCAATCCCCAGCTCGGGATTGAAACGGTGGGTGAGATAGTCCCCAGCCTTCCAGTTGGCGGTATTGATCGGCAGCACTACGACGTTACCTCAGTTGGCCGAGAGGTTGGCAGAGTTCCGGATCCTCGGTAGACTCCAGACATCATCACCAAGATGCTCATCGTCGTGCCGATGCACATCGATGTCGAGTTCAGTGACCTGATGACCATGGACGGCGTGCCGATTGACTTCCATTCCGTGTTGACGGTGCAGGTGACCGACAGCGTGAAGCTGGTTCGCGACTTCGGGCAGGATTTCACGGGAAACTTGCCAGGATTCTGGATTCGCAACCTTGAGCAGCCCTACCGCCCGGCCGTCCGCGATGCAGTGAAGGCGCACGGTATGAACGAGATGGCGATCCAGGCGACGGCCGCCGAAGCGGTCGACAAGGTCGTCACTGAACATCTGCTGACCGTCATCAAGGAAACCGGCGTTCCCGTTCGCGTGTTGGACATGTCGCTCGGCCGCCAGCGGTCGCTTCTCGGAGCCGCCCGTATGCTACCGGGGGCAAGCCCGCTAGCTTGATTTCTTCTCGGCAATGGCCTGCTTGATCAAGGCCACGGTGCGCGACGCGCGCGCATCGACAATCGCGCGGGCCCATTCACGGGATCGGTCCAGGTTCGAGATGTCCACGCCATTGATGGTCGCCTTCTTGGCCTTGACGCGTGCCTCCCACCGCACCGAGTTCGGGTCGGTCAGCAGCATGTTCAGCGTGATCCCCGGACTGTCGTGGAGCCCATCGTCCGGCATGCCGTCCTTGGTGACGCCGAGCTGGCGGAGTACGTTGGGCGTGCCCGGTGGCGCGGTGTAGTAGCCGGGGATGGTGGCGACCAAGGCGGCGCCGGCAAACTGCACGGTGAGCTTGTCGGCGACGGCCTTCTGGCCGGCCTGATTGCCGCCACTGTCGCCGATCATGACGATGTTCTTGAAGCCGTGCATCTTCAGGCTGTGCGCGATGTCGGTCAGCAGTGCCTCGAACGTCTCTTCGCGCAGGCTGATGGTGCCCGGGCTGCGCATGTGACCGCTGGGCGGGTCGATGCGGCCTTCGGGCACGAACTCGACGATCGGCGCGCACAGCGCGTTGCCGAGCTTGCGCGCAATGGCTTCGCAATTCGTCTTCAGCACGTAGTTGTGCTTGCCGGTCACCAGCCACGGCCCGTTCGGCTCCATGCCGCCAGTGGCGATGATGGCCGTGGTGTGGCCGGCCTTGAGCGAGTCGCGGACGTCCATCCACGTCATCTCTTCGATCCACACCGTGTTTGGCATGGGGAGCGGATTCGGCGCGTCGGCGCAGTTGTTGGCGTTGTCGCGGCAATCGCCGCCGCCCATCGAGCGCGGGTCTGGTGCGCGTTGTGGCGCCTGCGCCGAAATCAGCGCAGTCACAAAGGCCAGTGCGGCAGTCGCGGTGAGGGCAGTCTTGATCATGGCTATCTCTTTCGAACGCCTGAGTATTCCAGCATCTGCTGTGTTAAATTCTGCGGATACGAAATGGAGACGTCGGTAATCTGACCGTTGGTCATCACCGGCGTCAACTTGGGCATCACAAACCCGGTGTAGGACGGCAGGTTCAACCGGTCGACGCGCGCCACCACCTGGTCGCGGAGCTTGGGATCGAAGTGTACGCCGTAGGTGGCAAATAGTTTCTTGGCCGCGGCGTAGTCGCCTTCGGATTTGATGCGCTGCACCTCGGAGAGGAGCATGCCGACGCCCTTGCGAAAGGCTGAGGGGTCGACCATGACGAGATAGGTCTTGCCATCGCGCGTCCGTTCCTCGATGGCCTTGGTGCTGGCCATCAACCAGCGAACAATCATCTGGCGGTTGCGCATGTGGTCTTCTTCAATCTGGCTGCCCTCACGAATGCGCCGCAGTTGCACCAGGGCATTGCGCGTGTAGGCTTCGTACTCGGTGCGAATCACGGCCTCGTGATCGGCGGCCGGAATAATGCCAAGCTCCACCATCTTGGGATCAGCAATGAAGTAGAGACCGACCAGATCGGCGCGGCCCTCTTCGAGCGCCGAGAATTCTTCTTTGATCAGGGTCTGCGGATTGCCCTTGCCCGGTGCCTGTTGCCCCGAGGCATGCCCGATCACTTCATGCATGTCGGTGGTCAGCTCGCCGGCGAGCGTGCCGAACCTGATGGCGCGCTCCGCTTCCTCGGGTGTCCACACGAACTCGCCGCGCATCGAACCAGGCGTCGAGCGGTCGTAGGCCTCGGTCACGTTCGAGAGCGCCACCGATTTGCTGCCGAACTTCTCACGGATGGCCTGGTCGTTGGGCAGGTTGATGCCAATCGGCGTGACCGGACCCGAGTCGCCGGTCTCGACCACCACATCAATGGCGTTGGCGACAATGCCCTGGACGCTGGCCTTGCGGTACTTCGCGTCCCAGGGCATGCGGTCCTCGAACCACTGCGCGTTGGTGGCGATGGTCTTGATGCGGGTGGTCTTCTCCTGGTTGACATAGAAGACCAGCGCTTCCCAGCCGCCCTTGATGCCGCGCGGATCGAGATACACCTCGATGAAGCCGTTGATGGTATCGACCGGCGACACCTTGTCCTGCACCCAGGCGATGTCGTACGCTTCGCGGTCCTTGACCTCGCCGGTGCGGTAGAACGTGACGAGCGCCGTCAGCGCCTTGGCCATGGGCGGTTCCGCGAACGCCGTCGCGGCTTCCAGGTGCTTCACGATCTCGGTAATCGGCTTCCCGTAGCGGCCATCGATGCGGTACACCTCTTCGACCAGCTTGCCGTTCTGCTTGACCAGCCGCGAGTTCAAACCGTACTTCTCCTCGAAGCCCGTAAGGTCGGCGATCGCCACACCGGAGTACAGATTGTTGGCGCTCGACTGCAGAATGTCCTTGCCGGTGCCTGGAGTCTTGTTGGTGACGATGGTGTCGACGGCCGGGTCGAAGAACATGGGCCGCAGCCGCGCGACGGCGGCCGGATCGGCGCCCGCCGTCTTGGCGGCGGCGGCAAACGCGTCGGGCGTACAGGCGAGGACGAACTTGCGCGCCGTGAGGTTGTGGTAGGGGCCGTTGTTCAGCCAGAACAGCTTCGTGTAGCGCTGCACCTCGGTGAGTGTGACGGTGTCGACGCCTTGCGGGTTGGCGACGATCAGCTCGAGGATGCCGCGCATCGCGAGCGCGTCGCGGTGTTTCTGGTCGATGAAAATATCGCGGCCGGCGATGGCAGCCTCGGAGAGATGCCAGATCAGCGACTTCTGCTTCAGTGGCAGCGACGAGAAGCCATCCGCATATAACTGCACCACCGAGGCATCGCCCACTCGCTCGAGCAGGTACTTGCGCTCAGCGGGTGGGGCAGTCGCAGTGGCGGCCGGCTTGGTCTCAGTGGCGGGGGTCGGGCTGGAGCACGCTGGGACTAGCGTTAGCAGGGCCAGTGCGAGAGATTGACGAAGGGTCATTCGGCTAGGGTATCGCACCTATGCCGGAGGTCGCTAGGACCCATCAGAACAGGCTATGATGAGCCTTCGGTACAACCAAGAGTTTCTTTGAGAGGACACACCATGCGTCTCGTTTACGGCTTTGCGATTGCGGTTGCACTTTGTACGCCCTCGGTCATTCGCGCTCAGGCTCCGGCGGCTCAGCCTGATGGGGCCATTGCGGTGAAGGACGGCGGGATTTTCGCCAAGGGCTGGATGGGCAAGATTGACGCCCAAGAAGAAAAGGCCGGCCAGGTCCTGAACAACGCGCGCCTCGCTGAAAAGGGTGGCGTGCTTGAAGTGCGCACCGGTCCCGCCACCACGTACTGGAATCCCGCCAACAAGGCGACCGGCAGCTACACCGTGAAGGCGACCTTCAACGAGCCTGCCTACATGAACCTGATGGATCATCCGCACCCCTATGGCATCGTGATCGCCGGTAACGACCTGGGCGGCGCGGACCAGAGCTTCATCTATTGCTCGGCTTACGGCAACGGCACCTTCATCGTCCGCGGCATGGGCCCGGCGCCGTTCGCCGTCAGCGCGCGCAAGCCCGAGCCGAACGCGGCCATCGCGAAGGCGGCCGGCAAGAATGCACCCGTCAAGCAGGACATCGCCATGTCCGTCACCGCCGACAAGATTGAGTGCTCGGTCAACGGCACGGTCGTTGGCAGCTACCCCAAGGCCGACGTGGTCGCCGCGGGCAAGCTGAAGTCGACCGACGGCGTCTACGGCATTCGCTTCGCGCACAACACCGAAGCCACCGTGACCGGCTTCACGATGACCAAGCAGTAAGCATCACTGGGTCGTACAACACAAGAGGCCGGATGGGGACGACCCATCCGGCCTTTTTCTTCTGACGAGGTCCGGCTAAAGCCGGACGCTACATGGGGTCCTTAGCCACGAACGTACTTGTTGAAGTGCGCGATGGTGCGCTCCCATGCGAGCTTGGCCGCCGCCGCGTCGTAGCGCGGCGTGGTGTCATTGTTGAAGCCGTGCTGCGTGCCGGCGTAGATGTAGCCTTCGTAGCGCACGTTGTTGGCCTTGAGCGCGGCCTCCCACGCCGGCCAGCCGGCGTTGATGCGTTCATCCACGCCCGCGTAGTTAATCAGCATGGCGGCCTTGATCTTGGCCGTGTCTTCGGCCGTCGGCTGCCCGCCGTAGAAGGGAACACCGGCGGCCAGGTCGGCGCCCAGCCGAGCCGCCAGCATGCTCACCACGCCGCCGCCATAGCAGAAGCCCACCGAGCCGATCTTACCGGTGCAGTCGGGCCGCGTGCGGATGTAGTTGGCGCAGGCAATGAAATCCTCGCGCACCTTGGGCTGATCGAGCTTCGGGAACAGCTCGCGCGCCTTCTCTTCGTCGCCAGGGTAGCCGCCGAGGGGCGTCAGCGCATCGGGCGCAATGGCCATGAAGTTATCGAGGGCCAGGCGCCGCGCGATGTCTTCGATGTGCGGGTTGAGGCCGCGGTTTTCGTGGACGACCACAATCGCCGGCAGCTTGCCGGTAGCGGCGGCCGGGCGGCAGACGTATGCCTTGATCTTGCCGTTGCCGCTCGGTGAGGCGACCTCGACGTACTCGGTCTTCAGGCGCTGGTCGTCTTTCGGCACCTGCTGCGCCTCGGCGAATTTCGGGCTGAGGGCGTCGAGCAGCATGCCGGCAGTCATGCCGCCCACGGCAAACTTGGTCGCGCGATCGAGAAAGCCGCGGCGATCGATGGCGCCGTGCACGTACTGATCGAAGATGAGAAGCAGTTCCTGGTCGAAATCCTGCGCCGTCCTGCGTTCCATTGAGTCCTCCGAAGGGGGAAGCTTACACAAATTAGCACTGGTGGTAGCCTACATCGGGCCGAAGCGGCCGGAGACATCTATGCACCACTTCACCATTACCCTTCTCATCGGGCTGTTGTTGACCACCGCCGTGAGGGTTGGTGCGGCGCCGGGCGAGGTCCGCGTCGCCAGGACCGGTGCCGTGACCGTCGGCAGCCGTCAGGTCTTTTCCTCGTCTCAATTGGTCGTGACCTGGGCTCCCGGAAGCGGCGACCAGACCCACCACTTCGAGATCGTCGGCCGAGATACGGCGCAGGGCACCCAGGTGAAGGCGTCGGCGGCGTCCTCGGCCACGAGCCTGACCCTGACCGGCTTGAAGGCCTTGACCACCTATGCCGTCGTGGTGACGGCGTGCCGCAACGAGGCCTGCACACAATCGAGCGTCGCGAGCAGCGTCAGCGCGGAGACCGACACCGAGTACTGGCAGTTCCGCGGGACTGGCAACACCGTCGATCGATTGACGAAGATCGTGAGCGATGGCAATGCCCGTCTGAGCGCGACGCGCTTTGGGCCAGATGCGGGTGCCATGGCGAACCGTATCCATCTGTATTACGGCCCTATGCCCACGTCGACAACTAACCGGCAATCGCAGTTGGCGGTGGCGGTGGCGTCGACCGCGGCGATCGCCACCAACCCCGATAGTTACCTGACCTTTACCAGCCGCGCGGGATCGAGCGGGCTGACCGCCCCGGCGACCTCCGCCACACTTGTGACCAACATGAACACCGGGCAGGGGGTTCCCGTGACCCGCGACAAGGGGGGATTTGTCCGCCTGTTCTTCGAGGCGCAAGGCGCTGACGGCCGCACGCGCGCGATGTGGATCGACAGCAAGGACGGCTATTACGGGCTCGACTTCAATGCCGGCGCCGCGGCCACCTGCACCACTGCGGCCGACTACTCACCTGGTGGTGGCTGCGAGCCCACCGTGGCGATCCCGGTCGATGGCGACGTCAACGGCAACAGCAAGATCACCCACTCGCGCCAGTTCAAGGTGGCGTGGCCAACGCTCGATTCGCCGCATTGGGACATGTCGGTGGGCTCGTTCATGGTCTTCACCTCAGACCGCGTGACTGGCTGTTCCGACGTCCAGCAGAACCACGGCTACGCGGTGTGGGATGGCGTGAAGTGGGTGGTGCAGTACCGCGACAACGGTTGCCCGAAACTATTCACGAGCGCCCAGGCGGCGTTCCCGTTTCACAGCGGCGGAGCCCGCTATCGCCTCTACTACGGTGATCCCTCGATCACCGACGGGCGAGCCACCTCCGGCAACTTTCCATTCCTTGGCCCCAAGAAGTTGATCTACGCGGATGGATCCGTCTCGGGTGCGGCTGGCATCGTCGATTTCGAGGATTGGGAAGCGCAAACCTCCGCACGTGATGTGGTGTTCCTGTGGCCGAACAGCGACCAGATGGATGCGCGGGCCGAAGGGTATATCGACGACTACCACTTCCTAACGCCCACCGGGGACCCGAACCTGCAGGTGATGTACGTCACGATCACCGACGGTGCGATTGCGCCGATCGCCGTGGCGGCAGTGTTACTGAACCCGTAAATCCGGCTAAAGCCGGACACCACATTGAGACGCCTCACTTTGGCTGCGGCACGATGCGCAGGTACGGCTTCGGCGCCTTCCACCCCTGTGGATACTGCTTCTTCGCATCCTCGTCGGTGACCGACCCCAGGATAATCACATCGTCGCCATTCTTCCAATTTACGGGCGTCGCCACCTTGTGCTTCGTCGAGAGCTGCATCGAATCGATCACGCGCAGCACTTCGTCGAAGTTGCGGCCGGTGCTCATCGGATACGAAATCAGCAACTTGATCTTCTTGTCGGGACCGATCACGTAGACGTTGCGGACGGTCGCGTTGTCGGCGGCGGTGCGGCCTTCGCACGTCTCGCCGGCGCCCGCCGGCAGCATGCCGTAGAGCTTGGCGACCTTCAGATCGGTGTCGCCGATCATCGGGTAGTTGGGTGCCGTACCTTGGGTTTCGGCAATGTCTGCCGCCCAGCCCGCGTGCCGCTCGACCGGGTCGATGCTGAGGCCGATGATCTTGACGTTACGGCGGTCGAACTCCGGCTTGATGCGCGCCATGTAGCCCAGTTCGGTAGTACACACCGGGGTGAAGTCCTTGGGATGCGAGAAGATCACGCCCCAAGAACTGCCCAGCCACTCGTGAAAATGAATCGGGCCGTCGGTGGTTTGCGCCTCGAAGTCGGGGGCATCAGTGCCAATGGGCAGCGGTCCGGTGCTCATGAAGAACGTCTCCTGAAATGAAAATGGCCTGAGGGCGACGGTGCCCTCAGGCCGTGAAGGTTACTCCAAGTTGGCGGCGGTTAGAACCCGCCGCCCGGTGGGCGGGGCACCGCGGTGCGCGCTCCAGAGTCGCCGGATGAACCACTCGACGAGCCGCTGCCGGAGTAGCCCTGGGACGACGCGCCGTTGGAGCTGCCGCCCGAATTACCGCCAGAATTGCCGGTGTCTGAGCCGTTGCCGCCGTTGTTACCAGTGCGAATCGGCGTTGGCTCAGCGTCGCGCGGCCGAACCTGGGTGTAGCCGCGACCGTTCACGACTCGTCCCTCAACAGAAGCGACGCCGGGCCCGGGTGGCGTCGGGTTCACGCCGGTCCACCCTCCGCCACCGGCTGGGTAGTACGGATAGTAGCCGCCGCCGTAGTCGTAGTTGGAGTAACGGTAGTTGTAGTACTGGGAGTACATCCCGCAGGTCGAGTAATAGCTGCGGTAGCCGTAACCACCGTAGCCATAGCAGTTCGCATCCATGCTGCCGAACATGATCGGCGACATGAAGGGATCGTAGTAGCCGCCGCCCATCGAGAGCCCGGCGGTCGACGAGCCGGAACCCCCACGGCTCTCAACGACGAATTTCTCCGGGTAGGCCAGGCCGACCATCAGGTCGATGACCAAATCCGCGACGCCGGCGTCGGACAGGGCGAGCAGCGACTTCTTGTTAAGCACGAATCGGCTCTTTGCCTCGGCGACGGCGGCCTGCACGGCCGGCGCCGGAACCCTGCCGCTGGCCTCGATCACGTCATCGACGTTCCAGAACGTGTCGGCCGCGGCCGCGACGCGGGCCGCGGCGCCGCCGGCAGCCTGGAAGGAAAGCGAGCCGTCGGCCAGCTTCTGATCAACGGCGCGGCGATACCGCTGCACGCGCACCGCCCCGTTGAGGCCGTCCTCGATGAACTGCACGTTGACCCACGTCGGCCCGCTCGACAAGAACGCGATGCTCGCGACTTTTCGTGGCGGTTCGTCGCCGCAAGTGACCGTTGTGTGGCGAAACACGCGTTGGCCGTCGGTCGACCAATCAGCGCGCTCCGTGCCCTTGCATTCCGGGTCGGCAATCGGTCGCTCGATACCGTCGACCCTCAGCGCTTCATCGCCGCTGCTGATCTTGCCGACGATGGTCTGCAGGCGCACGCCGGTGGCATCGGGGGTGATGCAGAGCCGCGCGCCAGTGCCGGCGAGGTCGTCTTCAAGGCGCCAGCAGCCCAGCCAGTGCGTGAAGCGCGCATCGACCTGCGCGGTGGCCGGCGATGCGGCGCGTGCCGGCTCCTGTGCGAAGGCCACGCCGGACGTCAATGAGAACGCGAGTAGCAATGTCATTTTCATGGCCGGCCTCCGCTTAAAACACCACGTGGAAACCGGCGCCCAACCGGAATCCGCCAAGGTCGATCGGTTCGAAGCTGATGAAGTCGGGGTCCATCGTGGCATCGGCCCAGGTGTAGCGGCCTTCAAACGACATGAACATCGACTTGTAGATTTGAATGTCGGCGCCGCCGAGGACGTGTGCGATCGGTTCCCAGCCGCTCGACCTGAATGACTCGGGGAAGACCCTGAGGTCAGCGTAATCGACGAAGTCGCCATTCTGTTCGAATTCGTAGTGGGTCATGCCACCGCCGGCGCCCACATACGGAACGATGGTCGATGGTATCCAGGCAAAATTACCAACCGCCCGCCCGCGCGGAAGCACGGCGAACTTCACCGAGCCGAAGATGTTCGCCTGCTTCAGCGACGTCGTCTGCTCGATTGGCAGGTTGCGGTTGTCCACAAACGCGCGGTACTCCGAGGGGGTCGACGACTTGGCGATATCGAAGCCGGCGACGATATCCAGCCGGGGCGCGACGACGATGCCGAGCTCGGCGCCGAAGCCGGGGGCGTTGAACGACGACTTTTCGATGGTCAGCTGTTTGGTCACGAAGTCGTAGATGTCGGAACCGGCACTGGCCATCACCCATTCGCCGCGGATGCCGAGGCTGGCGCGTGGGCGGCCAAGCATGAAGTCGGGACTGGACGGCGCCTGGAAGCTTGCGGACGATTGAGGATTGGGGGACTGCGCCGCCGCGGGTGTCGACACCACCAGCAGGGTGCCGCAGATACTCACCAGAAGACCGCGCAAACGCTGGTCGTTGTGAGACATAGCTACTACCTCGGGAAGCTGGCACCTGCTGGCGTAGGGCCTACTGTCGGACCAGCGTAGCAGAAAAGCGGCCTACTGACCTGCTCCAGCTATGGCACCCCTTTGGGTGGGGCACCCCTGTTTGGGGTGCCAGCTCTACCGCCCAGTTGAAGGCGCCGCCGGCAGGCTGAGCGCAATCACCGCTCCGACGACCAGCACGGCAGCCAGGGCGAGCAGTCCGCCCCCGAAGCCGCCGGTCGCATCGCGCACCCAGCCAATCGCGAACGGTCCCGCGAAGCCGCCGATGTTGCCGATCGAATTGACGATGGCAATTCCCCCGGCGGCCGCCGTGCCGCGCAGGAATGCGGTGGGCATGGCCCAGAACGGTCCCAGGGCACCCCAAATACCGAAGGCGGCGATCGACAGCATGGCGAGTGACGCGATCGCGGTCTGCGGCGCGAGCACCGTGAGCACGAATCCTGCCGCGCCAATCAGGCACGGCACCGCGACGTGCCAGCGCCGTTCGGCCTTCGCGTCTGAGCGCGATCCGATCACCACCAGTCCAACCGTCGCCGCCACATACGGGATGGCCGTGAGCAGGATGACCGTCGACGAGCTGAGCCCACCGGTCGCCTGCACGATCTGCGGCAGCCAGAAGCTCACGCCGTAGAAGGCCATGACGATGCAGAAATAGAGGGCGGAGAGGGCCCATAGGCGGCCGCTGCGAAAGGCGGTGCTCAGGGTGAGGTGCACGTCGGGTGCATGCTCCAGTTCTTTTGCCATCTCGCGTGTCAGCCAGTCTCGCTCGTCGGCGGTCAGCCATTTCGCATCGGCTGGCCGTTCGGTGAGCCGGCGGAGCACCACTGGCGCGAGCAGCACAGCAGGCAGGCCTTCGATGATAAACAGCCACTGCCACCCGTGCAGGCCACCGGCGCCATCCAGTTGGAGGATGGCGCTGGAGATCGGTGCGCCGATCACGCCGGCCATGGCAGTCGCTGTCATGAATAAGGCGACGGCACGCGCGCGTTCACGGGCGGGAAACCAGTAGGTCAGGTAGAGAATCAAACCGGGGAAGAATCCGGCTTCAGCCGCGCCGAGGATAAAGCGCAACAGGTAGAACGAGAGCGGCGTGTCCACGAACACCGTGGCCATCGAGACCAGGCCCCAGGTGATCATGATGCGGGCGATCCAGCGGCGCGCGCCAAACCGCGCCAGCAGCAGGTTGCTGGGCACCTCGAGCAGGGTGTAGCTGAGGAAGAAGATCCCGGAGCCGAATCCGTAGACCGCGGCGCTGAACCCCAGCTCGCGGTTCATGTCGAGCGCGGCATAGCCAACGTTGACGCGATCGAGATACGCGATCACATACAGGAGGAACAGGAACGGAATGAGCCGCCACCGCACCTTGCCGAGCGTCTGCCTCTCGATCGTCATCGATACGTCAACGATAACCCAACTGCTCCGAGCGCTAGGACGGCATCGACTGCAGGTAGCGGGACGGCAGACGGTGACCGAGGCAGGTTTGAATGAACTGCGACGCCGTGGCGACCCTGGACAGATCCACTCCCGTCTCGGCCCCCAGGCCGTTCAGCATGTAGAGCAGGTCTTCGGTGGCCAGGTTGCCGGCGGCGCCCGGCGCGAAGGGGCAGCCGCCGAGGCCGCCGGCCGCACTGTCGAAGGTCGTGACGCCGTAGTCGAGCCCAGCCAGCACGTTGGCGAGTGCCGTACCCCGGGTGTCGTGGAAGTGCAGTGCCACCTGCGCGAGGGGCACACTCGCGGCGACGGCATCGAGCACCTGCGGCACCTGGCCCGGGTGCGCCACGCCGATGGTGTCGCTGATCGCGATCTCGAAGACGCCGAGGTCGAAGAGCCGGCGCGCGATCGCCGCAACCTGTGTCGGGGCCACCGCGCCCTCATAGGGACAGCCGAAGCAGGTCGACAGATAGCCGCGCACGCGCAGTCCGGCCGCCAGGGCCTCGCGACAGACGTCGGCGTAGGTGACAAGCGACGCCTCAATCGACTGGTTGAGGTTGCGCTGGCTGAACGTCTCGGAGGCCGCGGCGAAAATGGCCACCTCGGTCACCCCGGCGGCCATGGCTCTCGTCAGCCCGGCGCGGTTCGGCACGAGCGCCGTGTAGCGCATGCCATCCCGGCGCGTGATGCCGGCCAACACCTCACTTGCATCGGCCATCTGCGGCACCCACTTCGGCGACACGAAGGCAGCGACTTCAATCACGCGATGTCCCGCGGCGGTGAGCTGATCGATAAAGGTGATCTTGTCAGCCGTGGTGATGAGCGACTGCTCGTTCTGCAGCCCGTCGCGCGGGCCGACTTCGACGATCGAAACGCGGCCGGGTATGCGCACTATTCGAATTCCAGCAGGTTCACGCCAGGCGGCACCAGGTCGCCCTTGGCGCAGGCCACCGTCTTGACCACGCCGTCGCGCGGCGCGCGGATGGGCAGTTCCATCTTCATCGCTTCGAGCACGATCAGCGTGTCGCCGGCGGCCACGGCCTGGCCCGGTGCGACACGAATGGCAACCACGGTGGCCGGCATGGGCGACATCACGCCACCGTCGCCGCCTTTGCGGCGTCGTCGGCCCGGCGTGGGAATCTCCACGGTGGCCACCTGGCCATTGACGAACACCCACTGCGTATCGCCGGCGCCGGCCACGGCCACTCGCCATCGGCGTTCGCCGTCATCGACGAGATACCAATCCTCGCCGAGCGGGGTCACAACTGGCTCAGACACGCCAGACTCCTAGCGTCAGGAACGGATCAGTGCCTAGGGTGCCTGGGGTGCCAGAGTGCTGGGCGGTTCTGCGATACTCGGCGACCGCGGCCAGCGCGGCGGCGGGCAACTCGGTGACCGAGGCTGCCGCCAGCGCGGCGCCTTCGCGATCGAGGAAGCCGGTGTCGATGGTGGCGGCGATGAACTGTTCGTGTTCCAGTAACTGCAGCAGAAACGGGATGTTGGTATGAATCCCGAGCACGGCGAAATCGCGTAGCGCCGCCAGCGCTCGAAGGCGCGCCACTTCGCGGGTCTCGCCCCACACGATCAGCTTCGCCAGCATCGGGTCGTAATACACCGACACCATCGTGCCCGCCGCCACACCGCTATCGACGCGAATCCCCGGCCCCTGGGGTTCGCGGTAGAGCAACAGCCGGCCGGCCTGGGGGATAAAGCCCTGTGCGGGGTCTTCGGCGTAGATGCGGCACTCGATCGCGTGTCCGCGCTGCGACAGGCTGTCCTGCGTAAAGGGCAGGGCGGCGCCGCCGGCCACCGCGAGCTGCGCGTGCACCAGGTCGACACCGACGACGCATTCGGTGACCGGATGCTCAACCTGCAGTCGCGTGTTCATCTCGAGAAAGTAAAACCGCGCCGCCTCGCCCTCGCCCTCGAGCAGGAACTCGCAGGTGCCGGCATTGCGATAATTCACGGCACGGGCCGCCGCGACGGCCGCCTGACCCATGGCCTGCCGCACCGCCGGGCTGAGCGCCGGGCACGGGCTTTCTTCCACCATCTTCTGGTGCCGGCGTTGCGCGGAACACTCGCGCTCGAAGAGATGCACGACGTTGCCGTGAGCGTCGGCGAAGACCTGGATCTCAACATGGCGAGGCCGTTCGATCAGGCGTTCGACATACAAAGTGCCGTCGCCAAACGACGCCGTGGCCTCGCGCCGTGCTGCGGCCAGCGCCTCGCCGACGTCTGCCGCGGTGCGCACCACCTTCATGCCGATGCCACCGCCACCAGCCGAGGGCTTGATGAGAGCAGGAAAACCGACGCGGGCAATCGCCGCTGCCAGGGAGCCATCTGATTGATCGGCCGGCGTCTCGCCGGGGACGACCGGCACGCCGGCCTCGACCATCAGGCGGCGGGCGCCAATCTTCGAACCCATCCGCTCGAGTGACGAGGCCGGCGGACCCACAAACACCAGGCCGGCCTCGTCGCACGCCTTCGCGAAGTGCGCGCGCTCGGAGAGAAACCCATAACCGGGGTGAATGGCGTCGGCGCCGGCGCTGAGCGCCGCCGCGATGACCTTGCGGCCGTCGAGATAGCTGTCACGAGCAGGTGCGGCGCCGAGGTGCACCGCGCGGTCGGCGGCACGGACATGCGGTGCCTCGGCGTCCGCATCGGAGTAGACCGCAACGGTCTCGATCCCGAGCTCGCGGCATGCCCGCATGATCCGCACCGCGATCTCACCGCGGTTGGCGATCAGCAGGCGGCGGATTCGGCTCACTGCGGGTCCTTAACCCAGCCGGGCTTGCCCTTGGTCAGAAACGCCTGCAGGCCGTCCTGTCCCTCGGGCGACACGCGTTGCGCCGCGATCGCCTCGGCCGTGATCGCCATGACCTCGACAGGCGCGTGACCGGCGACCCGCGGGATCAGCGCCTTGGCCCTGGCCACGGCAGTGGGTGACGCCGACAGCGCCTCGCGCACGTACTGCATGACGGTGGCATCAAGTTGGTCGGCGGCGACCACGGCGTGGACCAGACCAATCTCTTTCGCGCGGGCCGCATCGAAACGGGCGCCGGTCAGGAACAACTCGCGGGCTGCCGAGACGCCGATCTTCTGGATGACGTACGGCGAGATCATCGCCGGCAAGATGCCAAGCTTCGTTTCGGTGAAGCCAAACACCGCCGTGCTCTCGGTCACGACGATGTCGCACACCGCGGCCAGACCAGCGCCGCCGCCGAGCGCGGCGCCCTGGATGCGGGCGATCACAATGGCGGGAATCGTGTTGATCGCCAGAAACATCTCGGCCCCGGCGGTGGCGTCGCGCACGTTGTCCTCGTGCGTATAGCCGGCCATCTTCGCCATCCACGCCACATCGGCGCCGGCGCTGAACACTTTGCCAGCACCACCAAACACCACCACCCGCAGGGCCGGGTCGAGATGTGCCCCGGTGGCCCAGGCTGTCAGCTCGGCAATGACGTGTTCGTTGAAAGCATTGCGCACGTCGGGACGGTTGAGCGTGACATACTCGACCGAGCCACGCCGTTCGATGGCGAGGAAGTGGAAAGGCATAGCGGCTACATGCGGAAGATGCCGAACCTGGGCGGCGGAATGGGCGCGTTGAACGCGGCCGACAGGCCCAGCGCCAGTGCCGATCTCGTCGCTGCCGGATCCAGAATGCCATCGTCCCACAACCGCGCGGTTGAGTAATAGGGCGAGCCTTCGGTGTCGTACTTCTGCAGAATGGGCTCGCGAATGGCGGCTTCGGCGGCCGCCGTGAAGTCGCCGCCTTCGCGCGCCATCTGGTCGCGCTTGACCGTCGTCAGCACGCCCGCGGCCTGCTCACCGCCCATGACCGAAATGCGCGCATTGGGCCACATCCACAACAGGCGCGGCTCGTACGCCCGGCCACACATACCGTAGTTGCCGGCCCCAAACGAGCCGCCGATGATGACCGTGAACTTCGGCACCACCGAGTTGGCCACCGCATGCACCATTTTGGCGCCGTCCTTGGCAATGCCGCCGCGCTCGTACTGTTTGCCGACCATGAAGCCGGTGATGTTCTGCAGGAACACCAGCGGCACGCTGCGCATGTTGCACAACTCGATGAAGTGCGTGACCTTGAGGGCCGACTCCGAGAACAACACGCCGTTGTTGGCGACGATGCCGATCAGGAAGCCATGGAGGCGGGCAAAGCCACACACCACGGTGGTGGCGTAGCGCTCCTTGAACTCGTCAAAGCGTGAGCCGTCGACAAGACGTGCGATCACCTCGCGGACGTCATAGGCCTTCCGCAGGTCGAGATTGACGATGCCGTAGAGCTCGGCCGGGTCGTAGGCCGGGTCCTCGGGACGGGCCATGTCGGCCGGCAGCGTCTTGCCCGTGTTGAGCGTCGAAACCACGATGCGCGCCTGGTGCAGCGCGTGCGCATCATCCTCCGCGAGGTAGTCGGCGACACCCGAGAGCCGGGTGTGCACGTCGGCGCCACCGAGATCCTCCGCGCTGACCTCTTCGCCCGTGGCGGCCTTCACCAGCGGGGGACCGCCCAGGAAAATGGTGCCGGTGTTTTTGACGATGATGGTTTCGTCCGACATCGCCGGGACGTAGGCGCCACCGGCCGTGCACGATCCCATGACCACCGCGACCTGTGGAATGCCGGCCGCCGACATACGAGCCTGATTGAAGAAGATGCGGCCGAAGTGATCGCGATCCGGGAAGACGTCCGCCTGCAGCGGCAGGAAGGCACCACCTGAATCAACCAGGTAAACGCACGGCAAGTGATTCTGCAGCGCCACCTCCTGCGCCCGTAAGTGCTTCTTGACCGTGAGGGGGTAGTAGGTGCCGCCTTTGACGGTGGCGTCGTTGGCCACGATCATGACGTCGCGTCCAGAGACGCGACCAATGCCAGTCACGAGGCCGGCGGCCGGCGCGTCGTTGTCATACATCCCCCAGGCCGCAAGCGGCGACAATTCGAGGAAGGCCGACCCTGGGTCGATCAGCGCCTCGATGCGCTCGCGCACCGGTAGCTTGCCTTGCTCGCGATGCCGGGCGAGGTACTTGGGGCCGCCGCCAAGGCGGGCCTGGGCGACGCGATCCCGGTGCTCCTGGACCAGCGCAAGCATCCGCTCCCGGTTGGCGCGGAAGTCGGCCGAGGCCGGATCGATATGCGAGGTGAGGGGATCCATTACCAGCCCGCGGTTACCATCCGCAGCAATCCGTCTTGAATCGGCAGGCCGGGCAACGCCAGACGGCGTGCATGCGGTACATCTCGGCACCGCAGCGCTCGCACTTCATCGCGTCTTCAGACGACGCGGGTGGCGCCGCTCGCAAGGCCGAGACGATCGGCGTGACAACCAGTTTGGCCGGGGGCTTGTCCACCCGGTCATTATACCGGCCCTACTTCTTCAGGATCAGGACGACGCCGGCCACGGTCTGAGCGTGTCTGGATGCGCTACAGTTGTATAGGCGCCGTTCAGCACTCAAGCCGCACGACCTCAAGGACCCGTGCGCTGGAGGGTGCGCCGTGGAGGAGCCTGGATGACCGAACGTAACCTGATGATTCTGGGCGGCCTGATTGGCGCGGTAGTCGGCGTCGGTGTCGGCTACGCCCTGTTTACCGAGCGCGGCCGCCAATTGCGCGCTGACTTGCAGCCTGAGATTGAGGGCGTCATTCGCGAGGCCGTGCGGTTGACGCAAGTCGTGGATGAGTTCAAGACTGGCCGTCCCTCGGTGCCCACTGCCGCGTCGGCGTGGCCGCGGCGGACTGTATAGTGTGGCCCGCGGCCGCGGGCGGCTCGGTGGGCATGTTCGCCTGATCGGCCTGGCGGGGAGTTGGCGAGCTCGACAACAGTGAGGGCCTGACCCACGCCGCCTCGGTGGCGTATTCCGCGCTCATCTCGCTCTTCCCCATGCTGCTGCTGTCACTCGCCATCCTCGGCGAGGTGACGGCCGATGCCGGTGAGCTTTGGCGCCGGTGGCATGCTCATGCTGGTGTGGGCGTCGCCTTTTCGCTGTTTGCCTGGTATGCCTCCGACCTTGCGACCTGGAACGTCGTCCACGGCGCGATCGCCGCAGTCGTGGTGTTCTTGATCTGGATCTACGTCAGCGTCGTGATTCTGCTGTACCGCGTCCAGATGACGGCGAGCTACGCGCGACTGCAGGACGCCGCCGAACGGCATCCAGCACTGGCCCCCCTAGGCACCCCAGGCACCCGATTTCTTCAGTATCATCGAATGAATGCCGAATCGCCTGGCGGCCCAACAGAGTCCGTACCTGCTGCAACACGCCAACAATCCCGTCGACTGGTATCCGTGGGGAGACGCCGCGTTCGAGGCGGCCCGGTCAGCGGGGAAGCCAATTTTTCTTTCCATCGGCTACGCCACCTGCCACTGGTGTCACGTCATGGAGCGCGAGTCGTTCGAGAACCACGGCGTGGCCCAGGTTCTGAACGATCACTTTATTGCCATCAAGGTCGACCGCGAAGAACGTCCTGACGTCGACCGCGTCTACATGACGTTCGTGCAGGCGACGACCGGCTCCGGCGGGTGGCCCATGAGTGTGTGGCTGACGCCCGACCTGCAGCCCTTCTTCGGCGGCACCTACTATCCGCCCCGGTCGCAATGGGGCCGGCCCGGATTTGTCGATGTGCTCACCGAGATCAGCCGCGCCTGGCGCGATGACCGGCTGAACGTCGTCAAGTCGGCGGCTGAGATGGTGACGCGCCTCGAGCAGATGGCGCAGGGGCAGAACGATCGCCGCACACCCGATGCGGGGGCGCTGGCCAAGACCTACCAGCAGTTCGCACAAACCTTCGATACCCGGCGTGGCGGGTTCAGCGACGCGCCGAAGTTTCCGCGGCCCAGTGAATTGCTGTTCCTGCTGCGCGAGCACCGGCGCACCGGCGATGACGTGCCGCGGGCCATGGTGGTGCAGACGCTGCGCGCGATGGCGCTTGGCGGCATGCGCGATCACATCGGCGGCGGGTTTCACCGTTACTCAGTGGATGGCGACTGGCGCGTACCGCATTTCGAGAAGATGCTCTACGACCAGGCGCAACTGGTGCTGGCCTATCTCGAAGCGGCGCAGGCCAGCGACGACCCCTTCTTTGCGGAGATCGCCGAAGACACCCTGCAGTACGTGCAACGCGACATGACAGACGAGGCGGGTGGGTTCTATTCCGCCGAGGACGCAGACAGCATCCCACCTGGGAGCGAAGGCGATTCCAATGCCCACAAGATGGAGGGCGCGTTCTACATTTGGGGACAGGACGAAATTCGCGCGGCCCTTGGCGACGACAGCCCGGTGTTTGAAGGGCGCTATGGCGTGCGGCCCAACGGCAACGCGCCGTTCGACCCCCAGCAGGAGTTCGTCAACAAGAACCTGCTGCATACCGCGCAATCGATTGCCGACCTGGCGCGGGCCAGTGGCAAGACGCCCGTCGACATCGCCGAGGTGCTGTTGCGGGCCCGCAAGATCCTGTTCGAGGTGCGGAACACGCGGCCGCGTCCGCAGTTGGACGACAAGGTCCTGACCGCGTGGAACGGCTTGATGATTGCGGCGTGTGCGCGTGCCGCGCGTGTCCTGGTGGCCCGCGATGGGCCTGGCTTCGATGGCGGCGCCGCGGCTCGTCATCTGGACAGCGCGGCGCGGGCCGCCGCGTTCCTCAGGCAAACCATGTGGGATGCGAACACGGGCCGCCTGTTACGGCGCTATCGGGCCGGCGACGCGGCGATTGAGGCCTACGCCGAAGACTTCGCGTATCTCATCTTCGGCGTGCTCGAGTTGTTCCAGGCGACCGGCCAGGCCGAGTGGCTGGCGTGGGCGCGGACGCTGCAGGCGAGGCAGGACGAGCTGTTCTGGGATGGTGAGAGCGGCGGCTGGTTCAGCACCACCGGCGCCGACCCGTCGGTGTTGCTGCGCATGAAAGAAGGCTACGATGGCGCAGAGCCCGCACCGTCGTCGGTGTCGGCGATGAACTGCTGGACCCTGGCGCACTTGACCGGCGTGGCGTCGTACCACGAGCGGGCGGCGTCGGCGCTGGCGTCGTTCGGTGGCCGTCTCGAAGAACAGGGCAGGGCGGTGCCGTTCATGGCGTCGGCCTTGTCGTCGTCGCTGGCCGGCGGCGAGCAGATCGTCATAGTCGGCCACCGTGATGCCGCCGACACGCAAGCGCTGTGGCGGGCGGTGCACAAGCGCTACCGCCCGTTTGCGGTCATGGTGCTGGCCGACCCAGCGGAGCAAGCGGCCCTGGCAGTACACATGCCGTGGGTCGCGGAGATGAGCATGATCGACAATCAGGCCACCGCGTACGTCTGCCGGGACTTTGCCTGTGATGCGCCGTCTATTGATCCGAGTGTGTTGCAATGAGCGGACTCGTCCGGAGCCAAGCGTCACATGATGGCGCATGGCAGCGCCTGCAGCTGAATGCGCCTCCAGGCAACCTGCTGTCACTGGACCTGATTCGGGCGCTCGGTAAGGCCTTGCATGACCTGGAGTCGACCCCGGGAATCAAGTGGTTGACCATTGAGGGCGCCGGCGAGGAATTTTCGTTCGGCGCGAAGATTCAGGAGCACGAGCCGGGTCTGATGGCGACGGTGTTGCCGGAGACGCATCGCGTGATTCGGCAGGTGCTGGAATTCCCGGCGCCGACCGCGGCGCTCGTGACCGGCCGGTGCCTGGGTGGTGGGTTTGAACTCGCGCTGGCGTGTGATGACATTCTCGCCACCGATGCCGCGATGTTCGGCCTGCCCGAGATTCGGCTGGCGGCGTTTCCGCCGGTGGCGGCTGCACTGTTGCCCCTGCGGGTGGGAGCGTCTCGCGCCACTCGCGCCATTGTGACGGGGCAGTTGCAGTCGGCGGCGTACTGGCACGACGCCGGCCTGCTGTCGATGGTGGCGCCGAGCGCCAGCCTGATCGAGGCGGCTGGCACGTGGTTCGCGACGTATCTATTGCCGCATTCCGCCGTGGCGTTGTCGCACGCCGTGGCGGCGGCGCGATTGACCTTGCGGGCGCAGGCCGAGCCGGCGCTCGACCGGGCCGAGTGCGACTATTTGAATGGCCTGCTCAAGACGCACGATGCCACGGAAGGCGTGCAGGCGTGGATCGACAAACGGGCACCAAACTGGAAAAATTCATGAACAGGACTGTGACCATGATTGACGTGGACGTGTGGGTTCGAGGCGCGGCGGGCGCCGTGACGCAGAAGATGAAAGGCGTCTCGACCGACGTCGCCTCGTGGACCGTGGCCGACGTCAAGCTGCTGCTCGAGCAGATGCTGAAGGCCCTGGACCGCGCGCGCGATCCCAACAGCGAGCCGGCGTCGGTGGCCATGCGCGGGTTCAGTTGGATTGTCAGCCCCGACCAGGGCGGCGTGCTGGTGCATCTCGAGTTGCAGCTCGGCACCGCCAGCGCGGGTCCGTTCGCGATTGATGAGACGCGCCTGTCCGAGATGATCGCCCGCGTGATCGGCGGCCCGCAGGAATCCAGGCTGGTTCACTGACTCTTCAATTTTCAACTCTGCTGGCCGGGGTGGCGAAACTGGCAGACGCACAGGACTTAAAATCCTGAGACGCGCAAGCGTCGTGCGGGTTCGATTCCCGCCCCCGGCACCATTCGACTCGATTGAGTCAGCCCTTCGGGCAGGCTCAATCGCGCTCGTGGTCGGCCACGTTACCCAACAGCGGTAAACTCCCACCTGATGCTGTGGCTCCTGATCTTCCTCGCCGGTACCGTTGCGGGTGCGCAGAATGCGCTTGCCGGTGGCGGCTCGTTCGTCACTCTCGGGATGCTGGTGATCGCGGGCCTCGACCCACGCGCGGCGAACATTACCTCGACGATGGCGCTGTTTCCGGGGCAGATGGCGACGGGCTACGCCGGCCGCGGTATGGCCACTGGGGCCGAGGGGCTGTCGTTCAGGACCCTTTTTATCGTCAGTCTCGTCGGCGGCATTGCCGGCGCGCTGCTGCTACTGGCGACGCCGCCGACCTTTTTCGCCGGCCTCGTGCCGTGGCTGGTGCTGTTTGCGACGGCCGTGTTCTGCTGGGGCTCGTTCATCCGGGAGCCGGTAGAGGGCACCCGGACGCTCAACCCCCTGGCCGCCGCGGCCGCCCAGTTTGCCATCGCCATCTACGGCGGCTACTTCGGCGGCGGCATCGGCTTCCTGATGCTGGCGGTATTAACCGTCGCGGGCCTGCCGGTGAGGAGCGCCTCGGCGACGAAGAACGCGCTGGCGGTGGCGATGAATTTCTCGGCCGTGCTCATCTTCGTCTTTTCAAGTGATGTGCATTGGCGTCACGCCGCGGTGCTCGGCGCCGGCGGTATTTGCGGGGGACTGATGGGCGTGTGGCTGCTGCCGCGCGTCAACGAGCAGTTGTTGAGGATCGGTGTGATTGCAATCGGGATCGTGCTGACGCTCGGGCTGTTTATGCGCGCCCGGTAGCTCAATCACTCAGAGCCGTCCGCTCGTCCGATCTCCACGTAGACCTCGCCGTCTTCGCGCGACACGCGGACGTTCCACGGGTTGCAGCACACTTCGCAGTCCTGGACGTAGCTGCCGCGCACATCCAGCTCGACGTAGATCTCAAGTTCTTCACCACAGTAAGGACAGGTTACGAGGTGGGTGTCGTCCATCCTCCAAGGATACTGGCTCGTTGGTCCGAATTTGACACAGCATGAGCACCCCCGCTGATTCCATCACGAACCTTGCCTGGGTTGCCTCAAGTTTAAACACCTTGCCCCACTGACCTGACGCGAGCACTTCTCCCTTGTCGTTGACGTTCTGCCACTGTCCGCAGACGATCGCTATTGAGTTGTCGAGGTCTCGATAACCGAGAGTAGTGGTTCGGCGCGGCGAGGCACTCGGTTCTCTGCTACACTTCGCGGATTACCCTTCGCAGAAGTGTGCTGTCCGGCGTAGCCGTGTTGTTCATGAGCGGCTTAGCGGGTGCGCAGACCGTCTCCACCGATACGCCGGCGATCGCAGCCGGCCGTGTCAAAGCGAAGGCAGGAGACGCAAACGCCCACTTCGACCTTGGGTGTGCGTCTGACGCCGGGAAGGGCGTCCCGCAGGACGCGGTTGAGTCGCCTAAACGGCGCACCCTCGCGGCGTCTCCCGCGTCCGCAGAGAACCAGAAGGAATTCGCAGAGGCGCTTGAGTGGCTAGCGGCGTATGAGAAGTGTGGCGGGAAGTAGATGAAGACAGCGATGACTCGCAGACTTCTTGGCGGTGCCGTGGCGGCACTGCTGGTGAGCGGCACGGCGTGTGGACAGCAACTGACGGCACCCACTGAAGTCGCTGCGGTCGTGTCGGGATCGCCCACGCCGGTGGGAGTGGCAACACCGACAGGCCCGCCGCGCTACGTCACTGTGGGCTTCTGGCAAGACGCCTCGTGCAGCGGCAGCCTGAACGCCACGACTGCGTTTCCCCTGCAGTACGATTCCGCGCAATGCTTCTCGTGGCCGGGGCGGTCTGGCGAGAACTCCGTGAGCCTGTTCTCGTGCGGACAGGACAGCTTCAGCTATACCCAGTGGACGACGCTGACCTGTAGCGGCGGACAAGTGCCGGCCGGGACACGGAAGACCGTCACTAGTGGCGGCTGCACACAGGGTGTGCCGCCGACGCAGTATGCGCGGATTCTGGATTTCAGCGGGTGTCGCACCGCACCGTAAATCTGCGGCCGCTTCGACTCGGTGTCGACCACATCGTGCCGCTGGCCTGTGGCGGCGTCGGCCGCCCCCTCAACCGCGGTGCCACAGCGCGAATCCGCGTGGGAAGAACTGGACCTGATTAAGGTGGCTCGGCATGCATTGAGAGAAGCCCGCTCCGGCGGTGGCAACCGTGTGCTTTGCGCCAACCTTGGACTGGCCGGTCCCCCGGAACTCGTCGTCACGCGGCGTTAAACATCCGCCGCGACCGCTCGCGGTCTACGCCTCAAAGGGCGCCTGCGGCACAGCACGAAGTAGAATGAAGCCGTGCCGACCGACTGTCCTGGACTCGCGGACTTGATTGCCCGGCTCGACCGATCGGTGGAGGCGGGTGATGCCGCAGCCATCACCAAGGCAGTGAAGGCTGACCTTGAGGAGGTGCTCGGCACCGGCGCGCTGAAGCTGCCGGCGCAATTCACGGTCGCGCGTCCCGAGGCCTATGCGCGCCGATTGCTGTACCGAGACCCCGCCGGCCGCTACTCGGCCATCGTCATGACCTGGGGACCCGGGCAGGGAACCGCCGTCCACGATCACGGGGGCCTGTGGTGCGTCGAAGGGGTGGTCGACGGCGAGATCGCCGTGACCCAGTACCTGGTCGAGCCAGAAGCCGACGGCTACTTCTGCGTGACGCCGATTGGGGCGTTGCTGGCCGGGACGGGTTCGGCCGGCTGCCTGATTCCCCCAACCGATCACCACGTGCTCGCCAATGCGCGGCCCGCCAGGGCCTCGGTCACCTTGCACGTCTATGGCGGCGACCTGGACGACTGCACGGTGTTCCTGCCAGCGACGCCTGATGGCCGCTACGCGGCAACTATGAAGTCGCTGTCGTTCAACGTATGACAGATTTCATCGACCTGAATTTCCGCGGCAGCGATCGCGTGATCGCGACCGCTGTTCTCATGGGGCCCGATGGCGTCACGCTCGTCGACCCCGGGCCGACGTCGTGCCTGCCCGCCCTCGAAGCCGGGTTGCGGCAGCGCGGCCTGACACTGCGCGACGTCCGGAGCCTGCTGATCACGCACATCCACCTCGATCACGCCGGCGCCGTCGGGACCATCGTGGAACGCGTGCCGTCAATCCAGGTCCACGTGTACGAACGTGGCGCACCGCACATGGTTGACCCCACGAAGCTGTTGGCCAGCGCGACACGGCTCTATGGCGATCAGATGGAGACTCTGTGGGGGGCGTTCCTGCCCGTGCCGGCCGCCAACGTTCACGTGTTGCAGGGTGGGGAACGGATCGCCACGGCGGGCACGACCTTCAGCGTGGCCTACACCCCCGGGCACGCCAAGCACCATGTCAGCTTCCTGGATGAAGCGACCGGCACGGCCTACGTGGGTGACACGGGCGGCATCCGGGTGAGCGGCGATTATTTGCTCGCCCCGACACCGCCGCCCGACATCGACCTGGCCGCGTGGCGCGAAAGCCTGGCGGTGATTGACGCGTGGAACCCGGTGTCGCTGTTCCTGACCCATTTTGGCGTGGTCACCGCTGCGAAGGCGCACACCGCGCGGTTTCGAGAGACGCTGGCAGCCCAGGCCGCGGCCGTTCGCCAGTCGCTCGCCGCCGGCAACACGGATGAAGAACGCGCGCGTGTGTTCGTAGCGCAGATGCGGCGCGAGGTCAGAACCGCCATGCCCGAGCACGAGGCTCTGGCCACGGAACTCGCGGCGCCCTTCGACCAGCTCTGGCAGGGCCTCGCGCGCTACTGGAGCAAGCAGACTTAGACCGCGATCGCCTCGATCAGGGGCGACGCCTACACCACGGTCACCTGCGGATCGACCAGGAATCGCAGGGCGTAGCCTGAGGGTGTGCCGGTTGAACGGCGGCACGGCGCGACGCGCCACACCGCCGACAAGACGAGGCCTTCGCGCAGCCGGATCGGCAGGGCCTCGGTCATTCGGGTTGACCGTTCGACCTGCAGGTGGACCAGTCGATAGAGCGGAATGGCAGCACCCGCCTCGCATTCCACGAACATGCCGGCCTCACTCACATCGCGGGTCGTCACCGAGATGAATCGGACCGCACCCGAGGCGTCCTTCCAGGTCAGCCTGGCCGGCACTGAGACGGTCCGCCGTTCGGACGACCGTTGAACATACCTTCCCGTCAGTTTCTGTTTGTCAGCCAAGGGAGACTCCAGGGAAATTGACTGCGCACGCAAGACAGGAGCTTGCAATCAAGGTGGGTTGAAGACCCGCCAGTGGTGGTGGTGGTAACTAACTGACAGCGTTGCGGTTCTGACCCGAACAACGTGACACCACACGACTTAGCGATTCGACAGCCGTGGACCGGCGTGATCCTGGATCTCCCCAGTGCGTCCCCATTTGGGGAGGCAGTGGGGAGGCGAACCCACCCACCTACCCTTTGCCCCCAGGGGGTGTCATCGCGATTGGTAGAATTTTCCCAAAAGTTTCCGCCGCACCTTTCGGAAGGTGTCCACGAAACCGGAACAAGCTTATGTTGACTCGGGAGGCCGCTCATATCGCTTAATTGTCTCGGCGTCGGCGGACCCATGCATAATGGGCCGCGTTCCTGTCGGTCGTTGTTTGGTTTTTTTGGAGGTGTGATGTTGTCACGACGCACAAGCCGCATCGTTGCTCTGCTGGTGGTGTTGGCAGGGGCCGTGGTCGGCGTCCAGGCGCAGCCACCGCAGTCAGCGACGGATTTCACGCTGGCGCTGGTCGGTGATGCGATCATCACGCGCAAGATCGCGGTGTATGCCGAGCCCGCGTTTACGCGCGTCATCGACCTGATTCGTAACGCCGACGCCGCCTTCGCGAATCTTGAAATGCTCTTTCATGACTACGAACCGTACGCGTCGGCCGCCAGTGGCGGTACCTATATGCGTGCCGAACCCGCGCTCGTCAAGGATCTGGTGTGGGCCGGTTTCGACATGGTGGCGCGAGCGAACAATCATGCCGGCGATTACGGCGTCCTCGGCATGAACCTGACGACCAAATACGTGGCGGAAGCTGGGCTGATGCAAGCCGGCGTCGGCCAGAGCCTGGCGGAAGCGCGCGAGGCAAAATTCCTCGAGACGCCGAAGGGGCGCATCGCGCTGATCTCCGTGGCGTCGACGTTCCCCGACAGCTCACGCGCCGGCCGCACGCGCGGCGACATGCCGGCCCGCCCGGGCCTCAACCCGCTGCGCTTCACGACCACCACCACGATCACTGCCGATCAGATGACGGCTCTCCGGGCGATGGCGGCGTCGACGACGGGCCGGCCGCCAGGGACGGGCAATACCTTCAACTATCTTGGCAGTCGCTTTGTCGTCGGCCCATCGCCCGGCGTGACCACCGAGCCCCTGACGGAAGATCTCGACGAGATCGCGGCGGTCGTCCGGAATGCGGCCGGCCTCTCGGACTACACGATCGTCACTATTCACGCCCACGAAGGCGGCCGCGATCGCTTCCTGCCGGCCGACTTCCTCGTCACCTTTGCGCGTGCGATGGTTGATGCCGGCGCCGATCTGTTTGTCGGCCATGGCCCGCACGTGCTGCGCGGAATCGAGGTCTACAAGGGCAAGCCGATCATGTACAGCCTCGGTGACTTCATTTTCCAGAACGAGACGCTGTTGCGTTTGCCAAGCGACAATTACGAGCCGCTGAAACTCGGGCCGGCGGCGCACGTCAATGACTTCAACGACGCGCGCTACGACTTCGACAAGAGCGGCTTCCCGGCCGATCCGCCGATTTGGGAAGCGGTCGTCGCCATGCCGCGTTATCGCGGTGACCAGCTGGTGGAGCTCGCGCTGCATCCGATCACGCTCAGTCACGGCAAATCGCGCACTGTGCGCGGCCGACCGCTGTTTGCCGATGGACCACTTGGCCAGAAAATTCTCGACGACGTGGTGAGGTTATCCGCCGCAATGGGAACGAAGGTCGCGATTCGTAACGGTATTGGCTACCTCGAATTGGGCGCGTCACCAGCGACTCGGCAGTAACACCAGGGAGTTGAACGTATGACAGTTGTGTCGATGGTACGCTTCGTCAGAGGCACCGCCGCGATGGCGTGCGTGCTCGCGATCTTCGCGGCGCGCGCGCAGGCGCAGAACCTGACCTCCGCCGGCATCGACGGCGTAGTGTCCGACCAGTCCGGCGCAGCGCTGCCAGGCGTGACGGTGACGGCGTCGAGCCCGGCGCTGCAGGTGCAGCAGGTCTCGACCATCACCGACGGTCAAGGCCGGTATCGATTTATCGACTTGCCGCGCGGTGCCTATGCGATCAGATTCGAGCTCACCGGCTTCGAGCCGTTGCGACGGCAGGGACTCGAGCTCACCGCCGGCTTCACCGCGCGCATCAACACGACGCTGAAAGTCGGTACCCTCAACGAGACGGTGACGGTCAGTGGCGCCAGTCCGGTCGTCGATCTGACCTCGACCGGCGGTGGGCAGACCGTGCCCACTGACTTGATCTCGTTCGCGCTGCCGGGCCTGAAGCAGATGGCCGACATCGTGCAGATGTCGCCCGGCCTCACCGCGACCGACGGGTTCAAGCCAGGGGCGATTGGCCTTAATGCGCGCATTCGCTTCAACACCTACGGCATCAACAGCGGCAACACCAACGTCACCGTGATGGTCGATGGCTTCAAGATCATCGCGAACTCGATACCCGACCTGGCGAACACCGAAGAAGTCGACGTCAAGACCTATGGCAACGGTGCCGAGGTGAAAGAGGCCGGTGCCATGATCAACATGGTGACCAAGTCGGGCGGCAACACCTTCCACGGCCGCTACAGCGAAGCCTACATGCGGCAGCCGTCGCCGAACATCACGCCGGCGCTCGAAGCGCGCGGCCTGAAGGTGGGCACCTCGCTGCAGTACTTCAACGACGCCAGCGGCGATCTGGGCGGCCGCATCGTTCGCGACAAACTGTGGTTCTACGGCTCGTACCGCGATCGGCGAAATGAAACGACCCGTCCGGGCCTGGTGCTCGATCCCGGGCCGGACGGCAGCTACCTCACCGGCGACGAGCCGGCCGCATTGCCGACATCGACGTTGAGCAATCCGACGATCAAGGGCCAGTACCAGGTCACGCCGAAGTTTCAGCTGGTGGCGGATTACGCGCGCGAGGTCACTCGCAGCGATGCCGACTCGCAGAACACGCCGTTCGGCGCGCAGCCGACCAACGCGCCTGACTTCACCCATCTCGCGTTCGAAGCGACGCAGGTGTTCAAGTGGGTGCCGACCAGGTGGAAGACCGAGATCAAAGGCACGCCGACAGAAAAACTGTTCTTCGACGCGCAGTTCGGCCGTTCCACCTACCTGCTCAATTACTCGCAGCAGCCATCGTGCGGAACCACGCCCGGCACCTACAACCGCAACACGCTGATGATTACCGGTTGTGGCATTCAGCGTGAAAGTGACTTCACGATGTGGGTGGCTGATGCCAGCGCGACCTACGTGCCGGCCAGTTTCCTCGGCGGCAACCACCAGTTCAAGCTTGGCTACCAGGCGTCGCTGCGCGACATCACCGGCAACGCGGGCGTCACGGCGAGCGGCAACTATCACCTGATGTACGACACGATCAACGGCGTCGCCAACACGCCGGTGCAGCTCGAGACCACCAACGCGCCGGTCGAGCCCGATAACTGGGACAACGTGTTCTCGGGCTACCTCACCGATCAATGGCGGGTTGGCCAGCGCCTCACGTTTAATCTTGGCGTGCGCTACGACTTACAGCACTCGTACGTTCCGGAGCAGTCTCGCCCCGGAGGTCCCTTTGCCGCAGCCACCACGTTCCCGCGCGTGGAGGTTGGCAAGTGGGGCCGCGTTGCGCCGCGCACTGCCGTGGCCTGGGACGTAACCGGCAAGGGCAAGACGGTGATGAAGGCGACCTACGGCCGCTTCAACACCGAGGCGGGAATTGCCGCCAACTACAATCAGTACTCGACCTTCCAGACCGTCTATCGCTGGAGTGACCCGAACCGCAACGGTCGCTACGATCCAGGCGAGGTCAATCTCGACACCAATGGCATCGACTTCATTAGCACGACGAGTGCCGCCAACAACAAGATCAATAGCGATCTGAGGCTGTCGCATGTCAACGAGGTCACCGCGTCGCTTGAGCACGAGCTCACGCCGGGGATCGCAGTGCGCGGCCTCTATGTCCTCAAACAGCTCGGCAACGACTACAGCACGATCAACGTGCGGCGCCCCTACAGCGCCTTCAACATTCCGATCGCGCGTACGGATCCCGGCCCTGACGGTGTGCTCGGCACCGGCGACGACCGAGGCCAGGTGACCATTTACGACTACGACGCGGCGTTTCGCGGCAGCAACTTCGTCGGCAATCAGGAGGTGAATCGTCCCTCGGGGCGCACCGATTACTACAACTCATACGAAGCGTCGATCGCCCGACGCATGACCGGCAGCTGGTCGATGCTCGCCGCCTACACTGGCACCAAGTATCACCGATGGATCGCCGGCATTCCGCAGAGCCCGAACGACGACTACTTCGATCTCGACGATCGGTGGCGCTGGGCCTTCAAGCTCAACGGCAATTACACGTTCCCCAAAGAAATTTCCGTCGGCGCCATCGTCGAGGTCAGAAACGGCGTGCTGGGACAGCGCACCTATGTATTCCGCGCCACCGATCCGAGTGGCGCCCCACTGCGGCAACTCGCGTCGGCGACTATTCGCCTCGAGCCGTTTGGCTCGCAGCGCGAAGGGAAGCAGACCACGTTTAACGCGCGGGTGTCGAAGCGGGTGGGCCTGCCTAAAGGGTTCATGAACGTGAGCTTCGACGTGTTGAACGTGCTCAACATCAATGCGATTACGGCGGCGACCTACGTGTCTGGGCCAAGCTTCGGGCGGGTGACGGATATTCTGCCGCCGCGCACCATCCGATTCGGCGTCGTCTACGACTTTTAGTGGTGGCTCCTCGGGCTGGACTCGAACCAGCAACCCTCCGGAGCGAAGCCTTCTCGTCGCCGGCCTCTCGGTGCGAGACGCTGTCCACCTCGGGCGGCGGTACGGACAGATCGCGATCGTCGTCGGTGAAGCAGGTTGCGAAGCAACACTATT